>NZ_JBVIFC010000008.1:0-291479 GCF_055571535.1 Streptomyces sp. NPDC030893 | reverse complement strand
CCCCCCCCCCCCCCCCCCCCCCCCCCCCCCCCCCCCCCCCCCCCCCACCCCCCCCCCTCCCCCCCCCCCCCCCCCCCCCCCCCCGCCCCCGGAGACGTTATGCCTTGCGCAGCCGGAAGGTCAGGGTCAGGGTCTCGTCCGTGAACGGGGAACCGTAGGTGCCGTCCGCCTCGCCCCGGGCGAAGTCCGTCGCCAGGACCTCGTCGGCGATCAACCCGGCGTGTTCTGCCAGCGCGGCGGTTGTCGCCTCGTCCGTGGCCGTCCAGCGCAGGGCGATCCGGTCGGCCACGTCGAGGCCGCTGTTCTTGCGGGCCTCCTGGATCAGCCGGATCGCGTCACGGGCCAGGCCCGCGCGGCGCAGTTCCTCGGTGATCTCCAGGTCGAGGGCGACCGTGGCACCGGCGTCGGACGCCACCGACCAGCCCTCGCGCGGGGTCTCCGTGATGATCACCTCGTCCGGGGCGAGGGCGATCGTCTCACCGTCGACCTCCACCGAGGCCGTGCCCTCGCGCAGCGCCAGGGAGAGCGCGGCGGCGTCCGCGTTCGCGACCGCCTTGGCGACGTCCTGGACGCGCTTGCCGAACCGCTTGCCCAGCGCACGGAAGTTGGCCTTGGCGGTGGTGTCCACCAGCGAGCCGCCCACCTCGGACAGCGACGCCAGCGACTCGACGTTCAGCTCCTCCGTGATCTGCGTGTGCAGTGCGGGATCGAGGCGGTCGAATCCGGACGCCGCGATCAGCGCCCGCTTCAGCGGCTGGCGGGTCTTCACGCCCGACTCCGCGCGGGTGGCCCGGCCCAGCTCCACGAGCCGGCGCACCAGCACCATTTGCTTCGACAGCTCCGGGTCGATCGCGGACAGGTCCGCCTCGGGCCAGGAGGACAGGTGCACCGACTCCGGCGCGCCCGGGGTGACCGGAACGATCAGGTCCTGCCAGACCCGCTCGGTGATGAACGGGGTCAGCGGGGCCATCAGCTGGGTGACCGTCTCCACGACCTCGTGCAGGGTGCGCAGCGCGGCCTTGTCGCCCTGCCAGAAGCGGCGGCGGGAGCGGCGCACGTACCAGTTGGACAGGTCGTCGACGAACGCGGACAGCAGCTTGCCGGCCCGCTGGGTGTCGTAGCCCTCCAGCGCCCGGGTCACCTGGTCGGTGAGCGCGTGCAGTTCGGACAGGAGCCAGCGGTCGAGCACGGGGCGGTCGGCGGGGGCCGGGTCGGCCCCGCTCGGCGCCCAGTCCGACGTACGGGCGTACAGGGCCTGGAAGGCGACCGTGTTCCAGTACGTCAGCAGCGTCTTGCGGACGACCTCCTGGATGGTGCCGTGGCCCACCCTGCGGGCCGCCCACGGCGAACCGCCGGCCGCCATGAACCAGCGGACCGCGTCCGCGCCGTGCTGGTCCATCAGCGGGATCGGCTGGAGGATGTTGCCCAGGTGCTTGGACATCTTGCGGCCGTCCTCGGCGAGGATGTGACCGAGGCAGACGACGTTCTCGTACGAGGACTTGTCGAAGACCAGCGTGCCGACCGCCATCAGCGTGTAGAACCAGCCGCGGGTCTGGTCGATGGCCTCGCAGATGAACTGTGCCGGGTAGCGGGACTCGAACAGTTCCTTGTTCTTGTACGGGTAGCCCCACTGCGCGAACGGCATCGAACCGGAGTCGTACCAGGCGTCGATGACCTCCGGCACGCGCGTGGCCGTCTTCCCGCAGCCGTCGTGGCGGCAGGCGAAGGTGACCTCGTCGATGTACGGACGGTGCGGGTCGAGGCCCGACTGGTCGGTGCCGGTCAGCTCGGTGAGCTCCGCGCGCGAGCCGACGACCGTGAGGTGGTCCTCCTCGCAGCGCCAGATGGGCAGCGGGGTGCCCCAGTAGCGGTTGCGGGACAGCGCCCAGTCGATGTTGTTGTTCAGCCAGTCGCCGTAGCGGCCGTGCTTGACGGAGTCCGGGAACCAGTTGGTGTTCTCGTTCTCCTGGAGCAGCCGGTCCTTGATGGCGGTGGTGCGGATGTACCAGGACGGCTGCGCGTAGTAGAGCAGCGCGGTGTGGCAGCGCCAGCAGTGCGGGTAGCTGTGCTCGTACGGGATGTGCCGGAGGAGCAGGCCGCGCGCGTCGAGGTCCTCGGTGAGCTTCTCGTCGGCCTTCTTGAAGAAGACGCCGCCGACCAGGGGGACGTCCTCCTCGAAGGTGCCGTCGGGGCGGACGGGGTTGACGACGGGCAGGCCGTAGGCGCGGCAGACCTTGAGGTCGTCCTCACCGAAGGCGGGGGACTGGTGGACCAGACCGGTGCCGTCCTCGGTGGTGACGTAGTCGGCGTTCACCACGTAGTGGGCCGGCTCGGGGAACTCGACCAGCTCGAAGGGGCGCTGGTACGTCCAGCGCTCCATCTCGGCGCCGGTGAAGGACTGGCCGGTGGCCTCCCAGCCCTCGCCGAGCGCCTTGGCGAGCAGCGGCTCGGCGACGACCAGCTTCTCCTCGCCGTCGGTGGCGACGACGTAGGTCACCTCGGGGTGCGCGGCGACGGCGGTGTTGGAGACCAGGGTCCAGGGGGTCGTCGTCCACACCACGAGCGCGGCCTCGCCGGCCAGCGGGCCGGAGGTGAGCGGGAAGCGGACGTAGACGGAGGGGTCGACGACCGTCTCGTAGCCCTGCGCCAGCTCGTGGTCGGACAGGCCGGTGCCGCAGCGCGGGCACCACGGGGCGACGCGGTGGTCCTGGACCAGCAGGCCCTTGTCGAAGATCTCCTTCAGCGACCACCAGACGGACTCGATGTACTCCGGGTCCATCGTGCGGTACGGGTCCTGGAGGTCGGCCCAGTAGCCCATGCGGGTCGTGAGCTCTTCGAAGGCGTCGGTGTGGCGGGTCACCGACTCGCGGCACCTGGCGTTGAACTCGGCGATGCCGTACGCCTCGATGTCCTGCTTGCCGGAGAAGCCGAGCTCCTTCTCCACCGCCAGCTCCACGGGCAGGCCGTGGCAGTCCCAGCCGGCCTTGCGGGCCACGTGGTAGCCGCGCATGGTGCGGAAGCGGGGGAAGACGTCCTTGAAGACGCGGGCCTCGATGTGGTGGGCGCCGGGCATGCCGTTGGCGGTGGGCGGGCCCTCGTAGAACACCCATTCGGGGCGGCCCTCGGACTGCTCCAGGCTCTTGGCGAAGATCTTCTGCTCGCGCCAGAAGTCGAGCACCGCGTGCTCGAGGGCGGGCAGGTCGACCTGGGCGGGTACCTGGCGGTACGTCGGCGATGTCATCAGCGGGCTTCCTCCGGCGGACTTGCTGCCTTCCGTCCGGAGGGACGAGAGCTGTGTCGATCCCTGCGCCGCCGTCGGCGCGCTCCCGCGGTACCACCCTCCTTGGCTCCCCGGTGCGTCGTGTGCTCCGGTGAGCCCCCTCATTGGGGTCGCGATGCCGGTTCTACTCGCCGCTGTCGCGGCTTTCCTCCGGCGGCTCCGGGGTGATCTTCACGTCGCGCTCGCCCCCGGGCTCACACCGTCCCCGGGTCGCTCTGGGCTGCGTCCGCCGCTACTCGTCCCCATCCACGCTTTTCGCTCCGCCCAGTGTACGGCGCGGGGCGGACGGCGGCCGACCGGATTTCCGTTCAGCGTATGACCTGACATGCCCCGAATGGGGTGGTATGCGTGTTCGGATCCCGGGACGTGCGCCCGGGCGGCATACCCGGCGGGGAGCTGGGCACAACGCATGCAGGCTCGCCGCGCGGCGTGCGCGGGGCGGGCGAACCGGGCGGTGCGCCCCGTTGCCGCGGGACTCGAGTCGATTTATCGTCCCAGCACGATTCGCGCGCAAGATCACAATATGTGAAGGGGCCGCGGCCATGGTGGCGAAGAAGACCGCGCGGGGCGCTGCGCAGGCAGGCCCGGCGGCTGAGCCGACCCCGAAGACAACCCCGCCGACCGGCACACCCACGAACCGCAAGCAGCCGCCCCCCGGAAACCCCTCCCCCGAACGGCCGACACCGACGGCATCCGCCGGGAGCAGGGACTCCGCGAGGGAGGCGTCCGCCGGGAGCACGGAGTCCACGAGGGAGGCGTCCGCCCAGGAAACAGCAGCCGGGAAGGCGGCGCCCACGAAGACGGCGGCTGCCGGGAACACGGAGTCCGCGAAGAGCCCGGTGTCCGCCGGGAGAACGGCAGCCGGGAAGGCGGCGTCGGCGATGAGACCGGCCGTCGGGGACGGGGAGTCCCTGGGGAGCGTGGCCTCCGCCGAGGACGCGGCAGCCGGGAGGGCGGCGCCCGCCACGAGGGCGGCGTCGGCCAGGAGCGCGGTGCCTGCGAAGAAGGCGGCTGCCGGGGACGCGGAGTCCGCGAGGGAGGCGTCCGCTGAGGAGGCGGCGAGGGTGGCGTCGGCCAAGGAGGCGGTGTCCGTGAAGAAGCCGCCAGGCAAGAAGGCGGCGGGCGAGCAGGCGCAAGCCAAGCAGGCGGTGTCGGCCAGGGGCGCGGTGCCGGTGAAGACGGCGGTTGCCGGGGAGGCGGAGTCTGCGGGGAGTGTGGCGTCCGCCGGGGATGCGGCGGCCGGGGAGGCGGTGCCTGACGGGGAGGTGGCGTCGGCCGAGGAGGCGGTGTTCGTGAAGAAGCCGTCAGGCAAGAAGGCGGCGGGCGAGCAGGCGCAAGCCGAGCAGGCGGCGGGGCAGGGTGCTGCCGGGACCAGTGGGTCCACTCAGGATGTGGCCGGGCACAGCACGGCCGATGACGCGGGCGCGGCCGAGGCCGCGGCGCAGACGGGAGTGACGACGGTGGGTGCGAAGAAGACCCCTGGCCCCGCGGCCACGGCGGCGGCGAAGACCGCTGTACCCAAGGCGCGGCTCGGCGCGGTGGAGCCGGGCGAGCTCGCGGTACGGCCGGGCGAGGAGCCCTGGACCACGCAAGAGGTCGAGGAGGCGCGGGCCGAGCTGATGTCCGAGGTGCTGCGGCTGCGCGAGGAGATCACCTCCTCCGAGCAGGCGCTGGCCGGCCTGATGCGGGACTCCGGTGACGGCGCGGGCGACGACGACGCCGACACCGGTACCAAGAACATCACGCGTGAGCACGAACTCGCGCTGGCCGCGAACGCGCGCGAGATGCTCAGCCAGTTCGAGCGGGCACTCCAGCGCCTCGACGCCGGTACCTACGGCCTCTGTGAGAACTGCGGCAACCCGATCGGCAAGGCGCGTGTGCAGGCCTTCCCGCGGGCCACCCTGTGCGTGGAGTGCAAGCAGAAGCAGGAGCGCAGGTACTGATCGGCGGGCGCGCGGGGCGTGCCGTACCCTCGTCCTCAGTCAGGTACCTAGGCTGAGGGACTCACGTGGCAGAGGCGGAGCGCATCATCGGTACGCCGGACACCCCGGACGCGGACCGGGACGAGCAGGACCGGGACGGGCAGGAGCGGGCCGCCGCCGACGGCACGACGGCGGCGGACACCGAGCGGCCCCGCGGCAAGCGGCGGATCGCCGTGCTGTTCGCCGTCGCCGCCTTCGCCTATGCCCTCGACCTGATCAGCAAGATGATCGTGGTCGCCGAACTGGAGCACCACGAGCCGATCGAGATCATCGGCGACTGGCTGCGGTTCGAGGCGATCCGCAACGCGGGCGCGGCCTTCGGCTTCGGCGAGGCCTTCACCGTGATCTTCACGGTGATCGCGGCGGCCGTGATCGTCGTGATCATCCGCCTCGCCCGCAAGCTCTACAGCCTGCCCTGGGCGATCGCCCTCGGCCTGCTGCTGGGCGGCGCCCTGGGCAACCTCACCGACAGGATCTTCCGCTCGCCGGGCGTCTTCGAGGGCGCGGTCGTCGACTTCATCGCGCCCAAGCACTTCGCCGTGTTCAACCTGGCGGACTCGGCGATCGTGTGCGGCGGCATCCTGATCGTGCTGCTGTCGTTCCGGGGCCTCGACCCGGACGGCACCGTCCACAAGGACTGAGGGGCCGGGCACGGGCGTACGGGGCTGTCTCACCCGTCCGGCATACTCGACGGGTGAGCACGATTCCCGAGATCCGTACCCTGCCCGTGCCCGACGGCCTGGAGGGCGAGCGCGTCGACGCCGCCATCTCCCGCATGTTCGGCTTCTCCCGCACCAAGGCGGCCGAGCTCGCGGCGGCGGGGAAGGTCACGGTCGACGGGTCGGTGGTCGGCAAGTCCGAGCGGGTCAGCGGCGGCGCCTGGCTCGAGGTGGAGATGCCGCAGGCCCCCGCCCCGGTGCAGGTGGTGGCCGAGCCCGTCGAGGGCATGGAGATCGTGCACGACGACGACGACGTGGTCGTGATCGTCAAGCCGGTCGGAGTCGCCGCGCACCCCTCGCCGGGCTGGACCGGCCCGACGGTGATCGGCGGCCTCGCCGCCGCCGGGTACCGCATCTCGACCTCCGGCGCCGCCGAGCGCCAGGGCATCGTGCACCGCCTCGACGTCGGCACCTCCGGCCTGATGGTCGTCGCCAAGTCGGAGCGCGCGTACACGTCGCTGAAGCGCCAGTTCAAGGAGCGCACGGTCGACAAGCGCTACCACACGCTGGTCCAGGGCCACCCCGACCCGACCAGCGGCACCATCGACGCCCCCATCGGCCGCCACCCGCAGCACGACTACAAGTGGGCGGTCACCGCCGACGGCAAGCCGTCCGTCACGCACTACGACCTCATCGAGGCCTTCCGCGCCGCCTCCCTCCTCGACGTGAAGCTGGAGACCGGCCGCACCCACCAGATCCGCGTCCACATGGCCGCCCACCGCCACCCCTGCGTCGGCGACCTGACCTACGGTGCCGACCCGACGCTCGCCAAGCGGCTCCGCCTGACCCGCCAGTGGCTGCACGCGGTGCGGCTCGGGTTCGAGCACCCCGGCGACGGACAGTGGGCGGAGTTCTCCTGCGACTACCCCGAGGACCTGCGCAAGGCCCTGGACCAGGTCCGCGAGGAGACCTACGCGTGAGCGCCCCGTACGCCGTCCGTGTCGCGGGGGATCCCGCCGACCGTGAGGCGTGCTTCGCGGTCCGCAAGGACGTCTTCGTCACCGAGCAGGGCGTCCCCGAGGACATCGAGTACGACGCCCACGACGCCGGCGCGGTGCACGTGCTGGCGGTCGCGGAGGACGGCACACCGCTCGGCACCGCACGGCTGCTGCACGGCGCGGCCGCCGCGGCGAGGAACGGCGGGGACCCGGCCATCGGATCGCTCGGCCGGCTCGCGGTGACCCGCCGGGCGCGGGGCCTCGGCGTCGGCGCGGCGCTGGTGCGGGCCGTCGAGGAGGCGGCCCGAGAACGGGGGCTCACCGCCGTCGACCTGCACGCGCAGACCCACGCCCTGGGTTTCTACGAGCGGCTGGGGTACGAGGCCTACGGGCCCCGCTTCCCGGACGCGGGTATTCCGCACCGGGCGATGCGGCGCGCGCTGTAGCGCCGGGCGGCGAACGCGCTGGTGGGGGCCGGCGGCGTGGCAGGCTGGAGCCCGCCGGACGATCGTCGACCCCCTGGGAGCGCTGACCGTGGATCAGTTGGCCCTGCTGTTCGTCCTGCTGCTCGGGGCGGTGGTGAGCGTCCCCGTCGGTGAGCGGCTGAGACTGCCGGCACCGGTGCTGATGACGGTCCTCGGCATCGTCCTGGCGCTGCTGGAGTTCGTCCCGAACGTCGACGTCCCGCCGGAACTGATCCTTCCGCTGCTGCTGCCGCCCCTGCTCTACGCCGCCGTGCGCCGTACCTCCTGGCGCCAGTTCGCGGCGAACGTCCGGCCGATCCTGCTGCTGGCCGTGGCGCTGGTCTTCGTCACCACCCTGTGCGTGGCCGTCGTCGCCCACGCGATCGTGCCCGGGCTGCCGCTGGCCGCCGCCGTCGCCCTCGGCGCCCTCGTCGCGCCGCCCGACCCGGTCGCGGCGACCGCCGTCGCGGGGAAGCTGGGGCTGCCCCGCCGGCTGGTGTCGATCCTGGAGGGCGAGGGGCTGTTCAACGACGTGACGGCCATCGTCCTGTACCACGTGGCGATCGCCGCCGCCGTGAGCGGCACCTTCTCGCCCTGGCGGGCCGGTCTCGACCTGGTGCTGTCGGCCGTGGTGGCCGTCGCGGTCGGGCTCGCCCTCGGCTGGGGCACCAACAAGGCGATGAGTCTGCTCGGCGACCCGACCCTCCAGGTCGCCCTGACCCTGCTGGTGCCGTTCGCCTCCTACGTCCTGGCCGAGGAGCTGCACGGCTCGGGTGTCCTCGGGGTGCTCGTCACCGCGCTGTTCCTCGTGGAGTACGCCACCGACGCCGACGACGTCATGGCCCGGCTCGCCGGGCACACCTTCTGGGACATCGTCGACACCCTCGTCACCGGCGTCGCCTTCGGCCTCGTCGGTCTCGAACTGCACAACGCCGTCCACACCGCGGCCGGCCACTGGGGCGAGCTGCTCACCTGGTCGGCGGCGGTCGTCGGCGTGGTCGTCCTCGTCCGGCTGGCGTGGCTGCTGCCGGCGACCTGGCTGACCAAGCGGCTGCACACCGCGCGGGACGTCGGCGAGGAGATCCCGGTGACCTGGCGCGAGACCGTGGTGATGTGGTGGTCGGGGATGCGCGGGGTGGCGTCCGTGGCGCTGGCCCTCGCCATTCCGCTGGAGACCGACGGCGGGGGCGACTTCCCCGCGCGGGGCGAGATCGTCTTCATCGCGTTCGGTGTCGTGCTGACGACGCTGCTGGTGCAGGGGCTGAGCCTGACCTGGCTGGTGAACCGGCTGGGGGTGCGGGGCGACACCGAGCGCGAGAAGGAGTTCGAGCGGCGGCTCGCGCTGCGGGCCGCCAAGGCGGCGAAGCGCAGGCTGCGGGAGATCGAGGAGGTCGAGGAGCTGCCGGAGGAGCTGTCCGAGCAGATGCTGCGCAGGTCCTTCGAGATCGGGGTGCGGATCAGCCCGGACGTGGCGGAGGACGAGCGGCGGGAGGCGCACCGGCAGCGGGCGCTGCGGCTGAAGCGGATGCGGCGGATCGAGGGGGAACTGCTCAGCGCCGCCCGGCACGAGGTGCTGACGGCGCGCAGCGAACCGGGCGCCGACCCCGAGGTGGTGGACCGGGTGCTGCGCCACCTGGACGTGCGCAGTCTGCGCTGAACACCGCAGCGTTGCCGCCGCCGGCGGCCTTCTGTCCGTAGGGTCGGGGCATGACTCGGAACGTTGTGATCAGCGGGGGCGGTACCGGGATCGGGCTGGCCGCCGCGCGGGTGTTCGCCGCCGACGGGGACCAGGTGCTGCTGCTCGGCCGGCGCGGGGACGTGCTGGAGCGCGCGGGCGTACCGGGCGCCCTGACGTACGCCGCCGACCTGGCGGACCCGGAGGCCGTACGGGGCGTCGCCGGCTTCGTGGGCCGGGAGTTCGGCGCCGTGGACGTACTGATCCACTGTGCCGGAGGCAACGGGCTGCTCGAACCCCCGGTCGGCGGCGACGACCCGCTCGACGCCGTCGCCCGCACCTGGACCGTCAACTTCCGGCTCAACGTCCTGACCGCCGTACTCCTCACGGAGGCATTGAGGGACCGGCTCGCCGAGCCGGGCGGGCGGGTGCTGTTCCTCAGCTCCATCGCCGCCTACCGGGGTTCCGGACGGGTGCCGTACGCGGCGGCCAAGGCGTCGCTGCACCCCTACGCCCACGATCTGGCACGGGAGCTGGGCCCGCACGGCATCACCGTGAACGTGGTCGCGCCCGGCTATGTGGAGGACACCGCCTTCTTCGGCGACGGCATGGACGAGGAGCGGCGGGCCGTGCTGATCGCCGAGACGTCGAACAAGCGGGCGGGGACGCCCGGGGACGTCGCGGCGACCCTGCACTGGCTCGCCTCCCCGGGCGCCGGACACGTCACCTCGCAGATCATCCAGGTCAACGGCGGCGCCGAGCGCGGTCACTGAGGACCGCTCAGCGCTCCCTCGGATGCTGGTGCACCCTCCGGGCCGCCGGCACCCCGTCGGCGGGGCGGTGGCCGTTGAACCCGGGCGCCGGCACCGCGTCGGCCGTGTTGACCCGGGGCAGGGCGTAGGGGTGTTCGGCGGCCAGCCAGCGGATCATCTGCTCGCGGACCGTGACCCGTACCGTCCAGATGTCGTCCGCGTCCTTGGCCGTCGCCAGGGCCCGCACCTCCATGGTGGTGGGGGTGCTGTCCGTCACGGTGAGGTTGTAGGCGCGGCCGTCCCAGGCCGGGCACTCGCGCAGGATGTCGCGGAGCCTGTCGCGCATCGCGTCCAGCGGGGCCGAGTGGTCGAGGTGCCACAGGACGACGCCGGTCATCTGCGGTGTGCCGCGCGACCAGTTCTCGAACGGCTTGGACGTGAAGTACGACACCGGCATGGTGATCCGGCGCTCGTCCCAGGTGCGGACGGTCAGGAAGGTCAGCGTGATCTCCTCGACGTTGCCCCACTCGCCGTCCACGATCACCGTGTCGCCGATGCGGACCATGTCGCCGAAGGCGATCTGCAGCCCGGCGAACATGTTGCCCAGCGTGGACTGGGCGGCCACACCGGCGACGATGCCGAGGATCCCCGCCGAGGCCAGCAGCGAGGCCCCGGCCGCGCGCATCGCGGGGAAGGTCAGCAGCATCGCGGCCACCGCCACCACCCCGACGACCGCCGTCACCACCCGCTGGATCAGCGTCACCTGGGTGCGCACCCGGCGGACCCGGGCGGGGTCGCGTTCCCGGTGGGTGCTGGCGTAGCGCGAGTACGAGGTCTCCACGACCGCGAGCGCGATCCGGATCGCCAGCCAGGCGGCCGACCCGATCAGCACCAGCGACAGGACCCTGCCGATGGCGACCTCGTGGTCCGGCAGCAGCCGTGCCTCGTCGTAGGACCCTCTGAGCAGCGCCACACAGAGCACCAGCTGGTACGGGACCCGGGCACGGCGCAGCAGCCCCCACAGCGGGGTCTCGTGGTGGCGTTGGTCGGCCTTGCGCAGCAGCAGGTCGGTGGCCCAGCCGAGCAGCAGGGTGAGCACGACCGAGCCGCCGACCACGATCAATGGGCGGAGCACGTCATCCATGTCCCCGAACCTAACCGGCTCCGCCGGGGCATGAACATGTGACTTGTGCGCGAACACGGGTACTGCCGCGATCTCGGGTTGTCACACCCTGCTGGCACCATGGTCCGCATGAACATCATGCTCTTTCACTCGGCCTACGGACCGAGGCCCGCGGTGGCCGAGGCCGCCGACCGGCTGCGCGCGGCCGGACACGAGGTGTGGACGCCCGACCTGTTCGAGGGCCGTACGTTCGACTCGGTCGAGGAGGGCGTGGCGTACAAGGAGGAGACCGGCAAGGAGGAACTGCTGAAGCGGGCCGTGCTGGCGGCGGCGCCCTACTCGGAGCGCGGACTGGTGTACGCGGGCTTCTCGTTCGGCGCCTCCGTCGCCCAGACGCTGGCCCTCGGCGACGACAAGGCGCGCGGACTGCTGCTCCTGCACGGCACGTCGGACATCGCGGAGAACACCTCGGTGGACGAGCTGCCGGTGCAGCTGCACGTCGCCGAGCCGGACCCGTTCGAGACCGACGACTGGCTCACCGCCTGGTACCTGCGGATGGGCCGGGCCGGCGCCGACGTGGAGGTGTACCGGTACGCGGGCGCGGGACACGTCTACACCGACCCCGGCCTGCCGGACTACGACGAGGAGGCCGCCGAGGCCACCTGGCGGGTGGCGCTCGGCTTCCTCGGCTCGCTGGAGGGCTGAACCGGCCGGATCAGACCGGGTCGTAGGTGCGCTCGGCCTTCTGCGTGCCGCTGCGGGTGCGGTAGGAGCGGGCCCACTTCGACGTGGCGTCCGCCCCCGTGCGGCCGGAGAGCACGTAGTAGTCCATCTGCGCCCGCTCGGCGGTGACATCCAGGACGCCGTAGCCGTGCCGGTCGGTGTCCACCCAGTGGACATGCCGGTTGGCCGCCCGGATCAGCGGGGAGGCGAGCGCGGTGACGGTGCCCTCGGGGACCTTGACGATGTCGTCGAGGTTGTCGGAGGTGACCGAGGTCACGACGAACTCCGTGGCGGCCGAGGCCGACAGCGGATACGTACCGGCGTTCACGGGCACGTCGTTGGCCCAGGCCATGTGGATGTCGCCGGTGAGGAAGACCGTGTTGCGGACGGCGTTCGCCCGCAGATGGGCGAGGAGTTCACGGCGGTCGTCGGTGTAGCCGTCCCACTGGTCGGTGTTGAGGGCGAGCCCCTCCTGCGGCAGCCCCAGCAGTTCGGCGAGCGGCTTCAGCACGTGCGCGGGGAGGGAACCCACCGAGAACGGCGAGATCATCACCGAGGTGCCGACCAGCCGCCAGGTGGTGTCGGAGGCCGTCAGCCCCGCCTTCAGCCAGTCCAGCTGGGCGCGTCCGGTGAGCGTGCGGTCCGGGTCGTCGACGTCGCCGTCCCCGGTGGAGACCTGCTGGGAGCGGAAGGAGCGCAGATCCAGCAGGGACAGGTCGGCGAGCCGGCCGAAGCGCAGCCGGCGGTAGGTGGTGCCGGCCAGGGCGGGACGTACCGGCATCCACTCGAAGTAGGCCTGCTTGGCGGCGGCCTGGCGCGCGGCCCAGGCACCCTCCGCGCCCTCGGTGTGGTTCTCGGCGCCGCCCGACCAGGTGTCGTTGGCGATCTCGTGGTCGTCCCAGATGGCGACGACCGGCGCCGTGGCGTGCAGGGCCTGGAGGTCGGGGTCGGTCTTGTACTGCGCGTGCCGGACGCGGTAGTCGGCGAGGGTGACGATCTCGTGGGCCGGCGCGTGCGCCCGGACGGTCTCGCCGCGGGTGCCGTACTCACCGGTGGCGTACTCGTAGATGTAGTCGCCCAGGTGCAGCCAGGCGTCCAGGTCGCCGCGGGCCGCGAGGTGACGGTACGCCGCGAAGTGCCCGGCCTCCCAGTTGGAGCAGGACACCACACCGAAGCGCAGCCCGGTCACGGCGGCGTCGGCGGCCGGGGCGGTGCGGGTGCGGGCGGCGGGGGAGTCGGCGTTGCCCGCGGAGAAGCGGAACCAGTAGTCGGTGGCCGGCCGCAGGCCGCGGATGTCCGCCTTCACGGTGTGGTCGGAGGCGGCGGTGGCGAGGGTCGAACCCTTCGCGACGACGTCGGTGAACGCCCTGTCCCGGGCCACCGTCCAGCTCACCTCGGTGTCGGGCCCGAGCCCCGAACCGGGTATCGCCTCCGGCACGGGCGTCACCCGGGTCCACAGCAGGACGCCGTCCGGCAGCGGATCGCCGGAGGCGACACCGTGCAGGAAGGCCGGCGCCTGCTGGACCGCCCGGGCGGGCAGCGCCGCGGCCAGCGGTCCGGCCAGCGCCGCGGTGGCGGCGGCTGCCTTGACGACCGTACGGCGGCGGGGGGAAAGGGAGTCGGGGTCCGCGGTCGCGGAGAGGGTGCTCTCGGAAGAAGATCTGTGTCGACTGGTCACAGCCGAACAGGCTACTGACAGGTACACGCGAGAGCGGGCGAACTCACGGAAGTTCGCCCGCTCTTCAGCGTGCCGTCGGCGTTCCGGTGGCCGAGGGGGTCAGCCCTTGAGCGCCTTGTCGACCGCCGTGGTGAACTCGGCCGCCGTCATGGGCGTGTTCTGCCCGTCGGCGCCGGTGACCTTCTTGCCGTCCATCATCAGCGTCGGGGTGCCCTGGACGTCCTCGCTGCTGTCGAACACGTCGGACATCTCCAGCGCCCACTTGTCGTAGGTGCCGTCCTTCACGGCCGACTGGAACTCCTTGTTGCCCTTCAGGGCGTCCACCGAGTTCGCGATCTCGATCAGGTAGGCGTCGTCCTTGAACTTGTCCTCGGACTCCGAGGGGTGGAACTCGGCCGAGTAGAGCGCGCCCTTGTACGCGAGGAACGCCTCCGGGCTGACGTTCAGCGCGGCGCCCATCGCGCTCAGCGCGTTCTTGGAGCCCTCGCCGGTCAGGTTGCGGTCGAGGAACGAGGCACCGATGAAGCGGACCTTGTACTTGCCGGCCTCGATGTCCTTCTCGATGGTCCCGCCGACCGCCTGCTCGAAGGTGGCGCAGACCGGGCAGCGCGGGTCCTCGTACAGCTCCAGGGTCTTCTTCGCCTCGGGCTTGCCGATGACGACCGTCGTGCCGTTCTCGCCGCTGCTGTTGGCCGGCTTGACGAGCTTGTCGTCCTTCGCGGCCTCCCAGTAGTCGGGCTGGTTGGCCTGGACGACCGCGTAACCTATGCCGCCGGCCGCGGCCAGGACGCCCACGACCGACAGGGCGACCACGATCTGCCGCTTGGCCTTCGCCTTCTTCGCCTGGCGCTCGCGCTCCTGGCGCAGGCGCTCACGGGCCGCCGTCTTCGCCGCCTGGCTGTTCCGCTTGCTCATGGTGATGTCTCCACGGGGGACGCACACGGGGGTGTGCGGGATACGTATGGGGGGACTGCTGGTGCTCGGGTCGCGCCGCCGGCCTCAGGCGTGGGCGGCGACGGAGCACGGCGGTCCGCGGCGTCCCAGGGAGTGCGCGAGGAGCAGGGTGCGGGCGACGGTGGTGCGCGGGGCCGGGCGGGCCGGTCGCAGGACCTCCGGGGTCCGGCGCACGCTCACCGCCGCGACCGCCAGCAGCAGCGGGCGGACCGCCGTCGAAGCGGCCGCCGCGACCGCGTTCAGCAGCTGGGCCAGGGCCCGCTCACCGCGGCGCAGCCAGGCGGCGGCGAACAGACCGACGCCGATGTGCGCGCCGAGCAGCATCCAGGCGGTGGCCGGGTCGGCCTCGGCGAGCAGCGCCGCCAGCCGTTCGCGGCCCTCGGCGGCGGGCCCGGTGACCTGGGCGAGCGGTGCGCCCACGCTGGTGCCGTCGCCGCACAGCACGTCGAGGCCGAACGAGCGCAGTGGACCCGCCACGGGGCCGCCCATGCGGCCGTAGCAGACGTGCTGGCCGGTGGTGAAGACCGTGTCGGCGGCCAGTTCCAGCGGGATCAGCAGGGCGGCGATCCGCCCGAAGGAACGCTCCCGCCCCGCCAGGGCGTACGCCAGGAGGAAGACGGCGGCGGCGACCGCGGCCACCGTGTTCAACGGCAGCGGAGCCCCGGACAGCAGCACGTGCGACGCGGTGCTGAGCGTCACGACGACCGTCGTGAACAGCACCGCGCGCACGGCTCTGAGCTGGGTTCCGGATATGTCCATCGCGGGAACGAGTGTGTCACGTGCTCCGGTAAGGGATCCCTAAAGGGGCCCTGTGGATGTGCGGAAGGTTACAGCCCTGGAATCCTGCCGTTGCGGAACAGGTCCAGGAAGGTCTGGTGGTCGGCCCGCGCGCGGGCGCCGTAGGTGTGGGCGAAGTCGACCAGCAGCGGGGCCAGGGAGTCCTCGTCGGCGGCGATCGCGGCGTCGATGGCGCGCTCGGTGGAGAACGGCACCAGGGACTCGCCGGAGGTGTCGTCCGCCGCCGCGTGCATGGTCGCGGTGGCCCGGCCGAGGTCGGCGGCGACCAGGGCGATCTCCTCCGGGTCGTCGATGTCGCCCCAGTCCAGGTCCACGGCGTACGGCGACACCTCGGCGACCAGCTGTCCCGAGCCGTCCAGCTCGGTCCAGCCCAGCCACGGGTCGGCGTGCGCCTGGAGCGCGCGCTGGGAGATCACCGTGCGGTGCCCCTCGTGCCGGAAGTAGTCCCGGATGGCAGGGTCGGTGACGTGCCGGGAGACGGCCGGGGTCTGGGCCTGCTTGATGTAGATCACCACATCGTTCTCCAGGGCGTCGCTGTGGCCCTCCAGCAGGATGTTGTACGACGGCAGCCCGGCCGAGCCGATACCGATGCCGCGGCGGCCCACGACGTCCTTCACGCGGTAGGAGTCCGGGCGGGCCAGCGAGCTGTCCGGCAGCGTCTCCAGATAGCCGTCGAAGGCGGCGAGCACCTTGTAGCGGGTGGCGGCGTCCAGTTCGACCGCGCCGCCCCCGGGTGCGAAGCGGCGCTCGAAGTCGCGGATCTCGGTCATCGAGTCCAGCAGCCCGAAGCGGGTCAGCGAACGGGCGTCGCGCAGCGCGTCCAGCAGCGGGCCCTGGGCGGTGTCCAGGGTGAAGGGCGGTACCTCGTCGCTCTTGGCGCCGGTGGCCAGCGCGTGGATCCGCTCCCGGTAGGCGAGCGCGTAGATGGTGACCAGCTCGCCGATCTGCTCGTCGCTGAGCGCCTTCGCGTAGCCGATCAGCGCCATGGACGCGGCGAAGCGCTTGAGGTCCCAGGTGAAGGGGCCGACGTAGGCCTCGTCGAAGTCGTTGACGTTGAAGACCAGGCGGCCGTTGGAGTCCATGTACGTGCCGAAGTTCTCCGCGTGGAGATCGCCGTGGATCCACACGCGCGAGGTGCGGTCGTCCAGGTACGGCCCGCTGTATGTCCTCCCACCGCCCCGCCCGGCGTTCTCGGCGTCCAGGTCGTGGTAGAAGAGGCTCGCCGTCCCGCGGTAGAAGGCGAACGCCGAGGCGGCCATCTTCCGGAACTTCACCCGGAACGCGGCCGGGTCGGCGGCCAGGAGCTCGCCGAAGGCGGTGTCGAGGACGGCGAGGATCTCCTCACCGCGGTGCTCGTCGTTGAGCTGCGGGACCGACATCGCTGTGTGCCTCCAGGTGCGGGATGTCTCGGGACGGCTGGTCCGTCCCCTGCCTAACGTGTGACGCGTCACGGGAGTGCCCGCGCCACCGCCCGAAGGTACGTCGGGACGTGCTCCGGGTGTCAGTCCCGGGGCATAGACTTCGACGCTGACCCCCGGACCGTCCGCCCGCCCGTCACCGCCTGTTCTCCCAGGAGGCCGCACCGTGTCGAAGTCGCCGTTCACGCACCTGCACGTCCACACCCAGTACTCGCTGCTGGACGGTGCCGCGCGGCTGAAGGACATGTTCAACGCCTGCAACGAGATGGGCATGACCCACATCGCCATGTCCGACCACGGCAACCTGCACGGGGCGTACGACTTCTTCCACTCCGCGCAGAAGGCCGGGGTCACCCCGATCATCGGGATCGAGGCGTACGTCGCCCCCGAGTCCCGGCGCAACAAGCGGAAGATCCAGTGGGGCCAGCCGCACCAGAAGCGCGACGACGTCTCCGGTTCCGGTGGTTACACCCACAAGACGATGTGGGCGGTGAACAGCACCGGCCTGCACAACCTCTTCCGGCTCTCCTCCGACGCGTACGCCGAGGGCTGGCTGCAGAAGTGGCCCCGGATGGACAAGGAGACCATCGCCAAGTGGTCCGAGGGCATCGTCGCCTCCACCGGCTGCCCCTCCGGCGAGGTGCAGACCCGGCTGCGCCTCGGCCACTTCGACGAGGCCCTCAAGGCCGCCTCCGACTACCAGGACATCTTCGGCAAGGACCGATACTTCCTGGAGCTGATGGACCACGGCATCGACATCGAGCACCGGGTCCGCGACGGCCTGCTGGAGATCGGCAGGAAGCTCGGCATCCCCCCGCTGGTCACCAACGACTCGCACTACACGTACGCGCACGAGGCGGGCGCCCACGACGCGCTGCTGTGCATCCAGACCGGCAAGAACCTCTCCGACCCCGACCGCTTCAAGTTCGACGGCACCGGCTACTACCTCAAGTCCACCGACGAGATGTACGCCATCGACTCCTCGGACGCCTGGCAGCAGGGCTGTGCCAACACCCGGCTGATCGCCGAGATGGTCGACACCACGGGCATGTTCGAGAAGCGCGACCTGATGCCGAAGTTCGACATCCCGGAGGGGTACACGGAGGTCAGCTGGTTCCGCGAGGAGACCATGCGCGGCATGGACCGCCGCTTCCCGGGCGGCATCCCGGACGACCGCATGAAGCAGGTCGAGTACGAGATGGACACCATCATCTCGATGGGCTTCCCGGGTTACTTCCTCGTCGTCGCCGACTTCATCATGTGGGCGAAGAAGCAGGGCATCGCGGTCGGCCCCGGCCGCGGCTCGGCGGCCGGCTCGATCGTCGCCTACGCCCTCGGCATCACCGACCTCGACCCGATCCCGCACGGCCTGATCTTCGAGCGGTTCCTCAACCCCGAGCGCATCTCCATGCCCGACGTCGACATCGACTTCGACGAGCGCAGGCGCGTCGAGGTGATCCGGTACGTGACGGAGAAGTACGGCGCCGACAAGGTCGCCATGATCGGCACCTACGGCACCATCAAGGCCAAGAACGCCATCAAGGACTCCGCGCGGGTGCTGGGCTACCCGTACGCGATGGGCGACCGGCTCACCAAGGCCATGCCCGCCGACGTCCTCGGCAAGGGCATCCCGCTCTCCGGCATCACCGACCCCAGCCACCCCCGGTACTCGGAGGCCGGCGAGATCCGCGGGATGTACGAGAACGAGCCGGACGTGAAGAAGGTCATCGACACCGCGCGCGGTGTGGAGGGCCTGGTCCGGCAGATGGGTGTGCACGCGGCAGGCGTGATCATGTCCAGCGAGACCATCACCGACCACGTGCCCGTCTGGGTCCGGCACACCGACGGTGTGACCATCACACAGTGGGACTACCCGAGCTGTGAGTCGCTCGGCCTGCTGAAGATGGACTTCCTGGGCCTGCGCAACCTGACCATCATGGACGACGCCGTCAAGATGGTGAAGGCCAACAAGGGCATCGACATCGACCTGCTGTCGCTGCCGCTGGACGACCCCACGACCTTCGACCTGCTGCAGCGCGGCGACACCCTCGGTGTGTTCCAGTTCGACGGCGGCCCGATGCGCTCCCTGCTCCGGCTGATGAAGCCGGACAACTTCGAGGACATCTCCGCCGTGTCGGCCCTCTACCGGCCGGGCCCGATGGGCATGAACTCGCACACCAACTACGCCCTGCGCAAGAACGGCCAGCAGGAGATCACCCCGATCCACAAGGAGCTGGAGGAGCCCCTCAAGGAGGTCCTGGACGTCACCTACGGCCTGATCGTCTACCAGGAGCAGGTGCAGAAGGCCGCCCAGATCATCGCCGGCTACTCGCTCGGCGAGGCCGACATCCTCCGCCGCGTGATGGGCAAGAAGAAGCCCGAGGAACTGGCGAAGAACTTCACCATCTTCCAGGCCGGCGCCCGTAAGAACGGCTACAGCGACGAGGCCATCCAGGCGCTCTGGGACGTCCTGGTCCCCTTCGCCGGCTACGCCTTCAACAAGGCGCACTCCGCCGCGTACGGACTGGTGTCGTACTGGACCGCCTTCCTGAAGGCCAACCACCCCGCCGAGTACATGGCCGCGCTGCTCACCTCGGTGAAGGACGACAAGGACAAGTCGGCCGTCTACCTCAACGAGTGCCGCCGCATGGGCATCAAGGTGCTCCCGCCGAACGTGAACGAGTCGGAGTCCAACTTCGCCGCGCAGGGCGACGACGTGATCCTCTTCGGCCTGTCGGCGGTGCGCAACGTCGGCACCAACGTCGTGGAGTCGATCATCAAGTGCCGCAAGGCCAAGGGGAAGTACGCCTCCTTCCCGGACTACCTCGACAAGGTCGACGCGGTCGTCTGCAACAAGCGGACCACGGAGTCGCTGATCAAGGCCGGCGCCTTCGACTCCATGGGCCACACCCGCAAGGGCCTCACCGCCCAGTACGAGCCGATGATCGACAACGTGGTCGCGGTCAAGCGCAAGGAGGCCGAGGGACAGTTCGACCTCTTCGGCGGCATGGGCGAGGAGGAGCCCGGCGAGCCCGGCTTCGGCCTTGACGTCACCTTCACCGACGACGAGTGGGACAAGACGTATCTGCTCGCCCAGGAGCGGGAGATGCTCGGCCTGTACGTCTCCGACCACCCGCTGTTCGGCCTGGAGCACGTGCTGTCCGACAAGGCCGACGCGGGCATCTCCCAGCTCACCGGCGGTGACTTCGGCGACGGCGCGGTGGTCACCATCGGCGGCATCATCTCCGGCCTCCAGCGCAAGATGACCAAGCAGGGCAACGCCTGGGCGATCGCCACCGTGGAGGACCTCGCGGGCTCCATCGAGTGCATGTTCTTCCCCGCGACGTACCAGCTCGTCTCGACCCAGCTCGTCGAGGACGCCGTGGTGTTCGTCAAGGGGCGGCTCGACAAGCGCGAGGACGTGCCGCGGCTGGTCGCGATGGAGCTGATGATCCCCGACCTGTCCAACGCGGGCGCCAACGCGCCCGTGGTGCTCACCATCCCCGCCACGCGCGTGACCCCGCCGATGGTCAGCAGGCTCGGTGAGATCCTCACGCACCACAGGGGCGACAGCGAGGTCCGGATCAAGCTCCAGGGGCCGACGAAGACGACGGTGCTGCGCCTGGACCGGCACCGGGTCAAGCCCGACCCGGCCCTCTTCGGCGACCTCAAGGTCCTCCTCGGACCGTCCTGCCTCGCCGGCTGACGGACGTCCCCGGCCGGCACGCCCGAGGGGCGCACCCTGTGGTGGGTGCGCCCCTCGTTCATGTGCCCGGACCGCAACGGCCCGGTGCGCCGACGTCAGTTGTGGCCGAAACGCTTCTGCCGGCCCTTGCCGCGGCCGACCTCGCCGGGCATGACCTGCGTGGTGCGCTGCTCGTCCGGCGTCTCCATCGCGGACGGCTGCGTCGCCCGCTGGTCGTGCTCGGCACGGGGCTGCTTACGGTCACGGTTCTTGTTCTTGGCCATGGTGGTGCCTCCTGTGGGGGACTAGGGGCCAGGGCCGGAACCAGATTCACACAGTCCGATAACCCACGCATGTCGGACAATTACCGTGCGTGAGGGGGGTGTCGGGGGAGGAAGTGTGGAAACGCCACGCCGAAGATCGAGTTCGGGCCGTTAACCCCGGCGAGGTCGGGCAGACTCGAAGCAAGCCCGAAGCAAACCTCCCGGAAAGAGGGTGGATCGCGTGGACCGCTGCATCGTCCTGGTGGACGCCGGGTATCTGCTGGGGGCCGCCGCCAGTCTCCTCGCCGGGGAGCCCTCGCGGTCCCGCATCACCGTGGACCACGCGGCCCTCATCCAGGGGCTGCGCGACCGCGCCGAGAACGACACACGCCAGCCGCTGCTGCGCATCTACTGGTTCGACGGCGCCCCCGACCGCGTCCCGCAGCCCGAGCACCGCAGGCTGCGCGTGATGCCCCGGGTCACCGTCCGGCTCGGCGCGCTGACCCGCAGCGACGGACGCTGGGCACAGAAGGGCGTCGACGCGGCGATGCACGCCGAGCTGACCGAACTCGCCCGCAACCGCGCCTGTTCCGACATCGTCCTGGTCACCGGCGACGGCGATCTGCTGCCCGGCATGATGGCGGCGAAGGAGCACGGCGTCGCCGTCCACCTGTGGGCCGTACAGGCCGCCGACGGCGACTACAACCAGTCCGAGGACCTGGTCGCCGAGGCCGACGAACGGCGCGTGCTGGACCGGGCGTGGATCACCCAGGCCGTACGGGCCAAGGAACACACCGGGGTGTGCGCGCCGCCGCCCGTGCCGCGGCCCGAGATCGCCGCGATCCTCTCCGCGCCGCTGCCGGACTCCGCGCTCGCCGCGGCGGCCGAACGGACCGCGCAGGAGCCGCGGCATCCGGCCGGCGCCGGACACAACGGCACCGCCGAGCGTACGCCCGCGGCCAAGGGCGTACCCACCCCGAAGGACCTGGCCGCGCTGCGCAGCCCCGGCCCGCACCAGCCCCAGCAGCCCTCCTCCGCGACGCTGCGGTGGTCGTCCGACAAGGGCTGGGTCGACCGGCCGGCCGCCGAGCCGCCCGAGGCCGCCTCCATGCCGACGCTGGCCCAGCTGACCACGGCGGAGCAGCGGTGGGCCGACCGCGAGGAGGACATCACCACCGTCGGCGGTGACCCCTTCGAGGTGGGGCAGGTCTTCGCCCGGCGCTGGGTGGAGCGGCTCGGCGACCAGAGCCACATCCAGAAGCTGTCCGGGATGTACCCGCGGATCCCGCACCGGGTCGACGGGGAGCTGCTGCGGTACGCGGCGCGGTTCGGGCTGCTCGCCCACAAGGACGACCAGATCGACGAGCGGGACCGGTACGCCATTCGGGCGGGGTTCTGGCGCGAGCTGGACCTGCGTACGGGTACGGAGCGGGCTCCCGCCGGGGAGTGAAGCGGCCGGTGCGCGGGCGCCGGGTTCTTTCGGGGGCTCCGCCCCCGTGCCCCTGCCTGGGGCTCCCGCCCCCCGGACCCCCGGCCTGTGCGCACCCACCACCCGACTCGGTGGGCTGCAAGGCGGGCCGTGGCGCCGGCCCCGGGCGCGTGGTGTCCGGCTCGGTGGGCCCAGGGCGGGCGCGCGCCCCGGCCGTCGGGGGCGTGGTGCGGGCGTCGGGGGCGTGGTGCGGGCGAGGTGGTCGGAACGGGGGGTTCGGTGGCCCCCGGGGGCGGGGCGAGCGGCGGCACCCCGTAGGCTCGTCCCTTGTGAGTACGCGCGCGGCACAGGGATTCCGGCACGGCGGTGATGTCGTGTGTGTGGTGCGCGGGCTGACCAAGACCTACCCGGCCGTGCGCGGCCGGCGCGGGGTTCCCGCGACACCCGAGGTCCGGGCCACCGACGACGTGGCGCTCGACATCCGGCGCGGTGAGATCTTCGGCCTGCTCGGCCCGAACGGCGCCGGCAAGTCCACCCTCGTGCGCCAGCTGACCGGACTGATGCGGCCCGACCGCGGCAGCGTCGGCATCCTCGGCCACGACATCGTGCGCCACCCCGAGCGCGCCTCGCGCGTCCTGGCCTACCTGGGACAGGAGTCCACCGCCCTCGACGACCTCACCGTGTCCCTCGCCGCCGAGACCACCGGCCGGCTGCGCGGACTCGACGCCCGCCGGGCGCGGGCCGAGCGGGACGACGTCCTGGACGAACTGGGGCTCGCCCCGCTCGCCGGGCGCCCGCTGCGCAAGCTCTCCGGCGGCCAGCGCCGGCTCGCCTGCTTCGCCGCCGCGCTGGTGGGGGAGCGGCCCCTGCTGGTGCTCGACGAGCCCACCACCGGCATGGACCCGGTGGCCCGGCGCGCGGTGTGGTCCGCCGTCGACCGGCGCCGCGCCGAGCACGGCGCGACCGTCCTGCTGGTCACCCACAACGTCATCGAGGCCGAGACCGTCCTCGACCGGGTCGCGGTCCTCGACCGCGGCCGGGTCATCGCCTGCGACACGCCGTCCGGGCTCAAGGAACAGGTCGCCGGCGAGGTCCGGGTCGATCTGGTGTGGCGCGAGGCCGCACCCCTGCACGTGCCCGAGGTCGCCGCGCTGCGCGACCGCGTCGTCGAGTCCGGCCGCCGCTGGACCCTGCGGCTGGCGCCCGAGGAGGCCCGTACGGTCGTCGCCACCGTCACCGGCGGTGCCGCCTTCGCCGCCCTCGACGACTTCACACTGGCCACGCCCAGCCTGGAGGACGTGTACCTCGCGCTGGGCGGCGCGGTACGGCAGGGACTGGTGAAGGCGTGAGCCAACGGTCCGTGTCATCCGTACGGAACGGGGCGAGGGCCCACGCGCAGCCGGGCGAAGCTCCGAGCGAAGGAGAGCAGCACGACGTGAGTGTCGTACCCGCCGATGTCCTGCCGGGCGGTGCCCTGGCCGCCGAGGAGGCCGCGCCGGAAGCGGCCGAGCTCGGCCCCCGGGCGCGGCTGTGGCCGTCGCTGGCGGCCGTGTACCGGGCGCAGCTGTCCCGGGCCCGGGTCGCGCGGATCCCGCTGCTGTTCGTGGCGACCTTCCAGTCGGTCGGCATCATGATCCTGATGCGCGGCGTCGTGGACGGCGGCGGTGAGGCGCGGGCCGTGGTCGCCGGCTCGGCGGTGCTGGTCGTCGCCTTCGTCGCGCTGAACCTCCTCGCCCAGTACTTCGGCCAGCTCCGGGCCGGCGGGGGACTCGACCACTACGCGACCCTGCCCGTGCCGCCCGCGGCCGTGGTGCTGGGCGCGGCGGGCGCGTACGCCTCCTTCACCGTGCCGGGAACCGTCGTGACCGCCGTGTTCGGCTGCGCGCTGTTCGGGCTGCCGCTGGCCCATCTGTGGATCCTCATCGCGGTGATCCCCCTCGCGGGCGCCGCGCTCGCCGGGCTCGGGGCGGCCCTCGGCCTGCTCGCGCCCCGGCCGGAACTGGCCACACTCCTCGGCCAGCTCGGCATGTCCGCGGCGCTGCTGCTGGGCGTGCTGCCGCCGGAGCGGATGCCGGAGGCGGTGCGCCTCGCCCGGGACCTGCTGCCGTCGACGTACGGCGTCGAGGCGTTCGCGCGTACCTTCGCACCGCGTCCCGACTGGGCCCATGTGCTCGGTGACCTCGCCGTGTGCGGGGTCGTCGGGGTGATCTCGCTGGCCGTGGCGACCTGGGCGTACCGCAGGGCCGCCGTCCGGTGACGCGCCGCACGGCCGGGCCTGGCACGATGGCAGGGTGAGCGCTCCCCTGACACCACCACCGCCCCCGCACGAGCATTCGGCGCAGGACCCGTGGCAGCCGCCGTCCGACGCCTCGGCCCGGCACGCCGGGAAGTCCGGGCGCGGCTGGTGGGACGACCAGGACGGTCCCGGGAGGAAGCGGGAGCTGCGGGAGGCCGCGGTGACCGCGGTGGCGGTCGCGCTCGGCGGTGTGCTGCTCGGCGTGGTGTGGTGGTGGCTGGCCCCGCGGGTGCCGCTGGTGGGTGACGTGTCCGGCGACGAGTGGACCGTCTACCTCAAGGACTCCGAGGGCGAGCAGGGCATCGGGGTGGACGGGACGTTCACGCTGCTCGCGCTGGCGTTCGGTGCGGTGAGTGCGCTGGTCGTGTTCCTGGTCCGGCGGCGGGGCGGTGTTCCGCTGGTGGTGGCGCTGGCGGTGGGAGGGCTGCTGGGGTCGGTACTGGCGTGGCGGCTGGGGGTGTGGCTCGGGCCGTCGCAGGACGTGATCGCGCAGGCGCGGAGTGCGGGTGCGGGGGTGACCTTTGACGCGCCGTTGGAGCTGGGGGCGAAGGGGGCGCTGTTGGCGTGGCCGTTCGCGGGGCTGGTGCTGCACCTGGGGTTGACGGCGTTGTTCGGGCCGCGGGATCCGGAGGAGTTCCCGCCGGCGGATCCGTACGTTCCGCAGGCGGGGGCGTAGGTTCTCGGGGTGCCCGGGGTGCCCGGGGTGGTCGCCGGGCGGGGGATGGTGCGCAGCCCGGCGCTCGCGCGGTGCCTCCCGGGCCCTTGAGGCACCGGGGGAGGCACGACTGGCCGCGGAGAGCGCGGAGAGCGCGGAGAGCCGTGGAGGGCGCGGCACGGCCACTCGTGGTTGCGTCAGGCTGGGCGGTGGCCGTGGTTGGCTCGGCGCTTTTTGACGCGCCACCTGCGTTTGCGGGTTCGTTTCGACATGTCCCTTTTCATTAGCCGAGGAAGGGACCGGCGTCGAGGGGTCAAGCGCGTCCGATTCTGGCCAGGGTCGCCGAGGTCAGGTGGGTCAGGTCGGTCGGGGAGAGTTCGACCTCCAGGCCGCGGCGGCCGGCCGAGACGCAGATCGTGTCGTGCCGCGCGGCCGACTCGTCCAGCACCGTCGGCAGTTTCCTGCGCTGGCCGAGCGGCGAGATGCCGCCCCGTACGTACCCGGTGGTGCGTTCCGCCAGGGCCGGGTCGGCCATCGCCGCCCGCTTGCCGCCGGCCGCAGACGCCAGCGCCTTCAGGTCCAGTTGGCCCGCCACCGGGACCACCGCCACCGTCAGCGCCCCGTCGACGTCCGCCACCAGCGTCTTGAAGACCCGGTCCGGGGAGACGCCCATCGCCTCGGCCGCCTCCTCCCCGTACGAGGGATGGGACGGATCGTGGTCGTAGGCGTGCACGGTGAACGGCACCCCGGCCGCCGTGAGCGCCACCGTCGCCGGCGTTCCTCCCGGCTGCTGCTTCTTGGACTTCTTCGCCATTGCGGCCGTCACCCCGGACAGTCGTGCGTCAGTTGAGACTCATCGGGCCGCGCGTCAGCTCCGACGCGGGCAACGACGGCAGGTTACGGATGATCGCCGTCTCGGTGCGCAGGAGTTTCAGCTCGTCCCGCAGCCGCGACGCGGTGTCCGGCGCCTGGAGCAGACGCTGCCGCGTCGGCGTGTCCAGCATCATCGCGGCGGCGACCAGGTAGGAGACCACACCCGGCTCGTCCGGAAGCTCCGCGCCGGACGCCAGCGACCGCTCCCGCGCCCCCGCCAGCCGCTTCTGGTACTGGCGGAACGCCCGCAGCACCCCCTCCGCCAGCGCTCCCGGCTCCTCGCCGGGATCCTCCTCCACCGGCTCCAGTTCGGCCGTCAGGAACGGCCCCGAGGCATCCACCGACAGCAGCCGCACCCGGGTCGTCCCGGTCGCCAGCACCTCGAAGGTGCCGTCGGCCCGCTCCCGGATCGTCGCCGCGTCGGCCACACAGCCCACCTTGTGGAAGGCGCGCAGCGGCTCGCCGCCGAAGCCCGCCGCCGGGCCCCGGTCGGGCACGGCCGTCGGATCGGGCAGGCCGGGGGCGCTCGGCGCCACCTCGTGGCCGTCGCGGATCGCCACGACGGCGAACCGGCGCGGCTCGTCCTCCGGGGTCTTCAACAACTCCCGCATCATGGCGCGGTAGCGCTCCTCGAAGATGTTGAGCGGGAGTACGAGCCCCGGGAACAGCACCGTGTTCAGGGGGAAGAGCGGAAGCCGGACGGTCGTCACGACGCAAGAGCCTAATGGTCGCCGAAGCGGAGTCGTCCGCCCTGCCCGCTCCCCGGACGGCCGGGTGCCGGCCGGGGGCCGCCGGGCCCGGGCTCCGGGGAGCCGGACGCGACCGCGGCGACCACGCCCCGGCGCACCTCCAGGAACCGCCCGAGCGGGTCCTCGGCCTCCCGGTCCCAGGGGAACGACGTGGCGTACGGGCCGGTCAGCCGCAGCTGCTCCAGGGCGTCCCGCCGGCGTCCCAGCCGGACGAGCACGTACGTCAGCAGATTGCGCAGCTCGGCGGGCCAGGACTGGCCGGCGGGCAGCCGCGCGGACAGGGCGGCGGCGCGGTCGGCGGCCGCGTCGAGCCGTTCGCGCGGCACCTCGGGACCGCAGCCGTCGGTCAGGTAGCCGAACGCCGCCCGCAGCGGCAGCGCCTGCGTGAGCGAGCTCTCCGGCGCGTCCTGGGCGGCCCGGTCGGCGAAGTCGAAGCATTCCCGGTGCGAGCCGTGCCAGGAGGACGCCAGGTAGCGCAGGGCCGCCACATGGCAGCCGTGGTGGTGCGGGGCGCGCCGGACGGCCGCCTCCCACAGCTCCTCGACGTAGGTGTGGCCGGCCCGCGCGCCCCGGGCGTGGTCCAGGGCCAGCCGCCAGGGCACCGGGTCGCGTCCGTCCGCCCGGGCGGCGGCCGTGATCAGCGGGCTCACCTCGCGCAGCAGCTCGGCCCGCGCCGGTGAGTCCCAGGCGCGGTCCACGGCACGCTGGGCGTCCACGACCGTGGCGTCCGGATCGTGCGGGTCGAGGGCGCGCCAGGTGTCCAGCCATCCGGGACGCGCGCGGGCGAAGGCGGCCAGCCGCCGCACATAGCGGTCGCGGTGGTCCCAGGCCTCCGTGCGGCGGGTGGCGGCCAGCAGCGCGGCGGCGGGCGCGTGGTCGCCGTCCGCCGCGCCGACCAGCGCCGGGCCCAGGACGTCGTCGGGCGCGTCGAGCAGCACCTCGTCGTCGCCGGGCAGCACCACGGGGACGGGGGAGGCGGCGCCCGTCGACTTTCCTCGCACCCGGGACGTACGGGTGAACGCGTGCAGCAGAGCCATGGTGTCGACCATTGAAAGACCGCAGGTCACAGCGGCGCCAGAGCCCACACGGAAGTCATGGAAAGTTGTACGGGGATCGGTCAAGGACCGGTAAAAAGCGACTAGGTGCGCCGCAGGGTCCGGGTCGCGCCCGCGGCGACCGTCGTCGCCAGGATCCAGCCCAGCAGGACGAACGCCGCCGACAGCCACTGCCAGCCGCCGCGCAGCTGCCAGAACCCCACCTGCCCCAGGTCGATCACCGGCAGCAGCAGGTCCAGCGCGAACAGCGCCGGGTTCCACGCCGGATGCTCACCGCTCTTCAGCGGCGGGGGCTCGGAGCGCGCGAAGGCCAGCGAACCGGCCGCCCACAGCACCGCCATCCACACCGCCGCCCGGCCGGGGCGGTACCCGTAGGCGACCGTCCAGTCCTGCGCGTAGCCCCACAGCTTGGCCGCGAGCGGCAGGCTCTCCCGGCGGCGGCGCTGCTTGGCGAGCAGCACCTCCCGGGCATGCTCGTCCTCCCCGCCCTCCCGCAGCACGGCGGCCAGCCGCTCGTACGGCTCCGGGTTGTACTCGGCGCTCGCCACGTCCACCCAGCGCAGCCGCAGCGTCAGCGGGAACGGCCCGCGCGGCACCAGGTTCTCGTAGGTGAACCCGCCCATGTGCAGCCGGCCGGGGCCCGGCCAGCTGTCCGCGCGGTCCATCAGGTTCACCACCCGCGCCCCCGACAGCACCACCCTGCCGCGCGCCGGCCGCTCCCCGAGGAAGCGCAGCTCCGGCGTCTGCACCCGGCGCAGCGACAGCTCCTGCTCGTCGGTGAACGTGAACCGGGCCCCCTCGAAGTCGACCGCGTCACCGAACCGCCCGTCGTCCAGCCGCACCCCGCCCCGGCACTCGAACCGCTGGATCCGGGTCCCGCGCGCCGGCGTCATCCCGCTGCGCGCCTGGGAACCGAGGCCCGCCGGCGTCAGATACAGCGAGCGCTCCACCGTCAGCTGCGGCGCGTTCAGCGCGAGCCGGGCGTGCGGGTTGCCCAGCCGGGCGCCGCGCAGGCTCAGCGAGACACCGATCGTCGCGCTGCGCAGGCTCAGCTCGCCGTGCGACTCCAGCATCTCCGCCTGGAGGTCCTGCCCGACGGTCATGCCGTCCGCCGCTATCGAGCGGCCGCTGCGGTCGTGGTGCACGATCGCCTGGTTGAGCAGCAGGTCCGTGCCGATCCGGGCGTCGGTCAGCCGTATGCCGCCCAGGAAGCGGCAGCGCGGCAGATGCAGATCGCCCTCGGTGTGCAGCCGGGCCGCCTCCAGGCGCGGTACGGAGCAGTCGACCATCCGCACGGTCGTGAAGCGCGCCTCCGGCAGCAGCACGTCCCGCTCGAAGCGGCAGCCGCGCATCTCCCAGTACGGCACCACCGTGCCCCCGGCCAGATCGAGCACGCCGCTGATCCGCACCCCGACCAGCTTCAGCGACGACACCCGGCCGGCCAGCGCGGGCGGGCCGTCCAGCAGCAGCCAGCACACCACGCGCGCCCGGACCGTCCGCTCCGGTCCCCACGGATGCCCGCCGTGCGGATCGTCGACGACCGTGTCCCCGCTGCTCAGGTCGTACACGCTGCCGTTGCGGAAGGCCTGCCACATCCCGGCCTCCGTGGCGGTCAGGTCCTCCGGCGGCTCGTCGCCGCCCGGTCCCACCCCGTGGGTCACGGACCTCCCCTCCTCCTCACCTACTCGTCGGTTCGTCCCTTCGTACAACCGGTGATGCCCGGTGGAGTGACCCGTTGAACACGGAAAGTGAAGGGGATCTCCGGGAACGTGTGCGGACCGTCACCGCGGGCACCACGTATCAGCCCGTGGAACGGGCGAACGGCCCACTGGGCGGGTCTGAGACAATTGAGCACGTGATCTCGCGAATCGATCTGCGCGGCGACGCCCTCCCCGAGGGTTCCGCCCTGCGCGCCCTGCTGCCCCGAGCCGACTTCGACGTCGCGGCCGCCCTGGAGAAGGTGCGGCCCATCTGCGAGGACGTGCATCATCGGGGCGACGCGGCGCTGATCGACTTCGCCGAGCGGTTCGACGGCGTGAAGCTGGACCGGGTGAGGGTGCCGGCGGCGGCCCTCCGGCGTGCGCTGGAGGAGCTGGACCCGGCCGTGCGCGCGGCCCTGGAGGAGTCCATCCGCCGCGCCCGGCTCGTCCACCGCGCGCAGCGCCGCAGCACGCACACCACCCAGGTCGTGCCCGGCGGCACGGTCACCGAGAAGTGGGTGCCGGTCGACCGCGTGGGTCTCTACGCGCCGGGCGGCCGGGCCGTCTACCCGTCCTCCGTGATCATGAACGTGGTGCCCGCCCAGGAGGCCGGCGTCCCGTCCCTCGCGCTCGCCTCCCCGGCCCAGGCCGACTTCGGCGGGCTGCCGCACCCGACCATCCTCGCCGCCTGCGCCCTGCTCGGCGTGGACGAGGTCTACGCGGCCGGCGGCGCCACCGCCGTCGCGATGTTCGCGTACGGCACCGAGTCCTGCCCGCCCGCGAACATGGTCACCGGCCCCGGCAACATCTGGGTCGCCGCCGCCAAGCGCTACTTCACCGGGAGGATCGGCATCGACGCCGAGGCCGGCCCGACCGAGATCGCGATCCTCGCGGACTCCACCGCCGACCCGGTGCACGTCGCCTCCGACCTGATCAGCCAGGCCGAGCACGACCCGCTGGCCGCCGCCGTCCTGGTCACCGACTCCGCGGAACTCGCGGACGCCGTCGAGCAGGAGCTGAAGCCGCAGGTCGCGGCCAGCAAGCACAGCGACGAGCGGATCGTTCCGGCCCTCTCCGGCCGCCAGTCCGCCATCGTCCTGGTCGACGGCCTCGACGAGGGCCTGCGCGTCGTCGACGCCTACGGCGCCGAGCACCTGGAGATCCAGACCGCCGACGCCGCCGCGCTCGCCGACCGGGTGCGCAACGCGGGCGCGATCTTCATCGGCCCCTGGTCCCCGGTCTCCCTCGGCGACTACGCGGCCGGCTCCAACCACGTCCTGCCCACCGGCGGCTGCGCCTGCCACTCCTCGGGCCTGTCCGTCCAGTCCTTCCTGCGCGGCGTCCACATCGTCGACTACACGCGGGACGCACTGGCCGAGGTCGCGCACCACGTGGTCACGCTGGCGGAGGCGGAGGACCTGCCCGCGCACGGCGCGGCGATCAAGGCCCGGTTCGATGGGAAGGTTCCGGACGGCAAGTGACAGGCATCGACGATCTCCCCGTACGGGACGAGCTGCGCGGCAAGTCCCCCTACGGCGCGCCCCAGCTGGACGTCCCCGTACGGCTGAACACCAACGAGAACCCCTACCCGCTGCCCGGACCGCTGGTCGAGCGGATCACCGAACGGGTCCGCGAGGCCGCCCGGAACCTCAACCGCTACCCCGACCGGGACGCGGTCGAGCTGCGCACCGAGCTGGCCGCGTACCTGACGAAGACGGCCGGCCACCCGGTCGGCCCCGAGAACGTGTGGGCGGCCAACGGCTCCAACGAGGTCATCCAGCAGCTGCTGCAGACCTTCGGCGGACCGGGCCGCACCGCGATCGGGTTCGAGCCGTCGTACTCGATGCACGGCCTCATCGCACGCGGCACCGGCACCGGCTGGATCTCCGGTCCGCGCCATGAGGACTTCACCATCGACCTCGCCGCCGCCGAGAAGGCGATCGCCGAGCACCGGCCCGACGTCGTCTTCGTCACCACCCCCAACAACCCCACCGGCACCGCGGTCCCCGCGCGGACCGTCGTCGCGCTGTACGAGGCCGCCCAGGCGGCCGGGCCGTCGATGGTGGTCGTCGACGAGGCGTACATCGAGTTCAGCCACGGCGGCTCGCTGCTCCCGCTGCTCGACGGACGCCCGAACCTGGTGATCTCCCGCACCATGTCGAAGGCGTTCGGCGCGGCGGGCCTGCGCCTCGGCTACCTCGCCGCGCACCCGGCGGTCGTCGACGCCGTCCAGCTGGTGCGGCTGCCGTACCATCTGTCCGCCATCACCCAGGCGACCGCGCTGGCCGCCCTGGAACACACCGACACGCTGCTGAAGTACGTCGAGCAGCTCAAGGCCGAGCGCGACCGGCTGGTCGCCGGACTGCGCGCGCTCGGCTACGACGTCACCGAGTCCGACGCGAACTTCGTCCAGTTCGGACGGTTCGAGGACTCCCACGCCGCATGGCGCACGATCCTCGACCGGGGCGTCCTGGTCCGGGACAACGGTGTGCCGGGATGGCTGCGGGTCACCGCGGGCACCCCGGCCGAGAACGACGCGTTCCTCGACGCGGTCCGTGACATGCAGAGTTTCGCGGGGGAGAGCCCCGCACCCCCGAAGGAGCAGAGCGCATGACCCGCGTAGGACGCGTGGAACGCACCACCAAGGAAACGTCCGTCCTCGTCGAGATCGACCTCGACGGCACCGGAAGGACCGAGATCTCCACCGGGGTCGGCTTCTACGACCACATGCTCGACCAGATCGGCCGGCACGGTCTGTTCGACCTGACGGTGAAGACCGAGGGCGACCTGCACATCGACTCCCACCACACCATCGAGGACACCGCCCTCGCGCTCGGCGCCGCCTTCAAGCAGGCGCTCGGCGACAAGGTGGGCATCTACCGCTTCGGCAACTGCACGGTCCCCCTGGACGAGTCCCTCGCCCAGGTCACCGTCGACCTGTCCGGCCGCCCCTACCTCGTGCACACCGAGCCCGAGAAGATGGCGCCGATGATCGGCGAGTACGACACCACGATGACCCGGCACATCCTGGAGTCCTTCGTCGCCCAGGCCCAGATCGCCCTGCACGTGCACGTGCCCTACGGGCGCAACGCGCACCACATCGTGGAGTGCCAGTTCAAGGCCCTCGCCCGCGCCCTGCGGTACGCCTCCGAGCGCGACCCCCGCGCGGCCGGCATCCTGCCCTCCACGAAGGGCGCGCTGTAGACCATGAACGGTCTGTCCACCGTCCTGATCGTCCTCGGCCTGTTCTTCGTCGGCGGGATCATCTCCTTCGCCAAGCAGAAGATGCCCAGGGGCCTCATCGTGCTGCTCTCCGTCGGCGCCGCGATGTGCCTCGGCACGGGCCTGCTGTACCTGGAGGTGTGAGCCGTTGAGCACCACCAAGAAGGTCGTGGTCTTCGACTACGGCTTCGGCAACGTCCGCTCCGCCGAGCGTGCCCTCGCCCGCGCGGGCGCCGACGTCGAGATCTCCCGTGACTTCGACGCGGCCATGAACGCCGACGGGCTGCTGGTGCCCGGCGTCGGCGCCTTCGCCGCCTGCATGAAGGGCCTCAAGGAGGCGCGCGGCGACTGGATCGTCGACCGCCGGCTCTCCGGCGGCCGCCCGGTGATGGGCATCTGCGTCGGCATGCAGATCCTCTTCGCGCGGGGCATCGAGCACGGCGTGGAGAGCGAGGGCCTCGACGAGTGGCCCGGCTCCGTCGAACCGCTCCGTGCCGAGATCGTGCCCCACATGGGCTGGAACACCGTGGACGTCCCGGAGGGATCGGAGCTGTTCGCCGGCCTCGACGCGGACGCCCGCTTCTACTTCGTCCACTCCTACGCCGTCCACGACTGGGCCCTGGAGACGACGAACCCTGCGATGCGCGCCCCGCTGGTGACCTGGTCCACCCACGGCAAGCCCTTCGTGGCCGCGGTCGAGAACGGCGCCCTGTGGGCCACCCAGTTCCACCCCGAGAAGTCCGGCGACGCCGGTGCCCAGCTCCTCACCAACTGGATCGGAACCCTGTAGAGACATGGCCAAGCTCGAACTCCTCCCCGCCGTCGACGTCCGCGACGGCCAGGCCGTCCGCCTCGTGCACGGCGAGTCCGGGACGGAAACGTCGTACGGCTCCCCCCTGGAGGCCGCGCTCACCTGGCAGCGCTCCGGTGCCGAGTGGCTGCACCTGGTCGACCTCGACGCCGCGTTCGGCACCGGCGACAACCGCGCGCTGATCGCCGAGGTCACCGGGGCCATGGACATCAAGGTCGAGCTGTCCGGCGGCATCCGCGACGACGACACCCTCGCCGCCGCCCTCGCCACCGGCTGCACCCGCGTCAACCTCGGCACCGCCGCCCTGGAGACCCCCGAATGGGTCGCCAAGGTCATCGCCGAGCACGGCGACAGGATCGCCGTCGGCCTCGACGTACGCGGCACCACCCTGCGCGGACGCGGCTGGACCCGGGACGGCGGCGACCTCTACGAGACGCTGGACCGCCTCAACAAGGAGGGCTGCGCCCGCTACGTCGTCACCGACATCGCCAAGGACGGCACCCTCCAGGGCCCCAACCTGGACCTGCTGAAGAACGTCTGCGCCGCCACCGACCGCCCGGTCGTCGCCTCCGGCGGCGTCTCCTCGCTGGACGACCTGCGGGCCATCGCCGCGCTCGTCCCGCTGGGCGTCGAGGGCTCCATCGTCGGCAAGGCCCTCTACGCGAAGGCGTTCACCCTGGAAGAGGCCCTGGAGGCCACGTCGTGACGAAGGACACGGTGCGATGACGTCCGATGCCGTACGGCGCGTGCAGAGCGGAAGCCCCTGGGAGGAGTCCCTCGGCTTCGCACGCGCCGTGGCGGCGGGCGACCGCGTCCTGGTGGCGGGCACGACCGCCTTCCGGGGCGAGGTCCTGTACGGGGAGGGCGACCCGTACGAACAGGCCAAGGTGGCCTTCACCCTCGCGCTGGAGGCGATCGGCGAGTTCGGGCTCGGTATCGAGTCCGTGATCCGCACCCGCCTCCATCTCGCCCACGCGCGGGACGTCGACGCGGCCGGGCGCGCACACAAGGAACTGTTCGACGCGGTGCGCCCGGTCACCACCCTGCTGGTGGTCGAGGGCTTCGTCGACTCGCGCGTGCTGGTCTCAGTGGAACTCGAAGCATTCAGAGGAGCCGTGGAGTCATGACCCTGGCGGTCCGAGTCATCCCCTGCCTGGACGTGGACGGCGGCCGGGTCGTCAAGGGCGTCAACTTCCAGAACCTGCGCGACGCGGGCGACCCCGTCGAGATGGCCAAGGTGTACGACGCCGAGGGCGCCGACGAGCTGACGTTCCTCGACATCACCGCCTCGTCCGGCAACCGCGAGACGACCTACGACGTGGTGCGCCGCACCGCCGAACAGGTGTTCATTCCGCTGACGGTGGGCGGCGGCGTCCGCACCGCCGAGGACGTGGACAGGCTGCTGCGCGCGGGCGCCGACAAGGTGGGCGTCAACACCGCCGCCATCGCCCGCCCCGAGCTCATCCGCGAGATCGCCGAGCGCTTCGGCCGCCAGGTCCTGGTGCTGTCCGTGGACGCCCGCCGCACCGGCTCGGGGTCCTTCGAGGTCACCACGCACGGCGGCCGCAAGGGCACCGGCATCGACGCCGTGGAGTGGGCGCACCGGGCCGCCGAACTCGGCGCCGGCGAGATCCTGCTGAACTCCATGGACGCCGACGGCACCAAGGACGGCTACGACCTGGAGATGATCGCCGCCGTCCGCAAGCACGTCACCGTCCCGGTGATCGCCTCGGGCGGCGCCGGGCGGCTCGGCGACTTCCCGCCCGCCGTCGCGGCCGGCGCCGACGCCGTACTGGCCGCCTCCGTCTTCCACTTCGGCGATCTGCGCATCGGCGAGGTCAAGGAGACCCTGCGGGGAGCCGGCCACCCGGTGCGCTGAGGTCAGCCCGTCGGCTGCGCCAGCTGGATCAGGTTGCCCACCGTGTCGTCCAGGACCGCCGCGAGCACCGGGCCCTCCTCCCGCGGATCCTGGACGAAGTGGACACCCTCCCCGCGCAGCCGCTCGTACTCCGCGCGGAGGTCGTCCACGGAGAACACGATCGCGGGCAGCCCCGCCTCCCGCACCGCCCGCCGGTACGGCTCGGCGATGGGGCCCTGCCCGGGCTCCAGCAGGAGCTCCAGATCCCGCTGTGCGCCGTCGCGCGCCCCGACGGTCACGAACAGCACGCCGTCGCCCAGATCCATGTGGGTACGGGTCTCGAAGCCGAGGGTGCCGGTGTAGAAGGCATGCGCCTTCGCCACGTCGTCGACGTACACACTCGTCATGGCCACTTTGATCACGAGCTGCGCCTTTCGGGTGCGGATCAGATGCCGAGCTGCTTGGACTCGCGCAGCTTCGCGATCGCGTTCTCGTCGCCGTCCAGCTCGACCTCGGCCGCGCTCTGCCGCCCGTAGGCGAACAGCACCAGCTCGGACGGCTCCCCGGTCACCGTGACCACGGGCGCCCCGCGGTGCGCCACCGCCGTCCGGCCGTCCGGCCGGCGCAGCACCAGGCCCACCGGGGCCCCGCGGCCCATCAGCCGCGCGGACCGCTCCAGCCGCGACCACAGCGCGTCCTGGAACACCGGGTCCAGCTCGCGCGGCGTCCACTCGGGCTGGGCGCGGCGGACGTCCTCGGTGTGGACGTAGAACTCGACGATGTTCGACAGCTCGTCGACCTGCTTGAGCGAGAAGGGCGAGAACCGCGGGGGACCGGTGCGGATCAGCTGGATCAGCTCCTCGTACGGCTTGGCGGTGAACTCCGCCATCACCCGCTCCAGACGCGGCGCGAGCTGCTTGACCAGCATGCCGCCGGCCGCGTCGGGGCGGCGCTCGCGCACCACCACGTGGGCGGCGAGGTCCCGGGCCGTCCAGCCCTCGCACAGGGTGGGGGCCTCCGGGCCCGTGGTCTCCAGCAGATCGGCCAGGAGGAGTCGTTCACGCTTGGCATGGGTCGACATGCAGCCAGCCTACGGCCGGCCGCCGGGTCCGCCCAGTGGACAGGCCCCCGGCCCGCCCGCCCCCGCGCGGCACAATGGTCCGCATGACCAGTACGTCCCGGCCCGGCCCCCTCGACCCGCAGATCGCCGCGCGGCTCAAGCGCAGCCCCGACGGCCTCCTGCCCGCCATCGCCCAGCAGTACGACACCGGAGAGGTGCTCATGCTGGGCTGGATGGACGACGAGGCGCTGCACCGCACGCTGACCACCGGCCGCTGCACCTACTGGTCGCGCAGCCGCCGGGAGTACTGGGTCAAGGGCGACACCTCCGGCCACGTCCAGTGGGTCAAGTCGGTCGCCCTGGACTGCGACGCCGACACCGTGCTGGTCAAGGTCGACCAGGTCGGCGCCGCCTGCCACACGGGCGCGCGCACCTGCTTCGACGCCGACGTGCTGGTGGCGCACGCCCCCGCCGTGGATCAGTAAGGTCTGCCGCCATGGACCTCGAGACGTTCCGCAAGCTCGCCACCGACCGCCGGGTCATCCCGGTCAGCCGCAAGCTCCTCGCCGACGGCGACACCCCGGTCGCGCTCTACCGCAAACTCGCCGGAGAGCGCCCCGGCACCTTCCTGCTCGAGTCCGCGGAGAACGGGCGTTCCTGGTCCCGTTACTCCTTCGTCGGCGTCCGCAGCGCCGCGACCCTCACCGAGCGCGGGGGACGGGCGCACTGGGAGGGCACCCCGCCCGTCGGCGTCCCCACGGGCGGCGACCCGCTCACCGCCCTGCGCGCCACCCTCCAGGCCCTGCACACCCCGCGCGACCTCGCCCACGACCTGGGCCTGCCGCCCTTCACCGGCGGCATGGTCGGCTACCTCGGCTACGACATCGTGCGCCGCCTGGAGAAGATCGGCCCCGGCGAGCGGGACGACCTGAAGCTGCCCGAGCTGACCATGCTGCTCACCAGCGACCTCGCCGTCATGGACCACTGGGAGGGCTCCGTCCGGCTGATCGCCAACGCGATCAACCACAACGACCTGGAGACCGGCGTCGACGAGGCGTACGCCGACGCCGTGGCCCGCCTCGACGCCATGGAGGCCGACCTCACCCGCGCGGTGGCCCAGCCGCCCGCCGTGCTGCCGCCCTCCGAACTGCCCGAGTACACCGCGCGGTGGGGCGGCCCCGACTTCCGCGCGGCCGTCGAGGACGTCAAGGAACGCATCCGCGCGGGGGAGGCCTTCCAGGTCGTGCCCTCGCAGCGGTTCGAGACGCCGTGCACGGCGAGCGCCCTCGACGTCTACCGGGTACTGCGCGCCACCAACCCGTCCCCGTACATGTACCTGTTCCGCCTCGACGGCTTCGACGTCGTCGGTTCGTCCCCCGAGGCGCTGGTGAAGGTCGAGGACGGACAGGCGATGGTCCACCCCATCGCCGGCACCCGGCACCGCGGCGCCACCCCCCAGGAGGACCAGGCCCTCGCCGACGAACTCCTCGCCGACCCCAAGGAGCGCGCCGAGCACCTCATGCTCGTCGACCTGGGCCGCAACGACCTCGGACGCGTCTGCGAACCCGGCTCCGTCGAGGTCGTCGACTTCATGTCCATCGAGCGGTACTCGCACGTCATGCACATCGTGTCCACGGTCACCGGCCGTGTCACCGGCGACCGCACCGCCTTCGACGTGCTCACCGCCTGCTTCCCGGCCGGCACGCTCTCCGGCGCGCCCAAGCCCCGCGCGATGCGGATCATCGACGAACTCGAACCGTCCCGGCGCGGACTGTACGGCGGCTGCGTCGGCTACCTCGACTTCGCCGGCGACTCCGACACGGCCATCGCCATCCGCACCGCCCTGCTCCGGGACGGCACCGCGTACGTCCAGGCCGGCGCCGGGATCGTCGCCGACTCCGACCCGGCCGCCGAGGACACCGAGTGCCGCAACAAGGCGGCGGCGGTACTGCGGGCCGTCCACACGGCGAACCGGCTCGGAAAGGCCTGAGTCTCCCGGGACGAACCCCCGGGTGTCGGTTCGCCCGGGGTTCAGGCGATAGTGGATGTCGTGACTGCCGTACCCACCCCCCGTTCCCCGGCCGCCGGCTCCGCCCGGACCGGCCGCCTCAGCCTCGCCGTCGCCCTGCTGTCCGGCGCCCTCGGCGCGGCCGTGGCCCTGCTCGCCTCCCGGCAGCAGTGGTCGGAGGGCACCATCACCGTGGCCGGCGGCCCCTTCCCCCTGACGGCCAAGGGCAGCGACGTCACCGGCGTCCCGGCCGCCCTGGCCGTCGTGGGACTGGCCGCGCTCGTCGCCGTGTTCGCCGTCCGCCGGGCCGGCCGCCTGGCCGTCGCCACCCTTCTCGCCCTCTCCGGGGCGGGCACGATCGCGGCGGCGCTGCTCGGGGCGTCGGACCGTGCGGCCCTGGACGAACAGGCGGCGAAGGCGTCCGGCGACACCTCGGCGACGGTGGAGGCCCTCAGCCACACGGCGTGGCCGTACGTCGCCGTCGCGGGCGGTGTGCTGCTGCTGGTGGCGGGGCTGCTGGCGCTGCGGTACGGGAGGCTGTGGCCGGCGATGTCCGGCCGCTACGAGCGGGACGGGGCACAGGCGCGGCCGCGCCGGAAGCAGGCCGCGGCGGCCGACCCCGACCGGCCCGAGGATCTCTGGAAGGCGCTCGACCGGGGCGAGGACCCCACCGGCGCGTAGCGCCCCACGAGCGCCGGGCTGTGCGACCCCCTCCCGCGCCACCCCGACGTACGGCGGGTGGGCGCATGCGGGACAATGAGCGGGAGCGCCCTGCTCAGACACGTACACAGCAACGAGGAGCATGCAATGGCGGGCAGCAACCACGGTCACACCCCGGCCGCCTGGACCGGTGTCATCATCGCCTTCATCGGCTTCTGCGCCGCGGGCGCGTTCATGGTGATGGACCAGCCGGTGGGCTTCTGGGCGAGCATGGGCGTCGTACTCCTCGGTGGCCTCGTCGGCTTCATCATGCGCTCGATGGGCATGGGCCAGCCGAAGAGCAACCACCCCGTGCACCGGACCACCGGCGACCGCGCCCCGGCCGGCGCCCAGGGCTGAGCACCACCCGGCACTCCGGTCAGGGGCGGGGGCCCGCACGGCGGAGCCCGGACCGCCCCTGACCCGTTTCCGGGGCACAATGCACCACGTGAACGCCCCCAGCCCCAGCGTGCCCCGCGGCGGCAGGGCGGCCCGGCTGGCCGTCCCCGCCGGGATCCTCGCCGTCGTCGCCGGAGCCTTCGTCTACGTCGGTGCCGTGGACCCCAACGAGCCCGGCCACTACCCCGTCTGCCCGCTGCTGCACCTCACCGGCCTGTACTGCCCCGGCTGCGGCGGACTGCGCAGCGCGCACGCCGTCGCCCACGGCGACCTGACGGCCGCCCTCCAGGCCAACGCCCCCGCCGTCCTCGGCTACGCGGCCTTCGCCGTGCTGTGGACCGTCTGGGTGGCCCGCGCGGTGCGTGGCGGACCGCCCCCGCGGATCGACCCGCCCCCGGTGCTCCTGTGGTCCCTGGGAGCGCTGCTGCTGGTCTTCACCGTTGTCCGGAACCTGCCGTTCGGCGGCTGGTTGCATCCTTGATCATCCAGGAATGTCCAGCGTGGGGGCACCTCCCGCCCGAGCCGTGCGAAGCTGGTTCGAGGGTGGGGGAGGGACCGGTGTCAACCGGATGTGAGGCGTACGCCCTGCTCCGGCTACCATCGCAGTGACCATCCAAGACCGACCGTCAGGAAGGGGGCCGCTCGCGTGAGTGTGCTCGACGAGATCATCGACGGAGTCCGTGCCGACCTCGCGGAGCGGCAGGCGCGTGTGAGCCTCGACGAGCTCAAGGAGCGCGTGGCGAAGGCCCCCGCGGCCAAGGACGGCGTGGCCGCCCTGCGCGGCGACGGCGTCAAGGTGATCTGCGAGGTCAAGCGCTCCAGCCCGTCCAAGGGCGCGCTGGCCGCGATCGCCGACCCGGCCGGACTGGCCGCCGACTACGAGGCGGGCGGCGCGTCCGTCATCTCCGTGCTCACCGAGGAGCGCCGCTTCGGCGGCTCGCTGGCCGACCTGGAGGCCGTCCGCGCGCGCGTGGACATCCCGGTGCTGCGCAAGGACTTCATCGTCACCTCGTACCAGCTCTGGGAGGCCCGCGCGTACGGCGCCGACCTGGCGCTGCTGATCGTGGCGGCCCTCGACCAGGCGGCCCTGGAGTCGCTGATCGAGCGCGCCGAGTCCATCGGGCTCACCCCGCTCGTCGAGGTCCACGACGAGGACGAGGTCGAGCGCGCGGTCGACGCGGGCGCCAAGGTCATCGGCGTCAACGCGCGCAACCTCAAGACCCTCGAGGTCGACCGCGGCACCTTCGAGCGGGTCGCCCCGGAGATCCCCGCCCACCTGGTCCGGGTCGCCGAGTCCGGTGTGCGCGGCCCGCACGACCTCATCGCCTACGCCAACGCGGGCGCCGACGCCGTCCTGGTCGGCGAGTCCCTGGTCACCGGCAAGGACCCGAAGACGGCCGTCTCCGACCTGGTGGCAGCGGGCGAACACCCGGCCCTCCGCCACGGCCGCGGCTGACCGGTCCCCGATAGGCTGACACCGATGACCCTCTCCCGCCTCGCACCCGGCTGCCGCCCCCGAGGCTGCCGCGCACCCGCCCGCAGGGTGCACGGCCGCCGGGTCCGGTACGTGATCGGGGACGAACCCGGGCAGGTCAACGGCATGCGATGGCAGCGCCCCGCCTTTCGGGGGCGCGGGGCTCTACCGATGTGCGGCTCCGCCGCGCGGGCGCGACCGGCCACGACGGGCCGGTAGCCGACCGACCACCCCGCCCCCACGGCGACACGTGCCCGACACACACTCACCGTGAGGTACACGCATGCCCAGCACCTTTTTCCTCCCCGACCCGGAGGGCCGGACCCCCAGCCCCGAAGGCTACTTCGGGGCGTACGGCGGCAAGTTCATCCCCGAGGCCCTCGTCGCCGCGGTCGACCAGGTCGCCGTCGAGTACGACAAGGCCAAGTCCGACCCCGAGTTCGCCCGGGAACTCGACGACCTCCTGGCCCACTACACCGGCCGCCCGAGCGCGCTCACCGAGGTCCCCCGTTTCGCCGAGCACGCCGGCGGAGCCCGCGTCTTCCTCAAGCGCGAGGACCTGAACCACACCGGCTCGCACAAGATCAACAACGTGCTCGGCCAGGCCCTGCTCACCAAGCGCATGGGCAAGACCCGCGTCATCGCCGAGACCGGCGCCGGACAGCACGGCGTGGCCACCGCCACCGCCTGCGCCCTGTTCGGTCTCGACTGCACGATCTACATGGGCGAGATCGACACGCAGCGCCAGGCCCTGAACGTGGCCCGGATGCGCATGCTCGGCGCCGAGGTCATCGCCGTGAAGTCGGGCAGCCGCACCCTCAAGGACGCGATCAACGAGGCGTTCCGCGACTGGGTCGCCAACGTCGACCGCACCCACTACCTCTTCGGCACGGTCGCGGGACCGCACCCCTTCCCGGCGATGGTCCGCGACTTCCACCGCGTCATCGGCGTGGAGGCCCGCCGCCAGCTCCTGGAGCGGGCCGGACGGCTGCCCGACGCCGCGATCGCCTGCGTCGGCGGCGGCTCCAACGCCATCGGCCTGTTCCACGCCTTCATCCCCGACGCGGACGTCCGCCTCATCGGCTGCGAGCCCGCCGGGCACGGGGTCGAGACCGGCGAGCACGCGGCCACCCTCACCGCCGGTGAGCCCGGCATCCTGCACGGCTCCCGGTCCTACGTCCTCCAGGACGACGAGGGCCAGATCACCGAGCCGTACTCCATCTCGGCCGGACTGGACTACCCGGGCATCGGACCCGAGCACTCCTTCCTCAAGGACAGCGGCCGCGGCGAGTACCGCGCGGTGACCGACGACGCCGCCATGCAGGCCCTGCGCCTGCTGTCGCGCACCGAGGGCATCATCCCGGCCATCGAGAGCGCGCACGCCCTCGCCGGCGCCCTGGAGGTCGGCAAGGAGCTGGGCGGGGACGGGCTGATCGTGGTCAACCTGTCCGGCCGCGGCGACAAGGACATGGACACCGCCGCCCGCTACTTCGGGCTGTACGACACCGACGCCGAGGTCGCCGCCGACGAGGCCGGTACCGCCGAGATCGAGGGGGACGCCAAGTGAGCGGGAACGTGCGGCTGCTGGACGAGACCCTCGCCGCGGCCAGGTCCGAGGGCCGCTCCGCCCTCATCGCCTACCTCCCGGCCGGGTTCCCGACCGTGGACGGCGGCATCGAGGCGGTCAAGGCCGCCCTGGAGGGCGGCGCCGACGTCGTCGAGGTGGGTCTGCCGCACAGCGACCCCGTCCTGGACGGCCCGGTCATCCAGACCGCCGACGACATCGCGCTGCGCGGCGGCGTGAGGATCGCCGACGTGATGCGCACGGTCCGCGAGGCGCACGCGGCCACCGGCAAGCCGATCCTCGTCATGACCTACTGGAACCCCATCGACCGCTACGGCGTCGAGCGGTTCACCGCCGAGCTCGCCGAGGCGGGCGGCGCCGGCTGCATCCTGCCCGACCTGCCCGTGCAGGAGTCGGCGCTGTGGCGGGAGCACGCGGAGAAGCACGGGCTCGCCACGGTCTTCGTGGTCGCCCCCAGCAGCAAGGACGGGCGGCTCGCCGAGATCACCGCGGCCGGCAGCGGCTTCGTCTACGCCGCTTCCCTGATGGGCGTCACCGGCACCCGCGAGTCGGTCGGCGCGCAGGCCGAGGACCTGGTACGGCGCACCCGCGCCACCACCGACCTCCCGGTCTGCGTCGGTCTGGGCGTCTCCAACCCCGCCCAGGCCGCCGAGGTCGCCCGCTTCGCCGACGGTGTGATCGTCGGCTCGGCCTTCGTCAAGCGGATGCTGGACGCCCCCGACGACGCGGCCGGTGTCGAGGCCGTCCGCGCGCTCGCCGGGGACCTCGCCAAGGGCGTACGCGGCCAGGTGTGACCCGGCGGGCATCAGGCAGGTAGTCATACAGGTCCCTCGTACGGGTGGACCTGGGGCCGGGGAGGCGCTGAGCGCCTCCCCGGTTCGTTCTGCGGGGTGTGAGCGAGAAGAACCGTGAGGGAAAGCGCACCGCCCGGGAGCGGCTGGCGGTCGAGCGCGAGAAGCAGAAGTCGGCGGAGAAGCGACGCCGCGCCCTGATCGTGGGCGCGAGCGTGGTCTGTGTCCTGGGGCTCGCGGCGGTGATCGGCGTCGTCGCGGCCAACTCCGGGGGCGACGACAGCGAGAGCGAGGCGGCGGGCCCGGTCGTGGCGCCCTCGGGCGCCCTCGGCAAGGACGGCACCGTCATCCCGGTCGGCAAGCCGAGCGCCAAGGCGACGCTCACGGTGTGGGAGGACTTCCGCTGCCCGGCCTGCAAGTCCTTCGAGCAGGTCTACAGCCCCACCATCCACGAGCTGACCGACGCCGGCCAGCTGAAGGTGGAGTACCACCTGGTCACACTGATCGACGGCGCCATGGGCGGCACCGGCTCCCGCGACTCGGCCAACGCCGCCGCCTGCGCCCAGGACGCCGGGAAGTTCACCGAGTACCACGACGTGCTGTTCGCGAACCAGCCGATGGAGAGCGACGACGCCTTCGCCGACAAGGACAAGCTGATCGAGCTGGCCGAGAAGGTGGAGGGCCTCGACACCCCCGCCTTCCGCGCCTGCGTCGAGGAGGGCACGCACAACAGCTGGGTCGCCAAGTCCAACGAGGCGTTCCAGAAGGGCAACTTCAGCGGCACACCGACCGTGCTGCTCGACGGCAGGAACATCTACCAGGACAGCTCGCTGACCCCCGAGAAGCTGAAGCAGATGGTGCAGGAGACCAACAAGGAGTAGCGCGGGTTTCCCGGGGAACTCCGGAGTTCCCGTTATGGAGCCGTTGCCGGGCCGCCCGCCGCGTGGCCGGTCCGGCACGGTAGCGTCGACCCTGCCATGGAACTTGCCTACATTCCCAGCCCGTCGAGCGGGGTGCTGTACCTCGGCCCCGTTCCGCTGCGCGGCTATGCGTTCTGCATCATCATCGGTGTCTTCGTCGCCGTCTGGCTCGGCAACAAGCGCTGGGTCGCCCGGGGCGGGCGGGCCGGCACGGTGGCCGACATCGCTGTCTGGGCGGTGCCCTTCGGCCTGATCGGCGGCCGGCTCTACCACGTGATCACGGACTACCAGCTGTACTTCAGCGAGGGCCGTGACTGGGTGGACGCCTTCAAGATCTGGGAGGGCGGCCTCGGCATCTGGGGCGCGATCGCCTTCGGTGCGCTGGGCGCGTGGATCGGCTGCCGCCGGCGGGGCATCGCGCTGCCCGCCTACGCCGACGCCGTCGCGCCGGGCATCGCCCTCGCGCAGGCGATCGGGCGCTGGGGCAACTGGTTCAACCAGGAGCTGTACGGGCGGGCGACCGACCTGCCGTGGGCGGTGGAGATCACCTCCTCCTCCGACGGGCGGGTCCCGGGCACGTACCACCCGACGTTCCTGTACGAGTCGCTGTGGTGCGTCGGTGTCGCGGTGCTCGTGATCTGGGCCGACCGTCGCTTCAAGCTCGGGCACGGGCGGGCGTTCGCGCTGTATGTCGCCGCGTACTGCGCGGGGCGGTTCTGGATCGAGTACATGCGGGTCGACGAGGCGCACGAGATTCTGGGGCTGCGGCTGAACAACTGGACCGCGATTCTGGTGTTCCTGCTGGCGGTGGTGTACATCGTGCTGTCCGCGCGGGCGCGGCCTGGGCGGGAGGACGTTGTGGAGCCGGGTGCTTCTGCCTCCGGCGGTGGGGCTGATGGTGAGGAGAAGGGGGAGGACGCTTCTTCTCCTGCGGAGGGCGGTTCGGCTGATTCCCTTGATTCCGCCGGCGCGGACGAGGGGGCTGGTGAGTCCGAGGACTCCAAGGATGGGGCCGGGTCGGCGAAGAAGAGCTGACCGGTTGGTGTACTGCGCCGAGGGCGTCCGGGGTTTCCCTGGGCGCCCTCGGTGTGTCTGGGCCGGGGGATGTTCGCGCAGCCCGGCGCCCGCGGGGTGTGGAGGTGGGGTCAGGGTTTGTGGGGGAGGGTTAGGGTGCGGTGGGCTGTGGTGATGATGGCCGGGTCGATGAAGGTGCCGTCGGGGAGGGCCTGGGCGCCCTGGGTGGTGGCCGCGGCCTTGATGATCCTTTCCGCTTGCTCGATCTCCTCCTCCGTCGGGAGGTAGGCCCGTTCGATGACCGGGAGCTGGCGGGGGTGGATGGCGGCCCGGCCCAGGAAACCCAGGGCGCGGCCCCGGAGGCACGAGGCCAGCAGGCCGTCCAGGTCGCGGGTGTCCGGGTGGACGGACTGGGCGGGCGGTGCCAGGCCCGCCGCCCGTGCGGCGACGACCACCCGGGAACGGGACCAGTCGAGGCCCGCGTCGTCCCGTACGCCCAGGTCGGCCCGTAGATCCGCCTCCCCGAGGGCGATACCGCGCAGGGACGGGTGGGCGGTGGCCACCGCGTGGGCCCGTTCGATGCCGAGGGCCGTCTCCAGGAGGGCGTACAGGGGCGGTGCGCCGCCGTGGGCCGACACGGTACGCCGGGCGACGCGTACGACGTCGGACGGGGACGACACCTTGGGGAGGCGCAGGCCGGACAGGCCGGGGGCGTGCGCGATCGCCGCGAGGTCGGCGCGGGCCCAGGGGCCGGACAGGGCGTTGACGCGGACGTGGACCGGGACCGGCTGGCGCTCGCACAGCAGCTCGGCGGTGGCGGAGCGGGCGTAGGCCTTGCGGTCGGGGGCGACCGCGTCCTCCAGGTCGATCACCACCACGTCGGCCCCCGAGGTGAGCGCCTTCGCCACCACGGCGGGACGGTCGCCGGGCGCGTACAGCCAGGTCAGCGGGGTGCCCGTCACAGGGCGCCCTCCGCGCGGAGCTCGGCGACGTCGGCCGGGGTGAGGCCCAGCTCGGCGAGGACCTCCTCGGTGTCCGCGCCGTGCGGCCGGCCCGCCCAGCGGATCGCGCCCGGGGTGGCGGAGAGCCGGAAGAGGACGTTCTGCATGCGCAGCGGGCCCAGCTCGGGGTCGTCGACCGTGGTGATGGTGTCCAGGGCCTGGTACTGCGGGTCCGTCATGACGTCCCGTACGTCCTGGACGGGGGCGACGGCCGCCTCCGCCTTCTCGAAGGCCGCCAGGACGTCGGTGCGGGTGTGCCGGGCGATCCAGCCGCCGACCGCCTCGTCGAGGACGTCCGCGTGCCGGGCCCGCTCCTCGCCGGTGGCGAACCACGGCTCGTCGATCAGATCGGGCCGGCCCACCAGCACCATCACCCGCTCGGCGATCGACTGGGCCGAGGTGGAGACGGCGACCCAGGTGCCGTCGGCGGTGCGGTAGGTGCCGCGCGGGGCGTTGTTCTGGGAGCGGTTGCCGGTGCGCGGCTGCACGTGGCCGAGCTGGTCGTACCAGGTGGGCTGCGGGCCGAGCGCGGTCAGGATCGGCTCGATCAGCGCCATGTCGACGACCTGCCCCTCTCCCGTGCGGTCGCGGGCGGCGAGCGCGGTCATCACCGCGTACGCCGTGGTCAGGCCCGCGATGGAGTCCGCCAGACCGAACGGGGGCAGGGTCGGCGGCGCGTCCGGTTCGCCGGTGATCGCGGCGAAGCCGCTCATCGCCTCGGCGAGGGTGCCGAAGCCCGGGCGGTGCGCGTACGGGCCGAACTGGCCGAAGCCGGTGACCCGGGCCAGGACCAGCCGGGGATTGACGGCGGACAGCTCGGGCCAGCCCAGCTCCCACTTCTCCAGGGTGCCGGGGCGGAAGTTCTCGATGACGACGTCGGCGGTGCCGGCCAGCCGCAGCAGGGTGGCCCGGCCGCCGGGGGTGGACAGGTCGAGGGTGAGGGTGCGCTTGTTGCGGCCGAGCATCTTCCACCACAGGCCGATGCCGTCCTTCGACGGGCCGTGGCCGCGGCAGGGGTCCGGTTTCCTCGGGTGCTCGACCTTGACGACGTCCGCGCCGAAGTCGCCGAGCAGGGTCGCGGCGAGCGGTCCGGCGAAGAGGGTGGCGACGTCCAGGACGCGCAGGCCGGTCAGTGGGGGGTCGGTGGGCGTCATGGGCGGGAGGCCTCCAGATGGGTCAGCCGGGCCAGGGTGTCGAAGCCGGAGCCGTTGAAGTCGCCGACGGAGGTGGCCAGGCGGTTCTTCAGCGGGGCCGTCCAGCGCTCGGGAAGGGCGCCGGGTGCGCCGGCGAGCAGGCCGGCGATGCTGCCGGCGGTCGCGCCGCACGAGTCGGTGTCCCAGCCGCCGGACACCACACGGCAGACGGAGCCGCTGAAGTCACCGTCGGCGTGGGTGAGGGCGGCGGCGATCAGGGCGGTGTTGGGGACGGCGTGCACCCAGTGGTAGGTGGCGGCGTGGGTGGCGTGCAGCGCGTCGACGACCGTGTCGAAGTCGGTGTGCTCACGGGCGAGTCCGATGGCGTGCCGGACGGCTCGGGCGAGGCGGGAGCGGGGCGGGACGACGGTGAGGCCGGTGCGCAGGCAGGTGTGGACGTCGTCGGTGCCGGTGGCGGCGGTGGCGATGGCGGCCGCCGTGAACATCGCGGCGTAGACGCCGTTGGCGGTGTGGGTGAGCGTCGCGTCCCGGTGCGCCTGTCCGGCGGCGCCGGCCGGGTCGCCGGGGTTGGTCCAGCCGTGCACGTCCGCGCGGATCAGGGCGCCGATCCACTCACGGAAGGGATTGTGGTGGCGGGCGGTCAGCGGCGGCTCCAGACCGCTGAGGAGGTTGCGGTAGGCGACGCGTTCGGCGGTGAAGGTGCGGCCGGCGGGGAGTTCGTCCAGCCAGACGCGGGCCACGTCGGTGGTGGTGAAGGCGCGGCCGTGACGCTGGAGGAGGAGCAGGGCGAGGAGGGGGTGGTCGAGGTCGTCGTCCTCGGGCATGCCGTCGATGTTCTCGGCGAGGGAGGTGGCCGCGGAGCGGCGGTTCCAGGGGTGGCGGGCGAGGAGGTCCTCGGGGACGCCGCGGGCGGTGAAGTACGTGGTCAGGGGCCAGTTGCCGGTTGCCTGGGCGAGTTGGCGGATGGCGGTGAGGGGGAGTTTCTCCACCGGTTTGCCGAGGAGGCAGCCGACCGCCCGGCCGAGCCAGGCGGCTTCCAGGCGGGCGGGTGTGGGGAGCGGCGCGTGGCCGGCCGGGGCGGGCGGCCAGTCGGGGCACAGGGCTCTGATCCTGGTCAGGTCCGTCGGCTCGTCGTCGGCCGAGGTGCTCGGAAGGTCGGCGAGTTCGTCGAGGAGGTCGGTGGCCAGGAGGCGGAGGTAGGGGGAGGCGGGGGTGGGGGAGGCGCCTGCGGCGAGGGGGGCCTCCGGGCCGCCCGCAGCTCGCCAGCGGGCGGCGACGGCCGAGGCTTCGCGGCCGTCCTGGGCGGCCTGCCGCAGTTCGTGGCCGATGAGGTCCTCCGGCTGGACCCAGGTCAGTCGGAGCAACCCGGGCCTCCCAGCTGCGCGAACGCCTGCTCGTGGGCGCGGCGGCGGTCCACGTCGCGCGCGAAGATCTCACGGGTCACCCCGGTCAGGGTGACCGCCGGTTCCCACAGGTCGAGGCGGCTGGCCTCCCCCACCGTCTTGGCCCAGTCGTCGGGGACGGGCGAGCCGAGGGCGCCGGTCACGGCGCCGGCCATCGTGGCGATGGAGTCGCAGTCGCGGCCGTAGTTCACCGCCCCCAGCACCGCGTGCCGGAAGTCGCCTCCCGCCACCACCACCATGCCCAGCGCGACCGGGAGTTCCTCGACGGCGTGCAGCCGGGACGGGCGGCGGGCGGCCAGGGAGGGGGAGCGGTAGTCGGGGCCCACGGTGTCGTACGGGGCCACCGCCTCCCGCAGCGGACGCAGCGCCGACTCGAAGTCCGTGTGCCGTGCGGCCACTTCGCAGACCTTCTCGATCGCCTCCCGTGTGCCGTCCTTGGCCAGCGCCAGGCACGCGGCGACCACCGAGTCCGCCGTCGCCCCCGGCGCGCACGCCGCCGCCACGGCCGCCGCGAGGACACCGGCCGCCTCCCTGCCGTACGACGACTGATGGGCGCCCGCCACATCCAGCGCCTCGGCGTAGGCGCCCGCCGGGTGGGCCGCGTTGACCAGTCCCACCGGCGCCATGTACATCGCGGCCCCGCAGTTGACGATGTTGCCGGCACCCGCCTCGCGCGGGTCGACGTGGCCGTAGTGCAGCCGGGCCACGAGCCACTTCTCGGCGAGGAAGATCCGGTGCAGCGGGATCGTCTCCGCCTCCAGCTCCGGGATCCAGCGCGGGTTGGTCATCAGGTCCGGGACCAGGTGGCCGGCGACGGCGTAGGCGTCCAGGTGGTCGCGGACCGCCGCGTACACCCGTACCAGTGCGTGGGTCATCAGGGTGTCGTCGGTGACGTGCCCGTCGCCCTTGTGGTACGGCGCGACGGGTCGGGCGGTGCGCCACGCGTCGCCGTTCCAGGGGCCGACCACGCCGTGGACGCGGCCGCCGTGGCGCTCGGCGATCTGCTCGGGGGAGTAGCCCTCGACCGGCCCGCCGAGGGCGTCGCCGACGGCCGCTCCGACGAGGGCACCGGTGATCCGCTCGTCCAGGGGCGGCCCACCGGGTTGGGTGATATGCGCTGCTTCGCTCGTCATGCCGGAATCATGCCCCCGGTGGGGTGGGATGCGCGGCTTCCAGGAGCCCGGCGAGTTCCACCAGGTCCGTTCCGGTGAGCCGGGGGAGGACGCAGCCGGAGAGGGTGCGGCAGCTGTCCCGCCACGACGCCGGGATCGCCGCGCCGCCGCCCAGCGCGCCGGTGAGGGCGCCGACGAGGGCCGGGGCGGAGTCCGCGACCCGGGACAGACAGGCCGCCGCGGGGACCGCCTCCGCGATCCTGCCGCGGGCGGCGGTGGTCAGGGCCAGGGCGACGGGGACGGTCTCGGCGGCGGCGATGCCGTAGCTGTAGACGTGGTCGACGATCTGGTGCTCCAGCGGCGGTACGAGGGCGAAGGCGCTGTCGGCGTCCGCCGCGAGCTTCAGGGCGTACCGGGCGTTGCGGCCGATCTCCGTGTCTTCGGGCAGCTCGGCGCAGGCCGCGGCCACGCACGTGTGCGGGTCCGCGCCGGTCAGCGCGAGTGCGACGGCGGCGGCCATGGCGCGTGCGCCGTGCACGCCGTCGCCGTCCTGGGTGTAGCGGGCGTCGAACTCGGCGAGGTCGGCGGCGGCGCGCGGGTCGCCCGGGTGGGCGACGGCCAGGACACAGGCGCGTACGCAGGCCGCGTCGTCGAAGTAGTGGGGGTTGTCGTGGCCGGTGGCGGGCGGGCGCAGTCCGGTGGCGAGGTTGCCGAGGCCGGCCCGGACGGAGATGCGGGCGCGCAGGGGGAGTACGGCGGATTCCGTCTCGGGCGCGCGGTTCGCCGCGGCGGCGATCTCGGCGGCGACGGTGTTCCAGGTGAGGTCGATGGCCGCGCGGGTGCGGCGTGCGCGGCTGAGGTCGCCGAAGGCGGTGTCGTCTCCGGCGCGGAGCAGGGCCTCGGCGGCGAAGGCCGCCCACTCGGCGTCGTCGGAGGGGCCGAGGCGGAGGGGTTCGGAGGGCTGGTTGAGGGCGATGGGGACGGGGAGGGTGGTGGTGGCGTTCTGTTCGGCGAAGGTGTCGAGCTCGCGCGTGAGGCGGCGGGTCCACTCCGGCATGCGCGCTGCGCGGTGGCGGGCGGCGGGCCAGCCGGCGGCGTCGCCCGCGGCCAGGCCGAGCAGGAGGGCTTGTACCCGGGCCGCCCGCGGCGGGTGGGTGGGCGATTCGGCCTCGGCTTCGCCTTCGGCCCGGGTGTTCCCACCCGCACCATCCGTGCGGGTTTCGTCGTCGGGTGCGGGTGGCCCCTGGGGGGTGTCCTCGCCGTCTGCGGGTGCGGGTGGGGCTTGGGGGAGGGTGGTTTCCGTGGTCATGAGGGGGTCTCCGAGGTCAGGAGGTCCGCGATGTGGAGGACGTGGTGGCCCGCCATGGCCGGCAGGCAGGTGCCCCGGGCCGGGGTGATGGCCGCCGCCCAGGCGGCGGGAACGGCGTCGACGCCCCGTGTCGCGCCGGCCAGCGCCCCCGCCACCGCCGCCGTCGTGTCGGCGTCGCGGCCCATGTTGACGGCCGTCAGCACCGCCTGCTCGAAGTCCCCGTCGGCCGCCGCGTACGCGCCGAAGGCCAGGGCGACCGCCTCGGGGGCCAGGTCGGTCCACGGGTAGCCGCCGATCACCACGGCCGCGCGGACCGCGCGTTCGCCGAGGTGGGCCGCGGTCACGGCGCGGCGCAGTGAGCGGGCGGTCCAGGAGTCCTCCGGTACGACAGCCAGCGCCGAGGCCACCACCGCGACCACCGGCGCCCCGGCCATCGCCGCCGCGACACCCGCCGCGACCGCCTGGCCGCCGTAGATGCCCTCGCCGTCGTGGCTGACCGAGCCGTCGACGGCCGCCAGCCGGGCCGCCTCGTCGGGACGGCCCGCCGCGAACACCCCGTGCGGCGCCGCCCGCATCGCCAGCCCGTCGCTCCAGGCGTGCCGGTGCTGGGCGGAGATGGGTGCCGCCAGCCCCCGGCGCAGGTTCTCCAGCGTGCCGCGCTCGCTGAAGCCGGCCCCGCGGAAGGGGCCCTCCGCGCGGTCCGCGATCCACTCGTGCCAGGCCGCCTCGACATGCGCCGGGGTGAGGCCGGAGCCGTGGCGGGCCAGCAGCAGACCGGAGAAGATCGCGTACTCGGTGTCGTCCGTGCCCGCCGGGCGGTCGGTCACGTAGCCCGTGATGCGGCCCCACTTCGCGCGGATCTCGGAGGGCTTCATGTTCTCGGCCGGCGCGCCCAGCGCGTCGCCGACGGCCAGGCCGAGCAGCGCGCCGCGCGCCCGTTCGCGGCGGCCGAGGGCGCCCGCGGGCGCCGGGGCCGAGGGGATGCGGGCGGTCGATGCCATACGCGGCTCTCCTCTCAGGCGGCGCCCCGAGAGGAGGCGCGGAGCCCTTTGCGGAACTGTCCCCGGTGTGGTGTCCCGCGCAGCCTCACACGCCTCAGCGTCACCCGGTCGACGTTTGTGCGTCGATCCACACAAACGAGCAGCAGGCGCAAAACCGCAGGTTAGCCCAGCCTTTCCTTGCTGGCGGGTGGGAAGAAGGGGGCGTAGATTGGGTGTTGTCGAAGAATAGAACTTGTCCAAGTGAAACTCTGGGGGACACAGACATGGCCATCATCGAGACCGAGGCGACGCTGCACGTGGCACACCGCGACAACCACACCCACCGGGATGTGAACGGCGGCTGGCTGCGCCCCGCGGTGTTCGGCGCGATGGACGGACTGGTCTCCAACCTCGCCCTGATGACCGGTGTCGCCGGCGGCGCCGTCAGCCAGCAGACCGTCGTCCTCACCGGCCTCGCCGGACTGGCCGCCGGCGCCTTCTCCATGGCGGCCGGCGAGTACACCTCCGTCGCCTCCCAGCGCGAGCTGGTCGAGGCCGAGCTGGACGTCGAGCGCCGTGAACTGCGCAAGCACCCGCAGGACGAGGAGGCCGAACTCGCCGCCCTCTACCAGGCCCGCGGTGTCGAGCCCCGGCTGGCCCGCGAGGTCGCCCGGCAGCTGTCCCGGGACCCCGAGCAGGCCCTGGAGATCCACGCCCGCGAGGAACTCGGCATCGACCCCGGCGACCTGCCCTCGCCCACCGTGGCCGCCGTGTCCAGCTTCGGCTCCTTCGCGCTGGGCGCCCTGCTGCCCGTACTGCCGTATCTGCTCGGTGCGAGCAGCCTGTGGCCGGCCGTGCTGCTGGCGCTGCTCGGCCTCTTCCTGTGCGGCGCGGTGGTGGCCAAGGTGACGGCGCGCAGCTGGTGGTACAGCGGTCTGCGGCAGCTCGCGCTCGGCGGCGCGGCGGCCGGTGTGACGTACGCCCTGGGCGCGCTGTTCGGAACGGCCCTAGGATGATGCCCCTCGCTTATGCGGGAGGCCGCATAAGTAGTTGTTACTTGCTGGTTTCGGCGGCATGACCGCTGGGCATGAGCCGTAAGCGCTGTGGGCAAAGAGGCCGGCGGCGTCCTCGCGGGACCGGGCGAAGGCGCCCTTTCCCGCCATCGGCCGACGGACATCGATCTGTCCCCACCGGCCTCCATGGCTTCCACCGCCAGGCGCGGAACCCCGCCGCGACTCGTCTGGTGTCCGCATGCTGGAACGGAAAATCCCGGTTCCCGAGAACCGCTCCATCATGTAACCTGCACCAAATTTTGCATCCCACGCAGAGGGCCAACGTCGTCCCTCGGCACTGCACATGCCACATGACGACGACGGGAGAGCCGATGCGTACGCCGCGCCAGCCGTCCCAGCATTCCGAGAACGACCGCCCGACCTGGTCGTTCATGGATGCTCGCCCTGCCGCGCAGGGTATGTACGACCCCCGCGACGAGCACGACGCCTGCGGCGTCGGTTTCGTCGCCACCCTCACCGGCGAGGCGTCCCACACCCTGGTCGAGCAGGCGCTCACCGTTCTGCGCAACCTCGAGCACCGTGGCGCCACCGGCTCCGAGCCGGACTCCGGCGACGGGGCGGGGATCCTCTCCCAGGTGCCGGACGCCTTCTTCCGCGAGGTGGCCGGATTCGCACTGCCCGAGGCCGGTGGCTACGCCGTCGGTATCGCCTTCCTGCCGGAGGACGCCACCGGCGCCGCCGTCGCCCGGATCGAGGAGATCGCGGCCGCCGAGGGCCTCACCGTCCTCGGCTGGCGCGAGGTGCCGGTCGCGCCCGAACTGCTCGGCGCCACCGCCCGCGCCACGATGCCGGTGTTCCGGCAGATCTTCGTCACCGCCGGCGAGAGCCGCGGCATCGAGCTGGACCGCAAGGCGTTCGTGCTGCGCAAGCGCGCCGAACGCGAGGCGGGCGTCTACTTCCCGTCCCTGTCGGCCCGCACCATCGTCTACAAGGGCATGCTGACCACCGGTCAGCTCGAGCCCTTCTTCCCGGACCTGTCCGACCGCCGCTTCGGCTCCGCGATCGCGCTGGTGCACTCCCGGTTCTCCACGAACACCTTCCCCTCCTGGCCGCTCGCGCACCCGTACCGCTTCGTCGCGCACAACGGTGAGATCAACACCGTCAAGGGCAACCGCAACTGGATGCGCGCCCGCGAGTCCCAGCTGGCCACCGAGCTGTTCGGAACCGGCACGGACCTCGAGCGGATCTACCCGATCTGCACCCCCGACGCCTCCGACTCGGCGTCCTTCGACGAGGTCCTCGAACTCCTGCACCTGGGCGGCCGCTCCCTGCCGCACTCCGTGCTGATGATGATCCCGGAGGCGTGGGAGAACCACGACTCCATGGACCCCGCGCGGCGCGCCTTCTACCAGTACCACTCCACGATGATGGAGCCCTGGGACGGCCCCGCCTGCGTCACCTTCACCGACGGCACCCAGGTCGGCGCCGTGCTCGACCGCAACGGCCTGCGCCCCGGCCGCTACTGGGTCACCGACGACGGCCTGGTCGTCCTCGGCTCCGAGGTCGGCGTGCTCGACATCGACCCGGCGAAGGTCGTCCGCAAGGGACGCCTCCAGCCCGGCCGCATGTTCCTCGTCGACACCGCCGAGCACCGCATCATCGAGGACGACGAGATCAAGGCCGCCCTCGCCGCCGAGCACCCCTACGCGGAGTGGCTGGAGGCCGGCGAGATCGAGCTGTCCGACCTGCCCGAGCGCGAGCACATCGTGCACACCCACGCCTCGGTCACCCGCCGCCAGCAGACCTTCGGCTACACCGAGGAGGAGCTGCGCGTCCTGATCGCGCCGATGGCCAAGGCCGGCGCCGAGCCGATCGGCTCGATGGGCACCGACTCGCCGATCGCCGCGCTGAGCGAGCGCCCGCGGCTGCTCTTCGACTACTTCACCCAGCTCTTCGCCCAGGTCACCAACCCGCCGCTGGACGCGATCCGCGAGGAACTGGTCACCTCCCTGCACTCCTCGCTGGGCCCGCAGGGCAACCTGCTGGAGCCGACCGCCGCCGCCTGCCGCAGCGTCACCCTGCCGTTCCCGGTGATCGACAACGACGAGCTGGCCAAGCTCATCCACATCAACGCCGACGGCGACATGCCCGGCTTCAAGGCCGCGACCCTCTCCGGCCTCTACCGGGTCTCCGGCGGCGGCGACGCCCTCGCCGACCGCATCGAGGCGATCTGCGCCGAGGCCGACGCCGCCATCGACAACGGCGCCCGCCTGATCGTCCTGTCCGACCGGCACTCCGACGCCGAGCACGCGCCGATCCCGTCGCTGCTGCTCACCGCGGCCGTCCACCACCACCTCATCCGCACCAAGCAGCGCACCCACGTGGGCCTGCTGGTCGAGGCCGGTGACGTCCGCGAGGTCCACCACGTCGCCCTGCTCATCGGCTACGGCGCCGCCGCCGTCAACCCCTACCTGGCGATGGAGTCCGTCGAGGACCTGGTCCGCGCGGGCACCTTCCTGCCCGGCATCGAACCCGAGCAGGCCATCCGCAACCTGATCCGCGCTCTCGGCAAGGGCGTCCTGAAGGTCATGTCCAAGATGGGCATCTCCACGGTCGCCTCCTACCGCGGCGCCCAGGTCTTCGAGGCCGTCGGCCTCGCGGAGGGCTTCGTCGAGAAGTACTTCAACGGCACCGCCACCAAGATCGGCGGCGTCGGCATCGACGTCGTCGCCCAGGAGGTCGCCGCCCGCCACGCCAAGGCCTACCCCGCCTCCGGCATCGCTCCCGCGCACCGCGCGCTGGACATCGGCGGCGAGTACCAGTGGCGCCGCGAGGGCGAGCCGCACCTGTTCGACCCGGAGACCGTCTTCCGCCTCCAGCACTCCACGCGTTCCGGCCGCTACGAGATCTTCAAGAAGTACACCGAGCGGGTGAACGAGCAGTCCGAGCGGCTGATGACGCTCCGCGGACTCTTCGGCTTCGCCTCCGGCCGGGCACCGGTCCCGATCGACGAGGTCGAGCCGGTCGGCGAGATCGTCAAGCGGTTCTCCACCGGCGCCATGTCGTACGGCTCCATCTCCCAGGAGGCGCACGAGACCCTCGCCATCGCCATGAACCAGCTGGGCGGCAAGTCCAACACCGGAGAGGGCGGCGAGGACCCCGAGCGGCTGTACGACCCGGCCCGCCGCTCCGCCATCAAGCAGGTCGCCTCCGGCCGCTTCGGCGTGACCTCCGAGTACCTGGTCAACGCCGACGACATCCAGATCAAGATGGCCCAGGGCGCCAAGCCCGGCGAGGGCGGCCAGCTCCCCGGTCACAAGGTCTACCCGTGGGTGGCGAAGACCCGGCACTCGACGCCGGGCGTCGGCCTGATCTCCCCGCCGCCGCACCACGACATCTACTCCATCGAGGACCTCGCCCAGCTCATCCACGACCTGAAGAACGCCAACCCGACGGCGCGCATTCACGTCAAGCTGGTCTCCGAGGTCGGCGTCGGCACCGTCGCCGCGGGTGTCTCCAAGGCCCACGCGGACGTCGTCCTGATCTCCGGTCACGACGGCGGCACGGGCGCCTCCCCGCTGACGTCGCTGAAGCACGCGGGCGGCCCCTGGGAGCTCGGGCTCGCCGAGACCCAGCAGACCCTGCTGCTCAACGGCCTGCGCGACCGGATCGTCGTGCAGACCGACGGCCAGCTCAAGACCGGCCGTGACGTCGTGATCGCCGCGCTGCTCGGCGCCGAGGAGTTCGGCTTCGCCACCGCCCCGCTGGTCGTCTCCGGCTGCGTCATGATGCGCGTCTGCCACCTGGACACCTGCCCGGTCGGCATCGCCACCCAGAACCCGGTGCTGCGCGACCGCTACTCCGGCAAGGCCGAGTACGTCGTGAACTTCTTCCGGTTCATCGCCGAAGAGGTCCGCGAGCTCCTCGCCGAGCTGGGCTTCCGCTCCATCGAGGAGGCCGTCGGCCACGCCGAGGTCCTCGACGTGACCCGCGCGGTGAACCACTGGAAGGCGCAGGGCCTGGAACTGGAGCCGCTGTTCCACGTCCCCGACCTGCCCGAGGGCGCCGTCCGCCACCAGGCCGTCACCCAGGACCACGGCCTGGAGAAGGCCCTCGACAACCAGCTGATCAAGCTCGCCGCCGACGCGCTGTCCGCGGCCGGCGCCGAGGACGCCCAGCCGGTGCGCGCCCGGATCGCCATCCGCAACATCAACCGCACGGTCGGCACCATGCTCGGCCACGAGGTGACGAAGAAGTTCGGCGGCGCGGGCCTGCCCGACGACACCATCGACATCACCTTCACCGGCTCCGCGGGCCAGTCCTTCGGCGCCTTCGTCCCGCGCGGCGTCACGCTGCGCCTGGAGGGCGACGCCAACGACTACGTCGGCAAGGGCCTGTCCGGCGGCCGCATCGTGGTCCGCCCGGACCGCGCGGCCGACCACCTCGCCGAGTACTCCACCATCGCGGGCAACACGATCGCGTACGGCGCGACCGGCGGCGAGCTGTTCCTGCGCGGCCGGACCGGCGAGCGGTTCTGCGTCCGCAACTCCGGCGCACTGGTCGTCTCCGAGGGCGTGGGCGACCACGGCTGCGAGTACATGACCGGCGGTCACGCCGTCGTCCTCGGCGAGACGGGGCGCAACTTCGCGGCCGGCATGTCCGGCGGCGTCGCCTACGTCGTCGACCTGGACCGGGACAACGTCAACGCCGGCAACCTGGACGCCGTGGAGACGCTGGACGAGGCCGACGAGCGGTGGCTGCACGAGGTCGTCCGCCGCCACCGGGAGGAGACGGGCTCCACCGTCGCCGAGAAGCTGCTCGCCGAGTGGGAGACCGCCGTGCGCCGCTTCAGCAAGATCATCCCCAGTACGTACAAGGCAGTGCTCGCCGCCAAGGACGCCGCCGAGCGAGCCGGTCTGTCCCAGACCGAGATCACCGAGAAGATGATGGAGGCGGCGGTCAATGGCTGATCCGAAGGGCTTTCTGAACCACGGCCGCGAGGTCGCCACGTCCCGTCCGGTCGGGGAACGCACCAAGGACTGGAACGAGGTCTACGTCCCCGGCTCCCTGCTGCCGATCATCAGCAAGCAGGCGAGCCGCTGCATGGACTGCGGCATCCCGTTCTGCCACAACGGCTGCCCGCTCGGGAACCTCATCCCCGAGTGGAACGACTACGCCTACCGCGAGGACTGGGGCGCCGCCTCCGAGCGGCTGCACGCCACCAACAACTTCCCGGAGTTCACCGGGCGTCTGTGCCCCGCTCCGTGCGAGTCGGCGTGTGTGCTGGGCATCAACCAGCCGCCGGTCACCATCAAGAACGTCGAGGTCTCGATCATCGACAAGGCGTGGGAGACCGGGGACGTTGCCCCGCAGGTCCCCGAGCGCCTCTCCGGCAAGACCGTCGCGGTCGTCGGCTCCGGACCCGCGGGCCTGGCCGCCGCCCAGCAGCTGACCCGGGCCGGCCACACGGTCGCCGTCTACGAGCGCGCCGACCGCATCGGCGGCCTGCTCCGCTACGGCATCCCCGAGTTCAAGATGGAGAAGCGGCACATCAACCGCCGTATCGAGCAGATGCGCGCGGAGGGCACCAAGTTCCGCACCGGCATCGAGATCGGCCGCGACATGCCGGCCACCGCGCTGCGCAAGCGGTACGACGCCGTGGTCCTCGCCGTCGGCGCCACGACCGCGCGCGACCTGCCCGTGCCGGGGCGCGAGCTCAAGGGCATCCACCAGGCCATGGAGTACCTGCCGCTGGCCAACAAGGTGCAGGAGGGCGACTACGTCACCCCGCCGATCTCCGCCGAGGGCAAGCACGTCGTCGTCATCGGCGGCGGCGACACCGGCGCCGACTGCGTGGGCACCGCCCACCGCCAGGGCGCCGCGTCCGTCACCCAGCTGGAGATCATGCCCCGCCCGGACGACGAGCGGAACCCGGTCTCCCAGCCCTGGCCGACCTTCCCCATGCTCTACAAGGTCACCAGCGCCCACGAGGAGGGCGGTGAGCGGGTCTACTCCGTCTCCACCACCCACTTCGAGGGCGACGAGGACGGCAACGTCCAGTGGCTGCACCTGAGCGAGGTCGAGTTCGTCGACGGCAGGCTCACCCCCAAGCCGGGCACCGAGCGGAGGATCCCCGCCCAGCTGGTCACCCTCGCCATGGGCTTCACCGGCACCGACCGGGACAACGGTCTGGTCGACCAGTTCGGCCTGGAGCTCGACGAGCGGGGTAACATCGCCCGCGACGCCGATTTCCAGACCAATGTGCCCGGGGTGTTCGTCGCCGGTGACGCCGGCCGCGGCCAGTCGCTCATCGTGTGGGCGATCGCCGAGGGCCGCTCCGCCGCCCGCGGCTGCGACCGCTTCCTCACGGGGGCGAGCGAACTGCCGGCCCCGATCCGCCCGACGGACCGCGCGCTGATGGTCTGACGGCCCGCGAAAGACGTTACGTACAACGGCGTACGGAACACCGACGGCGCCTGCCCGCCCGTCCCCGACCGGACAACTGGGCAGGCGCCGCCACATGTCCTGGGGGGTGCTTCAGTGCCCTCCTGGCTCACCCCACCTTGTAGGCCGTCCCGTACATCTCCCACTCCAGCGGGGTGTCGAGGTCCAGGTTGCCCTCGTCGAGGAAGTGCCGCTGGGCGGTGACACGGCTGGTGTCGTGCGCGGGGTGCAGCGCGTTCATCGCCTTGCGGCGGACGTCCAGGAACGCGGACAGGTACGTCTCCTCGTCGCCGCCCCCGGCCGGGGTGTCCGCCCGCTCCATCGCCGCCGCGCGGATGCCGCCGAAGCTCGTGGCGCCGTCACCGGGGCCGTGGTAGACCATCGCGTCGTAGTAGATGAACTGGCCCAGCGCCGACAGCCCGTCGCGCTCGGCCCGCCGTACCGCCGGACCGAAGTACTCCTCGTCCCGCCCGGCGTCCTGCGCGGCACGGAACTCCGGACGCTCCGACTCCGCCTTCCACGCCGCCGGGAACCCGGGGTCGAGTCCCTCGTGCGAGTCCGTGCCGTCCACCGCGCGCAGCGCGGGCAGATAGCGGGCCAGGCCGTTGCCCGGGTGGTCCCGGGTGTACTCCTCGACCAGGGCCAGCAGGTCGTGCGTACCGGTGCAGAAGCCGATGATGCCGGCGGTGTAGCCCTGGCCGTCGCCTATGTCCTCGATGTAGCCGTAGGCGCTGCGCCAGTCGAGCGTGCCGTTCTCGGCGGTGGCGACGATCTGCTGCGCCAGCTCCTTCTTGGCGGGACTGGTCAGACCCGCCGGATCCTTGCCGCCGGCCGTGGCGGAGCCGGCGGACGAGCAGCCCGTCGCCAGGAGCGCGACGACGGACAGGGCCGTGAGAAGGGCACGTTTCATGGCCCAAGGGTACGAAGGAGACGGTTCACACCGTGCCGCCTCCGAGCGACGCCGCCTTCCCCAGGGCCAGTACGACCAGCAGCGCCAGCAGGGCGGCGCAGGCCGCCGCCTGGATCAGCGGCCTGTGCCTGCCCCGGGGCACGTGGGCGAAGACCAGCGCCACCGCACCGCCCGTCAGCAGCCCGCCCAGGTGCCCCTCCCAGGAGGTGAACACCGCGGAGACCACCAGCCACAGCAGCAGCCCGGCCATGAACCGGTTGACCTGGCCCATGTCGGCCCCCACGCGCCGCGCCATCACGTAGTACGCGGCCCCCACACCGAAGACGGCGCCGGACGCGCCGACCACGGCGTCCTCGGGGGCGATCAGCAGCACCAGCACCGAACCGCCCAGCGCGGACAGCAGATACAGGGCGAGGTGGTGGACGCGGCCCAGCATCGGCTCGACGAGCCGGCCCAGGTTCCACAGCGCCACCATGTTCATCACGATGTGGAGGACGCCGAACGTGCCCTCGGTGGGCGGCAGATGCAGGAACGCGCCGGTCAGCAGCCGGTACCACTCGCCGCCCGCCACCCCCTCCGGGGTGAAGCCCACGGGATGGGGGTCGAGCCACAGATAGTGCTCGCCGTCCGGCCCGAGCAGCCCCGCGCCGACCATCGCGAACCGGTCCACGATCTCCGGCCGCAGCACCTCCGCCAGGTACACCAGGAGGTTGACGGCGATCAGCGCGTACGTCACCACGGGCACCGCGGACACCCGGCCGCCGACCAGGGTGCGGGCCTGCCGCATCGACCGGACGCCCTCCTTCACGCACTCGGGGCACTGGTGGCCCACGGCCGCCTCCCGCATGCAGTCCGGGCAGATGTACCGCTCGCAGCGCGTGCAGCGGACGTGGCACTCGACCTTCGGATGGCGGTAGCAGGTCGTGACGGCGGACTCGGAATCCACGGGCCGGCTCCTCGGGAGGGACGGGGACGGAAAAGAGCCGGTGGTGACGGCGGCGAACAAAATAGCGAACGCCTGTGGACGGAGTGAGCGGCGGGGTGGGAGTGCCGTAGTCTCGGGGCCAGTTCCATGACCGAGGGGGAGCCGGATGGCCGCGATCAGTCTGCGCAAGATGGAGGAGACCGCGCCCGCGCTGGTCAGCCTCTACAAGACCGCCGGGGTGTCCCTGACCAAGCACGGCCTGGACGGTCTGCGTGCCGCCGTCTACCTGGTGGTCGACTACTCGGGCTCGATGAAGCCGTACTACAAGGACGGCAGCGTGCAGGCGCTGGCCGACCGGGTGCTCGGCCTGTCGGCCCACCTCGACGACGACGGCACGGTCCCGGTCGTCTTCTTCTCCACCGACGTCGACGCCGTCACCGACATCGCCCTCGCCGACCACGAGGGCCGTGTCGAGCGGATCGTGGACGGCCTCGGCCACATGGGCAGGACCAGCTACCACTTGGCGATGGACGCGGTCATCGACCACTACCTGGACAGCGGCTCCACCGCCCCCGCCCTCGTCGTCTTCCAGACCGACGGCGGCCCCGTCAACAAGCTCGCCGCGGAGAAGTACCTCTGCAAGGCCGCCCGTCTCCCCTTGTTCTGGCAGTTCATCGGCTTCGGCGACCCGCACAGCAAGCAGTTCGACTACCTGCGCAAACTCGACGACCTGGCCGTCCCCGCGAAGCGCCCGGTGGACAACGCGGGCTTCTTCCACGCGGGCGAGGACCCCGGCAAGGTCCCGGACGCGGACCTGTACGACCAACTGGTGGCCGAATTCCCCAAGTGGCTCGCAGCAGCCCGCTCCCAGGGAATAGCGCGGTAGAGCAACCCCCTCCAGGGGCCGCGGGGCTGTATCGATGTGCGGCTCCGCCGCGTGGGCGCGATCAACCCCCACGCACCCGCAGCCGAACCATCCACGACGACACCGCTAGGTGTCACACTCCAGCACCGTGCGACACAACCCGCACCGCGCCCGAACACGCCCCTTCACCGGAACCCGAATCCGCTGATGACAGGTAGGACACGGGAACGACACCCGCAACTGGCCGTCCCCCGTGAAGCGATACGGCACGTCATGCCGCCCCTCGCCCGGGACGGACTCCAACGCGTGCCTGCGGTCCCGCGCATACCGCCGCCGCCCCGCCCACCCCGCGGAGCGCAACGGCGGCTGCCGCTCGTCCCGCCGCGCCAGCTCCACCCCCTTCGTGTACGCCGTGTACGCCTGCGCGCTGGTGAACCACACCGACGGGTCCTCCCCGAACAGCAGCGACCGCTTCGCCAGCACGTACCCGAACTCCTCCGGCGTGAGATACCCCAGCTTCTGCGACGACGCCCCGTCCTCCCGGAACGCGTCCAGCAGCAGCCACCCCGCCCCCAGGTACGTCGCCGTCGTGTCCGTCAGGATCTCGTTGTCCCGCGTCCCCGGGAACGACAGCCCCAGCCGGTGCAGATACACATGCGCCACCTCGTGCGCCAGCGCCGCCCCGATGTCCCGCCGATGCGTGCGGAACCGGTCGTTCAGCTCGACGAAGTACTCCGGCCCCGCCGTGAGCTCCACGTTCGCCGCGTGCGTCATCTCGCGGAAGCCGACGATCAGCCGCGCGTCCGGCAGCCGGTAGTGCCTCACCATCTCGCGGGCCACCCGCTGCGCCCCCAGGTGCAGGTCGTCCGTGTCGCAGAACGCCACGTCGACGGGCGCCACACTCACCGAGAACGTCCGGACCGTGTCGTACGTCAGCCGCCTGTACAGGGCCGTGACGGCCTCCCGCACCGTCCTCAGATGCGGGTAGCCGTGCTCCACCGGTCCGCCGTTCGCCACGTCGCACCCCCGCGCGCCCTGAACCCGGTTCCACTCTACGGTCCCGTCCCGGACACCGCCCCGGACACCGCCGGCCCGGCCCCCGCCCGCGACGTAGGCTGACGCCCCATGACCACCAGCAACACCGCCACGGGTGACGTCGACCCCGCCGTCCGCGAGGAACTCACCCGGCTGCGCGACAGCATCGACAACATCGACGCCGCCGTCGTCCACATGCTCGCCGAACGCTTCAAGTGCACCCAGCAGGTGGGCCGCCTCAAGGCCGAGCACCGGCTGCCGCCCGCCGACCCCGGCCGCGAGGCCCGGCAGATCGCCCGGCTGCGCGCCCTCGCCGAGAACGCCAAACTCGACCCGGCCTTCGCGGAGAAGTTCCTGAACTTCATCATCGCCGAGGTGATCCGGCACCACGAGAGCATCGCCGACGACACCGCGGGCGCCACGCCCCCGGCGAACCCGGCCACAACCTGCCCCGCCGGGGAGTGACAGGGCGCCCCGCGCGGGGCATGCTGCGCTGTGCACCCCTTGTCGGCTGACGAGCACCGCCCGTCAGCGTCCGGACAGCCATCCGGTCCCTTACGAGGAGGGACGTGCGCCATGCCGCCCAACGCCCGGATCCTCATCGTCGACGACCACGAGGACACCCTGTACGCCCTGGAGAGCGCCCTGGCCCCGCTGGGTCACCTGCTGGGCCGGGCCACCAGCGGCGACGAGGCCCTCAAACAGCTCCTGCGCGGAAACGTCGGTCTGCTGCTCCTCGACGTCCAGATGCCGGGCACCGGCGGCCTGGACGTCGTGCGCTACATGCGGCGCCTGGAGCAGACCCAGCACATCCCCGTCGTCCTGCTCACCGGCTTCGCCCGCGACCGGCAGCTCGGGGCCGCCGCGTACGGCCTCGGCGTCGCCGACCTCGTCACCAAACCCGTCGACCCCTGGGCCCTGCGCACCAAGATCCGCCATCTCTACGACGCCCACCAGCGCCGGCTCGCCCTGGAGGCCGAGGTGCGCGCCCTGCGCGCCCGGCTGGAGGAACGCACCCCCACCCCCGCACAGCCCGCCCTGCCCCACCCGCACGCGCACATGGCGCCCGGCCGGTCCACGGGGGCGCAGACCGGGGAGCTCGAACGAGACCGGACATAGGCCGCGTACCCGATCCGCCTCTGTGCCCGGGCCACGGCATCGGGCAGCATGGCCTGCATGTCCGTACTGACGCGCGACGAAGCGCAGAACCGAGCACAACTCCTCGACGTCCACCGCTACACGATCGAACTCGATCTGACCGGCGGCGACGAGACGTTCGCATCCCGCACCCTGATCAGGTTCGGCGCCCGCGCGGACGCGGACACCTTCGTCGAGATCAAGCCCGCCGAGCTGCGCTCCGTCACCCTCGACGGACAGCCCCTCGACCCCGCCGCCCTCGACGGCAACCGGCTGCCGCTGAAGAACCTCACCGCCGGCGAGCACGAACTGCGCGTCGAGGCGAGCATGCGCTACTCCCGCACCGGTGAGGGCATGCACCGCTTCACCGACCCCACCGACGGGGAGAGCTACGTCTACACCCAGCTGTTCCTCGACGACGTCCAGCGGGTCTTCGCCGCCTTCGACCAGCCCGACCTCAAGGCCGTCTTCGACCTCACCGTCACCGCGCCCGAGGGCTGGAGCGTCCTCGCCAACGGCGTCACCGAGCACACCGGCGGCGGCGTCTGGCGGGCCGCCCCCACCCCGCCGGTCTCCACCTACCTCGTCGCCGTCGCCGCCGGGCCCTGGCACTCCGTGCGCACCGAGCACCGCGGACTGCCCTTCGGCATCCACTGCCGCCGCTCGCTCGCCCCGTACCTCGACACCGACGCGGACGAACTCCTCGACATCACCCGCGCCTGCTTCGACCGCTACCACGAGAAGTTCGAGGAGCCCTACCCCTTCGACTCCTACGACCAGGCGTTCGTCCCCGAGTTCAACGCGGGCGCCATGGAGAACCCCGGACTGGTCACCTTCCGCGACGAGTTCGTCTTCCGCTCCGCCGTCACCGACACCGAACGCCAGACCCGCGCCATGGTCATCGCCCACGAGATGGCCCACATGTGGTTCGGCGACCTCGTCACCCTGCGCTGGTGGGACGACATCTGGCTGAACGAGTCCTTCGCCGAGTACATGGGCTACCAGACCCTCACCGAAGCGACCCGCTTCCGTGACACCTGGACCGACTTCGGCGTCTCCCGCAAGGCCTGGGGCTACGACGCCGACCAGCGCCCCTCCACCCACCCCGTGGCCCCCGAGAACGTCGGGGACACCGCCTCCGCCCTGCTCAACTTCGACGGCATCTCCTACGCCAAGGGCGCCTCCGCCCTGCGCCAACTGGTCGCCTGGCTCGGCGAGAAGGACTTCCTCGCCGGCATCAACATCCACTTCCAGCGGCACCGGTTCGCCAACGCCACCCTCGCCGACTTCATCGACTCCCTCGCCGCCGCCACCGAACGCGACGTCCACGCCTGGGCCGACGCCTGGCTGCGCACCACCGGCGTCGACACCCTCACCGCCTCGGTCGACTCCCGCCCCGGCCAGTGGACCCTCGCCCTCGCCCGCGACGGCGACCGCCCCCACCGCGTCACCGTCGGCGTGTACGACCGCGACCTCCACGACGGCCGCAGCCTCCTCCTGCGGGAGCGCTACGAGACGGACGTGCCCGACACGGAGCCCGGGCCGCGCCCCGGCACCCGCCCCGCCCTCGTCGTCCCCAACGACCTGGACCTCACCTACGCCAAGATCCGCCTCGACGCCACCTCCCTGGAGACCGTCCTGCGCGGCCTGTCCGGCATCCCCGACGCACTCACCCGTGCCGTCGTCTGGAACACGCTGCGCGACATGGTCCGCGACGGCGAACTCGCCCCCGCCGACTACCTGGCGGCCGCCGCCGCCCATCTGCCCGAGGAGACCGACCTCGCCCTCGTGCAGGGCGTCCTCGCCTTCGCCTGTGCCCACGTCGCCGACCGCTACGTCACCCCCGACGAGCGGCCCGCCGCCCTCTCCACCCTCACCGCCCTGTGCCGCGACCTGATCCGCCGCACCGAGGACGGCGACAACCCCGGACTGCGCCTGATCGCCGTACGCCACCGCATCGACACCGCCGCCCACCCCGACACCATCGCCGCCTGGCTCGCCGACGGCACCGTCCCCGGCGGCCCCGAACTCGACCCCGAGCTGCGCTGGCGGGTCCTGGCCCGGCTCGCCGTGCTCGGCGCCGTCGACGAGGCCGCCATCGCCGCCGAACTCGACCGCGACCCCAGCGCCACCGGCCAGGAGGGCGCCGCCCGCTGCCGGGCCGCCCTGCCCGACGCGGACGCCAAGGCCCGCGCCTGGGACGCCCTGTTCGGCTCCGACGACCTGTCCAACTACCTGTTCACCGCCACCGCCCGGGGCTTCTGGCAGCCCGAACAGGCCGACCTGGTCCGCCCCTACGTGGCCCGCTACTACAAGGAGGCCGTCGCCCTCGCCGCCCGCCGCGGACCCGCCATCGCCGAGGCCGCCGGACGCTGGGCCTTCCCCGCCCACGCCGTCGACGCCGAGAACATCGAGCTCGGCGGGAAGTGCCTGCGCGAGGCCGACCCGACGCCCGCCCTGCGCCGCAGGCTCGCCGACCAGCTCGACGACCTGGCCCGCGCCCTGCGCGTACGGCAGGCGTAACGCCACGCCCGTTGGGGGTGCCCCCGGACCGCCCGGGGACACCCCCACCCGTACCTCACCAACCGGGACGTACGCCCTTTCGGGTCTGATCCCCGGGCTTTCCGGACGCGGCACCCCCTCCCCGTACAAGCTGGAGCCCTCCCGCGCACCGCCCCGGAGGACAGCCATGAGCACGCCGCCGCCCCTCGCCTCGGGCCCCCGGGGACCCGGTCACCTACGGCCCTTGCTCGACACCGTCCTCGACGCCCTGCACAGCGGCGGACAGGCACGCGGAGGGCCGCTGCCCGCCGGGGGGCCGGACGCCGTCGCCGCCCTGGTCCGCGACGCCGTGGGGGAGGTCCTGCCCGACCGGGGCGACCCCGGCGCCCTGCACACCGTCGTCCACGCGCTCGCCGAGGGCGCCGCCGACCCCGCGCACCCCTGGTGCGCCGCCCATCTGCACTGCCCGCCGCTCGCCGTCGCGGCCGCCGCCGACCTCGCCGCGAGCGTCCTCAACCCCTCCCTGGACTCCTGGGACCAGGCCCCGGCCGCCTCCGCCCTGGAAACCCTCGTCACCCGCGCCCTCGCCCGTGAGGCCGGCCACGCCGACGGTCTCGTCACCACCGGCGGCACCGAGGCCAACCAGCTCGCCCTCCTCCTCGCCCGCGAGACGCACGGCGCCGGCGTACGGCTGGTGCACGCCGCCGGCGCCCACCACTCCCTGCCCCGCGCCGCCTGGCTGCTCGGCCTGCCCGACCCCGTCGAGATCCCCGCCCCCGCCGGCACCCTCGACCCCGCCGCCCTCGACGACGCCCTCACCCACCTGCCGGGCCCCCACCTCGTCGCCGCCACCGCCGGCACCACCGACGCCGGCCTCATCGACCCCCTGCCCGAGATCGCCGCCCGCTGCGCCGCCCACGGCGCCCGCCTCCACATCGACGCCGCCTACGGCGGGCCCCTCCTCTTCAGCGACCTCCACCGGCCCCGGCTCGCCGGCCTCGACGCCGCCCACACCATCGCCCTCGACCTGCACAAACTCGGCTGGCAGCCGGTCCCCGCCGGACTCCTCACCGTCCGCGACCCGCAGGACCTCACGGCCCTGCACCACCACACCGACTACCTCAACGCCGACGACGACACCGACGCCGGACTCCCCGACCTCCTCGGCCGCTCCCTGCGCACCACCAGGCGCCCCGACGTCCTCAAGATCGCCGTCACCCTCAAGACCCTCGGCCGCACCGGCCTCGGCGCCCTCGTCGACCAGGTCTGCGCCCTGGCCGGGGAGTTCGCCCGGCTCCTCGACGACGACCCCCGCTTCGACCTCCACGACCGGCCCGTCATCAGCACCGTCCTCTTCCGGCCCGCCCACGCCGACGACACCGGCGTCGCGGCACTGCGCCGGCACCTCCTCACCACCGGCCGCGCCGTCCTCGGACGCGCCCGCGCCGACGGCCGGCTCTGGCTCAAGGCCACCCTCCTCAACCCCGCCACCCGCCCCGACGACCTGGCGGGCCTCCTCACCCTCGTCCACCAGGCACACGCGGAAGGACCCCGATGACGCCCCCCACCCCGCTCGACCTCCTCGGCATCGGCATCGGCCCGTTCAACCTCTCCCTCGCCGCCCTCGCCGACCCCCTCCCCACCCTGCGCACCGCCTTCTACGACCGCAGCCCCCGGTTCAGCTGGCACCCGGGGCTGCTCCTCGACGACGTCACCGTCCAGGTCCCCTTCCTCGCCGACCTGGTCACCCTCGCCGACCCCACCAGCCGCTGGACCTTCCTCAACCACCTCAGAGCCCGCGAACGCCTCTACCCCTTCTACTTCGCCGAGCACTTCCACATCCGCCGCACCGAGTACGACGCCTACTGCCGCTGGGTCGCGGACCACCTCCCCGCACTCCGCTTCGGCCACCACGTCGACACCGTCCGCTGGAACGCCCGACGCGCCCTGTTCGAGGCCGAGTTCACCCGGCTCGACCCCGACGGACGCACCGCCGCCACCGGCCGCGTCCAGGCCCGCAACATCGTCCTCGGCATCGGCACCGAACCCTGGACGCCCGAACCCCTGCGCCCCCTCGCCGGCACCCCCGGCCTTCCCGTCGTGCACGCCGACGACTACCTCACCCACCGCGACACGCTCCTCGCCGCGGACCACATCACCGTCATCGGCACCGGACAGTCCGGCGCCGAGATCTACCTCGACCTGCTGCGCCGCCGGCCCGCCGGCCGCGAGCGGCTGCACTGGATCGGCCGAACCGAGGCGTTCGCCCCCATGGAGTACTCCAAACTCGGCCTCGAACACTTCACCCCCGACCACACCCGCTACTTCCACGCCCTCCCCGAACCCGTCCGCGACCGGCTCGTCCCCGCACAGTGGCAACTCCACAAGGGCGTCGACGCCGCCACCCTCGCCGCCATCCACGACGAGCTCTACCGGCGCACCCTGCACGGCGGCTGGCCCGACACCGTCCTCACCCCCGCCGTCCACGTCCGCGCCGCCCGCCGCACCGCCCGCGCGAGGATCGAACTCCACCTCGAACACACCCACCAGCAGACCCGCGCCCGCCTCACCACCGACGCCGTCGTCCTCGCCACCGGCCACCGCGCCCGCCCCCTGGAGCGGCTCCTCGGCCCCCTGGAACCCCACCTGCGCCGCGACCGCTCCGGCCGGCCCCGCGTCGACGCGCACTTCCGCCTCGGTCTCGACCGCTGCGTCACCGGCAGCGTCTACGTCCAGAACGCCGAACTCCACACCCACGGCGTCGGCACCCCCGACCTCGGGCTCGCCGCCTGGCGCGGCGCCACGATCCTCAACCACCTCACCGGCCGGCCCGTCTACCCCCTCCCCGCCCGCACCGCCTTCACCACCTTCGGCCTCCACCCCCGGACACGGCAGATCCCGCCCGCCCGGCAAGCCGCACGGCTCACCCCACTGGCGGACGGGACCTGAGTCACCCGCGACGACGCGACGGCGGTCAGAACACCGGCGTACCGTCCCGGGTCAGCCGCCAGCCCACCGAGGCGAAGTCCGCCGGGTCCAGCACCCCCTTCTCCGTCACCCACTCCGCGATCCGGGTCCGGATCTCCGTCGACTCCGCCCACAGCTCCTTCGCCGACGCCACGTGCGGGAACGCGCCGCCGCCGTTCGCCCGGTAGTTGTTCACGGCGAGCACGAACTGCCCGTCGTCGTCGAGCGGGGCACCCTGGTACGTGACGTTCCGGATCCGCGAACCGGCCGGCCGCGCGATGTCGATCTCGTACCGGATCCCCGAGACGTAGTCGTAGTTGTAGTCCGGACGGCCGCCCGCGTTCGTCAGCCGGCCGACGTCCACCGGCGCACCGGCGGCCGTCTGCGCGAAGTACTCCGCCGAGTACTCCAGGTACGCCCGGACCTGCGCCCCCGTCATCAGCTTCGCCACCAGCGTGTTGTCGTACACGTACAGGCTCGACAGGTCCCGGATCGTCACCTCGCCCGCCGGGATCTCGGAGGTCCGGGAGAACGGCGACGCCTGCGACAGCACGGGCAGCGAGGCGTACTCGGTGCCCGCGAGGGCCGCCCGGACCACGTCCTCCTGCACCTTGCCGATCAGGTCGATGATCGGGGCGTCCTTGTACCGCGCCTCCACCGTCGTCAGTGTCTCGGTCGCCGACCCCACCACCTGGTTGACGTACTTCACCACCTGCGCGTGCTCGTCGCCCAGCAGCCGGGTGATCTCCGGGTCGTCCTCCACCGTCGCCGCGTCCCGCAGCGACGCCCTCACCGACTCCACCCGCCAGCGGCCCCGCTCGAAAACCAGCTCGAAGTCGAACAGCGACAGCCGCTCCGCGTAGCACAGCGGCTCCGACAGCACGACGTCCCTGCCGGTCTCCTCGTTGGTGACCCGCAGCTCCGGGATCTCCACATGGGCGTGCCCGACCAGGATCGCGTCGATCCCCGGCACCTGCCGCGCCACGTTCGCCGCCGCGTTCTCCACGTACGGCACCTGGTCACCGTACGACGACGTGCCCGAGGAGCCCGAGTGCGCCGACACCACGACCACGTCCGCGCCCATCGACCGCAGCTTCGGCACCCACCGCGCCGCCTGCTCCTCCAGGCCCGGGAACGTCAGCTTCCCCTGCACGTACGCCTTGTCCCAGATCGCGATACCGGGGTTCGTCAGCCCGAGAACCGCCACCTTCACCGGGGGAGCGCCCTTCACCCGGAACGTCTTGATGAAGTACGGGGGAAAGGCCGGCTTCAGCGTCTTCGCGTCCAGCGCGTTCGCACCCAGCAGCGGGAAATCGCACTGCTCCTCGAATTTTCGCAGCGTCTCGATGCCGTAGTTGAACTCGTGGTTGCCGAGCGCCACCGCGTCGTACCCGATCGCGTTCATCGCCTGCGCCATCGGATGCACCGGACCGCCCTCGGCGGTGATCGGGTCCACCTTCGCGTAGTAGTACGTCAGCGGGGTGCCCTGGATCGTGTCGCCCGCGTCCAGCAGCAGGGTGTTGCTCCGGCCCTTCTCCGCACGGACCTGGTTCACCAGCGTCGACACCCGGGCCAGCCCCTGCGCGTTGCCGGCCGCGTCCGTGTACGCGGCGTCCTTGAAGTAGTCCCAGTTGAAGACGTGCCCGTGCAGATCGGTCGTCCCCAGCACGGTCAGCGCGTACCGCTTCACCCGCTTCCTCCCCCGTCCCGTCCCGGCCGCTCCGGCGGCGGGAGCGGCCGCCGCACCCGCCAGTGTCACCCCCGCTCCCGTCACGGCGGACCTCTTGAGGAACTTCCGGCGGTTCAGCGGCATGTCAGGTTCTCCTCGCACCAGGACGAACAACGCGCGTAGATGAGCCCGATGATTCTGACCTGAACACGTCGACCGGAACAGACCCCGCGGGTTGCGATCCGGTGACCGCCCGTCCGTCGAGCCCCCATTCCACGGCCGGCGCGCGCCGCGCACGCTCATCGGAGCGGCCCGGCGCACAATTCAACACCTGTCAAGAGCCTTTCATCGACCGGCCGTTGAGTCGTCACATGCAACCAATTCGCTACCCATCGGTAAGCCCTAGGGTCGAAACATGCGCCGAGCGAAAATCGTCTGCACACTGGGCCCCGCCACCGACTCGTACGACCAGATCAAAGCACTGGTCGACGCCGGAATGGACGTGGCCCGCCTCAACCTCAGCCACGGCGGGCACGCCGAGCACGAGGAGCGCTACCGCCGGGTGCGGAAGGCCGCCGACGAAACGGGCCGCAGTGTCGGCCTCCTCGCCGATCTTCAAGGCCCGAAGATCCGGCTCGGCCGCTTCACCGAAGGTCCCGTACTCCTCGAACGCGGCGACACCTTCACCATCACCGTCGAGGAGGGCGCCGAAGGCGACCGCCACGGCTGCGGCACCACCTACGCGGGGCTCGCCGCCGACGTCACCCCCGGCGAGCGCGTCCTCGTCGACGACGGCAAGGTCACCCTCGAGGTCACCGCCGTCGACGGCCCCCGCGTCCGCACCACCGTCGTCGAGGGAGGCGTGGTCTCCGACCACAAGGGCCTCAACCTCCCCGGTGTCGCCGTCTCCGTCCCCGCCCTCTCCAAGAAGGACGAGGACGACCTGCGCTGGGCCGTGCGCACCGGCTTCGACGTCGTCGCCCTCTCCTTCGTCCGCAGCGGACGCGACATCAGGGACGTGCACCGCATCATGGACGAGGAGGGCCGCCGCCTCCCCGTCATCGCCAAGGTCGAGAAGCCCCAGGCCGTCGAGAACATCGACGACATCGTGGCGGCCTTCGACGGCATCATGGTCGCCCGCGGGGACCTGGGCGTGGAGATGCCCCTGGAGCAGGTGCCCATCGTGCAGAAGCGCGCCATCAAGCTCGCCAAGCGCAACGCCAAGCCGGTCATCGTCGCCACCCAGATGCTCGACTCGATGATCGACAACGCCCGCCCCACCCGCGCCGAGGCCTCCGACGTGGCCAACGCCGTCATCGACGGCACCGACGCCGTCATGCTCTCCGGCGAGACCAGCGTCGGCAAGCACGCCGTCGACACCGTCCGCACCATGGCGCGCATCGTGGAAGCCGCCGAGGAGGACATCCTCGCCAAGGGACTGCCGCCGCTCACCGAACGCAACAAGCCCCGCACCCAGGGCGGAGCGGTCGCCCGCGCGGCGGCCGAGATGGGCGACTTCCTCGGCGCCAGGTTCCTGGTCGCCTTCACCCAGTCCGGCGACACCGCCCGCCGCCTGTCCCGCTACCGCTCCCCGATCCCGGTCCTCGCCTTCACCCCGGATCCGGCCACCCGCTCGCAACTCAGCCTCACCTGGGGCGTGGAGACCTTCCTCGGCCCCCATGTGAACACCACGGACGCGATGGTCGACCAGGTCGACGACCTGCTCATCGGCTACGCCCGCTGCGCGAAGGGCGACACCGTCGTCATCACGGCCGGCTCCCCGCCGGGGGTCCCGGGCTCCACGAACCTGGTCCGCGTCCACCACATCGGCGAGGACGACAGCCCCCCACAGGGGGCGCCGAACAGCTCTCACGTGTGACACACGACAAAAGCGGATGTTCACCCGAAAGGTGAACATCCGCTCTCAAATGGTGACCTTGAATTCAGAGGAAAAGTACCCCGGGTCGGATTCGAACCGACGCTGGATGGTGTTTGAGACCATTGCCTCTACCGCTGGGCTACCGGGGCGCCCTACAAAACGAAGGTCGACGGTTACCCGCCGTGTCCCCACCTTATCGCAGCTGGGTACGCTCTTGTCAGCAGTACCGGCCTGCCCCGCACCAAGGAGCCCACGTGAGCGCCCCCGAGTCGCCCCAGCCCGTAGACGTGCCCGACGACGACAAGTCGCACGTACCTCCGATGACGACGCGCGTCGTCATCGCCGAGGACGAGGCCCTGATCCGGCTCGATCTCAAAGAGATGCTGGAGGAGGAGGGGTACACCGTCGTCGGGGAGGCCGGTGACGGTGAGCAGGCCGTGGAGCTGGCGCGCGAGCACCGGCCCGACCTGGTGATCCTCGATGTGAAGATGCCGAAGCTGGACGGCATCTCGGCGGCCGAGAAGATCGCCGAGGAGAGCATCGCCCCGGTGCTGATGCTGACCGCGTTCTCGCAGCGCGACCTCGTGGAGCGGGCACGGGACGCCGGCGCGATGGCGTACCTGGTGAAGCCGTTCAGCAAGAGCGACGTGGTGCCGGCCATCGAGATGGCGGTGTCCCGGTTCACGGAGCTGAAGGAGCTGGAGCGCGAGGTCGCGGACCTGAGTCTGCGGCTGGAGACGCGCAAGCTGGTGGACCGCGCGAAGTCGGTGCTGCAGACGCAGTACGGGCTGTCGGAGCCGGCCGCGTTCCGGTGGATCCAGAAGACCTCCATGGACCGGCGGATGTCGATGCAGCAGGTGGCGCAGGCGGTCATCGACGACGCCGAGGAGAAGAAGGCGTCGAAGGGCTAGGACCCGTACGGCAGAGGCCCGCGCTCCCCGTCGACAAGGGGGCGCGGGCCTCTGCCGTGGAGTGCCTCAGTCCTCGCCGAGGTACGCCTTGCGGACCGACTCGTCGTGCAGGAGGTCCCGTCCGGTGCCGGAGAGGACGATGTTGCCGACCTCCATGACGTGACCGTGGTCGGCCAGGGACAGGGCCGCCTGGGCGTTCTGCTCGACGAGCAGGATGGTGGTGCCCTGGGACTTCAGTTCGGCGATGGTCGCCATGATCTTCTGCATCATGATCGGCGAGAGCCCCATGGAGGGTTCGTCGAGCATGAGCAGCTTCGGCTGGGACATCAGCGCCCTGCCCATGGCGAGCATCTGCTGCTCACCGCCGGAGAGGGTGCCGGCGGCCTGCTTGCGGCGTTCCCCGAGGATGGGGAAGAGGTCGTAGGCGCGCCGGATGTCCTTCTCGATGCCCGCCCTGTCGGTGCGGAGGAAGGCGCCGAGCCGGAGGTTGTCCTCGATCGTCATGCGGGGGAAGATGTGCCGCCCCTCGGGGGAGTGGGCGAGCCCGAGCGAGACGATCTTGTGGGCGGGGATCTTCTTGAGCGACCTGCCCTCGAACTTGATCTGGCCGCCGACGGGCTTGAGCAGCCCCGAGAGCGTGCGCAGGGTGGTGGTCTTGCCGGCGCCGTTGGTGCCGATGAGGGTGACCACCTCGCCGGCGTCCACGCTGAACGAGATGCCCTTGACGGCCTGGATCTTGCCGTAGGCGACTTTGAGGTCCTCGACTTCGAGGAGTGCGGTCATCGGTCGTTCTCCTTGCCGGGCGCGGCGTCCGTGGTGGCCTCCGCCTCTGCTTCCGCCTCTGCGTCTGCCTCTGCTTCCGCTTCCGTCTCGGCAGCGGCCGCGGCCTCGGCGGCTTCGACCTCGGCGGCCTCCGCGGCGCCCGGGTCGTTCTCCATGGGCTCACCGATGTAGGCGGCGATGACGCGCTCGTCGCCCTGGACGGTGGCCGGGTCGCCCTCGACGAGCTTCTGGCCCTGGACGAGGACGGCGACGCGGTCGCAGAGGTTGAAGATGAACCGCATGTCGTGCTCGATCACGAGGACGGCGATGCCCTGGTCGCGGATGGCGAAGATGAGTTCCTCCGCCGCCCGGGTCTCCTGGGGGTTCATGCCGGCGGTGGGCTCGTCGAGGAGCAGCAGGCCGGGCTCGCTCGCGAGGGCGCGGGCGATCTCGAGCTTGCGCTGCTCACCGTAGGGGAGGTTGCGCGCCAGATGGTCGGCCTTGGCGTCGAGGCCGACGAACTCCAGGAGTTCCATGGCGCGTTCCCGGGAGGCGGCCTCGGCCCGGTGGAAGCCGGGCCCGCGCAGGACGGCCGACCAGAAGCCCTCCTTGGTGCGGGTGTGGCGGCCGACGAGGACGTTCTCCAGGACGGTCATGTTGGCGAAGAGCCGGATGTTCTGGAACGTCCGGGCGATGCCGGCGGCGGTGACCTTGAAGGACTTGGGCGGCAGGACCTTGTCCTTGTAGCGGACCTCGCCCTCGGTGGGGGTGTAGAGGCCCGTGAGGCAGTTGAAGAACGTGGTCTTGCCGGCGCCGTTGGGGCCGATGAGACCGACGATCTCGCCGCTGTGGACGGTGAGGTCGACGTCGCGGACGGCGGTGAGGCCGCCGAAGCGCATGGTGACGCCGCGCGCGTCGAGGACGGTGGCGCCGGGGGCGGGTGCGCCCGGGGTGGTGTCCTTGGTGGTGGTGTCGGTGGTCATGGTGGTCAGGCCCCTGTCTTGCTCAGGACGGTGGGCGCTTCGGCCTCTTCGTGGAACTCCAGCTGGCGGCGCCGGTTGGGGATCAGGCCCTCGGGACGGAAACGCATCAGCAGGACGAGTGCGAGACCGAAGGCGAGGAGCTGGAAGTCGCCCAGGAACTGGAGCTTGTTGGGGATCAGGAAGAGCAGCGCGGCTCCGATGAGGGGACCGGCGATGGTGCCCATGCCGCCGAGGACGACCGCGGCGAGCAGGAAGGCCGAGTTGGGCGGGGTGGTGCCGGCGAACAGGTACTGCTCGGGGGTCACGGTGTAGGTGACGTGTGCCTGGACGGTTCCGGCGAGGCCGGCGAGGGTGGCGCCGACCGCGAAGGCGATGAGCTTGACCCGGAAGCCGTGGATGCCCATGGCCTCGGCCGCCGTCTCGTCCTCGCGGATGGCGACCCAGGCACGGCCGATACGGGAGTCGCCGCTGCGCCGGAAGACGAGCACGACGACGGCCGTGATGAGCAGCATCAGGAAGAAGTAGTTGGCGAACCGGCCGATGGTGAAGCCGGCGATGTCGTGCGAGACGCCGAGGTCGAAGCCGAGGATCTTCAGGTCCGGGATGGACGCGATGCCGTTGGAGCCGTTGGTCAGGTCGGGACCGGAGGTGCCGTCGGTGTTGTTGGCCGCGATCCGGAAGATCTCACCGAAGCCGAGGGTGACGATGGCGAGGTAGTCGCCGCGCAGCCGCAGCGTCGGGGCGCCGATGAGGACGCCGAAGACGAGGGAGGCCACGGCCCCGACGAGCACGGCGGCCCAGAAGGGGAAGTGGACGCCGAAGGGCGAGCTGGGCGAGCCGGAGACGAGCGCGGCCGCGTAGGCGCCGACACCGAGGAAGGCGACGTATCCGAGGTCGAGCAGGCCGGCCAGGCCGACGACGATGTTCAGACCCAGAGCGACGGTGGCGAAGATGAGGATGTAGACGCCGAGGGTGGCGTACTGGTCGTCGGTCTGGGTGAAGGGGAAGCAGGCCGCCGCGATGAAGGCGCCGCAGACGGTGATGTTCGTGTGCCGTGCGGTGATCTGCGAGGCGTGGTTGATCAGGCCGGAGCGGTTGAGCGCGCTGAAGCCGAAGCCGGCGGTGATCAGGAAGCCGACGAAGAGTTCGTCGTACTCGGTGCCGATGCCGTAGGTGAAGACGACCAGGGCAAGGGCCAGGACGCCGACGATGATCAGGATCTCGACGTAGGACGGCAGGGCGCGCACGGGGCGCGGGCTGCCGGAGGCGAACGCCGCCCGCAGGGTGGCCCAGGCGTGGCCGGCACCGTGCTTGAACCGCTCCCAGCCGGTGTCGTCCGGGTCGAAGGGGTCGGGTTCGGGCCGCTCGAAGGGGAGCGCGAGGGCGCCGAGGACGGCTATGAGCGTGGCCGCCGCTGCGACGTAGCCGCCGGGTTCCAGGTTGACCAGGCCGCCGAGCTGGAAGCTGATCGCGAGGATGGTGTACCAGGCGGTGGCGAAGGTGCCGAGTGCGGCGTACTTCACGGCCGCGTCGGCGCCGGCCGGAGTGAGCCAGCGCAGTCCCTTGACGCCGTAGGAGGCGAGGGCGAACAGCGTGGCGAGCAGGCCGCCCACGAGGACGAGCACCTGGAGTCCGCCGGGGTAGCCGTAGACGGTGAGGTCGCCCGGGAACTCGGCGGTCCAGGTCCATGCCAGGAAGGTGGAGACGACGGCGAGGGCGCTGCCGCCGGTGGCGAGGGCGCGGCCGATGTGCGGGGGGATGCCGATGAGGCCGGTGGAGGTGCTCGCGGCGGGGGTGGCCGCGGTGGACGAAGCGGTGGTCTGTGTGGTCATCGGTGTCACGCCCTGTCCGCAACGCGCTCGCCGAGCAGGCCCTGCGGCCGGAACAGGAGCACGAGGATGAGGAGGATGAAGGCCCAGACGTCGGCCCAGGACTGGCTGCCGAACTTGTCCAGGCCGGGAATGTCGGCGATGTAGGCGGTGGCCAGGGTCTCGGCGACGCCGAGGACCACACCGCCGATCATGGCGCCGTAGATGTTGCCGATGCCGCCGAGGACCGCCGCGGTGAAGGCCTTGAGGCCGAGGATGAAGCCCATCTTGAAGTCGATCTGGCCGTACTTCAGGCCGTTGGCGACGCCTCCGATGGCGGCGAAGACGGCGCCGAGGGCGAAGGCGACCACGATGATGCGGTCGGTGTTGACGCCCATGAGCTTGGCGGTGTCCGGGTCCTGGGCGGTGGCCTGCATGCCGCGTCCGGTGCGGGTGCGCATCACGAAGTAGGCGAGGAAGGCCATGCTGATGGGGGCCGCGACGAGCAGGAAGATGTCACCGGTCTGCAGGGTGGCGCCGCCGATGGTGAACGGGCCGCCCTCGATCTGGGGGAAGGGCAGCTTGGACTTCGCGCTGGGGTAGAAGGCCCAGATCGCCTGCTGGAGCGCGAGGGAGAGTCCGATGGCGGTGATGAGCGGGGCGAGGCGGGGGGCGCCGCGCAGCGGGCGGTAGGCGAACCGTTCCGCCCCGATGGCGACCGCGACGGAGACGATCATGGCGCCGAGCAGCATCAGTGGCAGGGCCACCCAGATGGAGGTGCCGTCGGGCAGGAGGTACATGTGTACCGTGAGCGCGCCGAAGGCACCGACCATGAAGATCTCGCCGTGCGCGAAGTTGATGAGCTGGACAATGCCGTAGACCATCGTGTAGCCGATGGCGATCAGCCCGTACATGGATCCCAGTAGCAGGCCGTTGACCAGCTGCTGCGGCAGTTCGTTCACCGCATGTCCTCCGAGACTTTCGGAATATTCGACGGATGGGGCCGGATGCGAGTCCGCGCGGGACGCCAGTGGAACAGCGCCCCGCGCGGCTCGTGAAAGTGGTGCCGGCGGAGGTCAGCCGGTGAAGGTGCCGGACTTCACGGTGGTCCAGTCGCCGTCCTTGACGGAGTACACGGTGAGCTGCTTGTTGGTGGCGTCACCGAACTCGTCGAAGGAGACCTTGCCGGTCACTCCGTCGAAGGAGACGTTCTGCATGGCGTCGACGACCTTGGAGCGGGCGTCGTCGGGCAGCTTTCCGTCGTTGTCCTCGACGACCTTCTTGACGGCCTCGATGATCGCCCAGGCCGAGTCGTAGGAGTAGCCGCCGTACGCCTCGTAGTCCTCGTTGTATCCGGCGGCCTCGTAGTTGGCGACGAATTCCTTGGCGGAGGGGAGCTCCTCGACGGGCGCGCCGACGGAGGTGGCCAGGTCACCGGTGCCGGCGGCGCCGGACAGCTTGATGAAGTCGGCGCTGTAGATGCCGTCACCGCCGACCAGCGGGATCTTGGCCCCGGCTTCCTTGATCTGCTTGCTCAGCGGGCCGGCCTGCGGGTATTCACCGCCGTAGTAGACGACGTCGGCGCCGGAGTTCTTGACCTTGGTGGCGACGGCGTTGAAGTCCTTGCTGTCGGGGTTGATGTGCTCGGTCCCGACCACCTCGCCGCCGAGCTTCTTGAACTCCTCGGTGAAGGTGGCGGCCAGACCGGCGCCGTAGGTCTTCTTGTCGTCGATGACGAAGACCTTCTTCTTCTTGGCGTCGTTGAAGACGTACTGCGCGGCGAACGGGCCCTGGATGGCGTCCGTGGTCGCGGTACGGAAGTACGACTTGTACGGCCGGACCTTGTTGGTCTGCCAGTCCACGCCCTGGGTGAGGGCGGGGTTGGTGTTGGCCGGGGAGACCTCGACCAGCTTGGCCTGGTCGAAGACCTTCTGCATCGACTCGCCGACGGAGGAGTTCAGCGGGCCGACGACGCCGAGGACGTCGTCGTTGGCGACGAGCTTGGTGGCGTTCTGCTGGCCGACGGAGGCCTGGCCCTGGTCGTCGAGGGCTTCGATCTTGAAGGTGATCCCCTCGACGTACTTCTCCTTGTTGGCGGTCTTGGCCGCGAGGTCCACGGAGTTCTTGATACCGAGGCCGAGCGCGGACAGGTCGCCGGTCAGCGGCGCGTCGACGCCGATGACCACGGTGGTGCCACCGTTGCCGGAGTCCGAGCTGCCGCCGCCGTCGTCGTCGCGTGAGCCGCAGGCGGTGAGGGTGAGTGCACCCGCCGCCAGGGCGGCGGTGATGGCGATGAGCGAACGTTGACGCACGATCCAGTCCTTTCCCCTGACAGCCGCTTCCCGGTGGAAACGGCCGAGTCGAGCGCTGGGCCGAAGTGAGAATCGGGCGGCGCGGTGACTGGCGGTGACTCTAAGCGCGGGTGGGGAATGCGGAGGAGACTCTGGCCAAGGCTGTGACGCTCTTGTTATGACACGACGTATTGCAGAGCGGTACTGAGTGGGGGGAAGAGCAGAATTCTCGCCGTTTTGCCCTGTCCGGATGGTGAGAAACCGCAGGACTCGGAGGGGGTGGTTCAGGTGTATCAGCGGTTTTGGTGATTACCGAAAACCGTTGCTGCAGGCTACTTGCAGGGCCTGGGAGAGGTCCTGTGCGTACTGGTGCCCGAGGATGAAGCTGTGCACCTGCATTGCGCGCGTATTACGCAGCGTTACATCCAGGAAAGGGAGTCCGGCGTTCCGTGGCACTTTTCCGCATTCCGTCACCCGCATGGTGATGGTGATCTTGCGGGGGGAGCCTGCATTTGTCCGGAAAGGGGTGCGCGGGGTGGAGGTCACGGACAGTCCCGCGTACGGCTGGGAAATCCGGGTGACAGTGACCGGAGGGCCGGATTCCGTCTTCACCTCCACATCGAAAGTGAAACTCCGCGGGGCGGTGTTCGCCTCGGTGGCCTGCGAGTTCAGGTACTCGATGGACGTCACCTGGTTCGGGAACAGCGGCTCCGGCGGTGGCTGCGGGCGGGGCCGGGTGGCGTGGAGGGAGAAGCCGCCGGCGAGTACGGCGACGGCGAGGAGGCCGCCGAGGACGGCCCCGCGGTGGCGCTCGAACTGCTGGACCAGTGCACTGCGTTGGGCGCGGGGCGCGAGGGAGGCGCCCCGCGCGCGGGTCCCCTCTCCCGGCTCGACGGGGCCGATCCCGCTCACCGCCAGGGCCCCTCTCCGGGCCCGCCGGCCCGATACCACGCGACGCACCTCTCGCGCGCCTCACGGTCGATCAACTGGCCAATGTCCGACGCGCCTTGACGCTCCGCGGCCCGGGCGGAGTCGACCACGTCGCGCAGGATGTCGTACTGGCCGCCGGACAGCCCCATGGACTGGTAGTCGCCGTAGGTGCCGCCGTCGAGCACCTCGCGCGACCAGTGGCCGACGATCGCCGTGCACAGGTCCGCGTCGGACGTCACCCGGGGTGACGGTGAGGAGGGCCGGCCGGCCGGCGGGGCCGCGTCCCGCGCGTGGCCGGATTCCGCCGCACCACAACCGGCCACGGCCAGCGCGGTCGCGAGGACCGCGGCGAACGCCCCGGCCCGTGGTCGAGAACTGCCTCCCCGCCCCATGCTCCGAACGCTAGGACGCCGCCCGGGCGGAGGCAATGGCGGTGCGGGGGCCGGGGCATGGCGTGGGGGCGGGGCGCACAGGGTCGGGACGCGCAGGGGTGGGGCCCAGCCGCCCGCGTGGGCGGCCTGTGGCGCGGGGACGGACCGGGATGCGGGGGCCGGGGACGTACGGCCTGGGCGCACAGGGCCCGTCCGGGCGCTCTGGGGTGGCGGGGGGCTGGTGTCCTGGGCGGGGGTGGGGTTCGCTCGGTGGTGTGGGGACGCGTGGGCGCCTGTGGCCGGGGGCGAGTGCGCGGCGTGGGTGGGCAGCGGTTGTGTCGCGCCCGCGCGGGCGCCTCTGGCGCGGGGGCCGGCTGGTGGCCAGGGCGGGCTGAGGCGGTCCCGATCGCGTGGCCCCACCGCTCCCGCCCGCGCGGGCGGGATGGTGGTGCGGGGTCGTGGTCGCCCCGCACCACCGCGGGGGTCAGCCCGCCGCCCGCTCCGCGTCGCCGGGGCCGGCGTCCCGCAGCAGGCAGGTCAGCCGCGCGGTGCACACCCGCTTGTCCGCCTCGTCGGTGATGACGATCTCGTACGTCGCCGTCGACCGCCCCCGGTGCACCGGCGTGGCCACCCCGGTGACCATGCCGGAGCGGACGCCGCGGTGATGCGTGCAGTTGAGGTCGACCCCCACAGCGATCTTGGAGCTCCCTCCGTGCAGCATCGAACCCACCGACCCCAGCGTCTCCGCCAGCACCGCCGACGCGCCGCCGTGCAGCAGCCCGTACGGCTGGGTGTTGCCCTCCACCGGCATCGTCCCGACGACCCGCTCCGCCGAGGCCTCCAGGATCTGCACGCCCATCCGCGTGCCCAGATGGCCCGCCGAGAAGAGCGCCGGCAGGTCCACACCGAGCGCGGCGTACTCGTCGATGACCCCCTGCGGGAACTTCACCTGCTGCTGCTCTCCCATGGGCCCGGCTCCATTCGTCTCGTCGTGCGTCGTACGGCTGTCTGCTGAGCGAACGCTCAGTCGGTCGCCGATTGTTCCAGACGCACCACGACCGACTTGCTGGCCGGGGTGTTGCTGGTGTCCGCGGTGGCGTCCAGCGGCACCAGGACGTTCGTCTCCGGGTAGTACGCCGCCGCACAGCCCCGCGCGGTCGGGTAGTGCACGACACGGAAACCGGGCGCCCTGCGCTCCACGCCGTCCTTCCACTCGCCGACCAGGTCGACGTAACTGCCGTCCACGAGCCGCAGCTCCCGCGCGTCCTCCGGATTCACCAGCACCACCCGGCGGCCGTTCCTGATCCCCCGGTAGCGGTCGTCCAGGCCGTAGATCGTGGTGTTGTACTGGTCGTGCGAGCGCAGGGTCTGCAACAGCAGCCGGCCCTCGGGCAGTTCGGGGTACTCCACCGGCGCGGCGGTGAAGTTGGCCTTGCCGGTCGCGGTGGGGAAGCGGCGTTCGTCGCGCGGGGCGTGCGGCAGCGCGAAGCCCCCCGGGCGTGCCACACGCGTGTTGAAGTCCTCGAAGCCGGGGATCACCCGCGCGATGCGGTCCCGGATCGCCGCGTAGTCCTTCTCGAACTCCTCCCACGGCACCGTGCTGCGCTCGCCGAGGACGCGGCGGGCCAGCCGGCACACGATGGCCGGCTCGGACAGCAGCTGCCCGCTTGCCGGTTCCAGCCGGCCGCGCGAGGCGTGCACCATGCCCATCGAGTCCTCGACGGTGACGAACTGCTCGCCGCCGTCCTGCACATCCCGCTCGGTGCGGCCCAGCGTCGGCAGGATCAGCGCCCGCGCGCCCGTGACGGTGTGCGAGCGGTTCAGCTTGGTCGACACGTGCACCGTCAGCCGGGCCCGGCGCATCGCCGCCTCGGTGACCTCCGTGTCGGGGGAGGCGGAGACGAAGTTGCCGCCCATGGCGAAGAACACCTTCGCCTTTCCGTCGCGCAGCGCGCGGATGGCCCGTACGACGTCGTAACCGTGCTCGCGCGGCGGCGCGAAGCCGAACTCCTTCTCCAGGGCGTCCAGGAACGCCGGCGCCGGCCGCTCGAAGATGCCCATCGTGCGGTCGCCCTGCACGTTGGAGTGGCCGCGCACCGGGCACACCCCCGCGCCGGGGCGGCCGATGTTGCCGCGCAGCAGCAGGAAGTTGACGATCTCGCGGATCATGGGCACCGAGTGCTTGTGCTGGGTGAGACCCATCGCCCAGCACACGATGACGCGCTCCGACTCCAGGACCATCCGCAGGCACCGCTCGATGTCCCCGCGCGTGAGCCCCGTCGCGGTGAGCGTGCCGTCCCAGTCGGCGGCGCGCGCGGCCTCGGCGAACTCCTCGTAGCCGTGTGTGTGTTCGCGCACGAACTCCTCGTCCACCGCGCCCGGCGTGTCGAGGATCAGCTTGTTGAGGAGGCGGAAGAGGGCCTGGTCGCCGCCGAGACGGATCTGCAGGAACAGGTCGGTCAGGGCGGCGCCCGTGGCGAGCCCCTTGGCGGTCTGCGGGTTCTTGAACCGCTCCAGGCCCGCCTCGGGCAGCGGGTTCACACTGACGATCCGCGCGCCGTTCGCCTTGGCCTTCTCCAGGGCCGACAGCATGCGCGGGTGGTTGGTGCCGGGGTTCTGCCCGGCGACGATGATCAGATCCGCCCGGTGGAGGTCCTCCAGCAGCACGCTGCCCTTGCCGACGCCGATCGTCTCCGACAGGGCCGAGCCGGACGACTCGTGGCACATGTTGGAGCAGTCCGGCAGATTGTTGGTGCCGAGCTCCCGCGCGAACAGCTGGTAGAGGAACGCCGCCTCGTTGCTGGTGCGCCCCGAGGTGTAGAAGACGGCCTCGTCGGGGGAGGAGAGGGCGCCGATCTCCTCGCCGACGATGTCGAACGCCCGCTCCCAGGTCACCGGCTCGTAGCGGTCACCGCCCTCGGGGAGGTACATGGGGTGCGTCAGCCGGCCCTGCTGCCCCAGCCAGTAGCCGCTGCGTCCGGCCAGCTCCGTCACCGGGTGCGCGGCGAAGAACTCCGGGGTGACCCGGCGCAGGGTGGCCTCCTCGGCCACGGCCTTCGCGCCGTTCTCGCAGAACTCCGCCTTGTGCCGGTGCTCCGGCTCCGGCCAGGCGCAGCCCGGGCAGTCGAAGCCGTCCTTCTGGTTCACGTTGAGCAGCGTCAGCGCCGTACGCTTCACGCCCATCTGCTGCTGGGCCATGCGCAGGGTGTGACCGATCGCGGGGAGCCCGGCAGCGGCCCGCTTCGGCCCGGCGACCTGCGGCGCGTCCTGAACCGGATCACCCTGGGGCGGCTTCGTTGCCATCGCGCACTCCTGTTCACGCACACGTGTGAGGTGGATCTCCGATCCTCCCATCCCGTACAGCCCGCCCGGCGTTCGGGGACAAGGCCCGTTCGGGCCCGGGAAGGGAAGAGGCGGAGGGGACGGATCCGTACCGCCGCACACGGGCGGAACCGACTGTCAGTGCCACGTGGCAGGATCGGGTACGTGGCAGAGACAGCATCGAAGAAGACCGACCAGACCCCCGGCGGCCCCCGCCTGATGCTCATGGACGGGCACTCACTCGCGTACCGCGCGTTCTTCGCGCTGCCCGCTGAGAACTTCACCACCGCGACGGGCCAGCCGACCAACGCCATCTACGGCTTCGCGTCGATGCTGGCCAACACGCTCCGTGACGAGGCGCCCACGCACTTCGCCGTCGCCTTCGACGTCTCCCGCAAGACGTGGCGCTCGGAGGAGTTCACCGAGTACAAGGCGAACCGCTCCAAGACCCCCGACGAGTTCAAGGGCCAGGTCGAGCTGATCGGCGAACTGCTCGACGCGATGAACGCGCAGCGCTTCGCCGTCGAGGGCTACGAGGCCGACGACATCATCGCCACCCTCGCCACCCAGGCGGAGGCCGAGGGCTTCGAGGTGCTGATCGTCACCGGCGACCGTGACTCCTTCCAGCTGGTCTCCGAGCACACCACCGTGCTGTATCCGACGAAGGGCGTCTCCGAGCTGACCCGGTTCACCCCGGAGAAGGTCTTCGAGAAGTACGGCCTGACGCCCGCCCAGTACCCGGACTTCGCCGCACTGCGCGGCGACCCGTCCGACAACCTGCCCGGCATCCCCGGCGTCGGCGAGAAGACCGCCGCGAAGTGGATCAACCAGTTCGGTTCCTTCGCCGACCTGGTCGAGCGCGTCGACGAGGTCAAGGGCAAGGCCGGGCAGAACCTGCGCGACCACCTGGAGTCCGTCAAGCTCAACCGCAGGCTCACCGAGCTGGAGCGCCGGGTCGAGCTGCCCAGGGCCGTCCCCGACCTGGAGCGCGCCGCCTACGACCGCAAGGCCGTGGCGGTCGTCCTGGACACCCTGGAGATCAGGAACCCCTCGCTGCGCGAGCGCCTGTTCGCCGTCGACCCGGGCGCGGAGGAGGCGGAGACCACCCCGGTCGTCACGGAGGGCGTGGAGCTGGACGGCACGGTGCTGGGCCCCGGCGAGCTGACCGGCTGGCTCACCGAGCACGGCACCGGCCCCCTCGGAGTCGCGACGGTCGGCACCTGGGCGCTCGGCACCGGCTCGGTCGCCGAGATCGCGCTGGCCACGGCCGGCGGACCAGCCGCCTGGTTCGACCCGTCCGAGCTGGACGAGACCGACGAGCGGGCGTTCACCGCCTGGCTCGCCGACGCGGAGCGTCCCAAGGTGTTCCACAACGCCAAGGGCGCGATGCGCGTCTTCGCCGAGCACGGCTGGAGCATCGAGGGCGTCACCATGGACACCGCGCTCGCCGCGTACCTGGTGAAGCCGGGCCGCCGCTCCTTCGACCTGGACGCGCTGTCCCTGGAGTATCTGCACCGCGAGCTGGCCCCCGCCGCCGCGCCCGACGGCCAGCTGGCCTTCGGTGCGGACGACGGCGCCCAGGCCGAGGCACTGATGGTGCAGGCCCGCGCCGTCCTCGACCTGGGCGAGGCCTTCGAGGGCCGCCTGGCGGAGGTGGGCGCCGCGGATCTGCTCCGCGACATGGAACTGCCCACGTCGGCCCTGCTGGCCCGCATGGAGCGGCATGGCATCGCGGCCGACCGGGAGCACCTGCAGGCCATGGAGCAGATGTTCGCCGGCGCCGTGCAGCAGGCGGTGAAGGAGGCCCACGCGGCGGCGGGGCACGAGTTCAATCTGGGCTCGCCCAAGCAGCTCCAGGAGGTTCTCTTCGGCGAGCTGGCGCTGCCGAAGACGAAGAAGACGAAGACCGGCTACACGACCGACGCCGACGCGCTGGCCTGGCTGGCGGGCCAGACGGACAACGAACTGCCGGTGATCATGCTCCGCCACCGTGAGCAGGCGAAGCTGCGCGTCACCGTCGAGGGCCTGATCAAGACGATCGCCGCGGACGGCCGTATCCACACCACGTTCAACCAGACCGTCGCCGCGACGGGCCGCCTGTCCTCGACGGACCCCAACCTCCAGAACATCCCGGTCCGCACGGACGAGGGCCGCGCGATCCGCCGCGGCTTCGTCGTCGGCGAGGGCTTCGAGTCGCTCCTCACCGCCGACTACAGCCAGATCGAACTGCGCGTGATGGCCCACCTCTCCGAGGACGCCGGCCTGATCGAGGCGTTCACCTCGGGCGAGGACCTGCACACCACGGCGGCCGCGCAGGTGTTCTCGGTCGAGCAGTCCGCGGTGGACGCGGAGATGCGCCGCAAGATCAAGGCGATGTCGTACGGCCTGGCGTACGGACTGTCGGCGTTCGGCCTCTCCCAGCAGCTGAACATCGAGGCGGCGGAGGCCCGCGCCCTGATGGACGCGTACTTCGAGCGGTTCGGCGGCGTACGGGACTATCTGCGCCGGGTCGTCGACGAGGCGCGGGCGACGGGCTACACGGCGACGCTGTTCGGCCGCCGCCGCTACCTGCCCGACCTCAACAGCGACAACCGCCAGCGCCGCGAGGCGGCCGAGCGCATGGCGCTGAACGCGCCGATCCAGGGCACGGCGGCGGACATCGTCAAGATCGCCATGCTGAACGTGGACCGCGCGCTGCGCGAGGCGGACCTGCGCTCCCGCATGCTCCTCCAGGTCCACGACGAAATCGTCCTGGAGCTCGCCCCCGGCGAGCGCGCGACGGTGGAGGACCTGGTCCGCCGCGAGATGGCATCCGCCGTCCAGCTCCGGGTCCCCCTGGGCGTCTCGCTGGGCGCGGGCCCCGACTGGGAGTCGGCAGCCCACTGACCCCGCCGCGACGGCGGGCCCGCAGGGCGGTGCCCCGGCCGGGGCACCGCCCTGCGGGCCCTGACGCCGGCCCGAGGCGCGCCGTGCCCGCCGCATCGGCGGGCAACCGCCACCGTGCGGCCTGCGCCGGCGGACCGGGGCGGCGCCGCTGCCACGGCATCACCGGGCCCGGCCCTGCCCATCGCGACGACGCCGCCCCGGTCCGCCGGCGCGGCCCAGCGGTGCACCACCGTTCCGGCGGCCCGTCGGGGGCCTCCACCTGCCGGTGGCCCGCCGGGTCAGTTGCCCGGGCCCTGCCGCGGCGCCGCGCTCGGCCGCGCTTCGCCCGCCGCGCCCACGAGCGCGTGCGGAGGAGCCGTACGAGGTCCCCGCTCGGCGCTCCACCTGCCGGCGGCACGCCGGGGCGGCTGCCCGGGCCCGCACCGTGCGGCCTGCGCCGGTGCGGACCGGGCGGCGCCGCTGCCACGGCATCACCGGGCCCGGCCCTGGCCACCGCGACGACGCCGCTCCGGTCCGCCGGCGCGGCCCAGCGGTGTACCACCGTTCCGGCGGCCCGTCGGGGGCCTGCACCTGCCGGTGGCACGCCGGGGCGGCTGCCCGGGCCCTGCCGCGGCGCCGCGCTCGGCCGCGCTTCGCCCGCCGCGCCGACGAGCGCGTGCGAAGGAGCCGTACGAGGTCCCCGCTCGGCGCTCCACCTGCCGGCGGCACGCCGGGGCGGCTGCCCGGGCCCGCACCGTGCGGCCTGCGCCGGTGCGGACCGGGCGGCGCCGCTGCCACGGCATCACCGGGCCCGGACCTGGCCACCGCGACGACGCCGCTCCGGTCCGCCGGCGCGGCCCAGCGGTGTACCACCGTTCCGGCGGCCCGTCGGGGGCCTGCACCTGCCGGTGGCACGCCGGGGCGGCTGCCCGGGCCCTGCCGCGGCGCCGCGCTCGGCCGCGCTTCGCCCGCCGCGCCCACGAGCGCGCGCGAAGGAGCCGTACGAGGTCCCCGCTCGGCTCAGCCCGGGAGGTGCTGATGCCGGCACCGACGGAGCGGCCCTTTCCTCGGTGCTTCGGGAGGGACCTGCGCTCCCGTCGACGCAGTGGCCGCTCCCCGCATCTCCGCAGAGACGCGCGCCGCCGTCCCCGCAGCGACCTCCCTCAGCGTCCTGGCGTGCAGCCGCCGTGCCGCCGGCCCCCGGAGGGGCCCGGCGGGCACGCCATGTGGTGAAAGGGAGAGTGCCGTCGCTGTTGCGGGGGTCCCTCAGCGCGCCCGGAGGGACGCGTGGCGCGCGGGCGCCGTTCGCCGCCGGCGCCCGGAAGGGGGTTCACTCGCGTGGACCCCGCGGGCACGCCGTGGGGCGGGTTGGCGGACAGGATGCGTCGCATGGGTATACGCATGCTTCACCGCAGAGCGGCACCCCCGCGGGCCGACGCCGACGGACCCACTCTCAAGGCGTTTCCGCCGGTTCCGGTCTTCGCGGCCGCCGCAAGTACCGCCCGCATCCCCACCACCCTCGCGACCGCGCTGCGCCACGCCACCGCGGAGCTCGGCCGCCGCATCACCGACGGCCGCCGAAGAGGCGACCGCACCCCCACCGGCGGGCAGCCGCCCTGGCGGCTGTGGGCCGAGCTGGCCCGTGCCTATCTCACCCTCGTGGTGAGCCTGCTGCCCCGGCCCCGCCCCGTCCGCACCGTCACCGTGTTCGTCGCGGCGAGCGAGACCCTCAGCGTGCGGCCGTACGGTCGCTCCGCCGCGTGCCGGAGCCTTCCGAGTCCGCCGTGGCCGGGGTGGCCGGACGCCACGCCCTGACGGCCAGCGCGTACAACGGCAGCGCGAGGACCAGCCCCGCGCCCGCGCCGAAGCACACCGTCGGGATCAGTTCCCAGGGCTTCGCGGTCGAACCCCAGTAGGCCCACCACCGCGAAGCCCGCTGCACCGCCCCCACCACCGCACACCCGCCGAGCAGCGCGACGGCCGCCCACCGGTCGGCGGCGGAGAGGACCGCCACCCCCACCGGCCCGTCCGCCACCGCCCCCGCCGTTCCAGCCGCCCCCGCGGCCCCCGGCGCCATCCGGCGCAGCGCCCGGGCCACGAACAGCGCGATCACCACCGCGGCCACCGCCGAACCGCCGTACTGCAGATACCAGTACAACGGCGACCCCGCGATCTCCTCGCCCAGCACGGGAAACACCCGCATCCCCCACCGGTCGAGGTGCGTGAACGCGTCCCACACCACGTGCGTCGACGCCCCCAGCACCGCCGAGACGTACCAGCGCGCCACCAGCGACGGCCGGATCCGCGCCCGCGGCGCCCCGCAGCGCACCAGCGCCGCCACCCGCCCCTGCCGCGATCGCGGCAACAGCGCCACCAGCGGCTCGCGCAGCAGCAGCCACAACCCCACCAGCGCCCAGGCGATGAGCACATCGACGGTGAACACACCCCCGAAGGCGTGGGTCACATCGCCGAACTCCATCGCGCCCGACAGGACACTCGCCGCGTAGTAGGTCATGTCGGGAGCGAACGTGCCCGCGATCAGCACCGAGGGGACCAGGGCGGCCCGGCCGCTCCCATCGGTGCGTACGGCCGGCAGAACCGCCACCGCGTGGCTCAACGTGAACGGCAACTCGACTCCTCGCGGCAGGCATTGACCGGGCCGCCGGGGCCCGTGCATCGAAAGGCATCAGTATGCGCGACGTCCCGTCCCGGCCCCGCCGCACCCGCAATGTGGCCAATCGGTGAATACCGGTCATGAACGGGTGTGCGCGCAAAGGAAGTTGTCGTAGGGTCGCGAGGGTCGTCGTGCCGGAGGACCGCGCAGGGCAACCGGCGGGCGGGGACGGACGTCACAACAGGGCGGACACAGCACACGTCGACGGGCGCCACAGCGCCCACGGGAGGGGTTCACTCTATGGCGGCGCATTTCGGCAGGAGGCTGCGCAAGGGAGCCGCGACCACCGCCGTGGCCGCGGCAGCGGTGGCAGCCCTGTCCGCGTCCCAGGCCCCGGGCGTCACGGTCGACGGCCAGGGCAGACAGACCGCCTCCGACGCCACGCCCTCGCCCGAGGCGACCGCCGACGGCGGCAGCGCGACCGGCAACTCCCCGTACTACACGGACCTGCCGCCCCTCAACAGCCCCAACCCCTCCCCGGGCACCGGCACCGGCGCCGTCGACCCGTCGGAGGCCGAGGCAGGCATACCCGCGACCGTCCTCGACGCCTACAAGAAGGCCGAGGCGGCGCTGCGCGAGAAGAAGCCCGGCTGCAACCTGCCCTGGCAACTCCTCGCCGCCATCGGCAAGGTGGAGTCCGGCCAGGCACGCGGCGGACGCGTCGACGCCGACGGCACCACCCTCTCGCCCATCCTCGGCCCCCAGCTCGACGGCAACGGCTTCGCCCTCATCAAGGACACCGACGACGGCGCCTACGACGGCAACAGCACCTACGACCAGGCCGTCGGCCCCATGCAGTTCATCCCCTCCACCTGGGAGTGGGCGGGCCGAGACGGCAACGGCGACGGCCGCGAGGACCCCAACAACATCTACGACGCCGCCCTCTCCGCCGGCCACTACCTGTGCCGCTTCGGCTGGGACCTCTCCGACCGGGGAGACCTCAGGAAGGCGATCCTCAGCTACAACAACTCGACGGACTATCTGAACACCGTCCTGTCGTGGCTGGAGTACTACCGGAAGGGCACCCACGAGATCCCGGACGGCTCCGGCGCGCTGCCCGGCGACCGCAGCGACGCCGGCACGACGGTACGGCCCTCCCCGTCGACGTCCCCGTCGACCCCGGCCACCCCGCCGGCGCCCAAGCCCACCCCCAGGCCGACTCCCGCGCCGGACAAGCCGGGCGGTTCCGCTCCGAGCCCCAAACCGACCGACCCCGGCAGCGGCAGCCCCACCACTCCGCCGCCCACCCCCACTCCTCCGACCCCCACCGACACGGTGGACCACCTGGAGGACGCGAGCCCCGCGACGCTCACCGCGATGGCGGGCGACACCTTCGGCAAGCGGATCAGCGCCCGCGCGGAGACCGACGCCGGCAAGGCGGTGGCCAAGGTGCGGATCCGCTTCACCATCCACGGCGACACCGACACCACGTTCGCCGGCGGCGAGAGCGTGGCCACCGTGGTCACCAACGCGTCGGGCGTCGCCGTGGCACCCGCGCTCCGGGCCGGCGAGAAGACCGGCGCGTTCGCCGTCCGCGCGGTCGTCGTGGGCCGCGACATCCCGGGCGTCGCCTACAAGGCGACGGTCACCGAACGCGCGGCCGACACCCTCGTCCGCACCCGTGAGACGGCACTGACGTGCACCCCGGGCGGCGAGTTCGCCGAGCAGATCGAGCTGAAGGCCACCCACGACGGTGCCGCCGCCGACAGGGTCGCCGCCACCGCCACGCTCGTCACCTCCGCCGACGACCCGGCCGAGAACGACGAGGGCCCCTACTTCAAGGACGCCGACGGCAGGGCGGTCCGCACGCTGAAGCGTCTCGAGACCGACGCGGACGGCCTGCTGAAACTGCCGCGGCTGTACGCGGACGACACCACCGGCACGTTCCTGCTCCGCGTCACCACCGTGGGCGGAGCGACCCTCACGGTCGAACTGACCGTGGCGGCGGCAGAGACGGAGAGCCCGTCCCCGGAGCCGTCGGCGAGCCCCACCGCCTGACGGCCCGCCAAGCGACGGCTCACCGCCGCGGCCGCGCGTTGGTGTGCCGGGTCGGCTCGGCGGCGGCCGGGTCCTCGGGCCACGGGTGTCTGGGATAGCGCCCGCGCAGTTCGGCCCGTACGGCCCGGTAGCCGTCCCGCCAGAAGGAGGCGAGGTCGGCCGTCACGGCGGCAGGACGCCCGGCCGGGGACAGCAGGTGCACCAGCAGCGGCACCCCGGCCACCCGGGGCGACTCCTGGAGTCCGAACATCTCCTGGAGCTTCACGGCCAGCACCGGGCGGTCCGGGTCGGAGTAGTCGACCCGGACCGCGGACCCACTCGGCACGGTGATCCGCTCGGGCGCGAGCTCGTCGAGCCGCGCGGCCTGGCCGGAAGCCCAGGGCAGCAGCCGCCCGAGCGCCTGCCCGGCGTCGATCCGCGCGAGGTCGGCCCGCCGCCGGGCCCGGCTCAGCTCCGGCTCCAGCCACTCCTCCACACGCGCGTGGAGCGCCGCGTCGGACACATCGGGCCAGGGCTCGCCCAGCCGGCCGTGCAGAAAGGCCAGCCGCTGCCGCAGTACGGCCGTCCCGGCAGACCACCGCAACAGCCCGAACCCCTCCCGCCGCAGCCCGTCCAGCAGCGCGGCCCGTACGAGCGAGGCGCCGGCGCCGGTGTGCGGCCGTACGGCCAGTTCCACCGCCCCGAGCCGCTCGACCTCCCGCGCGACGACGTCCCCGTCGGCCCAGTGCACCTCCTCGCGGCGCTCCAGCAGCGCGCCGGCCGCGTACCGCGCGATCGCCTCGTCGACGACCGCCCCGAGCCCCACACGCGCGTGCCCCCTCCCCACGGGCCGGTCGGCCACGGCCACGGCGACCCACTCGGCCCCCCGCACCCCGGACCCGGCCCCCACCTCGGCCCGGGTCCCGCCCACCATCAGATACGACCCGCCCTCCGCGCGCCCCACCCGCTCGGGAAACGCGAGCGCCACGACCATCCCGACCCGCCGTTCCTCCCCACCACCGAAACCGGCAGCACCAGCGGCACGGACGCTCCCGGCGGCGCTGGATTCACGGGCTGCACGGGCTCCCCGAGCCGCACCGGCCGCACGGACGGCACCAGCGCCATGAGCGGAACCGGCGCCGACCGCCCCCACCGCACGGACGCTCTCGACCTCCCCGGCTGCACCGGCCCCACCGGAGCCACGGCCGGCACCGGAGTCGCGGGCCGCAGCGGCGGCATTGGCGCTCATCAGTCCAGTGGCCTGACCGGCGGCTGCATCGGCCCCATCGGGCCCGCCGGAGTCACGGCCGGCACCGGAGCCACGGGCCGCACTGGCGCTCACCAGCCCACTGGCCCCACCGGCGGCTGCACCGGGCCCACCGGAGTCACGGCCAGCACCGGAGCCGTCGGCCGCACGGGCGTGGCCGGCGGCATCAGCGCCACCGGCGACACCGGCGTCGACCCCACTGACCCCACCGGCGGCTGCACCGGGCCCACCAGAGCCACGCCCGGCACCGGAGCCGCCGACTGCACCGGCTTGATCGGCGGCATCAGCGCCACCGGCGCCACCGGCGACACCGGCGTCGACCCCACCGGCCCCACCGGCCCCACCGGCGGAGCCACCGGTGTTCTCGGTCATGAGACTCCGCAGGCGGCGCGCCTCCGTGCGCCACCGCGCGGCGTACGCGTCGCCGCCGCGCCGCGCGGTGCGCAGGGCGGCGGACAGATCGTCCCCGTAGTCGCGCGGCGGCTCCTCACCGATCAGCGCGACCACCTCGGCGGCGAGGCCCGGACCCACCACCGGCGCTGCGTCCAGCAGGGCCCGCCCCAGCCGGGGATGCAGCCCCAGGCGCGACAGCCGCGCACCCCGCGCCGTGGCACGGCCATCAGGGCCCACCGCGCCGATCGCCGCCAGCGTGGACCGGGCCGCCGCCATCGCCCCCGCCGGCGGGGAGTCCAGCAGCGCCAGCCCCGAGGCGTCCGGATCGCCCCAGCAGGCCGCCTGGAGCGCGAACGCCGTCAGGTCGGCCACCTTGATCTCGGGGGAGGGGAACCGCGGCAGCCGCGCGTCCTCCGCCTCCGCCCAGCAGCGGTACACCGCACCCGGCGCCTCACGCCCGGCCCGCCCCGCCCGCTGCAAGCCCGCCGCGCGGGAGGCCCGTACCGTCGTCAGCGCGCTCAGCCCCCGCGCGTGATCGACCCGCGGCTCGCGGGCGAGACCCGAGTCCACCACCACCCGCACCCCGGGAACCGTCAGCGAGGACTCCGCCACCGCCGTCGCCAGCACCACCCGCCGCCGCTCCCCGGGCGACAGCACCGCGTCCTGAACGGCGGCCGGTGCCCGCCCGTGCACCTGGAGGACCTCGACACCGCCGAGGTCGCCCAGCAGCCCCGCCACCCGCGCGATCTCGCCCACCCCGGGCAGGAACGCCAGCACGTCACCCTCCCGCTCGGCCAGCGCCCGCCGCACCACCGACGCCACATGCGCCAGCAGCGCCGGATCGACCCGCATCCCGTGCGGCGGCCGCACCGCACGCGCGGGAGGCGCCCAGACGACCTCCACCGGGTACGCGGCACCGCGCGCCTCGACCACCGGCGCACCGCCCAGCAGCCGCGCCCAGCCCTCCGCGTCCGTCGTCGCCGACGCGGCCACCAGCCGCAGCTCCGGGCGGAGCGTCTCGCGCACGTCCCACAGGAACGCCGCCGCCGTGTCCGCGTCCAGATGCCGCTCGTGACACTCGTCCAGCACCACCACGTCCACCCCGGACAGCTCCTGGTCGCGCTGCAGGCGCTGCAGGAGCACACCGGTCGTGACGACCTCCACGCGCGTGCGCCGCCCCACCGCCCGCTCCCCGCGCACGGTGAACCCGACCGACTCGCCGACGCGCTCACCCAGCAGCCACGCCATCCGCCGTGCCGCCGCGCGGGCGGCGATCCGCCGCGGCTCGGCGACCAGCACCCGCCGCGCGGGCCCCGCCCCGAGCAGCCCCGCCAGCGCCGGCGGCACCAGCGTCGTCTTCCCGGTACCGGGCGGCGCCACCAGCACCGCCGTGCCGTGCGCGTCCAGCGCGCCGGTCAGCCCGGGCAGGGCGGCACGTACCGGAAGGGCGTCCAGGGCGTCGTAACGGATCACGCACTCAGTCCCGTACACACACGAAGATCGCCGTCCCCGGGATCAGATTCCCGCGCAGCGGGGACCAGCCGCCCCACTCGGAGGTGTTCCAGGCTGGCCACGGCGGCTCCACCAGGTCCACCAGCCGGAACCCCGAGGCGACCACATCACGCACCCGGTCCCCGATCGTCCTGTGGTGCTCGACGTACACCGCGCGGCCGTCCTCGCCCTGCTCCACGTACGGTGTGCGGTCGAAGTACGACGCCGACACGCTCAGCCCCTCCGGGCCAGGCTCGTCCGGGAACGCCCAGCGGATCGGATGCGTCACGGAGAACACCAGCCGGCCGCCCGGCCGCAGCACCCGCCGCACCTCGCGCAGCACCAGCCGCGGATCGGCGACGAAGGGCAGCGCCCCGTACGCCGAGCAGGCCAGGTCGAAGGAGCCGTCGGCGAACGGCAGCGCCCCCGCGTCGGCGCACACCAGCGGGAACGGCCCGCCGATGCGCAGCGCGTGCTGCAACTGCCGGTGCGAGATGTCCAGGGCCACCGGACGCGCCCCCTGCGCGGCCAGCCAGCGCGAGCACTGCGCCGCGCCGGCACCCAGCTCCAGGACGCCGAGCCCCTTCAGCTCCTCCGGCGGGCCGAGCAGCTCCGCCTCCACCTCGTCCAGTCCCTCGGGACCCCACACGAAGCGGTCGTCGCCGAGGAACGTGCCGTGCTCGGTCTGGTACTCGTCCGCGTTCCGGTCCCACCAGCCCCGATTGGCGCGTGAGCTCTCCGTGACACCGGCCTCCCGCCGGGTCGCCTCCGGTTCGGGCGCTACGGGCTCTTGGATGATCGGCTCCCTCGTCGTACTCTTCCGTCCAGCCGGACCCCGGCGTGTCGCCGAAGGGTGTTCCTGGCCCCTGCGTGGCCTCGGATGACGGGAATTGTGCCGGTTATGCGGCGATCCGCCCCGGGTGGGCGGCTTCGCGCATTGACCCTGCCCGGCTGCCCCCGTATGCTACAAGTTGCGCTGCGAGCCTGCGCACCTCAGACGTAGCAGGCTGCGCTCGCATCTGTTGTATGTCCCCTCGGTTCTCGAGGCGTCGTCGCCAGTATCTGGCGGGGCGCTTCCTTGGCTGTCCGGCTTCTGCAGAGCGAAACGGGCTCCGGCGTAGCAGTACCTACGACTTCAATGTCCGTACCGGAGCCCTTTCCCACATGACGAGCAGCACCGAGACCACCGCCACCACCCCGCAGGTTGCGGTCAACGACATCGGTAACGAGGAAGCCTTCCTCGCAGCGATCGACGAGACGATCAAGTACTTCAACGACGGCGACATCGTCGACGGCGTCATCGTGAAGGTCGACCGGGACGAGGTCCTGCTCGACATCGGTTACAAGACCGAAGGTGTCATTCCGAGCCGCGAGCTCTCGATCAAGCACGACGTCGACCCCAACGAGGTCGTCGCCGTCGGTGACGAGATCGAGGCCCTGGTCCTCCAGAAGGAGGACAAGGAAGGCCGCCTGATCCTCTCGAAGAAGCGCGCCCAGTACGAGCGTGCCTGGGGCACCATCGAGAAGATCAAGGAAGAGGACGGCATCGTCACCGGTACCGTCATCGAGGTCGTCAAGGGTGGTCTCATCCTCGACATCGGCCTCCGCGGCTTCCTCCCGGCCTCCCTGGTCGAGATGCGCCGTGTCCGCGACCTCCAGCCCTACGTGGGCAAGGAGCTCGAGGCGAAGATCATCGAGCTGGACAAGAACCGCAACAACGTGGTCCTGTCCCGCCGTGCCTGGCTGGAGCAGACCCAGTCCGAGGTCCGCCAGACGTTCCTCACCACCCTCCAGAAGGGTCAGGTCCGTTCCGGCGTCGTCTCCTCGATCGTCAACTTCGGTGCCTTCGTGGACCTGGGTGGCGTCGACGGTCTGGTTCACGTCTCCGAGCTGTCCTGGAAGCACATCGACCACCCGTCCGAGGTCGTCGAGGTCGGCCAGGAAGTCACCGTCGAGGTCCTCGACGTCGACATGGACCGCGAGCGTGTCTCCCTGTCGCTGAAGGCGACCCAGGAAGACCCGTGGCAGCAGTTCGCCCGCACCCACCAGATCGGCCAGGTCGTGCCCGGCAAGGTCACGAAGCTGGTTCCGTTCGGTGCGTTCGTCCGCGTGGACGAGGGCATCGAGGGTCTGGTCCACATCTCCGAGCTGGCCGAGCGCCACGTGGAGATCCCGGAGCAGGTCGTCCAGGTCAACGACGAGATCTTCGTCAAGGTCATCGACATCGACCTCGAGCGCCGCCGCATCAGCCTCTCGCTGAAGCAGGCCAACGAGTCCTTCGGTGCCGACCCGTCGGCGGTCGAGTTCGACCCGACCCTGTACGGCATGGCCGCGTCCTACGACGACCAGGGCAACTACATCTACCCCGAGGGCTTCGACCCCGAGACCAACGACTGGCTCGAGGGCTACGAGAAGCAGCGCGAGGAGTGGGAGCGCCAGTACGCCGAGGCGCAGAGCCGCTTCGAGCAGCACCAGGCGCAGGTCATCAAGTCCCGCGAGGCGGACGAGAAGGCCGCTGCCGAGGGTGGCGAGGCCGCCGCTCCGGCCGCGTCCGGTGGCGGTTCGTACTCCTCCGAGGGTGGCGACCAGTCCGGCGCGCTCGCCTCGGACGAGGCGCTCGCCGCTCTGCGCGAGAAGCTGGCGGGCGGCCAGAGCTGAACGCTCGCCGCTGACGCCTAGCCGTTGACTGAGGGGCCGTACCTTTCGAGGTGCGGCCCCTCAGTGCTGCCCCCGAAGTGCTGCCCCTGAAGTGCTGCCCCTCGACGGGGGCAGCGGCCGACCGCAGCCCCGCCGCGGGCCTGTGGGGGCTTGTGGGGGCTTGTCGCGCACTTCCCCGCGCCCCCGGGAATGCCGGTGACGGGGGCCACGTTGTTGTGTACGGACACGAGGAGGAGCGGTCACTGTGCTTGATCCGCAGGGTTTGTACGCATGGGAGCCGAAGGGGCTCGGCGTCGTCGACATGGCGCTGGCCCAGGAGTCGGCCGGGCTTGTCATGCTCTACCACTTCGACGGATACATCGACGCGGGGGAGACCGGCGACCAGATCGTCGACCGGCTGCTCGACTCCCTGCCCCACCAGGTCGTCGCCCGGTTCGACCACGACCGGCTCGTCGACTACCGCGCCCGGCGCCCGCTGCTGACGTTCACCCGCGACCGCTGGAGCGACTACGAGGTGCCCGCCATCGAGGTGCGCCTCGTCCAGGACGCCACCGGAGCGCCCTTCCTGCTGCTGTCCGGTCCCGAACCGGACGTCGAGTGGGAACGCTTCGCCGGGGCCGTCCGGGAGATCGTGGAGCGGCTCGGCGTCCGCCTGTCCGTGAACTTCCACGGCATCCCCATGGGCGTCCCCCACACCCGCCCCGTCGGCATCACCCCGCACGGCAACCGGACCGACCTCGTCCCGGTGACCAGCACCGTCTTCGACGAGGCGCAGGTGCCCGGCAGTGCCGAGGCCCTCGTCGAGTACCGGCTCATGCAGGCCGGCCACGACGTCCTGGGCGTCGCCGCGCACGTACCGCACTACATCGCCCGTTCCCCGTACCCGGACGCGGCACTGACCGCCCTGGAGACCATCACGGCCGCCACCGGACTGGTCCTGCCCGGCGTCGCGCACTCGCTGCGCACCGACGCCCACCGCACCCAGACCGAGATCGACCGCCAGATCCGGGAGGGCGACGAGGAACTGACCGCCCTCGTCCAGGGCCTCGAGCACCAGTACGACGCCGCCGCCGGCGCGGAGACCCGGGGCAACATGCTCGCCGAGCCGGTGGAGATCCCGTCGGCGGACGAGATCGGCCGGGAGTTCGAGCGCTTCCTGGCGGAACGCGAAGGCGACATCTGAGGTCCCCCGGCCCGGGCGCGCCCCGGCCCGCGTCCTAGGCTGCTGCCATGCTGACAGTGGGCCTGACCGGCGGTATCGGCGCCGGCAAGAGCGAGGTGTCCCGGCTGCTCGTCGAGAGCGGGGCCGTGCTGATCGACGCGGACCGCATCGCGCGGGAGGTCGTCGAGCCGGGGACGCCCGGTCTCGCCGCGGTCGTGGACGCCTTCGGCGAGGAGATCCTGGCCGCGGACGGCAGTCTGGACCGGGCCCGGCTCGGCTCGATCGTCTTCGCCGACGCCGGGAAACTGGCCGTCCTCAACTCCATCGTCCACCCCCTGGTGGGCGCCCGCTCCCGCGCACTGGAGGAGGCCGCCGCGGAGGACGCCGTCGTCGTCCATGACGTCCCCCTGCTCACGGAGAACGGGCTCGCGCCTCTGTACGACCTGGTGATCGTGGTCGACGCCAGCCCCGAGACCCAGCTCGACCGGCTCGTGAGCCGGCGCGGCATGAGCGAGGCGGACGCCCGCGCGCGGATGGCCGCCCAGGCGACCCGCGAGCAGCGCCGGGCGATCGCCGACATCGTCATCGACAACGACGTCCCGCTCGACGAACTGGCACAGCGCGTCAAGGACGTGTGGTCCGAACTCGTCCGCCGGGCGCACGCAGCCGGATCGGAGCACCCGGAGCAGCAGCACCCGGAGCAGCCGGAATAGACGGCCCCGGCCGGGGCGTTGCACCTGATCAGCAAGGGAAGGATTCCGCCGTGCCCGAGACCAGTGGTCCGACCGGACGTACGCCGGAGACGCATGTCATCGACTTCCGTGCCGCCGAGCAGCTGCTCGCCTCACGGGACCCGCGGGGCGCGGTGAAACTGCTGGACGGCGTGATCGACGTCCACCCGGAGAACACCGCCGCGCGCCTGCTGAGGGCCCGTGCCTTCTTCGCGGCGGCGCAACTGCGCCCCGCCGAGCTGGAATTCTCCCTGGTCCTGGAGCGCGAGCCGGACAACGCCTTCGCCCACTTCGCGCTCGCCCGCACCTATCAGCGGCAGAACCGCCCGCACCCGGCCAAGCGCCACTTCCGGCTGGCGGCCGCCCTGGACCCGAACCCGGAGTATCTGAAGGCGGCCCGCTTCGAGGAGTGACGACCGCGCGCCACGGCCGCACGTCGCGCCCGCGCTACGGCCGGTTCCCCGGAGGGTCGTACGGGGGGACATCGCGCCCCGGCTGGTAGTGCGGTCCCTGGCGGAGGTGCCGGACCACGACGATCAGGTCGGCCGTGACCAGCAGCCACAGCGCCCCGCAGGCGAGCGCCCAGCCGGGATGTCCCGCGAGCGCGAACGCCATCGTCCCGGCGACCGTCCAGAGCACGCCCCACACGCTGAGCCAGAACCGCATCCGCAAGGGACTGCGCGCGGTCACCGGTTCACTGCCCGTACGCATCGTCCTCACCGCCCTTCCCGCCCCCACGACCTGCGCTTTTCGTCCTTCCAGGTACCCGATGCGGGGCGGTTCACCGGCCGGATGAAGACCGTCCCTCACTCGGACGGGTGAACCTGCCGCGGGTGGGAACGGGCGTGCGGAGGCGGTCCGTTGGACGGACATGGAGCTGAAAATGCGTGAGGGGTACGAGGGGACGGGACCGGGGGCGATCACCCCGGACGGCTGCGCGGTGGAGCTCTACTCGCGGCTGCCCGTCGGGGACGAGCCGGACGTCATCGCCGCCGCGGTGCCGGCCGGGGCGCGGGTGCTGGAGCTGGGCAGCGGCGTGGGCCGGGTGACCCACGCGCTGCTGGAGCGGGGCTTCGACGTCACCGCGGTGGACGAGTCGGCGCAGATGCTGGAGCGCGTGCGCGGGGCGCGGACGATATGCGCCTCCATAGAAGGACTGGACGTCGGAGAGACCTTCGACGTGGTGCTGCTCGCGTCCTTCCTGGTGCACGCGGGGGATGTCGAGGTGCGGCGGGGCATGCTGCGCACCTGCGTGCGGCATCTGGCGAAGGGCGGGTGCGTGCTGATCCAGCGGGAGGGCGAGGAGTACCACACCGATGTGCCGCGCGAGCGGGTCGACCCGGCGGGGTTCACCGTCCGGATCGTGTCGGCGGAGCCGGTCGGGGACGGGGTCGACTCGGTCCACGCGGAGTATGTGTTCCCGGACGCGGTCTGGACCCAGACGTTCCGCGCCCGGCCACTGACGAGGCAGCAGTTCGAGGAGGCACTGGGGGAGGAGGGTCTGACGGTGGACCGGTATCTGACGGCGGACAGGATGTGGGTGAGGGCGGTGCCGACGACCGCGGACTGATTGCACAACGCGCCCCGCCGAGCGATGAGTTCACGGTCGAGGGACGGTCTACCCCTGTGACAGCAGCACGGACCGCACCCCAGGAGAGACCCCCATGTCCGAGACCACCGCTCCCACCACGCCCACCGCTCCCACCACGCCCGCCGCCACCTCCGGATCCGCGCGCGGACGGCGTGCCCGTATCGCCCTGCGCGGAGTGCAGGTGCTGCTCGCGCTGTTCTACGCGCTCGCGAGCGCGCTGCCCAAGCTGATCGCCCACTCCTCGGCGGTCGCGCCCTTCGAGGAGATGGGCTGGGGTGATCCGGGCATGTACGCCATCGGCGTGCTCGAACTGGCGGGAGCGATCGGTCTGTTGGTGCCGGTCCTCCAGTCGGCGGCGGCGACGGGACTGGCCGCGCTGATGGTGGGCGCGTTCGTCACGCAGCTCACGGTGTTCGACGGTGAGAACGCGGCGACACCGATCGTCCTCCTGGTGCCGCTCGTCCTGATCGCCTGGGCCCGCCGGAGCCACACCACGGACCTGCTGCGACTCCTGCGCCACCGGGGGTGAGGCCAAGCCGGGAAGCACCGGCCCTTCCCCACGCCCGCCCGTCCGCCTGCCCGTCTGCCCGCCGGGCCGGCGCGGCATCCGGAACCACCGGCCCCGGCCGCGCCCGCCTCACGCGCGTGTCGATCCGCCCGATCCTCCGCCACGGGACCTACGCGCACCCTTGGCGTCCCGGCGCCCGGCGGCCGTACGCCGGTCGCCGGCTCTCCCACGGTCGCCGGAGCCCAGGTCGTCGGGGATGCCGGGCCCGCCGATCGGATCCGGCTCGCCGAGACCGAGCGGTGCGCCCAGTCCCCGCAGGCGTTCCATCTCGCGGCGGTCGCGCTTGGTCGGGCGGCCGGTGCCCCGGTCGCGGATCCCGGCCGGAGCCACGGCATCGCGGGGCGGGGGCGGCGGGGAGTTGTCGATGTAGCACTGGACCGCCACGGGCGCGCCCACCCGCTTGCGGATCAGCCGCTTGACGACGACGATCCGCTCCCGGGTCTCGGCCCGCAGCCGCACCTCGTCGCCGATGCGGACGGAGTGCGAGGGCTTCACCCGCTCGCCGTTCACCCGGACATGTCCGCCCCGGCAGGCCGCGGCACCGAGGGACCGCGTCTTGACCAGCCGCACCGACCAGATCCAGCTGTCGATCCGCACCGATTCGCCGTTCGGCGGACCGGCCGCCTCGGCGGCCGCCACCGCAGCGGCGATCTTGGGATCGGCCTCGTCCGCGCCACCCGCGCGATGCGTGGCCGCCCCGGCCGCCCTGTCGTTCTCCGCACCCTCGGACACCATGCCCCCGACCTTAGCCCGATCGTCCGATGGACCGTGCGGAGATTTCCGCGGGCGGCGCCACCTGCGGAACGGCCCTCGGCGCCGTTCCCCAGCCGGCCTCTACCGTGGAGCCATGGATCCCAGCGGCCTCTCCCGACTCGACCGGCGCATCGCCGGCTGCCGTGCCTGCCCCCGGCTGGTCGACTGGCGCGAGGAGGTGGCCCGTACCAAGCGGGCGGCGTTCGCGGACTGGACGTACTGGGGCAGGCCGGTGCCCGGGTTCGGGCCCCCGGACGCCAGGCTGCTGATCGTCGGCCTGGCACCCGCGGCGCACGGCGGGAACCGCACGGGCCGGATGTTCACCGGGGACCGCTCCGGCGACGTGCTGTACCAGGCGCTGTACGACGTGGGGCTCGCCTCACAGCCGACGTCCACGCACGCCGACGACGGACTGGAACTGTACGGGGTGCGCATCACCTCGCCCGTGCACTGCGCCCCGCCCGCCAACAAGCCCACCCCCGACGAGCGGGACGCGTGCCGCCCCTGGCTGGTGCAGGAGCTGCACCTGATGCGGCCGACGGTCCGGGCGGCGCTCGTGCTCGGTGCGTACGGCTGGCAGGCGGCACTCCCCGCGTTCGCCGAAGCGGGCTGGACCGTACCGAGGCCCCGGCCCGCCTTCGCGCACGGCGCCCGCACCACGCTCGCCGCCCCCGACGGCCCCGGCCTCCACCTCCTCGGCTGCTTCCACGTCAGCCAGCGCAACACCTTCACCGGCCGCCTCACCCCCGAGATGCTCAGGGACGTCCTGCGCACGGCGGCCGAGGCGGCGGGACTGGGCACCGCGGAAAGGGGATGAGCGGCCCCGGCCGGCGGCGATACCGTGCGCCGATGAGCAGATACCCCGAGATCGAACCGTACGACCACGGCATGCTCGACGTCGGTGACGGCAACCGTGTCCACTGGGAGACCAGCGGGAACCCGGACGGCAAACCCGCGCTGGTGCTGCACGGCGGCCCCGGCTCCGGCACCAGCCCGAACCTGCGGCGCTACTTCGACCCGGCCGCCTACCGGATCGTCCTGCTCGACCAGCGCGGCGCCGGCCGGTCCGAGCCCCCGGCGAGCGATCCCGCGACCGACATGAGCGTCAACACCACCGCCCACCTCATGGCGGACCTGGAGCGGCTGCGCGCCCACCTGGGCATCGAGCGGTGGCTGGTGTGGGGCGTGTCGTGGGGGTCGGTCCTGGGGCTGCGGTACGCGCAGACCCACCCCGGGGTCGTCTCCGAACTCGTCCTGACCGGAGTGGCCACCGGCTCGAACGCCGAAGTGGCCCTGCTGACCCGTGGACTGGGCACGGTCTTCCCCGACGCTCATGAGCGTTTCCTCGCCGGGCTGCCCGCGGGCGAACGCGACGGCAACCCGGCCGCCGCGTACAACAGGCTGCTGGAGTCGCCCGACCCGGAGGTCAGGGAGCGTGCCGCGCTGGCCTGGACCGACTGGGAGACGGCGATGATCCCCGCCCCGCCGGGCTCGGTCGAACGCTTCCGGGACCCGGTGTTCCGCCTGGGCTTCGCCCGTACCGTCACCCACTACTGGGGCAACGACCACTTCCTGGGCGCAGACGGAGGCCGGGGGCGGGACGACGACGAGGGTGTCGTCCTGCGCGACGCCCACCTGCTGAAGGGCATCCCCGGCACCCTGGTCCAGGGCAGCCTCGACTTCGGCAACCTCCTCGGCATCGTCTGGCGGCTCCACCACGCCTGGCCGGACAGCGAGCTGGTGATCGTCGACGAGGGCGGCCACGACGCGGGCGCGGCCGGTGACGCCGCCCTGGTGGCCGCGACGGACCGCTACGCCCGCCGCGCCTGACGCCTCACGGCCGCCACTCGTACCGCACGTCCGGCTCGCGCTCCTCGTTCCCCGAGCCGTCCGTCCACTCCACGGCCGTGAAACCGTGCCGTTCGTAGAAGCGGTGCGCGGGCGCGTTGACCTGGAAGGTCCACAGGGACAGTCCCGTGGGGCTGCGTTCCTTGGCCAGTGCCACGAACCGGTCGCCGACGCCGCGCCCGCGCCACCCGGGGTCGAGGTACAGCTGCTCCAGCTCCTCACCCTCCAGTACCAGCACACCGACGACACCCCCGCCCGCCGCCTCCGCTACCCACGTCTCACGCAGCGGCACCAGGACATGCCGGAAGTAGTCCCGGACCTCGTCGTCGGACCGGGGCCGGACCACGTCCGGCAGCGCGGCGGCGAAGGACCGCAGCCAGACTCCGGCCGCGGCACCGGCATCGGAGGCGACGGCCCGGCGCAGGACCACCGCCCGCTCACCGGCCGTCACGCGGCGGCCGGCCCGGGGTCCGGTACCACCGCCGTCGCCGTGATCTCGACGAGCTGCCCGGTGTAGCCGAGGCAGGCCACGCCGATCAGGGTCGACGAGTGGGGCCCGGTGCTCAGCCCGGACGCCTCGACGACGTCCCACACGGCGGAGAGCACGGCGGGCTCGGCGCTCACGACGTACACATCGGTCGCGACGACGTGCTCCGGCCCGCTGCCCACCGCCCCCAGCTGTTCCCCGAGGTTGGCGACGACCTGCCGGGCCTGCCGCACCGGATCCCCCTCGCCGACCAGCTTCCCGTCCGCGTCCAGCGGAACGGATCCGGCGAGGAAGGCCAGCCGGGTGCCCGCCTCGACGACGGAGACGTGGGAATAGGCGGGCGGCGGGAAGAGGGAGGGCACGGTGACGCGGTGGATCATGAAGGCTCCTGAACGGGAACGGTGGGCGGCCGACGCCGCCCACCGTTCCACCGCTCGGACCGTCCCCGCATCCGAATAACGCCGGGGCCTCACCGGCCGCCGCCGCGCGTTACGGGTGCAGGATCACCTTGGTGTAGCCCTCGATGCGCTTGTCGAACTTGTCGTAGGCCGACGGCGCCTGGTCCAGGGGCAGTTCGTGGGAGACCACGAAGCTGGGCGCCGCCCGGCCCTCGATGATCATGTCGCGCAGCTGCCGGTTGTAGCGCTTCACGTTGCACTGCCCCGTGCCCATCCGCAGGCCCTTCTCGAAGAGCTTGCCGACGGCGACGAGGAGCATGCCCTGCTTGGACTGCTCGTCGGGGGCGCCGGGGTCGGAGGGGACGTAGAGCCCGGGAATGCCGAGCATTCCGGTGGCCCGGACCGTACGGACCAGCGAGTTCAGCACGGTCGCCGGTTCCTCGCGGTCGGTGTCCCCGCCACCCGCCGACGCCTGGTAGCCGACGGCGTCGATGCCCTTGTCGGTGCCCATGCCCTCGGTCTGCGCGTGGATCTGCTCGACCGGGTCGCCCTCGGCGAAGTCGACGGGAACCGCGCCGATCTCCTCGGCCTTCTGCAGCCGCTCGGCGATCCGGTCCACGACGAACACCTTCCTCGCACCGCGCAGCAGCGCCGAGTAGGCGGCCATGAGACCGACCGGACCCGCGCCGTACACCGTGACGCTCTCGCCGGGGCGGACCTGCGCCAGTTCACAGCCGTGGTAGCCGGTCGGGAAGATGTCGGCGAGCAGGATGAAGTCGTTCTCGTGTTCCTTCCCCTCCGGCAGTTTCAGGCAGTTGAAGTCGGCGTAGGGGACCCGCAGGTACTCCGCCTGGCCGCCCTTCCACGGCCCCATGGCGACATAGCCGTAGGCGCCGCCGGGGAAGCCGGGGTTGACGGTCAGACAGTAACCGGTGAAGCCCTCCACGCAGTTGGTGCAGAACCCGCAGGCCACGTTGAAGGGCATGACCACACGGTCGCCCTTCTTGAGCGAGGTGACGCCCGAGCCGACCTCCGCGATCGTGCCCATGTTCTCGTGGCCGAAGGTGATGCCGGGCTCGGCGTTGGTACGGCCCTCGTACATGTGCAGATCGGAACCGCAGATCGCGGTCGAGGTGACCCGGACGATCACGTCGTTCGGATGCTCGATCGTGGGATCGTCGACTTCTTCGACGGCGACCTCGAACGGTCCCTTGTACACGACTGCCTTCATGGCTACGACCTCCACTCAATGGCGTACGTGTCCGGTGCCGCGCCTCTTCCGATGTCGTTCCGCGTGACCGATATCTCATGATTCTCCGGTCTGCCCTGGGGAGCAAGCCGGTAATGTCCCCATACGTATCGTCCGACGAGAACGGAGAGGGGCCGACATGGCGCAGCGGCTGGGAACCCTGCTCGTCCCCGTGCCCGGGCTGTCCGGCACCACCTACCCGCCGGGCACCACCGTGACCGTGCGCGGTCGCGGCGCGACGGTCGACGGGTTCGTGAACGGCGACTGGCTGCCGCTGTCGTGGTGGGAGTTCTCCGACGGCCTCCGCGAGGACATCGCCGACCGCTGACCGCGGCGCCCGTCCTGTCCCGTCCCCCGTCCGGCCCGTGCCCGGACCCGTCAGTCGTCGCTGACCCTGACCCAGTCGAGCGTGCGCTCCACCGCCCGCTTCCAGTCCTGGTAGCCCTCCTGGCGCCGCTCCTCGCTCCACTGCGGACTCCAGCGCTTCGACTCCTGCCAGTGGGTGCGCAGCTCGTCGGTGTCGGACCAGAAGCCCACCGCGAGTCCGGCGGCGTACGCGGCACCCAGCGCGGTGGTCTCGGCCACCACGGGACGGCTGACCGGCACGCCCAGCACATCGGCCTGGATCTGCATGCACAGGTCGTTGGCGGTGACGCCCCCGTCGACCTTGAGCACGTCCAGGTGCACACCGGAGTCCCGTTCCATGGCCTCGACGACATCACGGCTCTGGTAGCAGATCGCCTCCAGCGTGGCCCGCGCGATGTGACCGCCGGTGTTGTACCGGGCCAGGCCGACCATGGCGCCGCGGGCGTCGGAGCGCCAGTAGGGGGCGAACAGGCCGGAGAACGCGGGTACGAAGTACATCCCGCCGTTGTCCTCCACCGTCCGCGCGAGCTGCTCGCTGTCCGGGGCGCTTCCGATGATCTTCAGCTGGTCGCGCAGCCACTGCACGGCCGCGCCGGTGACGGCGATGGAGCCCTCCAGCGCGTAGACCGCGGGGCTGCCCGCGAACTGGTACGCCACCGTCGTCAGCAGCCCGCTGCGGGACCGCACCAGCTCCTCGCCCGTGTTGAGCACCAGGAAGTTGCCGGTGCCGTAGGTGTTCTTGGCCTCGCCGGGGGAGAAGCAGACCTGGCCGACGGTCGCCGCGTGCTGGTCGCCGAGTACGCCGGTGATCGGGACGGCGGCGCTCAGCGGCCGGGAGGTGCGGGCCGTGCCGTACGCCTCGGCGTCGGAGGAGGCGTGGATGGCCGGCAGCATCGCGCGGGGGATGCCGAAGATGCCCAGCAGGTCGTCGTCCCAGTCCAGGGTCTCGAGGTTCATCAGCATGGTGCGGCTGGCGTTGGTCACGTCCGTGGCGTGCACACCGCCGTTGGGCCCGCCGGTGAGGTTCCACAGCACCCAGGCGTCGGTGTTGCCGAACAGGGCGTGGCCCGCCTCGGCGGCCTCGCGCAGCCCGTCCACGTTCTCCAGCAGCCACTTGATCTTGCCGCCGGAGAAATAGGTGGCCGGCGGCAGACCGGCCTTGTGGCGGATGGTGTCGCCGTGCCCGTCGCGTTCGAGGGCGGCGGCGATACGGTCGGTGCGGGTGTCCTGCCAGACGATCGCGTTGTAGTACGGGCGGCCGCTGCGCGGGTCCCAGACCACGGTCGTCTCGCGCTGGTTGGTGATGCCGATGGCCCGCAGGTCGTCGGCGGTCAGGCCGCCGTCCCGCAGGGCGTTCTGGATCACCGTGTTGGTGCGTTCCCAGATCTCCACCGGGTCGTGCTCGACCCAGCCGGAGCGGGGCAGGATCTGCTGGTGCTCGAGCTGGTGCTTGGCCACCTCGTTCCCGGCGTGATCGAAGATCATGAAGCGTGTGCTGGTGGTCCCCTGGTCCACCGCGCCGACGAATTCGGGCATCGCTGCCACCTCTCCTGGTGTGACGACAGAGCCTGGGGATCTACGGTTCCTCGGTGGCGGGGCCTTCCTCCTGCGCCCCCGCCCTGGCGCTGATCACCGGCTTGATGATCAGGTCGTAGACGAGGACACCGGCGATTCCGCCGATGAGCGGGCCGACGATGGGGATCCACCAGTAGCCGCTGAACCACCCGAAGGTTCCTGGCAGGGCGATGTCGCCCCAGCCCTCGAAGTAGGTGAACAACCGGGGCCCGAAATCGCGCGCGGGATTGATGGCGTATCCGGCATTGGTGCCGAATGTGAGCCCGATCGCGACGACGACCAGGCCGATGAGGAACGGGTGGAGATTCGACAGGGGACCCACATTGCGCATGTCGATGAGGGCGCAGACGAGCAGGAGAAGAATTCCCGTTCCCACGATCTGGTCGAGCAGCGGGCCCCACCAGGAATCACCGAAGTATTCGGCGGGGAATGTGGCGAAGATGGAGTAGGTCGCCAGTGATTCGTCCCGCGCGAGTCCCGCCTGCGCGTCGGCCGCGTCGATGGCCCACCGGTAGCAGGCGTAGACGAGCGCGGCGCCGGCGAACGCGCCCACGAGCTGCGCCAGCCAGTACGGCAGCACCTTCCGCCAGGGGAAGTCCCTGCGGACGGCGAAGGCGAGCGTCACCGCCGGGTTGATGTGGGCGCCGCTGATGCCGCCGGCCACATAGACGCCGAAGACCACGGCGAGGCCCCAGCCCCAGGCGATGATCAGCCAGTTGGCCGGACCGAATTCCACGAACTGCCGTCCTGATCCGGGCAGGCCGACGACGGCGACCGCCACCGATCCGGCACCCAGTAGAAGCAGGACGAATGTCCCCAGGAATTCGGCGAGCATCTCGCCGCCGACACCTTCTTTGTAACCGCGACGACGTGGAGCTGCAACGCGTTCAGCCATCGGCTCTCCTCGGCAGGAATGGCACGGGCCTTTCCTCCCCCTGCCGGAAGCCTAGGTCGAACTCGATGCCCGGGCGCGCGGGGCGTCATATTTACTTCCAACAGCCCAGTCGCTCCACGTCCCCGCACACGCGTCGTACGTTGACGGGATGACACCCTCCGCCGGGCAGGACCCCGCCGACCTCGTCATCACCGGATGCGCCGTCCTCACCCACGACGATCAGGAACGGATCGGGTTCGCCCAGGACGCGGCCGTCGTCGTACGCGACGGAACCGTCGCGGAGGTGACCCGCACCGAGGATGTCGCGGCGTACGCCGCCGACGAGTGGATCGACGGCCGGGGACAGGTCGCGCTGCCCGGCCTGATCAACTGCCACACGCACGCCCCCATGGTCGCCCTGCGCGGCCTCGCCGAGGACCTGCCGACCGAGGAGTGGTTCAACGACGTCGTCTGGCCGGTGGAGGCCGACCTCACCGAACGGGACGTCGAACTGGGCGCGCGGCTCGCCTGCGCCGAGATGATCCGCGCCGGCGTCACCTGCTTCGCCGACCACTACTTCCACATGGACACGGTCGCCGCCGTGGTCGCCGAGACCGGCATGCGGGCGCTCCTCGGAGAGACGTACTTCTCCTCCCAGGGCGCCGGGGGCCGCGAGCGGTCGCTGGAGTTCGCGCTGCGCCACCGGGGCGCGGCCGGCGGCCGGATCACCACCGCCCTCGCCCCGCACGCCCCCTATACGGTCGACGACGCCGACCTCACCGCCACCGCCGCGCTCGCCCACGAGCACGGGCTGCCCGTGCATCTGCACGCCGCCGAGAACCGCGACCAGACGGACGCCTCCCTCGCCCGGCGCGGCCTCACCCCCGTCCAGGTCCTCTCCCGGACCGGCATCCTCGACACGGACGTGCTCATCGCCCACGGCACCGGCATCACCGAGGCGGACCTGCCGCTGCTGGAGCGTGCCGGGGGGCGGACCGCCGTGGCGACCGCGCCGCGCGGCTACCTGAAGTTCGCCTGGCCCGGCACCACACCCGTGCGGGCGCTGCGCGACATCGGCATCCCCGTCGGGCTGGCCACGGACGGGGCCGCCTCCAACAACTCCCTCGACGTGTGGGAATCCATGGCGCTCACCTCGCTGATCCAGAAGTCCACGGAAGGCGACCCCCGCTGGCTCACCTCCCGCCAGGCCCTGCACCACGCCACACTGCAGAGCGCCCGCGCGGTCGGCCTCGGCGACAGCGTCGGCGTCCTCGCGCCCGGCCGCCGTGCCGACCTCGTCCTCGTCGACCTCACCGGCCCGCACACCCAGCCCGTCCACGACCTCGCCGCGACCCTCGTGCACAGCGCCCGCGCCGCCGACGTCCGCACCACCGTCGTCGACGGCCGGATCCTCATGCGGGACCGCCGTCTGCTCACCATCGACGTGCCCGGGACGGTGCGGGAACTGGGGGAGCGGCTCCCCCGGCTGGCCGACCGCAGCCACGGCCGGCGGATCCAGGAGTACGGGAACTGAAGCCTCACCGCACGTGCGGTGAACGGTACCCGGTGTCACCGATTGCTCCGGAAGGACGAGAGCCCGCTCACACTTGACGGTGAACGGGTGTCAACTACGTCTCAGTACCGTCACCGGGCGAGGCGTTCGCCCCATGGTTGGCGTTTAACTCTACGAGTACAGCGCTACATGGAGGTGGCAGGGTGAACGGGCGAACGGTGCTCGAACGCTTTCCCGCAGGTGGACCGCGCGGCTCGTGGCCGGCGGAGGAGTTCGCGCACGCGCGGCGCCTGGAGGGCCTGCCCGCCGAGGTTGTCATGGACCTCGCGACCGACATGTTCCTGGTGATCGTCCGGGGGGACGGCGGCGGCGGTGATGTGGCGGCGTGACCGCCTGAGCGGACACCGGGGGCCGTGACGCGCGGTTACGCGGTGACCGGGCGGGACCAGGTGGGTGTGGTTCCCGTCAGGCGGCAGACGGCCAGATAGAGCGGTATCGGCGGGGTGTAGGGGAGCGTCCCGTCCGGGCGGTGGATCAGACCGGGCAGACCGGCGGCCCGGGCGTCGGGCAGGACCGCGCCGGTCGCGTAGTGCGCGGGGGCGGGCCACTCCAGGGCGTAGTCCGAGTCGGAGGGGACCAGCCACCACCAGTGCGCCTCATCGGCGTAGACGCACCCGACCCGGGGCAGCCGGGGCAGCACCTGCGGGCCGAGACGGGCGGGTACCGCCACGGCGTCGCAGCCCATCGGTGCCGTCATGCCGTCGGGGACCGGCAGGCGACGGGAGACGGCCCGGGGCCGCCGTCCGCGCTGGAGCCGGACCAGCGAGTCCAGGCTCAGTACGCCGGTGCCGGTGGCGCCCGTCACGCCGCTCCTCCGTTCCGGGGAGCCGTCGCCGGCCGGTGGAGGAGAGCGGTCCCCCCGGTGTCGCGGTCGCCGTGGTCGTCGGAGTCGTCGTGGCCGTCGTTGCCGTCGTCCGAGCCGCCGGCCGGGCCGGGCTTCGGGCGGGCGCCCCAGCCCAGGTCGTTGCGGGGCCCGGCGGGATCGCGCGGGGCGTCCGCCTTGTGCGGCAGGTCGGCCCAGACCAGCAGGCCGGGACCGTGCTCGTGGGCGCCCCAGGAATGACACAGCGCGTCGACGAGGAGCAGGCCCCTGCCGTGCTCGTCCTCCGGCTCCCGGCGGGTGTCGGCCCGCGGCCTGTCCGGTGCGCAGCCCTCGTCCCGCACGGCTATGCGGACCAGATCGCCGCCGTCGTGCAGCTCGCAGACTATGTGGCTGCTCGCCGTGTGCACGATGGCGTTGGTGACGAGTTCGGAGACGACCAGTTCCGCCGTGTCGCAGGTGTCCTCGCACACCGACCAGCCGGCCAGCCGTGCCCTCGTCAGGCGTCTGGCCTGAGCCGGGGACCCCGGATGAGCGGCCAGTTCGAAACGGAACCGGCGCTCGGCGGCGTCCCCCGAAGGGGTGGGTGCCGAGGTGGCGCCGAGGCCGATGGAACCTGCGGCGGCGTCTGTTCCTAAGGGCGCGGACGGAATCACGCTTGCCACTATCGCCCCGCCGTGAACACTTGGCAAGTGTCACTCTGAAAAATGCAGAGTGCTGTGTGACGGTCTGGACGGCCGTGGCACACTGCTCGCAACAGCACCTCGCGCGGCGCCAGTTGGGATCGCCGAAGATTTGTTCGAACGAACGTTCGGATCGAATGAGCCTTCGAATCGGTCTTCGAATGGCGCCGCCGGGCTGTGAGCATTTGTTCGAGGAAGTTCGAGGGAGGTGGAGTGTGAGTGAACCCCGGTCCGCGCCGACGGTGGGGCAGGTCGTCCTCGGCCGGCGCCTGCTGGACCTGCGGGAACGCGCGGGACTGAAGCGCGAGGAGGCCGCCCGCATTCTCCGGGTCGCCCCCGCCACCGTGCGCCGCATGGAGATGGCCGAGGTCGCGCTCAAGATCCCGTACCTCCAGCTGCTGCTCAAGGCGTACGGCGTGGCCGACGACGAGGCCGACGCCTTCGTGCAGCTCGCGGAGGACGCCAACCGCCCCGGCTGGTGGCAGCGCTTCCACGACATCCTTCCCGGCTGGTTCTCGATGTACGTCAGCCTGGAGGGCGCCGCCACCCTCATCCGCAGTTACGAACCCCATTTCGTCCCCGGAGTGCTCCAGACCGAGGACTACGCGCGCGGCGTGCTGCGCTCCGGCGCCATAGGGCAGACCCGGCCCGAGGACATCGAGCGCCACGTCGATCTGCGCATGCAACGGCAGGAACTGCTCACCCGTAAGGACGCGCCCCGGCTGTGGGTGGTGATGGACGAGACCGTGCTCCGCCGCCGGGTCGGCGGCCCGGAGGTGATGCGTGCACAGATCGACAAGCTGCTCGAGGCCACGAAGCTGCCCAATGTGACGCTGCAGGTCGCGACCTTCGCCGGCGGGCCGCACCCCGGTACGTACGGGCCGTTCGTGCTGTTCCGATTTGCCATGCCCGAACTGCCGGACATGGTCTACAGCGAGTACCTGACCGGCGCGGTCTACCTGGACGCGCGCACCGAGGTGGCGACCCACCTCGAGGTCATGGACCGCATGGCGGCGCAGGCCGCTACGGCACATCGCACGAAGGAGATCCTCCGGGATCTCCGCAAGGAGCTGTGAATGGAACTCATGGAGTCCCGGAAGTCCCTGTCCCCGTCGCGGGTCCGCACCGAGCGGATCTACAACGGCATGCCCGCGCGGGAACTGGGCAGCGAGGGCTGGCACAAGCCGTGGAGCGGTGGCAACGGAGGAAACTGCCTGGAGGCGATGAAGCTCGACGACGGCCGCATCGCCGTACGCCAGTCCACCGACCCGGACGGACCCGCGCTGATCTACACCTCCGCCGAGATGACGGCCTTCATCGAGGGAGCGAAGGCGGGAGAGGCGGACTTCCTGCTGACCTGAGCCCTGTTGTTTCCTCTTCTGACCTTCTGACCTTCTGACCTTCTGACTTGGCACTGACTTGACCGCTAACAGTTGCAGAGACTTACGGAGTCCCTCATGACCGGGCAGCACCCCGTGGAGATCGACACGAGCAGGCCGCACCCCGCGCGCATGTACGACTGGTACCTCGGAGGCAAGGACAACTACCCGGTCGACGAGGCCATGGGCCGGCAGATGCTGGCCCTCGACCCCCGGGTGCCGGTGATGGCCCGGGTGAACCGCGCGTTCATGCAGCGGGCCACGCGCCTGCTCGCCGGGCAGGGCGTACGGCAGTTCCTCGACATCGGCACCGGCATCCCCACCGAGCCCAATCTGCACCAGGTGGCCCAGGAGACCGTCCCCGACGCCCGCGTCGTGTACTGCGACAACGACCCCATCGTCCTGGCCCACGCGGCGGCGCTGCTGCGGGGCACGGAGGAGGGGGCGACCGAGTACCTCCAGGCGGACGTGCGGGACCCGGAGACCATCCTGGAGGGTGCGCGGAAGGTCCTCGACTTCAACGAGCCGATCGCGCTGTCCCTCATCGCGCTGCTCCATTTCGTCCCCGACGAGGACGGCGCCCACCGGCTGGTGGGACGCCTGATGTCCGCGCTCCCCTCCGGGAGCCACTTGGTCCTCACCCACGCCACGGCCGACTTCACTCCCGAGGAGTCGGCGGCGGCCACGGCGAAGCTGAAGGCCGCGGGCGTGACCCTGGCCCTCCGCTCACGGGAGGAGTTCACCCGCTTCTTCGACGGCCTCGACCTGGTCCCGCCGGGAGTCAGGGTCCCCCACGAGTGGCACCCGGACCTGGGCGACCCCGTACCGGGCCAGTCCGACGGGGTCATCCCGGGCTACGGAGCGGTGGCCCGGAAACCGTAGCCGCGCGGGGAGCCGTGGTCCGGCACGGTTCCCGCGGCCCGTCGCTCCCCCGTCCCGGGCCCCGGCCGGCGGTCGTCCGGGGCCCGGGACGGGGGAGCGACGGGCCGGTCACGCCGTCATCGGACGGTCGTACGGCCCGACCGGCGCCGGCAGCCGCGACCGGCCGCCGGTCAGATACCCGTCCACCGCCGCCGCCACGGCCCGCCCCTCCGCGATCGCCCACACGATCAGCGACTGCCCCCGGGCCGCGTCCCCCGCCGCGAAGACCCCCGGCACGTTCGTGCCGAAGTCGGCGCCCCGCGCGAGGGTGCCCCGGGGCTCCAGCGACAGCCCCAGCCCGGCGATGAGCCCGTCCCCCTGCCCGGGTCCGGAGAACCCCAACGCCAGCAGCACCAGATCCGCCCGCACCGACCGCTCCGTCCCCGGCACGGGCCGCCGGCGCGAGTCGACCCCGACCACCTCCAGCGAACACACCCGCCCCCGCGCTCCCTCACCGTCCCCGACGAACCGCAACGTCGACGCCGCGAACATCCGGGCGTCCGCGTCCGCCGCCGGAGCCAGCCGCAACCCGTCCACTTCCTCATGCGCCGCGGACACCCGGTACACCTTCGGATACGTGGGCCACGGCTCCGCGTCCTCGTCACGTGACGCACCCGGCCGCGCGTAGATGTCGAGCTGGGTCACCGACGCCGCCCCCTCCCGCACGGCCGTCCCCACACAGTCCGCCCCCGTGTCACCCCCGCCGACCACGACCACGTGCCGGCCCGCCGCGGACAGCGGAGACGACCGCAGATCCCCCTCGCACACCCGGTTGGCCAGCGGCAGGTACTCCATCGCCTGGTGGATCCCCGCCAGCTCCCGCCCCGGCACGGGCAGTTCACGCCACGCGGTCGCCCCGGTGGCGACGACCACCGCGTCGTACCGTGCCCGCAACTCCGCCGCGTCCACGTCCCGCCCCACCGTCGTGGACGTACGGAACCTCGTCCCCTCCGCCCGCATCTGCGCCAGGCGCCGCTCCAGATGCCGCTTCTCCATCTTGAAGGCGGGGATGCCGTACCGCATCAGCCCGCCCGGCCGGTCGTCCCGCTCGTACACGGCGACCGTGTGCCCCGCCCGCGTCAGCTGCTGTGCCGCCGCCAGCCCGGTGGGGCCCGAACCGATGACCGCGACCGTGCGTCCCGACAGCCGCTCCGGCGGAGCCGGCGGCACGAAACCCTCCTCCCACGCCCGGTCGGCGACGGCGCACTCGACGTTCTTGATGGTGACCGCCGGCTGATCGATGGCGAGCACACAGCCCGCCTCGCACGGTGCCGGACACAACCGCCCCGTGAACTCGGGGAAGTTGTTGGTGGCGTGCAGCCGCTCCGCCGCCGCCCGCCAGTCCTCCCGCGACACCAGTTCGTTCCACTCGGGAATGAGATTGCCCAGCGGACAGGCGTCGTGGCAGAACGGGACACCGCAGTCCATGCAACGGCCCGCCTGCGCCCCGACGATCGGCAGCAGCGCACCGGGGACGTACACCTCGTCCCAGTCGCGGACCCGCTCCGCCACCGGCCTGCGCGGCCATTCCTCACGGGGCGTGGTCAGGAATCCCTTGGGATCGGCCATGGCCGTCTTCCTCTGCGTGCGCGGGTGACAGGCCGTGCGCCGCCGGGCGGCGCTCTCCCGGCCACGATACGTCCGCTCGACGCCGCACGCAGCGGCCCCGTCACCCGGTGAGGGCCAGCACGTACGCCAGCGCCGCACCCGCCGAGGCGACCGTGCGCACGTGGTTCCACATCGTCCACTCGCGCACATAGACCGGCCAGTACGCGGCGGCCTCGGGACTGCCCGGTTCCAGCCGGGCCAGCGCGTCGTTGCGCGGTACGTTCGCGACCACCGTCAGCCCGAACGACCCCACCAGATACAGCGCGCCGCCCACCAGCAGCTCGACCGCCCCCTCCCGCGGCCACAGCACGAACGTCACCACCGTGAGCGCCGCGCACAACAGCGCCGATCCCAGGAACACCAGCATGAAGGCCGGCCGCACCGCCGCCACGTTCACCGCCCGCATCGCCGCCACGCCCTGCGCGGGCGGCAGCGCCGCCAGCCCTCTCATCACGAACGTCGAGAAGGCGCAGAAAACCCCCGCCGTCAGCCCGGTCCCGAGCACCCCCAGCACCGTCAGCACGTAGTACGGACCGTCGATCATGTCCTCACCCCCGCTCCCCGGACGGGACCCTTCCCGTCCGGCCCGTCACCACCAGTGAAGGTGACCCGCGGCACACCCGGCCATGGCCGAGCCGCGCCGGCACATGCGCGAGCGTCCAGCCACGTGCCCCGGACAGCCCCGCTCCGTCACCCCCGTCACCCCGTGGACCCCAGTCCGCCCTCCGACCACCCCCTCAGCACCGTCTCCACCGCGGCCGCGATCCGCCGTCGCGCCTCGTGCCGCGGCACCCCGCTCATCAGCAGCCGGTCGTACGGTGTGTCCGCGTGCCGCACCGACGCCACGACCGCCGCCGTCACCGCCCCCTCGGACAGCGCCCGCCCCGCCGCACTCCGGCCCACCCGCCCGCTGCCCCGCACCGAGGCGTGCGCGGCGACCGCCCGGGCACGCTCGGCCGGGCAGCCGGGGAACAGCCGGCCTATCTCCGCCGCGAACGCCTCCACGAACCGCACGTCCTCGGCCGCCCGCCGCCGGGCGTCCCGCACCCGGCGCCGCCGGCGTGCCTCCGCGTCCGCCAGACAACGCAGCTCGGCCCGGGCCAGCGCCTCCTCCTCGACCAGCACCCCTTGCCGCTCGTACCGCCCCCTGCGCCGGTCGAACCGCACGACCACCGCCGACAGCGTGCTCTCCTCCCGCGACCGGCGCGTGAGCGCCGTGTCACCACGCGGCAGGAAGACCAGGTGACCCAGATCGGCACAGTCGAGACAACGCGGCACACCGTTCTCCACGACCAGCAGCGGCAGCGGGCCACGGCGGCAGCCGGCACAGTGCCGTCCGCGCAGCGGCTGGTGGACGACAAGCCCGGTGAACCGGGGTGGAGTCGCACGGGATGCCATGAGCGATTCCTTCCCCCCGAGGGGCCGCCGGCCACGTCGCGGACCCCGGACTGACGCATCATGGCGGTGTGCGACTCGAACCGATCACCTGGGAGCGGCTCGGCGACCTCCTCGCCGACCGGCTGCTGGAGCTGAAGACGGCCGACGGCGGGCCATGGCCCCGGGTCGCCCTCGACGGCGCCCCGGCCGCCCGCCCGGGGGATCTCGCCGAGCGGGTCGCCGAGGCGCTGCGGATACGCGGCCGCCCCTCCCTGGTCGTGGGCACCGACGGCTTTCTGCGCCCCGCTTCGGTCCGGCTCGAGTACGGCCGTCGGGACGTGGAGTCGTACTACGGCGGCTGGTACGACACCGGGGCCCTGTGGCGCGAGGTGTTCGGCCCGCTCGAACCGGGCGGGACCGGACGGGTCCTGCCCGACCTGTGGGACCCCCGCACCGACCGGGCCACCCGCAGCCCCTATGCCGAGCTCCCGCCCGGTGGTGTGCTTCTGCTGCACGGTCCCCTCCTCCTGCGTCACTGGTTCCCCTTCGACCTGAGCGTGCATGTCCTCCTCTCCCCAGGCGCCCTGCACCGCCGCACCCCCGAGACCGACCACTGGACCCTCCCGGCCTTCGCCCGCTACGAGCAGGAGACCGACCCGGCCGGCACGGCCGACGTGCTGGTGCGGGCCGACGACCCCCGCCATCCGGCCTGGCGCGGCTGACACGCCGGGCCACGGCGGACCACGAGCGGGACGGACCCCGCCAGGGCTGACGGGCGGAAGAGGGAGAGCCGGGCGGGCCAGGGCGGTGGGCCCAGCCCCTGCGCGAGCCGCCCCTCCGGGTGCCGTCCACGGGCGGCGCGACGAGAATGAAGAGTGCCGGGACTCGCGGTGCGACCCGCGCCGCGCCGGCCGTCCGGCACAGGGAGGTACTCCATGACCACCGCCGGAGACATCATGCACCGCGGCGCCCAGTGGATCCCCGCTCACGAACCCCTCGACCGGGCCGCCCAGTTGATGCGCGAACTCAACGTCGGCGCCCTGCCCATCAGCGACGAGAACGAGCGGCTCTGCGGCATCCTCACCGACCGCGACATCGTCGTCGGCTGCGTCGCCATGGGCCACGACCCCTCCCGCGTCACCGCCGGCGAGATGGCCAAGGGCACCCCTCGCTGGATCGCCGCCGACGCCGACGTCGACGACGTGCTGCACGAGATGCGGACCCACCAGATCCGCAGGCTCCCCGTCATCGACGACAAGCGCCTCGTCGGCATGATCAGCGAAGCCGATCTCGCCCAGCACCTGACGGAGGACCAGATCGCCGCCTGGGCCGGCAGCGTCTACGCCCGGTCCGCCACGGGCTGACCCGCCCCGCCCATCGCCGCACCACGGCGGTCAGGCCATCGATATCAGTCCCTTCGGCATGGGCCCCCCTTCCGTGATTCCCCGTGCCGTTCCCCGGTTCCCGTGCCCGGATCGCCAGTCTGCCAGTGCCCGAGCAACCGCGTGCGGGCCTGTGGACAACCGCCCTTCCGCTCGGTGCCGGCCTGTGGACAACGGGAGTTCGCCCTGGTCGCGCCCGCCGTCAGGCGAGCGCGGGCGGACGCCCCCCGGTCCGACGGACCGCCCGTGCGCCCGCCCCGCAGCCCTCCGCCGCCGCCCGCTCGGGCTCGGCGCCCGAGACGAGGGCCGCGAGGAACGCCCCGGTGAAGGCGTCACCCGCGCCCGTCGTGTCACGGGGCCGCACCGGCACGGCGGGAACCCGGGCGTACACCTCGCCGGACCGTGCCAGCAGCGCGCCCCGCGCACCCTGCTTGACCACCACCAGCGGGACATGACGGCTCAGCCGCGCCGCGGCGTCCACCGCATCGGACGCCCCCGTCAGCAGACACGCCTCGTCACGGCTGGGCAACAGCACGTCCACCCCCTCGACGAGCTCCAGGAAACGGTCGGCGCCCAGCGTGGCGAGGAACCCCGCCGACGCCGGATCCACACTCACCGGCACCCCCCGCGCACGCGCCGCCTTCAACGCGACCGCGGCGAAGGCCCGGCTCGTCTCGGCGAACAGCAGATAGCCCGACAGATGCAGCCGTGCCACCCCCTCCAGCAGCGTGTCCGACCAGTCGCCGGGATCCAGCCGCAGCGACGCCCCGCCATCGGCGAGGAACGTCCGCTCGGCCGCCGCGCCCTCGTCGACCAGGCAGATCACCGTCCCCGTGGGGGCCTGCCCGTCCACGACCAGCAGCGGACGGACCCCGCAGGCGGCCAGCTCCCGCTCGTGCCAGGCAGCCGCGTCCGCGCCCACCCGCCCCAGGAGCCGCACCTCGACGCCCTCCCGGCGCGCCGCCCAGCAGGCCACATTGGCGCCCGCGCCACCCGGCACCGTCCGGATCACCGCCGGCGTGTCCGTGCCCGTGGCGAGCGGCCCCCGGTGCCGGGCCACCACGTCCGTGATCACCTCACCGGCGACCAGCAGCGCCCCGCCCCGCACGACGCGCCTCACTCCCCGGCGGTCCACGCCGCCGCGACACGCGCCGCCAGACGCACGTTGCCCCGCACCGCGGCCAGATTCGCCGCCAGCGAGGCACCGTCGGTGCCCCGGACCAGATGGCCCAGCAGGAACGGTGTGACCCCCTGCCCCGACACCCCCTCCGCCTCGCACGCGCGCAGCGCCTCGTCCAGCACCCGTGCGTGCACCCCCGGATCCAGCTGCTCGCTCTCCGGAACCGGGTTGGCCACGACCAGCGCCGACCCCGGCCCGCCGAGCGCGTCCTGCGCCCGCATCGCCTCCGCCACCTGCCCCGGCGTGTCCAGCCGCCAGTCGACCGGATGCCCGGAGTCGGACAGATAGAAGCCCGGAAAACGGTCCGTGCCGTACCCGGCGACCGCCACCCCCAGGGTCTCCAGCCGCTGCAAGGTCGCGGGGACGTCCAGGATCGACTTCACCCCCGCGCACACCACGGTGATCCGGGTACGCGCCAGCAGCCCGAGGTCGGCCGACTCGTCCTGCGTCACCGTCCACTCCCGGTGCACCCCGCCGAGCCCTCCGGTGGCGAACACCCGTATGCCCGCACGCTCCGCCAGCAGCGCCGTGGCCGACACGGTCGTCGCCCCGCTCGCCCCGGCGGCCACCGCCAGCGGCAGATCACGGTGGCCCAGCTTGCGGATGCCGTCCTCGTTCGCGACCCGCTCCAGCTGCTCCTTGTCCAGGCCGGCCCGGGGGCGCCCGTCCAGCACGGCGATCGTCGCCGGGACCGCGCCCTCCTCCCGCACGACCGCCTCCAGCTCCAGCGCCACCTGGAGATTGCGCGGCCGGGGCAGCCCGTGCGCGATGATCGTGGACTCCAGGGCCACCACCGGCCGGCCCGCGGCGACCGCCTCCCGCACCTCTTCGGACACCATCAGCACCACGTGCCTGCCTCCTGTCTGCCGCCTCCCCTCATCTCTGGCGGGCCGCGCCCGCCGCCAAACCCCTTGCGTGCTGCCGCGCGGGTCACGGAGGCTGGCACACATGACGGACCACACGACTCGTCTCGACCACATCGTGCTGTGGGTGCGCGACCCCGTAGCCGCCGCCGGCTTCTACGAGGAGGCCGTCGGCCTCGACCCCGTCCGGCTCACCGACTACTCCGCGGGCGAGGCACCCTTCCCCTCGGTGCGGGTCAACGAGGACACGATCCTCGACCTCATGCCGCTGACCATGGCCGCACGCATGACCATGCTCCCCGGCGCCGCCGAAAGCTCCGGCCACCCCGTCAACCACGTCTGCCTGTCCCTGCCGGCCGACGGTTTCGACACCCTCCGCAGCCGCCTGCTGGAGCGGTCCGTACCGGTCACGGACCTCTCGCACGACTCCTTCGGGGCGCGCGGCCCGGCGAAACGCAGCTTCTACTTCCGCGATCCGGACGGCAACGTGTTCGAGGCGCGGCACTACGACTGACCGACCGGTGGCTCGCGTCCGGTGTGCCCGCGCCGTCAGAACAGCGGCTCGGGCAGCACACCCTCCAGGGCCAGCAGCCGCCGCTTGGTCTCCAGCCCGCCCCCGAACCCGCCGATGCCGCCGTCACGCTCCACCACCCGGTGACAGGGCACGACCACCGGCAGGGGATTGGCGCCCATCGCCGCCCCCACGGCCTGCCCGCCCCCCGGCTGCCCCACCCGGCCGGCCAGATCGCCGTACCCGACGACCGTGCCGAACGGCACCCCGGCGGCCAGCTCCCGCAGCACCTCGCGGTGGAAGCCCGATATCAGCGACCAGTCCAGCGGCAGCTCGAAGGACTGCCGCTCACCCGCGAGATACGCCTCCACCTGGCGTATCGCCTCGGCCAGCAGCGCGGAGCCGGACTGCCCGGCCGCCGCGCTGCCCAGCTCGGCCGGTTCCGCGCCGAACCGGGACGCCAGCCGCTCCAGGGCGCGGTCGCGCACCTCGTCCGCGGCGTGGAAGACGACGTTGACCAGGCCCTCGCGGGTCGCGGCCAGCAGCAGCGGGCCGATGGCGGTGCCCACGACGGTCCACACGACCGGCTGCTCGTCCTGCCCGTGGCTGTCCATGCGCCTCACCGTACGACCCGCCACTGACAACGCCCGGGCGGACGCCGCTGACCCGGACGGACGCTCAGCCGCCCACCGCGTCGCGGACCACGTCCGGCTTGTTGCTGATGATGCCGTCCACCCCGAACCCGGCGACCCGGCGGGCCGCGGCCGCGTCGTTCACGGTCCAGGTCAGCACCTCCATCCGCGCACCGTGCGGCCCCCGGAAACCGTGCACGGCGGCGACGTACGGGGCGGAGAGCGAACCGTGCGAGGGGTTGATCTGATCGGTGAAGGCCGCGTACGAGGCCAGGTCCGCGACGGGCGGCGTCCCGAGGAACCCGGTCTTCACCGCCGGCTTCAGAGCGTGCACCGTGCGCACGCTGTCCGCGCTGAAACTCTGCACGACCAGCCGGTCCCCCACGTGACCGGGGTCGAGCCACCCCTCGTTGCCGAGGACCTTGAGCGTCTCCCGTTCTATGCCCGGATAGAGCTGGGGGTTCTTGAGCTCCAGCAGCAGTTTCTGGTCGTAGCGCTCCATGCGGTCCAGGAACTGCTCGAGCGTCGGGACGCGCGCGCCCGCGTACGCGGCGTCGAACCAACTGCCCGCGTCCAGCCGGGCGATCTCCGCGGCGGTGAAGTCCTTCACCTTCCACGGGGCCCGGTCGGGGAAGACCTCCTCGACATCGGTGGTGCGCTGCAGGCTGTCGTCGTGCAGCACGACGAGTGCGCCGTCCTTGGTGCGCTGGACGTCGTTCTCCACCCACTCGACGTCCAGGGCGGCCGCCTTGTCGACGGCCGCGAGCGTGTTCTCGGGCGCGTACGCGGAGGCCCCCCGGTGGGCGACGACCACCGGGGCGCCCGCGTTCTCGGCGGCCCGCGCGGGGGAGAGCGGAAGCAGAAGGGCGGCGACCGCCAGGAACGCGGTGGTCGATGCGGTGACAGCGCGTGCGTGCATGCGTACTCCTCGCGTCGAGCGATCACGGTCAGCTCAACTCTGACAGCAGACGGTCGATTCGAGACGGGCACAGGATGACCACGGATTGAACGGAGTTGCCCGAACTCCGCACACTGGTGCCACACACCTGGGGCAAGGGCGTGTTTCTTTGCCGGAAAGTCGTTCGACCATTCCGGTGGGGGTCATACTCTCTGCGTCACCCGGGCCGCCCTCGCGGTCCTGGGAGGGGGGCTCACATCGGAACACCGCGGGACGTACAGGGCGGGAAGGGCAGCCGCGCATGCAAGGCACGGTCGACGGATTCAGCTACGGCCTGGTCACACCGCTGGTGGCCTTCCTCATGGCCTGCCTCGGCGGCGCCCTGGGCCTGCGCTGTGTCACCAGATCCATGACCGCCCCCCGGCCCTGGCGCCCCGCCTGGCTCGCCCTGGGCTCCGTGGCCATCGGCTCCGGCATATGGACGATGCACTTCATCGGCATGATGGGCTTCGCCATAGAGGGCACACCCATCCACTACGACCGGACCCTGACCTTCGCCAGCCTCGCCGCCGGCATCGTCATGGTGGGCACCGGGATCTTCATCGTCGGCTACCGGGGAGCCTCCGGAACGGCCCTGTTCACCGGGGGCACCGTCACCGGCCTCGGCATCGCCTCGATGCACTACCTAGGCATGGCCGGCATGAGCCTCGACGGGCGGCTGGAGTACGACACCGTCGTGGTCGCCGCCTCCGTGGTCATCGCCATGGCCGCCGCCAGCGCCGCCCTGTGGGCGGCGGGCCAGGGGCGGGGCTTCCTGTGGAGCGTGGGCGCGAGTCTCGTCATGGGGGTCGCGGTCACCGGCATGCACTACACCGGCATGGCCGCCCTCGACGTGCACGTCCACGGTACGGCCGTCCCCGCCGAGGGGGAATCCGCCGCCGCCCTGCTCGGCCCGCTGATGGTCGGCCCGCTCGCCTTCCTCGTCCTCGCGGGCATCGTCGTGATCTTCGACCCGCTGATGGTCACCGGCAGGTCCCGCGGACCCCGCGCCGAGCACACGCCCGGCATCCCCGCCCACTCCCCGGCCCACCGCCCCACGCGCTCACGGCTGCGCCGCCGCGGCCCCGTGGAACACCGCTCCCGGACCCCGCAGCGCCGCTGATCCGGCCCCGTTGTCAGCGGCGGGTCGTACGGTGGATGGCATGCGGCCCGTTTCCCAGATCGAACGCACGGTGGCGCCCTTCGAGGTCGTCAGTCCCTACCAGCCCAGCGGCGACCAGCCGACGGCCATCGCCGACCTCGCCCGGCGTGTCGAAGCAGGCGAGAAGGACGTCGTCCTGCTCGGCGCGACCGGCACCGGCAAGTCCGCCACCACCGCGTGGATGATCGAGAAGCTCCAGCGCCCCACCCTGGTCATGGCGCCGAACAAGACCCTGGCCGCCCAGCTGGCCAACGAGTTCCGCGAGCTGCTGCCGAACAACGCCGTCGAGTACTTCGTCTCGTACTACGACTACTACCAGCCCGAGGCGTACGTCCCGCAGTCGGACACCTACATCGAGAAGGACTCCTCCATCAACGAGGAGGTCGAGCGGCTGCGCCACTCGGCGACCAACTCCCTGCTCACCCGCCGTGACGTCGTCGTGGTCGCCTCCGTCTCCTGCATCTACGGCCTGGGCACACCGCAGGAGTACGTGGACCGCATGGTCCCGCTCCGCGTCGGCGACGAGTACGACCGCGACGAGCTGCTGCGCCGCTTCGTCGACATCCAGTACACGCGCAACGACATGGCCTTCACCCGCGGCACCTTCCGCGTGCGCGGCGACACCATCGAGATCTTCCCGGTCTACGAGGAGCTCGCCGTCCGCATCGAGATGTTCGGCGACGAGATCGAGGCGCTGTCCACGCTCCACCCGCTCACCGGCGAGATCATCAGCGACGACCAGCAGCTGTACGTCTTCCCCGCATCCCACTACGTCGCCGGCCCGGAGCGGCTGGAGCGCGCGGTCAACGACATCGAGAAGGAACTCGGCGCGCGCCTGAGCGACCTGGAGAAGCAGGGCAAGCTCCTGGAGGCCCAGCGACTGCGGATGCGCACCACGTACGACATCGAGATGCTCCGCCAGATCGGCTCCTGCTCCGGCGTGGAGAACTACTCGATGCACTTCGACGGCCGTTCGCCCGGCTCCCCGCCCAACACCCTGCTGGACTACTTCCCCGACGACTTCCTCCTCGTCATCGACGAGTCGCACGTCACCGTCCCGCAGATCGGCGCCATGTACGAGGGCGACGCCTCCCGCAAGCGCACCCTGGTCGACCACGGCTTCCGCCTTCCCTCCGCCCTGGACAACCGTCCCCTGAAATGGGAGGAGTTCCAGGAGCGAGTCGGCCAGACCGTCTATCTCTCGGCCACCCCGGGACAGTACGAACTCTCCCGCTCCGACGGCTTCGTCGAGCAGATCATCCGCCCCACCGGCCTCGTCGACCCCGAGGTCGTGGTCAAGCCCACCGAGGGCCAGATCGACGACCTGGTGCACGAGATCCGCGCGCGCGTGGAGAAGGACGAACGCGTCCTGGTCACCACCCTCACCAAGAAGATGGCCGAGGACCTCACCGACTACTTCCTGGAGCTCGGCATCCAGGTGCGCTACCTGCACAGCGACGTCGACACCCTGCGCCGCGTGGAGCTGCTGCGCGAGCTGCGCTCCGGGGAGTACGACGTCCTGGTCGGCATCAACCTGCTGCGCGAGGGACTCGACCTGCCCGAGGTGTCCCTGGTGGCGATCCTCGACGCCGACAAGGAGGGCTTCCTGCGCTCGGGCACCTCCCTGATCCAGACCATCGGCCGCGCGGCGCGCAACGTCTCCGGCCAGGTCCATATGTACGCCGACAAGATCACCCCGGCGATGGAGAAGGCCATCGACGAGACCAACCGCCGCCGGGAGAAGCAGATCGCCTACAACCAGGCGAACGGCGTCGACCCCCAGCCCCTGCGCAAGAAGATCAACGACATCGTCGCGCAGATCGCCCGCGAGGACATCGACACCGAGCAGCTGCTCGGCTCGGGCTACCGCCAGGCCAAGAAGGACGGCGGCGGCACCAAGGCGCCCGTTCCGTCCCTCGGCGGCAAGGCCGCGAAGAGTGCCAGGGGCGCCGGGGGCAAGGCGGCCGAGACCGTGCCGACCGACCGCCCCGCGGCCGAACTCGCCGGGCAGATCGAGGACCTGACCACACGGATGCGAGCCGCCGCGGCGGACCTCCAGTTCGAGATCGCCGCCCGGCTGCGCGACGAGGTGTCGGAGATGAAGAAGGAACTGCGGCAGATGCAGGAGGCCGGCCTGTCCTGACGTCCGGGCACGGGATGTGTTGCAAGAACGACACAAAGTGCGGGCCTGGGTGCGTCACTGTCAGTGCCCCTGCGTAGGGTTCTGACAACCGCGGTTCCGCGGCAACAGGGGACAGCTCGAGAGGGGAAACAGCGCGTGACCGTCAATATGACCAAGGGTCAGGCCATCAGTCTGCAGAAGGACGACGGAGGCAGCCTGACCGCGGTGCGCATGGGTCTCGGCTGGCAGGCGGCTCCCCGTCGCGGCCTGTTCGGCTCGCGCACCCGTGAGATCGACCTGGACGCCTCGGCCGTCCTCTTCGCCGACAAGCAGCCCGTCGACGTCGTCTTCTTCCGTCACCTGGTGAGTGACGACGGCTCCGTGCGCCACACCGGTGACAACCTCGTCGGCGGTGTCGGCCAGGGCGGCGACGACGAGGCCATCCTCGTCGACCTGTCGCGCGTCCCGGTCCACATCGACCAGATCGTCTTCACCGTGAACTCCTTCACGGGCCAGACCTTCCAGGAGGTGCAGAACGCGTTCTGCCGCCTCGTCGACGAGACCAACGGCCAGGAACTGGCCCGTTACACGCTGGCCGGCGGCGGCGCCTACACCGCCCAGCTCATGGCCAAGGTGCACCGCACCGGCTCCGGCTGGACCATGACGGCGCTCGGCAACCCGGCCAACGGCCGCACCTTCCAGGACCTGATGCCGGCGATCCTGCCGGTCCTCTAGGCACCCCGGGCGAAAACCGGCCCCCGGCGGGGCCGGTGAGCGGCACACGACCCATCACATGCGACGCAGGGGGACGAACGCGATGACGGCCGAGCTGGTGCGGGGACAGAACCACCCGCTCTCCCAGTCCCGTCTGGAGATCCGGATCTCGGCCGGCACACCGGTCGTGGCCGCGGCCGCGCTCGGCGACGAGAACGGCCGGATCCACGGGACCCAGTGGGTGGCCCACCCGGGCGCCCCCACCCAGCCCGGTCTGGAGGTGTCGCGTCAGGCGGCCGCCGACCACCGCCTCGCGGTGGACCTGGACGCCATGACGGACGCGGTGCACCGCGTCAGCGTGCTGCTCGCGCTGCCCGCCGCGGGCGGCGGCCCGGGACCCGCCCGGTTCGGCGCCGTGGCGGCCCCCTTCGTCGCCGTCACCGGCCTGGACGGCGACGAGATCGCCAGCTACACCATCACGGGCCTGGAGACCGAGTCGGCCGTCGTCGCGCTGGAGCTCTACCGGCGCCAGGGCGCCTGGAAGGTGCGCGCCGTCGGCCAGGGCTACGCGGGCGGTCTGGCCGAACTCCTCACCGACCAGGCACTCCCGGAGGCCGTGCAGCTCGCCGGGAGCATCAACGAGGCGGTCGCGCGGGGCCTCGCCCGCTCCGTGCAGGCACCCCCGCCCCGCCCGTCCGACGCCGACCGCTCCCGGCCGGCCGCCACCCCCGCGGTCGGGCCCGACCAGGGCGCCACCGCACCCCAGGGCGCACCCGGCCCGGTGCCACCGTCGTACGGCGGACAGCCCTCCGGCGGGCCCGGCCCGGGCGGACCGCAGCCGGCCTACGGCGCGGCCGGCGCCGCGGACCCGTCCGCCACCACCGGCGGCCCGGTCGACTACAGCCACCCCCGCCGGCGGAACTCCGCACCGCCACCACCCCCGCCCGCCGCCCCGCAGCCCCAGCCGGGGCAGCCCGCGCAGCCCGTCGCCGGGGACGCGACCGGCTGGTCCATGGAGGAACGGCTCTACAACCAGGTCTGGGGCATGTTCGAGGACCTGGCCCGCACCACCGCCGCCTACCGCAGCGCCGTCGACTTCGCCGAGTCGCGTATGGACAAGGAGCTGGAGCAGGCCCTGTCCGACCCGCGCAGCCGCATCGGCGGTCAGGGCGACGCCGCCCGCGAAGCCGCCCGGGCCCGGCACACCCAGCTCGTCGGCCGGGCCCGGGAATCCCTCGACCGGGACCTCGCCCAGCTCGTCGCCGAGGCCGAAGTCGTCGAACCCGCCCTGCCCCCGGCGTTCGCCCGCTGGGACAACCCCGTCTGGCACGCCTACCGGGTGCCGATGGAGATACCCATGGCGCTCCGCCTGGGCGACCTGCGCCTCCCGGAGGCCGACCCGATCCGCATCCCGATGCTGCTCCGGCTGCCGCTGGAGCGCGGACTGTGGATCGACAGCGGACGGGCCGACTCCGTCGACGGTTCCTTCACCGACTCCCACGACATGCGGCGCCTCGCCATGGAGACGGCGGTGGCGCACGCCGCCCGGCTGCTCGCCGTCTACCCGGCGGGCGAGTTCACCGTGCACGTCATCGACCCGGCCGGATCCGGCGGGCAGGCACTGGCTCCGCTGACGCAGACCGGTGTGCTGACGGCCCCGCCCGCCCAGGGCGCCGCGGGTGTCACGGACGTGCTGGGCAGGCTCACCCAGCGGGTCGACCTGGTGCAGATGGCGCTGCGGGGAGGCGCGCCGGACGCGCTGCCGCCCGGCTTCGACACCTCCCAGCAACTGCTGATCGTCAACGACTTCCCGCACGGCTTTGACGACCGGGCCGTGAACCAGCTGCGCTACCTCGCCGACGAGGGCCCGTCCGTCGGTGTCCACCTGATGCTGGTCGCGGACCGCGAGGAGTCCTCGGCCTACGGGCCGCTGCTGGACCCGCTGTGGCGTTCGCTGCTGCGGCTGACCGCCGTGCCCGACGATCATCTGGCAGACCCGTGGGTGGGGCACGCCTGGACGTACGAGCCGCCGCTGGTCCCGCAGGGCAGCCAGGTGCTGCGTCAGGTGCTCACCCAGGTCGCGTCGGCCCGCCGCGCATGGAACCGATGAACTCGCACACCACCCCACCAAGATCATGTAAAGCCTTCTGAGCAGGGCTTTTGTGGATTTCTTTACTGCGATCTTTACCAGCCCTTGGTGATTGGGTACTGTTGGGCGCACGGAGGGGAGTACTCCCTGTCTGTGCGGCGACCCCGTCAATACGGATCAGGCCAGATCCCGGGGCGTCGGCCCGAAGGACCGTCCGGACGCATGGAGCGCCGGAGGCCCGGGTGGAAGAGACCTCCGGCAGCGACGACGCTGACATTGCCTGTGTGACGTATCTGCCGGAGGCGCAGTGGATGTTTCCATGACCCTGTGGGTCCTGACGATCGTGGGCCTGTGTGCCCTCATCGCGGTCGATTTCTTCATCGGCCGCAAACCGCATGACGTATCCATCAAAGAAGCCGGTATCTGGACCATCGTCTGGATCGTCCTGGCCGCGCTCTTCGGCGTCGGCCTGCTGATCTGGGGCGGGGCGCAAGCAGGCGGCGAGTTCTTCGCCGGCTACATCACCGAGAAATCGCTGAGCGTCGACAACCTCTTCGTCTTCGTCCTGATCATGGCGAAGTTCGCGGTGCCGTCGCAGTACCAGCAGCGGGTGCTCCTGATCGGTGTCCTCATCGCCCTGGTGCTGCGCGCGATCTTCATCGCCGCCGGCGCCGCGATCCTCGCCAGCTTCTCGTGGGTCTTCTACATCTTCGGCGCCTTCCTCATCTGGACCGCCTGGAAGCTCATCCAGGAGGCCCGGGCCGACCAGGACGACGAGGAGTTCGAGGAGAACAAGCTGCTCAAGGCCGCCGAACGCCGCTTCGGTGTGGCCGACCGGTACCACGGCACCAAGCTGTGGATCGAGCAGAACGGCAAGCGGGTCATGACGCCGATGCTCGTCGTCATGCTCGCCATCGGCACCACGGACGTCCTGTTCGCGCTCGACTCGATCCCCGCGATCTTCGGGCTGACCCAGGACCCGTACATCGTGTTCACGGCGAACGCGTTCGCGCTGATGGGCCTCAGGCAGTTGTACTTCCTCATCGGCGGACTGCTGCGGAAGCTGGTCCACCTCTCCTACGGCCTGTCGATCATTCTCGGCTTCATCGGTGTGAAGCTGGTGCTGCACGCACTGCACGAGTCCGGGGTCCATGTCCCCGAGATCAGCATCCCCGTCTCGCTGGGCGTGATCTGCTCGGTCCTGGTCATCACCACGATCACCAGCCTCCGGGCCTCCCGCAAGCAGGCGGAGGCCGAGGCGGCCGCGGACCGGAGCGACAGCCCCGAGAAGAGCAGCATCGACGTCTGACCCCGTCGGACGCACAGGGAGACACGGGCACCGGGAGCACAGGGCAGCACATCGCCGACCACCGCTCCCGGTGCCCTTCTGTCTCCATCCGCGCCGCTCGCCGGCGCCGACCGAATTCGACTCGTACCAGGAGGCCATGCGTGACCATGACGACCCCGAGACGATCAGGAGAGCGCAGCGGAAGGACGCGCCGAGCGGCGGTGACACTCCCCGTCGCATCCACGGTCGGCCCTCGGGCGGCACGCTCCGGCAAAGTGCGGCGCGCCTTCACGTCTGCGACGATCGCACCGTGATCGCTTGGCTCAGGGCACTCGCGACCCGGTGGACGACCATCGTGCCCGTGTTCGCCGTGGTGCTGCTGCTCCTGACCTGGGGACGCGATCTGCCCGGCGGCATGGTCGTGGTGGTGACCCTGGTCCTCGCGGCGTCCGTGCTGGCCGCCGTGCACCACGCCGAGGTGGTCGCACACCGGGTCGGTGAGCCCTTCGGTTCCCTGGTCCTCGCGGTCGCCGTCACCGTCATCGAGGTGGCGCTGATCGTCACGCTGATGATCGACGGCGGGGACCAGAGCGCGACGCTCGCCCGGGACACCGTGTTCGCCGCCGTGATGATCACCGTCAACGGCATCCTCGGCCTCAGCCTGCTGGTCGGCTCACTGCGTCATGGCACGGCGGTGTTCAATTCGGAAGGCACCGGAGCGGCCCTCGCCACGGTGGCCACCCTGGCAACGCTCAGTCTCGTACTGCCGACGTTCACGACCAGCAAGCCGGGACCCGAGTTCTCCACCGTGCAACTCACGTTCGCGGCGGTCTCCTCGCTGGTCCTCTACGGCCTGTTCGTCGCGACCCAGACCGTCAGACACCGCGACTACTTCCTGCCGATAGTCAAACAGGGCGAAGCGGTCAAGCCGGAGGAGCACGCCCCCGCGCCCTCCACCCGCACCGCCATGATCAGCCTGGGCCTGCTGGGCCTGGCCCTGATCGGCGTGGTCGGCCTGGCCAAAGGAGTCTCGCCCACGATCGAGTCGGGGGTGGAGGCCGCAGGGCTGGGCCACTCCGTCGTCGGTGTGATCATCGCCCTGCTGGTCCTCCTCCCGGAGACCATCGCCGCGGTGCGCGCCGCGCGCCGCAACCAGGTGCAGACCAGCATGAACCTCGCCCTCGGCTCGGCGATGGCCAGCATCGGCCTGACCATCCCCGCAGTCGCGCTGGCCTCCCTCTGGCTCACCGGCCCACTCGTTCTCGGTCTCGGCAACACCCATATGGTGCTGCTCGCCCTGACCATGGTGGTCGGTGCGCTCACCGTGGTCCCCGGCCGGGCCACCCCCCTCCAGGGAGGGGTGCACCTGGTGCTGCTCGCCGCCTACCTCGAACTGGCGATCAACCCGTAGCGGCACCGCCCGCCCGGCGTCAGTACGTGACGGTGACGCGCCGGGCGGGCCCGTCGACCCGCACGACACCGCCGTAGGGAATCACCAGCTGCGGGTCGGTGTGGCCGAGGTCCACATCGAAGACGACGAGCGCGTCGGGCGCGTAGCACCGCATCGCCCGCATCACGGCCTCACGCTGCTCGGCGGCGTAGGCGGCGCCCTCCCCGGGAGGGAGCGGCCGCTCGAAGGACCACGTCTTCGGACGGCCCATCAACAGTGCCGCGAAACGCCCGAGCAGCCCCCGCTCACCCATGTTCCGCAGGGTGCGGAAGACCTCCTCCCCGCTCGGCAGCTCCTCCGAGGTCTCCAGGAACAGCACGCCACCGTCGTACTCGGTCAGGTCCCGCGCCACCCCGCGCCCGGCCATCAGCATCCAGCCGACGATCTCCAGACAGCCGCCCCAGGTGCGGCCCTCGACGACCCGGCCGGCGTTCACCCAGGTCCAGCCCGTGCCGGGCCGGGTCTCCGGCTCGGCGTCGAACGTGGCGGGGTCCGCCCAGTCACGGTCCAGATCGCGCCACCGTTCGGCGGGACGCAGTTCGTACGCGCCCGGGGTGAACAGAGCCGCCCGCAGGGACTCGGCCGTCTGCGGATGCAGGGCTCCGGGGCGGCCCAGCTCGACCATCACGCTCCCACCGTGGAACCCGACGATCCCGTTCTCGCGGAGAAAGGCGAGAAGGTTGGTGTTGTCGCTCATCCCGAAGAACGGCTTCGGGTTGGCGCGGACCAGCTCCCGGTCCAGCAGCGGCACCACGGTGATCTGGTCGTCGCCCCCGATCGAGGCGAAGACCGCCTTGATCCCCGGATCCGCGAAGGCGGCATGGATGTCGTCGGCACGCTCACGCGGTGTCGAGCCCATCCTGCGCGTCGCCGGATACTCGACCGGCTCCAGCCCGTACTCCTTGCGCAGCCGCTCCAGCCCCAGCTCGTACGGGAGCGGGAACAGCCCCGGAAGGCCGGAGGCGGGGGAGATCACGGCGACGCGGTCGCCCGGCGAGGGCTTGGGAGGGTACGAGAGGGTCGTCATGACGGGAGGGTAGGACCCCACAGGCCGGCAGCGCACCGTGATAAACCGGGGACGAGCAGCGGTTCCGCCGCGAGCCGTGACCACCCCGACGGACCGGAGGAACCGTGCCCCGCAACCTGGCCAACGCCCCGATCATGATCCTCAATGGCCCCAACCTGAACCTGCTCGGGCAGCGCCAGCCGGAGATCTACGGTTCCGACACGCTCGCCGACGTGGAGGCGATGTGCGCCAAGGCGGCAACCGCGCACAACGGCACGGTGGACCTGCGCCAGTCCAACCACGAGGGGCAGCTGGTGGACTGGATCCACGAGGCACGGCTGAGCCACTGCGGGATCGTCATCAACCCCGGCGCCTACTCGCACACCTCCGTGGCGATCCTCGACGCCCTCAACGCCTGTGACGGACTGCCCGTGATCGAGGTCCACATCTCCAACATCCACCGGCGCGAGTCGTTCCGGCACCACTCCTACGTCTCGCTCCGCGCGGACGGGGTCATCGCCGGTTGCGGAGTGCAGGGGTACGTCTTCGCGGTGGAGCGGATCGCGGCGCTGGCCGGTCCGGGACTGGCCGGCGCGTAAGCCCCGTCCGCCAGGAGGACGGCCCTTACCCGGATCACCAGCCCCGCGCGTGCCATTCCGGCAGGTGCGGGCGCTCGGCGCCCAGGGTGGTGTCGTTGCCGTGGCCCGGATACACCCAGGTCTCGTCCGGGAGGACGTCGAAGATCCGGGTCTCCACATCGTGGATCAGACGAGCGAACGCCTCCGGATCCTTGTGGGTGTTGCCCACACCACCCGGGAACAGGCAGTCACCGGTGAACACATGTGGGTGTCCATGGGGATCGTCGTAGACCAGGGCGATGGAGCCGGGGGTGTGCCCGACCAGGTGGCGGGCGGTGAGCTCCACCCGGCCCACGCGGATGGTGTCTCCGTCGTCGACCGGCACGTCGGTGGGGACGGGGATGCCCTCGGCGTCGTCCCGGCCGGCGTGGGTGCGGGCGCCGGTCGCGGCCACGACCTCGGCGAGCGCCTGCCAGTGGTCCCCGTGCCGGTGGGTGGTGACGACGGACGCGATGCCGTCGTCACCGATCGTGCCCAGCAGGGTCGACGCGTCGTTGGCCGCGTCGATCAGCAGCTGCTCGTCGGTGGCCCGGCAACGCAGCAGATAGGCGTTGTTGTCCATGGGGCCGACCGCGACCTTGGTGATCATCAGGTCCTTGAGTTCGTGCACGTCGGCTGGGCCGCCGACCGTCACCCGACCGCTGTACGTCATGGCCGCCAGCCTATCGCCGGAACCCGCGCGGGGTGAGATCTCACAGCGGGGGGAGCGACGGAAGGCTGCCGCCCCGCACCGCCAGCCGGGAGCCGTCCCGGCGGCCGGCGAGCCAGCCGAGCAGGTCCGCCGCCGTCCCCTCGACGGCGACCGGGCCGCCGTCCGCCCCGCCGCCGGTCGTCCAGGTCCGGCCGTCCACGGTGGCCAGGGCGGTCGACGGCACGTCCGCGTGACCGGTGAACCGCGCGGCGAGGAAGTCGATCTCCCGCACCGTGAACTCCTCCGGCAGGTCCTCCAGCTCGTAGCCGGTCCCGAGGTCCACGTGGTGCAGTTCCACCTCGGCCCACCGCCGGAACGGCACCCGTTCCGCCCGGTCCGTGACGCCGTTGCGCAGCTCCACCGTGCGCGACCAGTCCGCCGGGGCGTCGCCCGCCGCGCGGAAGCGCTCCGCGCTCTTGCGCAGATCGGCGAGCTGTGCGTCGAGGGGGCGCGGGGCACCCTCCTCGATGTCGGCGTCCCGGGCCTCGCCGGACACGTACATGGGACGCCCCTCCAGGACGTTCACCAAGGCGTCCGCGTTGCGGGCGAGGTGGGCCAGCACATGTCCGCGGGTCCACCCGGGCAGGCGTGACGACTGGGTCACAGCCGCGTTGTCCAGTGCGCCGACCGCGGTGAGCAGCCGCTCGGTAGCGGCTTGTACAGACGCCAGGTCATCAGCGTGATCAATCATGGTGCCGACCCTAGCCCTGTCACACCTTCGGGTGAAGGTGGCGAAGCGCCGCCCTAAATCGAATGCACGTGCTATAAGCTCGGAAGTGGCGTCGGGCATGCTGGAGAGCCGGGGTTTGTTGACAACCCGTGAATCCGAACCGGCGTTGTCAGTGGCTCCCCCTAGTCTGAGAAAGACGGGGGCCCCGCCCCTGTCACTTCTCTCAAGAAAGGTGCGGACCGGCGTGGCCGACCGTCTCATCGTCCGTGGAGCGCGCGAGCACAACCTCAAGAACGTCTCGCTCGACCTCCCGCGCGACTCGCTCATCGTCTTCACGGGCCTGTCGGGGTCGGGCAAGTCCTCGCTGGCCTTCGACACCATCTTCGCCGAGGGCCAGCGGCGCTACGTGGAGTCGCTCTCGTCGTACGCCCGGCAGTTCCTCGGCCAGATGGACAAGCCGGACGTCGACTTCATCGAGGGGCTCTCCCCGGCGGTCTCCATCGACCAGAAGTCGACCTCCCGCAACCCGCGCTCCACGGTCGGCACCATCACCGAGGTCTACGACTACCTGCGGCTCCTCTTCGCCCGCATCGGCAAGCCGCACTGCCCCGAGTGCTCCCGGCCGATCTCCCGCCAGTCGCCCCAGGCCATCGTCGACAGGGTCCTCCAGCTGCCGGAGGGCAGCCGCTTCCAGGTGCTCTCCCCGCTGGTGCGCGAGCGCAAGGGCGAGTTCGTCGACCTGTTCTCCGACCTCCAGACCAAGGGCTACTCCCGCGCACGCGTGGACGGCGAGACCGTGCAGCTCTCCAGCCCGCCCACGCTGAAGAAGCAGGAGAAGCACACCATCGAGGTGGTCGTCGACCGCCTCACCGTGAAGGAGAGCGCCAAGCGCCGCCTCACCGACTCCGTGGAGACCGCCCTCGGCCTCTCCGGCGGCATGGTCGTACTCGACTTCGTCGACCTCCCCGAGGACGACCCCGAGCGCGAGCGCATGTTCTCCGAGCACCTGTACTGCCCGTACGACGACCTGTCCTTCGAGGAGCTCGAGCCCCGCTCCTTCTCCTTCAACTCGCCCTTCGGCGCCTGCCCCGAGTGCACCGGCATCGGCACGCGCATGGAGGTCGACCCCGAGCTGATCGTCCCCGACCCGGACAAGAGCCTCGACGAGGGCGCCATCCACCCCTGGTCGCACGGCCACACCAAGGACTACTTCGACCGCCTGATCGGCGCCCTCGCCGACGCGCTGGGCTTCCGCACCGACATCCCCTTCGCGGGCCTGCCGCAGCGTGCCAGGAAGGCACTGCTGCACGGCCACAAGACCCAGGTCGAGGTCCGCTACCGCAACCGCTACGGGCGCGAGCGCCGGTACACCACGGCCTTCGAGGGCGCCGTCCCCTTCGTCAAGCGCCGGCACAGCGAGGCCGAGAGCGACGCCAGCCGCGAGCGCTTCGAGGGCTATATGCGCGAGGTGCCGTGCCCCTCCTGCGAGGGCACCCGCCTCAAGCCGATCGTCCTCGCGGTCACGGTCATGGGGAAGTCCATCGCCGAGGTCTCCGCGATGTCCATCAGCGACTGCGCGGACTTCCTGGGCGAGCTGAAGCTCACCGCCCGCGACAAGAAGATCGCCGAGCGCGTGCTGAAAGAGGTCAACGAGCGGCTGCGCTTCCTGGTCGACGTCGGGCTGGACTACCTGTCGCTGAACCGCGCGGCGGGCACCCTCTCCGGCGGCGAGGCCCAGCGCATCCGCCTGGCCACCCAGATCGGCTCCGGACTCGTGGGCGTGCTCTACGTCCTCGACGAGCCGTCCATCGGACTGCACCAGCGGGACAACCACCGGCTGATCGAGACCCTGGTCCGGCTGCGCGACATGGGCAACACGCTCATCGTCGTCGAGCACGACGAGGACACCATCAAGGTCGCCGACTGGATCGTCGACATCGGCCCCGGCGCCGGCGAGCACGGCGGCAAGGTCGTGCACAGCGGCTCGCTCAAGGAACTGCTCGCCAACACCGAGTCGCAGACCGGCCAGTACCTGTCCGGCAGGAAGGCCATCCCGCTGCCCGACGTCCGCCGCCCGCACGACCCGTCGCGCCGGCTCACGGTGCACGGCGCCCGCGAGAACAACCTCCAGGACATCGACGTGTCCTTCCCGCTGGGTGTGTTCACCGCGGTCACCGGTGTGTCCGGCTCCGGCAAGTCCACACTGGTCAACGACATCCTGTACACCCACCTCGCCCGCGAGCTGAACGGCGCCCGCAGCGTCCCCGGCCGGCACACGCGCGTGGACGGCGACGACCTCGTCGACAAGGTCGTCCACGTCGACCAGTCGCCCATCGGCCGCACCCCGCGCTCCAACCCGGCGACGTACACCGGTGTCTTCGACCACGTCCGCAAGCTGTTCGCCGAGACCACCGAGGCGAAGGTCCGCGGCTACATGCCGGGCCGGTTCTCCTTCAACGTCAAGGGCGGCCGCTGCGAGAACTGCGCGGGCGACGGCACCATCAAGATCGAGATGAACTTCCTCCCGGACGTCTACGTCCCGTGCGAGGTCTGCCACGGTGCCCGCTACAACCGGGAGACCCTGGAGGTCCACTACAAGGGCAAGTCCATCGCCGACGTCCTGAACATGCCGATCGAAGAGGCCATGCACTTCTTCGAGGCCGTCCCGGCGATCTCCCGCCACATGAAGACGCTCAACGACGTCGGCCTCGGCTACGTCCGGCTCGGCCAGGCCGCGACCACCCTGTCCGGCGGTGAGGCGCAGCGGGTGAAGCTCGCCAGCGAGCTGCAGAAGCGCTCCACCGGCCGCACGGTCTACGTGCTGGACGAGCCGACCACCGGTCTGCACTTCGAGGACATCAGCAAGCTGCTGACGGTCCTGTCCGGCCTGGTCGACAAGGGCAACACGGTGATCGTCATCGAGCACAACCTCGATGTGATCAAGACCGCCGACTGGGTCGTCGACATGGGCCCCGAGGGCGGTTCCGGCGGCGGTCTGGTCGTCGCGGAGGGCACGCCGGAGCAGGTGGCCGGCGTTCCGGCCAGCCACACGGGCAAGTTCCTGCGGGACATTCTGGAGCCGGGGAAGATCAGCGACGCCGCGCAGGTGAGTGCCCCGCGCAGGACCGCCACGGCGAGGAAGACGGTCGCGGCGAAGGCCGGCACCCGCAAGACCGCCACCAAGGCCGTCGACGGCGCGGCAGCCAAGAAGACGGCCGGCAAGGCCGCCGCGAAGAAGACCACGCGGGCCACCAAGGCCTGACCGGCACGGACCGCACGGACACGCGCCGTGCCGCAGGTGGCCACCGGGTCACCCCGCGGCACGGCGCGTGTCCGTGTGTCAGGTGTCCTGCGGCTCCAGTTCGTGCGCGTACGGCGGTTCCGCGCCCGCGCGGGAGCAGGTGACCGCCGCCGCGCGCGCCGCGAAGCCCAGCAGGCCCTGCCAGCCGTCCGCGCCCAGCGCGGCGAGGCCCTCGGCGCTGAGTGCGTCACGGGCCGCGAGACCGTGCAGCAGCGCCGCGTTCACCGTGTCACCGGCGCCGATCGTGTCGACCACCTCGACCCGCTCACCCGGCACCGTGTACTCGCCGCCCTCACGTGTGTACGCGGTCAGCCCGTCACCGCCCCGGGTGACCACGACCGCCGACGGGCCGGCCGCCAGCCATTCGCGCGGGGACCCGCCGAGCCAGTGGGCGTCCTCCTCGGAGAGCTTCAGCAGCGACACCGACGGCAGCCAGCCTGCGAACCGGGCCCGGTAGGCGTCGGCGTCCGGGATCAGTCCCGCCCGGATGTTCGGGTCCAGCGCCGTGAACACACCCCGCGCGGACGCGGTGCGCATCAGCTCCTCATAGGCGCTGGCGCCGGGCTCCAGCACCAGTGAGCAGGTCCCGAAGGACACCGCGCGGGCGCCGGCCGGCAGTGTGCCGGGCGTCCGGAACAGCCGGTCGGCGGTCCCCTCGACGTAGAAGGAGTACGCCGCCGAGCCGCCCGCGTCGACCGTGGCCACGGCGAGCGTCGTCGGCTCGTCGCCGCGCTGCACCGGCGACACGTCCACCCCGGTCTCCCGCAGCCGGTCCAGCAGCGCCTCGCCGAAGGCGTCACGGGACACCCGGGAGCAGAAGGCGGTGGGGGAGCCCAGGCGGCCCAGCGCCACTGCCGTGTTGTAGGGCCCGCCGCCCAGTGCCGGCGTCAACGCGGCGAGCGCACCCGCGCCGCGCGGTACCAGGTCGATCAGTGCCTCTCCGGCTACGACGATCACGAGGGGGTTCCCTTCTCCGGGGCGGTCGGACAGCCGCAGGACGTGCGGTGGACGAAGGTGCAGGGGAGCTGTTCGGTCCGTGCGGGCCGGTCCGGATCGGCGAGACGTTCCAGGAGCACCCGTACGGCCCGGGCGCCGATCTCCCTGCTGGGCTGGGCGACGGCCGTGAGGCGGGGGGAGAACAGATCCGCCCAGGGGAAGTCGTCGAAGCAGCACAGGGCGATGTCTTCTGGCACGGACAGGCCGTGGTCCCGCAGGGCACGCAGCGCGCCGATCGTCATGGCGTTGTTGGCCGTGATCAGCGCGGTGGGGCGGGCGCCGAGGGCCAGGAGGGCGGTGGTGGCCCGCTGTGCCCCCGCGGTCTCGGAGTCGCCGTGCACCACGATCCGCTCGTCGTACGGCAGCCCGGCCGCCGCCAGACCGTGCCGGTAGCCGGTGATCCGCCCGGTCGTCGTGCTGAGCCCCGGCAGTCCGGCGACCAGGGCGATCCGGCGGTGGCCGAGTCCGGCGAGGTGGGTCACCAGCCGGGCCGTCGGCTGCGTGCTCTCCGCGCAGATCTGGTCGAAGCGGAGCCCGTCGCCGTCCTCGGGCGCTTCGACCAGCCGGTCCAGGAACACGGTGGGCACGCGGTGGCGCCCGAGGTAGGCGAGAAGGTCGCGGGGCCGTGCGGACGGGGCGACGATCATGCCGTCCACCCGGCGCTCGTGGAGCAGCTGGACGACCTTGCGTTCGTGCCGGGGGTCGTCGTGGGGGTCGGCGATGAGGAGGCCGTATCCCTGTTCCAGGGCGGCGGCCTCCACGCCCTGGAGGATCTCCGTGAAGTACGGGTTGCTGATGGCGGACACCGCCAGGCCGATCGACCGGGTGCGGGAGGTGACCAGGGAGCGGGCCAGGGTGTTGGGGGTGTAGCCGAGTTCCTCGACGGCGTCGAGGACGGCCTGGCGGGTGTGGGGGAGGACCGGGCGGGTGCCGTTGAGGACGTGGGAGACGGTGGCGACGGAGACGCCTGCGGTGCGGGCCACGTCCGTCATGGTTGTCATGGCGCTCCGGTTTGGGGGCTGGGTGCTGGGTGGGGGCTGGGTGGGGGCTGGGGGCTGGGTCCCGGATGGGGACCGTATCCCATCCGGGAGGGGGCGTAAACGTTTGCGCAAGCGTTTACGCGAGCCGGGTCGCGTTGTGCCGGTGGCCGGGCTGGGCGGGGGTGTTGCGCAGCCCGGCGTTGCGGGGTGCCGTCGCGCCCACCCGTGCCGCTGGGGGTACCGCCCAGGCCTTTGAGGCACTGGGGGAGGCACGACTGCCCGCGGAGGGCGGAGGGCGGAGGGTGGGAGGGGGACCCGTTGGGGGTGGGGGTATCGTGCCTGGTGGTTGCGTTCTGTTGATGTGTTGCTTGCTGGAGTTCTCATGGCCGCCCGACCCGTCGCGAGTCGTCGTACCGTTCTGCGAGGGGCGGCACTGGCCCCTGTCGCCGGACTGGGGCTCTCAGCCTGCGGGGGTGGCGGTGAGGACAGGTCCGCTCCGCTGAGCGGGCCCGTCGAGCTCGGGCCGGAGAGCGAGGTCGCCGAGGGCGGCGCGAAGCTGTACCGGGATCACAATGTGGCGGTCAGCAGGAGCGGCGACGGCACCCTCAAGGCGTACGACACCCGCTGCACGCACGCGGGCTGCCCGATCAACAAGCTGGACGGGACGAAGCTGGTCTGCCCCTGCCACGGCAGCGAGTTCGACGTCACCACCGGCAAGGTGCTGCGCGAGCCGGCCGTGGCGCCCCTGAAGCCGCTGACCGTCGAGGTGAAGAACGGCACGCTGGTGGCCGCCCCGCAGGACTGACCGGAGTCACTCCCAGTCCCAGGCGATCCCCACGTAACCCGACCGCACGCGCGGTTCCACGAGGTGCACCGCGTGGTGCCGGCCCCGGAGCGGCAACTCCTGACGCCCCCCGCGCGGTGCCGCCGCCGAATGCTGGGTGAAGCGGTGGCAGCGCACCGGGAGCACCGCCGGGTCGAAGCCCACCTGGAGGGCGTACTGGCCGCCGGGGGAGTCCGCCCCGCGCACGTACTCGCGCGAGACCCCGGCCGTGCCGTCCTCGACGGCGTAGCGGAAGAGGAAGGTGTCGCCGGCTCGCAGCCGGGTGTCGAAGAGCAGCTCGGCGGCGAGCACACCGGTGTCCTGGTGGCGGCGGACGCGTCCGGTGCGGCAGTTCTCCAGGGCGTGTACGGTCATCCGCTCCGGCGCGGAACCGGGGTCGCCGCGGTGGACGGCCACATAGCGGTCGACGCCGTCCCGGTGTGCGCGCACGATGTGGTGCGACTCGCACTCCGCCAGCTCCCGGTGCGCGCCGATCCGTACCCGTTCGTGGTGCCCCAGGGTGTGCAGTCCGCCGTCGCGCGGGGTGCCGAAGTCCGCCAGCAGGCGTTCCAGGGCGCCCGAGGCCTCCACCAGGGAGCGGTAGGACCGGCCGGAGGAGCGGCGGCCCGCGGCGCGGTCGTCCGACTCGGCGAGCAGCCGGATCAGTGACTCCTCCGGCAGTTGCAGGATCTCCTCCAGCGCGCGTACCGCGCGCAGCGACTCCGGCCGCTGCGGACGGCGGGCGCCCTGCTGCCAGTAACTCAGGCTGGTGACGCCCACCCTCACGCCGTGGCGCGAGAGGTGGTGCTGCACCCGTTGCAGCGGCAGGCCCCGCGCGGCTATCGCGGCGCGCAGGGCGACGTGGAACGGGCCGCCACGCAGGGCCGAGTCCAGTTCCGCGGTGACGACGTCCGTGGTGATGACGTCCGCGGTGACGACGTCCGCGGTGGCGACGTGCGCGTGCTGTGTGGCGTGCGGCATGCAGGGGCCTTTCTGTGAATGTCCACAACGGCTGGTCAGACCGTTCGCGCGGGGCATCCCGGAGCCCGCCCCCGTCGGCGCGGCCGAGCCTTCACATCCGTACGCCGCCGTTCAGGCCCCGAGTTCCCCCGCATTGAAGCGTGTTGACCAAGTCCCGACAACACCTGACGCCCAACAGCGGCGCACACGTGCCGGGGGCCGCACCGGCCCCCGGGCCGGCACGGCCCTCGGGGCACGTACCGTGATGCGCTTTTCGTCCGCCCTCGGACAGGTCCTAGGACCCGGCGGATGCCTCCTGGTCGCGGAGGCGGGACAGGAGGCGCTTGGCGCGCACGATGTCCGGATCGCGCGGGTCGAGGGACTCGGGGAGCGCGTACCTCTCGTCCGCGTGGCGGCGGGACCGGGACGGTCGTCGTGGTTTCTCGATCCGCGTCTGTCGCATCCGACCAGCCCTCCGACTCGTGACCGCTCTCGTGGCCGCCCCCGCGGCCGTCTGCCGATCTCCGGGGACGGAACCCCCACCTTCCCGCTCACCGCCCGCCGTAACCCATCCGCGCGCCCACCGGGCCCCCGGCCGTCCACAGCCCCGCCGCGCTGTCGGTCCCCGCCAGTAGGGTGTGAGACATGGCCGACCCCTCCAGCTACCGCCCCAAACCGGGTGAGATCCCCGACTCACCGGGGGTCTACCGGTTCCGTGACGAGCACCGCCGGGTGATCTACGTCGGAAAGGCGAAGAGCCTGCGCCAGCGCCTGGCGAACTACTTCCAGGACCTGGCCGGACTGCACCCCCGCACGCGTTCGATGGTGACCACGGCCGCGTCCGTGGAGTGGACGGTGGTGTCCACGGAGGTCGAGGCGCTCCAGCTGGAGTACTCCTGGATCAAGGAGTACGACCCCCGGTTCAACGTCAAGTACCGCGACGACAAGAGCTACCCGTACCTCGCGGTGACGATGAACGAGGAGTTCCCGCGCGTGCAGGTGATGCGCGGTCACAAGAAGAAGGGCGTCCGCTACTTCGGTCCGTACGCGCACGCGTGGGCGATCCGCGACACCGTGGACCTGATGCTGCGGGTCTTCCCGGTGCGCACCTGCTCGGCGGGCGTCTTCAAGAACGCCGCCCGCACCGGCCGGCCGTGTCTGCTCGGCTACATCGACAAGTGCTCGGCGCCCTGTGTGGACCGCGTCTCCGCCGAGGACCACCGGGAACTGGCCGAGGAGTTCTGCGACTTCATGGCCGGCCGCACGGGCACGTACCTCCGCCGCCTGGAGCAGCGGATGACGGAGGCGGCCGAGGAGATGGAGTACGAGCGGGCGGCGCGCCTGCGCGACGACATAGGGGCCCTGAGGAAGGCCATGGAGAAGAACGCGGTCGTGCTCGCCGACGCGACCGACGCCGATCTGATCGCGGTCGCCGAGGACGAGCTGGAGGCGGCCGTCCAGATCTTCCACGTGCGCGGCGGACGCGTGCGCGGCCAGCGCGGCTGGGTCACGGACAAGGTCGAGGAGATCACCACCGGCGCCCTGGTCGAGCACGCCCTGCAGCAGCTCTACGGCGAGGAGACCGGCGACGCGGTCCCCCGGGAGGTCCTGGTCCCCGCCCTGCCGGACCCGGTGGAGCCGGTCCAGCTCTGGCTGACCGGGCGGCGCGGCTCGGGCGTGTCCCTGCGCATCCCGCAGCGCGGGGACAAGAAGGCCCTGATGGAGACCGTGGAGCGCAACGCCCAGCAGGCGCTCGTGCTGCACAAGACCAAGCGTGCCTCCGACCTCACCACGCGCTCGCGGGCGCTGGAGGAGATCACCGACGCCCTGGACCTGGACAGCGCCCCGCTGAGGATCGAGTGCTACGACATCTCGCACCTCCAGGGCGACGACGTGGTGGCCTCCATGGTCGTCTTCGAGGACGGGCTGGCCCGCAAGAGCGAGTACCGCCGCTTCCAGATCAAGAGCTTCGCCGGGCAGGACGACGTCCGCTCCATGCACGAGGTGATCACCCGCCGGTTCCGGCGCTACCTGGCGGAGAAGGAGCGCACGGGGGAGTGGACCGACGGCGAGGACCCGGGCGCCGGGACGCCGGCCGGCGGTCTCGCCGAGCCGCCCGCGAACACGCTCACCGAGGACGACGGCCGTCCCAGGCGCTTCGCCTACCCGCCGCAGCTCGTGGTGGTCGACGGCGGTGCCCCGCAGGTCGCGGCGGCCCAGCGGGCGCTGGACGAGCTGGGCATCGACGACATCGCCGTGTGCGGCCTCGCCAAGCGGCTGGAGGAGGTCTGGCTGCCGGGCGACGACGACCCGGTGGTGCTGCCCCGCAGCAGCGAGGGCCTCTATCTGCTCCAGCGGGTCCGTGACGAGGCGCACCGCTTCGCGATCACGTACCAGCGCACCAAGCGGGCCAAGCGCTTCCGCTCCAGTCCGCTGGACGACGTGCCCGGTCTCGGCGAGACCCGCAGGCAGGCGCTGCTCAAGCACTTCGGTTCGTTGAAGAAGCTGAGATCGGCGACAATCGACCAGATCTGCGAGGTTCCGGGCATAGGCCGCAAGACGGCCGAGACGATCGCCGGGGCCCTCGCACAGGCGGCACCCGCCGCCCCCGCCGTGAACACGGCGACGGGCGAGATCATGGATGACACGGAAGAACCCGGGCAGGCGACGGGTTCTCCCGGGGAGCCCGTGTCCACGGGCGTCCCGGACGAACGACGGGGGCAGGAACAATGACCGAGCACGAGACAGGGCCCGCGGCAGAGCAGGACGGGGCGCGGCAGCACACCGGCGGAACCGAGAACCGCGACAGCGCCCGCCGGAACGACGGAGCACAGGTGGAAACGGGCAAGGAAAAGGCCGGGGCGGCCGAGGCGGGCATCCCCGAGCTGGTGATCATCTCCGGCATGTCCGGGGCCGGCCGTTCCACGGCCGCGAAGTGTCTGGAGGACCTGGGCTGGTTCGTCGTGGACAACCTGCCGCCCGCGCTGATCACCACCATGGTGGAGCTCGGCGCGCGTTCCCAGGGCAACGTGGCGCGGATCGCGGTCGTCGTCGACGTCCGCGGCCGGCGCTTCTTCGACAATCTGCGCGAATCCCTCGCCGACCTCGACGGGCGGGGAGTCACCCGGCGGACGGTCTTCCTGGAGTCCTCCGACGAGGCCCTGGTGCGCCGCTTCGAGTCCGTGCGCCGCCCGCACCCCCTCCAGGGCGACGGCCGTATCGTCGACGGCATCGCCGCCGAGCGGGAGCTGCTGCGCGAGCTGCGCGGCGACGCCGACCTGGTGATCGACACCTCCAGCCTCAACGTGCACGAGCTGCGCGCCAAGATGGACGCCCAGTTCGCCGGGGAGGAGGAGCCCGAGCTGCGGGCCACCGTCATGTCCTTCGGCTTCAAGTACGGCCTCCCGGTCGACGCCGACCTGGTCGTGGACATGCGGTTCCTGCCCAACCCGCACTGGGTCCCCGAGCTGCGCCCGTACACCGGCCTCAACGAGGAGGTGGCGTCGTACGTCTTCAACCAGCCCGGCGCCAAGGAGTTCCTCGACCGGTACGCCGAGATGCTGCGGCTGATCGCCGCGGGCTACCGCCGTGAGGGCAAGCGCTACGTGACCATCGCGGTCGGCTGCACGGGCGGCAAGCACCGCTCGGTCGCGATGTCGGAGAAGCTCGCCGCCCGGCTCGCCGCCGAGGGTGTGGAGACGGTGGTCGTCCACCGGGACATGGGTAGGGAATGACACGACGCACTCCCCGGCTGAGCCGGCTGCGCAGAGCGGTCCCCGAGGGCCGCGCCGGCCGCCCGGTCGAGACCCGTGGCGCGAGACCGCGCCGCAGGGGCGCCCAGCCCAAGGTCGTCGCCCTCGGCGGCGGCATGGGCCTGTCCGCGTCGCTCGCCGCCCTGCGCCGGATCACCGGCGACCTCACCGCCGTCGTCACCGTCGCGGACGACGGCGGCTCCAGCGGGCGCCTGCGCGACGAACTGGGCGTGCTGCCCCCGGGCGACCTGCGCAAAGCGCTGGCCGCGCTGTGCGGGGACGACGACTGGGGCCAGACCTGGGCCCGGGTCATCCAGCACCGGTTCCAGTCCCAGGGCGATCTGCACGAGCACGCGGTCGGCAATCTGCTGATCGTCGCCCTGTGGGAGCAGCTCGGCGACCACGTCCAGGCTCTGGACCTGGTGGGCCTGCTGCTCGGCGCGCACGGGCGGGTGCTGCCCATGTCCGCCGTGCCGCTGGAACTCCAGGCCCTGGTCAAGGGCCACGACCCCCGGCGGCCGGAGGAGGTCGACACGGTCCGCGGACAGGCCACGGTCGCGCTCACGCCCGGCGAGGTGCAGTCCGTGCACCTGGTGCCGAACGATCCGCCGGCCGTGCCGGAGGCGGTGGAGGCGGTCCTCGACGCGGACTGGGTGGTGCTCGGACCCGGCTCCTGGTTCTCCTCGGTCATCCCGCACCTGCTCGTACCGGAACTGCTGGACGCTCTCATCGAGACGAAGGCGCGCCGGGTACTCTCGCTGAACCTCGCGCCGCAGCCGGGAGAAACCGAGGGCTTCTCCCCGCAGCGTCATTTGGAGGTTTTGGGACGACACGCCCCTAAACTCGCCCTGGACGTGGTGCTGGCCGACGAGGCCGCCGTGCCCGACCGCGACTCGCTGACGGAGGCCGCCAAGCGGTTCGGCGCCGCGGTCGAGCTGGCCCCGGTGGCCCGGCCCGACGGAAGCCCCCGGCACGACCCGGAGCTGTTGGCCGCCGCGTACGACCGTATTTTTCGGATGCATGGAAGGATCGGCCCATGGCGATGACGGCAGCGGTGAAGGACGAGATCAGCCGGCTCCCCGTCACCCGTACCTGCTGCAGGAAGGCGGAGGTCTCCGCCATTCTGCGGTTCGCCGGCGGCCTCCACCTGGTGAGCGGGCGCATCGTGATCGAAGCTGAGCTGGACACCGCGATGGCGGCGCGCCGGCTCAAGCGGGACATCCTGGAGATCTTCGGCCACAGCTCCGAGCTGATCGTGATGGCCCCGGGCGGACTGCGCCGGGGCTCGCGTTACGTCGTACGGGTGGTCGCGGGCGGCGACCAGCTGGCCCGCCAGACCGGTCTGGTGGACGGCCGGGGACGCCCGATCCGCGGTCTGCCCCCGCAGGTGGTCTCGGGGGCCACCTGTGACGCCGAGGCGGCCTGGCGCGGCGCCTTCCTGGCCCACGGCTCCCTCACCGAGCCGGGCAGGTCCTCCTCCCTGGAGGTGACCTGCCCCGGCCCCGAGGCGGCGCTCGCCCTGGTCGGGGCCGCCCGCCGGCTGCACATCGCCGCGAAGGCGCGCGAGGTGCGCGGGGTGGACCGGGTCGTGGTCCGCGACGGCGACGCGATCGGTGCGCTGCTCACCCGGCTCGGCGCGCACGAGTCGGTGCTGGCCTGGGAGGAGCGCCGGATGCGCCGCGAGGTGCGGGCCACGGCGAACCGGCTGGCCAACTTCGACGACGCCAACCTGCGCAGGTCCGCCCGCGCGGCTGTCGCGGCCGGTGCGCGGGTCCAGCGCGCGCTGGAGATCCTCGGGGACGACGTCCCCGAGCACCTCGCGGCGGCCGGCCGGCTGCGCATGGAGCACAAGCAGGCCTCCCTGGAGGAGCTGGGCGCGCTCGCCGACCCGCCGCTCACCAAGGACGCCGTGGCCGGCCGCATTCGCCGGCTGCTGGCGATGGCCGACAAGCGCGCCTCCGACCTCGGCATCCCGGGCACGGAGGCCAACATCGGCGAGGAACTGGACGACAAGCTCGTCGTCTGACGGGGTGGGTGAGCCGTCGGGCCGGTTCACCTGGCGGGCTCCGGCCGTCCGGCGAGGTCGGGCACATGGTGCTTCGCGCCGTCGGACGGTCGGTCGGTTCGACCGGCTCCTGCCGGTTCACCCGGCGATCAAGTCGTCCGGCGACCGTCTCGCCGGGCGATCCGGTCGCCCGGGCGCCGAATCGTCTCCCCGGTCGGCCCGCGCGGCAGTCCAGTCGCCTCTCCCAGCCGGGTCACCTGCCGGTTCGGTCGTCCGCCGGTCGGTTCGTCTGTCCGTGGGCTCGGCCGGAGGTCGGTTCGTCTGACGTCGAGTTGCCCGGCGGCCCGCCTCACCTGACGGCTCGGGGTCTCTGGCGGTCGGTTCGCCTGGCCGTCGGGGCCTTTGGCGCGGGGGCTGTCCGGCGGTCGGTTCACCTGACGGGCGGGTTGTCCGGCTGCCGGTTCGCCTGAGGGCACGTTGTCCGGCGCTCGGTTCGGTTGGCCGTCCGGTCGGCCGGGGGCCGGTTCACCTGGCGGCCGGTTCACCTCGCGGACGAGTCGCCCGGCGGTCTCGCCGCATCCGACCACCGAACCCTCCGACGGGGGATCAGAACCCCGGAGTCGGCGGCCACTCGGGTGAGCGGAGAGGGTTGTCATGTGTCGCGATGGCGCCCTTGACTCGATCATGTTGTGTCATGAGCCTGGCACCTGTTCGCCGCTGTGGCGGACCACTCTCTGGGGGGCTCATGAGACACAGAGCGAGATCGATCCTCGCTGTCGGCACGCTCCTGATCGGCGGAGCGAGCATCGCACCCATCGCCCAGGCACAGCCCGGTGACCCCGTGGCCTCCGACCCCGAGGAGGTCAAGGTCTTCCGCGCCGAGGTCCGCCAGGAGCAGGTGCCCCTGCTCCTGGCGGCCGGGCAGGACGGCCACGAGCTCGGCGAGCGGGTGCCCGACCGGGGCACCGCCACCGTCGAGGTCTACCTCACCGACGGACAGGCGCAGAAACTGGAGAAGCAGGGCGTCGACCTCACCGAGCACACCCTCTCCGCCCGCGCGGAGAGCCGGGTGGAGGACGCCGCCGAGGGCGTGTTCCGCCCGTACAGCGGAAAGGGCGGCCTCAAGGAGGAGATCCTGCGCACCGCGCGGGAGCACCCCGACCTCACCAAGGTCGTCTCCATCGGAAAGACGGTGCAGGGCAAGGACATCCTCGCCCTGAAGCTCACCAAGAAGGCCAAGCGGACCAAGGACGGCTCCAAGCCCGCCGTCCTCTACATGTCCAACCAGCACGCGCGCGAGTGGATCACCCCCGAGATGACCCGGCGGCTGATGCACCACTATCTGGACACGTACCGGACGGACAAACGGATCAGGAAGCTCGTCGACACCACCGAGCTGTGGTTCGTCCTCTCCGCCAACCCCGACGGCTACGACCACACCTTCACCGACGGCGCCAACCGCCTGTGGCGCAAGAACATGCGGGACGTCAACGGCGACGGAGTCATCGGCACCGGCGACGGCGTCGACCTCAACCGCAACTTCCCCTACAAGTGGGGCTACGACGACGAGGGCTCGTCCCCCCACCCCACCAGCCAGACCTACCGCGGCGCGTCCCCCGGCTCCGAGCCCGAGACCAAGGCCGTCGACGCCTTCCAGAAGCGCATCGGCTTCACCTACGGCATCAACTACCACTCCGCCGCCGAACTCCTCCTCTACGGAGTCGGCTGGCAGGTCGCCACCCCCACCCCCGACGACGTCCTCTACGAGGCCCTCGCCGGAACCCCCGGCAACTCGGCCATCCCCGGCTACCACCCGCAGCTCTCCTCGGAGCTGTACACCACCAACGGTGAGGCCGACGGCCACGCGGCCAACGTCAACGGCATGGCGATGTTCACCCCCGAGATGTCGACCTGCCAGACCGTCTCCGACGCCGACCCCGACGACGAGTGGGACGCGCGCGACTGCCGGTCGGGCTTCAACTTCCCCGACGACGAGAAGCTGATCCAGCAGGAGTTCGCCAAGAACATCCCGTTCGCGCTCTCCGTCGCCGAGTCCGCCGCCCACCCCGACCGGCCGTCCTCCGCGGTCGGCACCGAGGCCGCGGACTTCACCCCGGCCGCCTTCGGTACGTCGTACGCGCGCGGCGCCGGCCAGGAGGTCTCCGTCGTCGTCCGCAAGTCCGTACGCGACAAGGAGCTCAAGTACCGCGTCAACGGCGGCCGTACCCACGACGCGGACCTCAGGCGCTGGAGGGGCGGCGAACGGTACGGCGGTGAGGACAACCTCTACTTCGACGAGTACCGGGCGAAGGTCGGGCACGGCGATCCCGGCGACACGGTCGAGGTGTGGTTCACCGGCGAGGCCCGCCGGGGCAAGAAGGTCGCGAGCGAGCGCTTCACCTACACCGTGGCCGAACGCCCCCGCGCGGACGTCCTGGTCGTCTCCGAGGAGGGCGCGAAGGCCACGCACACACAGCGGTACGTCGACGCGCTCAGGGCCAACGGCCACCGCGCGGCGGTCTGGGACGTCGCCGAGCAGGGCGCCCCGGACGCGCTCGGCGTGCTGAGCCACTTCCGCACCGTCGTGCACCACACCGGCGCGGCCACCCCGGGCGTCGCCACCCAGCTCCAGCTGCGGGCCCACCTCAACGAGGGCGGCCGGCTGATCGAGGCGGGCGAGCAGGCCGGCGGCAGCGTCGACCTCGGCGGCGGAGCCCTCTCCGACGACTTCAGCCAGTACTACCTGGGCGCCTACAGCCGCACCTCCACCCCCGGGGCCACCGGATTCACCGGCGCCGGCAAGCTGAACGGCTTCACCGGGCCGCTCGGCGACACGCCCGGCAACCCGCTGGACGACGCCGGCGCCTACGGCGTCACCTCGGACGAACTGCCCGCCGCCCGGTACCCGCAGTTCGCGAGCGCCGGTGCCGGACGGTTCCCGGGCACGGTCAACCCGTACGGGCCCTACGCCGGCTCGTACATGGCCGCCGCCGTGCACACCGACGACGGCTACAAGCGCCTCACCCGCACGATCGACCTGACGGACGTCACGGCGGCCGAGCGGCCCGCCCTGCGCAGCCGGCTGCTGTGGGACACCGAACCCGGCTACGACCACGCCGTCGTCGAGGCGCACACCGCCGGCGCGGACGACTGGACGACCCTGCCCGAGGCCGGCGGTGCCACCCGCACCACCGTGCCCACCGAGTGCGCGGCCGGGTTCCTCCTGGACGGGCACCCCTGGCTGGAGCACTACCTGACGCTGTCCGACGACGGCTGCGCCGCGACCGGCACCACCGGGTCCTGGAACAGCCTGACCGGGTCCTCCGGCGGCTGGCAGCAGGTGGAGTTCGATCTGAGCGCCTACGCCGGGAAGACGGTCGAGGTGTCCCTCGCCCATGTCACCGACCCGGGCAGCGGAGGGCGCGGCGTCCTCGCCGACGAGGCCTCCCTGGTCGTCGGCGGCACGGCCACCGGGACGGAGGGTTTCGAGACCTCCCTGGGTGTCTGGAAGGTCTCCGGACCGCCCGCCGGCAGCCCGGCCGTACTGAAGGACTGGACCCGCACCGGAGAGCTGTTCCGGACCCATGGAGCGGTCACCACCGACGACACGGTGCTGCTGGGCTTCGGCCTGGAGCACCTGACCTCGGCGGCCGACCGGGCCGCGCTGCTCGGGAAGGCGCTGGACGCCCTCGACGGGTGACACCGCACGCCGGCGCGGGCCGGTGATCCGTAGCGAAATGGGGTGAGAAGGGTCCCTCGGTCGGGGCGGTACCTGCCCTACTGGCGGGTAGGTACCGCACTGCCGGGTATGGGACAACTCGATGTCACGGCCGGGGCCCCGGAGAGGTAGGGTCGACAGTGGTCGGGGACATCCCAAATACAGCTCGCCGGCGTCACAGCCGGCGTACCAACGAGGAGATCGGTTCGTGACGATCCGCGTAGGCATCAACGGGTTTGGCCGCATCGGTCGCAACTACTTCCGCGCATTGCTGGAGCAGGGCGCCGACATCGAGATCGTGGCCGTCAACGACCTGGGCGACACGGCGACCACCGCACACCTGCTGAAGTACGACACCATTCTGGGCCGCCTCAAGCAGGAGGTCTCCCACACCGAGGACTCCATCACCGTCGGCGACAAGACGGTCAAGGTCCTCTCCGAGCGCAACCCCGCCGACATCCCGTGGGGCGAGCTGGGCGTCGACATCGTCATCGAGTCGACCGGCATCTTCACCAAGAAGGAAGACGCCGAGAAGCACATCGCCGGCGGCGCCAAGAAGGTCATCATCTCCGCCCCGGCGAAGAACGAGGACATCACCCTCGTCATGGGCGTCAACCAGGACCAGTACGACGCGGCGAACCACCACGTCATCTCCAACGCCTCCTGCACCACCAACTGCGTGGCGCCGATGGCGAAGGTCCTCGACGAGAACTTCGGCATCGTCAAGGGCCTGATGACGACGGTGCACGCGTACACCAACGACCAGCGCATCCTGGACTTCCCGCACAAGGACCTGCGCCGCGCGCGTGCCGCCGCCGAGAACATCATCCCCACCACCACCGGTGCCGCGAAGGCCACCGCGCTGGTGCTGCCGCAGCTCAAGGGCAAGCTGGACGGCATGGCCATGCGCGTCCCGGTCCCGACCGGCTCCGTCACCGACCTGGTCGTCGAGCTCTCCCGCGAGGTCACCAAGGAAGAGGTCAACGCCGCCTTCCAGAAGGCCGCCGAGGGCGAGCTGAAGGGCTACCTCGAGTACACCGAGGACGCGATCGTCTCCTCCGACATCGTCAACGCCCCGGCGTCCTGCACCTTCGACTCCTCCCTGACCATGGTCCAGGAGGGCAAGAGCGTGAAGGTCATCGGCTGGTACGACAACGAGTGGGGCTACAGCAACCGTCTCGTCGACCTGACGGTCTTCGTGGGCAACCAGCTCTGAGCGTGGAGCGGACGGCCTGATATGAGTGCAGGGCTCGGACGGTGCGACGACGCGCCGTCCGGGCCCTGACGCACGTATCGGAGCGGACGCCCTCTTCCGATCACGAGCGAACACATTGCCGATCATGTTGCCGATCACGTTGCTCTAGCCAGGGAGCCCCTATGAAGACGATCGACGAACTCCTCTCCGAGGGTGTCGCGGGCAGGCAGGTCTTCGTCCGCGCCGACCTCAACGTGCCGCTGGACGGCACCACCATCACCGATGACGGCCGCATCCGCGCCGTGCTGCCCACCGTCAGGGCGCTCGCCGAGGCCGGCGCCCGCGTGGTCGTGGCCTCGCACCTGGGCCGCCCCAAGGGCGCCCCGGACCCCGCCTTCTCCCTCGCCCCGGCCGCCGCGCGCCTCGGCGAACTCCTCGGCGCCGGCGTCGCCTTCGCCACCGACACCGTCGGGGAGTCCGCCACCGCCACCGTCGCGGGACTCGCCGACGGACAGGTCGCGGTCATCGAGAACCTCCGCTTCAACGCCGGAGAGACCAGCAAGGACGACGCCGAGCGCGGCGCCTTCGCCGACCGGCTGGCCGCCCTCGCCGACGCGTACGTGGGCGACGGCTTCGGCGCCGTGCACCGCAAGCACGCCTCGGTCTTCGACCTCCCCGCCCGGCTGCCGCACTACGCCGGCCACCTCATCGCCACCGAGGTCGGCGTGCTCAGGAGGCTCACCGACGACGTCAAGCGCCCCTACGTGGTCGCCCTCGGCGGCGCCAAGGTCTCCGACAAGCTCGCCGTCATCGACCAGCTCCTCGGCAAGGCCGACCGCATCCTCATCGGCGGCGGCATGGCGTACACCTTCCTCAAGGCCCAGGGCCACGAGATCGGCACGTCCCTGCTGCAGGAGGACCAGCTCCCGGCCGTCCGGGAGTACCTGGAGCGCGCCGAGAAGAACGGCGTCGAGCTGGTCCTGCCGGTCGACACCGTGGTCGCGGCCGAGTTCCCCGACATGAAGACCAAGGCGCCGTCCCACCCCGTCACCGTCGCCGCGGACGCCATCCCGGCGGACCACATGGGCCTGGACATCGGTCCCGAGACCCGCACGCTGTACGCCTCGAAGCTCGCCGACGCCGGCACCGTCTTCTGGAACGGCCCCATGGGCGTCTTCGAGCACCCCGACTACGCCGAGGGCACCAAGGCGGTCGCCCAGGCCCTCATCGACTCCCCGGGATTCACCGTGGTGGGCGGCGGGGACTCCGCCGCCGCGGTCCGTACCCTGGGCTTCGACGAGCAGGCATTCGGCCACATCTCGACCGGAGGCGGCGCCTCCCTCGAATACCTCGAGGGCAAGACGCTCCCCGGCCTCGCCGCACTGGAGGACTGACCCTCAATGACCACCCGTACGCCGCTGATGGCGGGCAACTGGAAGATGCACCTCAACCACCTCGAGGCCATCGCCCACGTCCAGAAGCTCGCCTTCGCCCTGGCCGACAAGGACTACGAGGCCGTCGAGGTCGCCGTCCTGCCGCCCTTCACCGACCTGCGCTCCGTGCAGACCCTCGTCGACGGCGACAAGCTGAAGATCAAGTACGGGGCCCAGGACATCTCCGCGCACGACGGCGGCGCCTACACCGGCGAGATCTCCGGCTCCATGCTGGCCAAGCTGAAGTGCGCCTTCGTGGCCGTCGGCCACTCCGAGCGCCGGCAGTACCACGCCGAGACCGACGAGATCGTCAACGCCAAGGTGAAGGCCGCCTACAAGCACGGCATCACGCCCATCCTCTGCGTCGGCGAGGAGCTGGAGGTCCGCGAGGCGGGCAACCACGTCTCCCACACCCTCGCCCAGGTCGAGGGTGGCCTGAAGGACCTCCCGGCCGAGCAGGCCGAGACGATCGTGATCGCCTACGAGCCGGTGTGGGCCATCGGCACCGGCAAGGTCTGCGGCGCCGGGGACGCCCAGGAGGTCTGCGCCGCCATCCGCGGCAAGATCGCCGAGCTCTACACCCAGGAGCTGGCCGACCGCGTCCGTATCCAGTACGGCGGCTCGGTCAAGTCCGGCAACGTCGCCGAGATCATGGCGCAGGCCGACATCGATGGTGCCCTGGTCGGCGGCGCCTCGCTGGACGCCGACGAGTTCGTCAAGATCGTCCGTTTCCGTGATCAGTGAGCCGGACCGGGAGTAGGCCGTAGGGCCGATCCGTCGTACCCTTGCGGGGTCCAGTCGTGTGCTGGGCCCCGCGTCGTCCATCCGAATCCGAGGAAGTTGGTCCAGCCGTGGTTATGGGGTTCTCCATCGCCCTGATCGTCTTCAGCCTGCTGCTGATGCTGCTGGTGCTGATGCACAAGGGGAAGGGCGGCGGCCTCTCCGACATGTTCGGTGGTGGCATGCAGTCCTCCGTCGGCGGCTCCTCGGTCGCCGAGCGCAACCTCGACCGGATCACCGTCGTGGTCGGTCTGCTCTGGTTCGCGTGCATCGTGGCGCTCGGCGTCATGATGAAGGTGAACAACTGACCCGAGGGCGGTTTCCGCTCGCATTTCCCGTCAAGGCCCCATGTTCGGTACGCGTGGCTGAGCGCGGCCTATCATGGGGCTTGCGTCTGGATGCGAGGAAAGGTAACTCCTATCACTGGACGCGCGTTGGGCCTTACGTAGACTGAGGCGCTCGCGGCGAAGCGGAAGGCCGACTCGCTTCGCGGCACCATCACGCAGGGAGTTACGACCGTGGCAAGTGGCAACGCGATCCGGGGAAGCCGGGTCGGGGCGGGGCCGATGGGCGAGGCCGAGCGCGGCGAGTCCGCGCCGCGGCTGCGCGTCTCCTTCTGGTGCTCCAACGGGCACGAGACACAGCCGAGCTTCGCAAGCGACGCGCAGGTCCCCGATACCTGGGACTGCCCCCGCTGCGGCTTCCCGGCCGGGCAGGACCGGGACAACCCCCCGGACCCGCCGCGCACCGAGCCCTACAAGACCCACCTCGCCTATGTGCGGGAGCGTCGCAGCGACGCGGACGGCGAGGCGATCCTCGCCGAGGCCCTGGCCAAACTGCGGGGCGAAATCTAGTACCGGCCCGGACTCCGGACACCCTCGGTCCTCTTCACCGCTGATCAATTAGGTTGGGAACAGCCGGCACAGCGGGGACACCCAAGGAAGAAGGCTGAAGTCCGAGATGAACGCAGACGGCCGTACGAGGCTCAACCAGACGCCCGAGTGGACCGCACTGGCCAAGCACCGCGAGGAGCTCGGCGAGGTGCGGCTGCGCGAGCTCTTCGCCGCCGACCCCGGCCGGGGCACCGGGTACACCCTTCGGGTCGGTGACCTGTACGTCGACTACTCCAAGCATCTGGTCACCGGTGAAACCCTGAGGCTCCTGCGGGAGTTGGCCGCCGCCACCGATGTGTCCGGGCTGCGCGACGCCATGTTCCGCGGCGAGAAGATCAACACCACCGAGAACCGTGCCGTGCTGCACACCGCGCTCCGTGCCCCGCGGGACGCCGTGATCGAGGTCGACGGGGAGAACGTCGTCCCCGCCGTGCACGCCGTCCTCGACAAGATGGCCGACTTCGCCGGCCGGGTCCGCTCCGGTGAGTGGACCGGCCACACCGGCAGGCGCATCCGCACCGTCGTCAACATCGGCATCGGCGGCTCCGACCTCGGCCCCGCCATGGCCTACGAGGCGCTGCGCGCCTTCACCGACCGCGACCTCACCGTCCGCTTCGTGTCCAACGTCGACGGCGCCGACCTGCACGAGGCGACCCGGGACCTGGACCCGGCCGAGACGCTGTTCATCATCGCGTCCAAGACCTTCACCACCATCGAGACGGTCACCAACGCCACCTCCGCGCGGACCTGGCTGCTCGCCGCCCTGAAGGACGAGGCCGCCGTCGCCAGGCACTTCGTCGCCCTGTCGACGAACGCGGAGAAGGTCGCCGACTTCGGCATCGACACGGCGAACATGTTCGAGTTCTGGGACTGGGTCGGCGGACGCTACTCCTACGACTCGGCGATCGGGCTGTCCCTGATGATCGCCATCGGCCCGGACCGCTTCCGGGAGATGCTCGACGGATTCCGCATCGTCGACGAGCACTTCCGCACCGCCCCCGCCGAGTCCAACGTGCCGCTGCTGCTGGGTCTGCTGGGCGTCTGGTACAACAACTTCCACGACGCGCAGTCGCACGCGGTGCTGCCGTACTCGCACTACCTGTCGAAGTTCACCGCCTACCTCCAGCAGCTCGACATGGAGTCCAACGGCAAGTACGTCGGCCGGGACGGGCGCGAGGTCGACTGGCAGACGGGGCCGGTGGTGTGGGGCACCCCGGGCACCAACGGGCAGCACGCCTACTACCAGTTGATCCACCAGGGGACGAAGCTGATCCCGGCCGACTTCATCGGCTTCGCCGAGCCCGTCGCCGAACTGAGTGACGAACTCAAGGCGCAGCACGACCTGTTGATGGCCAACTTCTTCGCGCAGACCCAGGCCCTCGCCTTCGGCAAGACCCCGGACGAGGTGCGCGGCGAAGGCGTGCCGGAGGAACTCGTCCCGCACAAGACGTTCAAGGGCGACCACCCCACCACCACGATCCTGGCACGCGAGCTCACCCCGTCCGTGCTCGGCCAGCTCGTCGCGCTCTACGAGCACAAGGTGTTCGTGCAGGGCGCGATCTGGAACATCGACTCCTTCGACCAGTGGGGCGTCGAACTCGGCAAGGTCCTCGCCAAGCGCGTCGAGCCCGCCCTCACCGAGGGCGCGGACGTTCCCGGCCTGGACCCCTCCACCAAGGCCCTCGTCGCCACCTACCGGGAGCTGCGCGGGCGGCGGTGAGCACCCTGCGGCGCAAGCGGGCGGCAGGAGGCCGCCCGCTTACCGTAGAATCCCCGGCGATCATCGCAGCGAGCGCTCGGGGGAGCACAAGGTGGCACGTACGTCCGGAAGTTGGACCGGAGGCACACTCAGGGCCCGGACCTTCCTGAAACCCCACCACGTGGCGAAGGCGGTGTTCCACCCCGCGTGGATCCCGCCGTCGCTCGACCCGTCCATCGAGCGGCTCAAGCGCGTCCGGGTCATCGCCGGAGCGGTCGCGTCCATCGGCGTCTACACCGTCCTGGAGGGCGGTTTCCAGGTCACGGAGCTGCTGGAGAACGCGCTGACCGCCTCGGCGGTGCTGCTCCTGCTCACCCCGCTGACGGTCGGCGTGATGCTCTTCGTCTGGCGGGGCACCGGTACCGTGCGGCAGTTGAAGGTGCCGCTTCTCAACTCCCTCAAGCTGCTGCTGCTGTTCATCGGCTGCGTGGTCGCACTGGTGCTGCTGGTGCAGTCGACGAGCGCCGCCGGGGGCAACCCCCTGATGATCCTGGGGGTGGGCGCGGCCATGATGTGGATGCTCGTCTTCGTCGCCTCCGGCGCCGTGCGCGTCTCCGGCAACTTCTTCGGCACGGCCGCGGTGCACCGCTGTCTGCCCGCGCTGCTCGCCACGGTGACCACCTGGCTGATGGCGATCCCCGACCTCGTCACCGGCGATCTGCACGGGCTCAGCCTCACCATGGGCATCGTCTTCATCCTCGGCGCACCGGTGACCGTCTCGGCGATCGCCCTCGCGGAGGTGGGGCGGCTGAAGCGGCGCTACGGGGTTCGGCTGGGGGCGCATCCGGTGAGTCTGCCGCCGATGCCGCCGCCGATGCCTCCGCCCGTGCCGCCGGCGGGGCTGCCGCATGTGCCGCCCCAGGGGAATCCGTATGTCCGGGGTGGGGGCGGCTGACCGGCTGACGTCGTCGCGCCGAGGGTTTCCTCGCCCCCGCCGCCCCTTCCCGTCCCGTCCTGGGGCTCCGCCCCAGACCCCGCTCCTCAAACTCCCCCGGAGGGGGTACCCCCAGAGGGGCTGGAATCAGCCCCTCCGGCGTTTGCGGAGCCGGGGGTTCGAAGGCAGCGCCCCCGGAATGCGGGTCAGGCTGCCGCGCTCAGGGTGTCCGCGAGGCGGCGGCGGGCAGCGCGTGCGGCCGGGAGCGCGGCGAGGGCGGCGGCACCCAGCACCGCGGCCGTGCCGACGAGCAGCAGGAGTACGGGGGAGGGCCCCTGGGCGATCCCGGCGCCGATGCCGCTCGACCTCCCCTGGGCGTTGATCAGCCAGTGCGCCAGCGGCAGCCCCAGGGCCATGGCGAGCACCACCGCCACCAGGGCCGTACCGGCGGTGGCGGTGACCGTGACGGCGGTGATCTGCCGGGGGGAGAGGCCGATGGCCTTGAGCGCCAGCAGATCGCGCTCGCCCTCGCGGACCGTGCCGCCGATCGCCGTCAGCAGTTCGATCAGCCCGATCAGCGCGAGGACCACGACCAGTCCCAGCACGACCGCGCGCAGCGGGGACAGCCCGTCCGCCGGATTGGTCACCGTGTGCACGTCCAGATGGCCCCGGCCCGCCTCGGCCAGCCGGGCGGCGACCGCCTCCGGGTCGGCGCCGGACTCCAGCCGGAGCTGGTAGAGGCTGGGCCGCAGGTCCGGGTCGTTGGCGCGGAGGGTGTCCAGCGAGGTGGAGATGACCCGGCCGGCGTTCTCCGGTTCGATGCTGCGGCCGACGATGTGCAGGATCTGCGGCTGGTCGCCGACGGTCATGCGCACCCAGTCGCCGACCCGGACGTGCAGCAGATCGAGCAGCCCCTGCCCGGCCACCGCCTCGTCGGGCCCCCGCGCGGGGCGCCCCTCGGCCAGCGTGAACGGGTACGGCTCCCGGTGGGTGCCCAGTCCGCGCAGGGCGATGGTGGCGGTCTGGCCCGGGACCAGCGCGGCCACCTCCACGCCCGGGTAGGCGGCGACGACCTGCGGATCGCGCTCCAGCAGCGCGCGGGCCTCCCGGTCACCCAGCGAGGCGTCCGCGCGGACACCGAGCGCGGTGGGCATCCCCATCCGCTCGGGACTGCTGTGGAAGCGGTCGATGGTGGTCCAGGCGCTCAGCGCCACCACGATCAGCAGCAGCGGCAGCGCCAGCCTGCCCACCGCGCCCAGCGAGCGCGGCCGGAGGGTGAACGCCTTGTGCCAGCCCAGGACCAGCGCCGGTGGCACCCCCGCTCCCAGCGCCCGCCGCGCCACACCGGTCAGCCGCCCCGCCGGGGGTGCCACGGGCCGCGGCACCGGCACGGGCGGCACCCGTCCCGCCCGCCAGGCGGCCAGCCCGGTGGTGGCGCCGATGAACAGCACCGCCCCCGCCGGTACGGCGAACAGCGCCACGGTGTGCCCGGGCAGCCCCCGCCACACCTCGACCGCCTCGCCGAGCCGACCCGGCACCGCGCCGCCCAGCGCCCCGGTCAGCGCGGCGGCGGCCACCGCTCCGAGCAGGGCGTAGACCAGGTGCTGGAGCACGAAGACCCGGACGACCTGGCCGGGCGTGAAACCGATCGCCTTGAGGATGGACAGATCCCGCAGATGGCCCCGGATCCGGGTGGCGATCGCCCCGTGCACGGCGAACCCGGCGGCGACCAGCGCGCCCAGACCGAACAGGCCGAGCACCTGCCCGAGCAGCCGGTTGTCGCCCTGCGCCTCGGCGCGTGCCTGCTGCCAGGTGGCCACCTCGCCGATCGCCCCGGCGCCCAGCTCGGTCACCGCCCGCTGCACCGCGTACCCGGTGTCGCCCGGATCGGACAGCCGCAGCCCGACGACCTGACCGCCCGGTTCCGGCACGGCCGAGGGCAGGGCCCACACCAGGCCCGTGCGCTCACCCGGCCGGTAGCGCGGCTCGGCGCTGTCGGCGATCCCCACCACGGTCAGTCTCCGCGCGGTGCCGGGCACGGTGAGCGTGTCACCGGGGGCGGTCAGCAGCGCCCGGGCGAGCCGGCTCTCCAGGACCACCCCGTCCGGGGTGGCCGGGTCCAGCCAGTGCCCGGAGGTGATCAGCGGGCGGCCCACCCCGGGCCTGGCCGGAGTGCCGCGCAGTTCCACGGAGGCACGGCCGCCCTGCGAGGCGAGCGTGACGGAGGCCGTCGGGTAGGGGCCGGCGACCGACTCCACCCCGTCCAGACGGGCCAGCTTCCCGGCATCGGCGGCGGTGGTGGTGTGCAGCGTGACGTGCGCGCCCCGCGCCTGCGTGAAGACCCGCTGCCAGGGGTTGGTGGCGTAGCCGAACAGGGCCGCGGCCAGCAGCAGGGACGCGACGATGCCCGCGGTGGCGAGCACCAGGAACAGCGCCTCGCCGCGGTGCGTGCGCAGATCGGAGTGCGCCCAGCGCAGGGTCGCCCGCACCGGCGGTCAGTCCCTCGGACGACGGTCGTGACGGCGCATGTCAGTCCTTTAGCTCCAGCACACCCGATATCCCGGTCCGGCGCGGCGGTGTGCCGCCGTCCAGCTCCGCGTCGTCGGCGATCCGGCCGTCGAAGAAGCTGATCACCCGGTCCGCGGCGCTCGCCAGCCGGGCGTCGTGCGTGACCAGCAGGATCGTCTGCCCGCGCTGGTGGAAGCGGGACAGCAGCCGCATCACCTCGCGGGTGCCCTTGCTGTCCAGGCTGCCCGCCGGTTCGTCGGCCAGCAGCAGCGGCGGATGGTTGACCAGCGCCCGCGCGAGCGCGACCCGCTGCTGCTCACCGCCGGACAGCTCGCCCGGCATGCTGCGCTCCTTGCCCGCGAGTCCGAGCTCGGCGAGGAGTTCCTCCCGCCCGGCGCGGGCCTTCCTCGGAGCGACCCCGGCGAGCAGGGCGGGCAGCTCCACGTTGTCGGCGACCGACAGATCGGAGACGAGGTTGAAGAACTGGAAGACGATCCCGATGCGCCTGCGGCGCTCCACCGCCCAGCGGGCCTCGCCGTAGCCGTCGGTGCACTCGCCGTCCAGCCAGATGCTGCCCGCGTCCGGGCGCTGGAGCCCGCCGAGCAGATGCAGCAGCGTCGACTTGCCGGCTCCGGACGGGCCGGTGATCGCCACGAACTCGCCCCGCGCCACCCGCAGGTCGACCCCGCGCACGGCATGCGCCGGGGCGCCCTCGCCGTGGTGCGTCTTGACCAGGCCTTCGGCGCGCAGCACTTCAGCGGTGTGCTCGCTCACTGAAGCTCCTCCAGCTCTTCCTGGCACCGTTCCAGCCAGTCGAGGTCGGCCTGCAGATGCAGCATCGCGCCCTCGATCAGCAGATGGGAGATGCGGTTGTCCCGGTCCTCGGCGGCGGCCAGCTTCGACAGCTGCCGCATGGTGTTCAGATACTGGCGCCGCTGTCTGTTGATCAGGGCGATCTGGTCGGCGAGACCGGTCTGCGGGGCCAGGGCCAGTTTCATGAAGAACTCGTCCCGCACCCGCGGTTCGTCCGCCGTCTCCTCGTACCAGGCGCGCAGCGCCTCCCGCCCGGCGTCGGTGAGGTGGTAGACCTTCTTGTTGGGCCGGCTCGACTGCTCGATGTCCTCGCCCTCGATCAGTCCGGTCTTCTCGAGGCGGCCGAGGGTGACGTAGATCTGGCCGACGTTCGGCTGAGGGTACGCGGAGCCCAGCAGTTGCTCAAGGTCCTGCTTGAGCTCATAGCCGTGGGCCGGGCCACGGGCGAGCAGCGCCAGGAGGGGCAGCCGCACTCGTGCTCTCCTCCTCGCGTCCTGTGGGCAATGTGCCGCAGGCCCTAGTATCGCCCATACCTAACGGGTATACATGGCCTCTGACCCCGGCAAGGGTGCCCGGGTGCCGGTGTACAGGGAGGAACCTATGCGGTGGATCCATGCCGCGGGTAGGGGCCTCCTCGTCCTGGTCGTGGTCCTGACCGGTTACGTCGCCTCCGGAGCCGGGGCGGGAGAGGCGGCCGGGAGCGGTCGCGGACCGCTCACCCTGGCCACCGCCGGGGACCTCACCGGCTATCTCGGCACCGTGCTCGACGGCTGGAACCGCACGCACCCCGGCGAGCAGGTCACCCTCGTCGAGCTGCCGGACTCCGCCGACGAGACCCGCGCACAGATGATCACCGACCTGCGCGGCGGTGAGCGCGGCCGGTTCGACGTGCTCAACATCGACGTCAGCTGGACCTCGGAGTTCGCGGCCGCCGGGTGGATCAGCCCGCTGCCCCGTGACCGCTTCCCGCTCGGCACCTTCCTGCCCCCGGTCGTGGGCACCGCGACCTACGACGACCGGCTGTACGCCGTCCCCTACGTCACCAACGCCGGGCTGCTGCTGTACCGCAAGGACGTCCTCGACGCGGCGGGCGTCCCCCCGCCGCGCACCTGGGCCGAGCTGGAGCACACCGCGAAGACCCTCGCCCCCGAGCACGGACTCGGCGGCTACGCGGGCCAGTTCCTCCCCTACGAGGGTCTGACCGTCAACGCGGCCGAGGCCGTCTACTCGGCGGGCGGCACCGTCCTCGGCGACGAGGGCGAACGGGTCACCGTGAACTCCCGCGCGGCCCGGGAGGGCATCGGCTTCCTGGCCCGCGGCATCCGTGAGGGCTGGATACCCGAAGAGGCGCTGACGTACAAGGAGGAGGAGTCCAAGCAGGCCTTCCAGGACGGCAGGCTGCTCTTCCTGCGCAACTGGCCCTACGCCTACGTCGCCGCCTCCGGGCCGGGCTCCGCGGTCGCCGGCAAGGTCGGTGCCGTACCGCTGCCGGGGCCCGACGGTCCGGGCACCAGCGTGCTGGGCGGCTCCAACCTGGCCGTCAGCAGCCACGCCCGGCACCCCGACTCCGCCGCGCGCCTCATCGCGTACCTCACCAGCGAGCGCGTCCAGCGCCAGGTGCTCACCCGCGGCGCGCTGCCGCCCGTACGGGCCGACCTGTACGACGATCCCGAACTGGTCCGGCGGTTCCCCTACCTGCCGACCCTGCGCGAGAGCGTGCGCGCCGCCGCTCCGCGCCCCAAGAGCCCGCACTACGACCAGGTGAGCCTGGTGGTGCAGGCGGTGGTGCACGACGCGATGACCGGGCGGCAGACGCCCGAGGCCGCGGTGCGCCGACTGGCGGGCGAGCTCGCCGCCGTCTCCTCGCGCTAGACCGAGAAGCGGACACCTTCCCGTCACCGGGCTGCTAGTTACTTGTTAGGTAACGCCGACATCTCAACTGTGCCCGTTACATCCTCTTATCTCCCTATACGTCGACGGCAACCGCCCGGTAGCTTGGGCGACTTCATTGACACCGTCTCGACACCCCTACCTAACATGCATGCATAACGAACAGCGCTCCTCACAGACGGGTCAATGGGGTGAACAGGCACTACTGGTGGCGTGACGCGGTGATCTACCAGGTGTACGTCCGCAGCTTCCTGGACAGCACCGGTGACGGCATCGGCGATCTCGCCGGGGTCAGGGCGGGACTGCCCTACCTGAAGAAGCTCGGCGTGGACGGGATCTGGCTGAGCCCCTTCTACCCCTCGCCGCAGCACGACCACGGCTACGACGTGGCCGACTACCGCGACGTGGACCCGGTCTTCGGCGACCTCGCCGAGTTCGACCGGCTGGTGGCCGCCGCCCGCCGCCTCGGCATCAAGGTGCTGCTGGACATCGTCCCCAACCACTGCTCCGTCGAGCACCCCTGGTTCCGTGAGGCCCTCGCCGCCGCCCCCGGCAGCCCCGGGCGCGCCCGCTTCCACTTCGCCGAGGGCCGCGGACCGGACGGCGCCGAGCCGCCCAACAACTGGCACGCCATGTTCGGCGGCCCCGCCTGGACCCGCGTCACCGAGCCCGACGGCCGTCCCGGCCAGTGGTACCTGCACATGTTCACGCCCGAACAGCCGGACTGGAACTGGCGCGAGCCCGAGGTCGCCGCCGAGTTCGACCGCACCCTGCGCTTCTGGCTGGACCGGGGCGTCGACGGCTTCCGCATCGACGTCGCCGCCGGCCTGTTCAAGCACCCGGAACTGCCCGACTCCCCGGACCCGGAGGCCGACGCCCGCACCCGCGACTCGGTCAACCCGCTCGCCTGGAACCAGCCCGAGGTGCACGAGGTGTGGCGGCACTGGCGCGCGGTGTGCGAGGAGTACACCGCCCGCGACGGCCGGGAACGGCTCCTGGTCGGCGAGGTCTCCGTGCCCACCGCCCGCGAACACGCCCGCTACGTCCGCGCCGACGAACTCCACCAGGCCTTCTTCTTCGACCTGCTCGGCGCCCCCTGGGACGCCGACGCCTTCCGCAAGGTCATCTCCGAGGCCATGCAGGACATCGCCGGCACCGGCTCGACCGTCACCTGGGTCCTCAACAACCACGACCAGGTCCGCACCGTCACCCGCTACGGCGAACCCGCCCCCGAGGGCAGCGGCCTCGGCGCCGCCCGGGCCAGAGCCGCCGCCCTCCTCATGCTGGCCCTCCCCGGCGCCGCCTACATCTACCAGGGCGAGGAACTGGGCCTGCCCGAGGTCGTCGACCTGCCCGACGACGTCCTCACCGACCCGATCTTCCGCCGCACCGGCAACCGGGCCCGCATACGCGACGGATGCAGGGTGCCGCTGCCCTGGTCGGGGCAGGCCTCCCCGTTCGGCTTCACCTCCGGTGCCCTCGCCAAACCCTGGCTGCCGCAGCCCGAGTACTTCGCCGAATACGCCACGCACCGCGCCCTCGCCGACACCCGCTCCTCCTGGCACCTGTACCGCGACGGTCTGCAACTACGCGCCGCCCTGGAGCAGTTGGGCGAGGGCACCCTGCGCTGGCTGGACACCCAGCCCGGCGTCCTCGCCTTCGCCCGAGGCCACGACCTGGTCTGCGCCGTCAACTTCGGCACCGCCCCCGTACCCGCTCCGGTCCCCGGCACCCCGCTGCTCGCCAGCGGGCCCTGCCCGCCCGGAGTGCTCCCCGGCTCCACCGCCGCCTGGTGGATCGACGGCTCCTGAGAAGCAAGTCCGGTCAACTCCCGTATCCCGAAGGGACATCGATGATGATGCGACGACGTACCACCCTGCTCACCGGATGCACCGCCCTCGTCCTCGCGCTCGGCGCCACCGCCTGCGGCGGCGGCGAGCCCGTCGCGGCCGGCGGCGGCGACAAGTCGCTCGACGGCCAGACCGTCACCGTGGCCGGCGTCTGGTCCGGCAGCGAGCAGAAGAACTTCCAGAAGGTGCTCGACGCCTTCACCGAGAAGACCGGCGCCAGGACCCAGTTCGTCTCCACCGGCGACAACGTCTCCACCGTCGTCGGCAGCAAGATCGAGGGCGGCACCGCCCCCGACGTCGTGATGGTCCCGCAGGTCGGCGTGCTCAAGCAGTTCGCCGAGAACGGCTGGCTCAAGCCGCTCGACAAGAAGGTCACCGCCACGGTGGGCGAGAACTTCGCCGAGGTCTGGCGGAACTACGGCAGCGTCGACGGCACCCTGTACGGCCTCTACTTCAAGGCCGCCCACAAGTCGACCGTCTGGTACAGCCCCGAAGCCCTCGAACAGGCCGGCGTCACCCCGCCGAAGACGTTCGACGCCATGCTGGAGGACGGACGGACCGTCTCCGACTCCGGACTCGCCGCCTTCTCCGTCGCCGGACAGGACGGCTGGACCCTCACCGACTGGTTCGAGAACGTCTACCTCTCCCAGGCCGGACCCGAGAAGTACGACGCCCTCGCCGCACACGAGATCAAGTGGACCGACCCGACGGTGGTCGAGGCGCTCACCACCCTCGGCACGCTCTTCAAGGACAAGCAGCTCATCGCCGGCGGCCAGAAGGGAGCCCTCAACACCGACTTCCCCGGATCCGTGGAGAAGGTCTTCGGCCCCGAGGCCGAGGCCGCCATGGTCTACGAGGGCGACTTCGTCGCCGGTGTCGCCAAGGACCAGTTCGGCAAGGCCATCGGCACCGACGCGAACTTCTTCCCCTTCCCGCCGGTCGGTGACGGCGAGGCGCCCGTGGTCAGCGGCGGCGACGCGGCCGTCGTCCTCAAGGACGGCAAGAACGGCAAGGCCGGCATGGCGCTCCTGGAGTACCTGGCGAGCCCCGAGGCCGCCGCCGTGTGGGCCGAGGCGGGCGGCTTCCTCTCCCCGAACAAGAAGCTCGACCTCTCCTCCTACGGCGACGACGTCACCCGCGCCACCGCCGAGTCCCTGATCGCCGCCGGTGACTCGGTCCGCTTCGACATGTCCGACCAGGCCCCCGCGGCCTTCGGCGGCACCAAGGGCGCCGGTGAGTGGAAGATCCTCCAGGACTTCCTGCGCGACCCGGCCGACCCGGCGAAGACCGCGGCCGAACTCGAGGCCGCCGCCGCCAAGGCCTACGGGAACTGACGGCCATGACCGCCACCGTGGTGAAAGAGGCGAGCCCTCCGGCACCTGTGCACCCCGACGGCGCGCGCGGCCGCCGCCTGCGCCGTCGGGGGCGGGTCATCGCCCTGCTGTTCGTGTTCCCCGCGCTGCTCCTGCTGGGCGCGCTGGTCGTCTACCCCGTGCTGTTCTCCGTCGGCCGCAGCCTCTTCGACGCCACCGGCAACGAGTTCGTCGGCGGGGAGAACTACGCCGAGATGTTCCGCGACCCGACCACCCTCACGGCCATCCGCAACACGGCCGTCTGGGTCGTCGTCGCGCCCACCCTGCTCACCGGGCTCGGCCTGATCCTGGCCGTCCTGGTGGAGAAGGTCCGCTGGGCCACCGCCTTCAAGCTTCTGCTGTTCATGCCGATGGCGGTGTCCTTCCTCGCCGCCGGCATCATCTTCCGGCTCGCCTACGACGAGGACCCGGACAAGGGCGTCCTCAACGCCGCCGTCGTCTCCGTCCACGACGCCTTCCGGGGCAGCTCCTCCTACCCGGCCGCCCGGGCGCGTGACGGCGAGGGGCTGACCAAGGGGACGGACGGGTCGTACAGCACCGGCGCGGACGTCTCACCCGGCGGTACGACGGCGGCGCTGGGGCTGGTCGGCGTCGCCCCCAAGGACCTGCCGGGCGACGCCGAACCCGCCTCCGCGGCGGCGGCCGGGAAGGCCGGCGCCGACGAGGTGCGCGGCGTGGTCTACCTCGACTTCACCCCCGGCGGCGGAGGCGAACCGGGCGTCGTCGACCGGGAGGAGAGCGGGCTGCCCGGCGTCACGGTCGAAGCGGTGCGGGACGGCGGGACGGTCGCGCGGACGACCACCGCGGCCGACGGCTCCTTCCGGTTCACGGGCCTGGACAGCGGCTCGTACGCCCTGAGGCTGCCGTCGTCGAACTTCGCCGCGCCCTACGACGGCATCTCCTGGCTCGGCCCGGCGCTCGTCACGCCCGCGATCATCGGGGCGTACCTGTGGATCTGGACCGGGTTCGCGATGGTGCTGATCGGCGCGGGGCTCGCCGCCCTGCCCCGGGACGCCCTGGAAGCGGCCCGCATGGACGGCGCCAACGAATGGCAGATCTTCCGCCGGATCACCGTCCCGCTGCTGGCACCGGTGCTGACGGTCGTCTTCGTGACGCTGGTGATCAACGTGATGAAGGTCTTCGACCTCGTCTACATCATCGCGCCCGGACCCGTGCAGGCGGACGCGACCGTGCTGGCGACACAGATGTGGCTGGTGTCGTTCGGCGGCGGCAACAACCAGGGGCTGGGCAGCGCGCTCGGCGTCCTGCTGCTGCTCCTGGTCATCCCGGCCATGGTCTTCAACGTCCGCCGTTTCCGAAGGAGTGAACGATGAACGCGGTGCGGCGCGCGCTGGGCAACACGGTGGTGCAGGCCTTCCTGGTGGTCGTCGGGCTGGTGTGGATGACCCCGCTGGCCGGTCTGTTCCTCTCCTCGCTGCGGTCGGCCGAGGACACGGCCAAGGGCGGCTGGTGGACCGTCTTCACCAGCCCGGGGGAGCTGTCCTTCGACAACTACTCGGCGCTGCTGGAGAACTCGGGCATCACCCAGGCGTTCTGGAACACCGTGCTGATCTCGGTGCCGACGACCGTGCTGGTCGTGGTGGTCGCCGCGCTCGCCGGATACGCCTTCGCCTGGCTGGACTTCCCGGGGCGTGAACCCGTGTTCCTGGTCGTGGTCGCGCTGTTGGTGGTGCCCGTGCAGATCGGGCTGCTGCCCGTCGCCAAACTCTTCGGGCAGCTCGGGCTGTTCGGGACGATCCCCGGTGTCGTGCTCTTCCATGTGGCGTACGGGCTGCCGTTCGCGGTGTTCCTGCTGCGGAACTACTTCGCGGAGATGCCGAAGGAGATGCTGGAGGCCGCGCGGATGGACGGGGGGAGCGAGTGGCGGATCTTCACCCGGCTGGTGCTGCCCGTGGGGCGGCCGGCGATCGCCTCGCTCGCGATCTTCCAGTTCCTGTGGGTGTGGAACGACATGCTGGTGGCGTTGTTGTTCGCGGACAGTTCTTCGCAGCCGTTGACTGTGCAGTTGCAGTCGCAGATTCGGCAGTTCGGGAGCAATGTCGATGTGCTCGCGCCGGGGGCGTTCTTGTCGTTGATCGTGCCGGTGGTCGTGTTCTTCGCGTTTCAGCGGCACTTCGTGCAGGGGGTTATGGCGGGGTCGGTGAAGTAGGGGTGGGGCGGTGGGGGATTTCGCCCCCGCCGCCCCTTCCCGTCCGGTCGCCGGGGCTGTGCCCCAGACCCCCGTTCGGCCCTGCGGGCCTCGTCCTCAAGCTCCCCCAGAGGGGGTACCCCCAGACGGGCTGTTCAAGAGGGCGTGGGGGAGTTGGGATGCCGCTGGGGCGTCCAGGAGCCACAGGGTGCGGGTGGTGCCCTTCGCGCCTGCTGCCGGGGCCTGGATCTCGCCGGCGCCCGAGAGGGCGACGGCGGCTGCCTCCGCCTTGTCCTCGCCCGCGGCCAGGAGCCAGACCTCCCTCGCCGACCGGATGGCCGGGAGGGTCAGGGTCACCCTGGTCGGCGGTGGTTTGGGGGCGCCGTGGACGCCCACCACCGTGCGTTCCGACTCGCGGACCGCGGGGAGTTCCGGGAAGAGGGACGCCACATGGGTGTCCGGGCCGACGCCCAGCATCAGGACGTCGAACGCCGGGACCGGGTCGCCCGCGGCGGCCAGTTCCTCCGCGTAGGCGGCGGCCGCCGCGTCCACGTCCGATCCGTGCGGGCCGTCCGACGCGGGCATGGCGTGCACGCGCTTCGGGTCCAGCGGCACCGCGTCGAGCAGCGCCTCACGGGCCTGGGTGACATTGCGGTCCGGGTGGCCCTCCGGCAGGAAGCGTTCATCGCCCCACCACAGGTCCAGCCGGGACCAGTCGACCGCGTCCCGGGCCGGGGCCTGGGCCAGTGCGGCCAGCAGCCCGTTGCCGTTGCGGCCACCGGTCAGGACCACGGACGCCGCACCCCGGGAGGCCTGCGCGTCCACGATCCCGGTGATCAGCCGGGCCGCGGCGGCCCGCGCCATCAGCTCCTTGTCCCGGTGCACGACCAGCTGCGGTGTCGTACTCATTTCGCCGCCGCCTTCTTCACCGGTGCCTGCGCCGTCGCCCGTTCCGCGGGCGCTTTCGCAGCCGACTCGACGGGAGCGGGGACCGCTTCCCGTTCTCCTTTGGCCGGAGCATCGGCCCCGTCCGCGGACTTCAGGCGTTCCACGCCGTACCGCAGCGCCGAGGCGTAGGTGTCGTCCGGGTCGAGCCGGCGCAGCTCCTCCGCGATGAGCTCCGCCGTCTCCCGGCGCTTGAGCGCCACCGCACGCTTGGGCTGGCCCTGTATGGACAGCGTCGCCAGCGAGCCGTCGGCGCGGTCCAGCGCGATCGGCCCGCAGTCGGTGTCCATGCGGACCGCCGTGAGGCCCGGACCGCCGGAGTGCGAGCGCTTGACGGGGACGTCCAGCCGGTCCGCGAGCCACATCGCCAGCAGCTCACAGCTCGGGTTGAACTCCTCGCCCTCCACCTCCACGCCCTGCACCTCGCAGGCGACCTGGTCCAGCGCCGCGGCCAGCATCGAACGCCACGGCGTGATGCGGGTCCACGACAGGTCCGTGTCGCCGGGGGTGTAGGCGTCGGCGCGGGCGGCGAGCTCCTCCACCGGCTTCTCGCAGGCGTAGGTGTCGGTCACCCTGCGCTGGGCCAGCGCTCCCAGCGGGTCGCTGGCCGGGTCCAGCGGCGCGTTCACCGGCCACCACACCACCACCGGGGCGTCCGGCAGCAGCAGCGGCAGCACCACCGACTGGGCGTGGTCGGCGACCTCGCCGTAGAGCCGGAGGATGACGGTCTCGCCGGTGCCGGCCTCCGCGCCGACCCGGACCTCGGCGTCGAGCCGGGACTGGGTGCGGTCGCGCAGCGAGCGGGAGACGCGCTTGATGACGACGAGGGTGCGCGAGGGGTGCTCGTGCGAGGCGTCGCTCGCCGCCTTCAGGGCGTCGTAGGCGTTCTCCTCGTCCGTCACGATGACCAGCGTGAGCACCATGCCGACGGCCGGGGTGCCGATGGCACGGCGGCCCTTCACCAACGCCTTGTTGATCTTGCTGGCCGTGGTGTCCGTGAGGTCTGTCTTCATGGCCGGCGCCAGCTCCGTCCGTCTCGCTCGAGCATTTCGTCCGCCTCGACGGGTCCCCACGTACCCGCCGGGTACTGGGCCGGCCTGCCGTTGGCGTCCCAGTACTCCTCGATCGGGTCCAGGATCTTCCAGGACAGCTCGACCTCCTCCGTGCGCGGGAAGAGGTTGGAGTCGCCGAGCAGCACATCGAGGATCAGCCGCTCGTACGCCTCCGGGCTGGACTCGGTGAACGACTCGCCGTAGGCGAAGTCCATCGAGACGTCCCGGATCTCCATCGACGTGCCCGGCACCTTGGAACCGAAGCGGACCGTGACGCCCTCGTCGGGCTGGACGCGGATGACGATCGCGTTCGAGCCCAGTTCCTCGGTGGCGGTGGAGTCGAAGGGGGAGTGCGGGGCCCGCTGGAAGACGACGGCGATCTCCGTCACCCTGCGGCCCAGCCGCTTGCCGGTGCGCAGGTAGAAGGGGACACCCGCCCAGCGGCGGTTGTCGATGCCCAGCCGGATCGCCGCGTAGGTGTCGGTCTTCGAGGAGGCGTCGATGCCCTCCTCCTCCAGATACCCGACCGCCTTCGCGCCGCCCTGCCAGCCGGCCGCGTACTGCCCGCGCACGGTGTCCCGGCCCAGGTCCTTCGGCAGCCGCACGGCACCGAGCACCTTGGTCTTCTCCGCGGCCAGCGCGTCCGCGTCGAAGGACGCGGGCTCCTCCATCGCGGTCAGCGCGAGCAGCTGGAGGAGGTGGTTCTGGATGACGTCACGGGCGGCGCCGATGCCGTCGTAGTAGCCGGCCCGGCCGCCGATGCCGATGTCCTCGGCCATGGTGATCTGCACGTGGTCGACGAAGGACCGGTTCCAGATCGGCTCGAACATCGTGTTGGCGAAACGCAGCGCCAGGATGTTCTGGACGGTCTCCTTGCCCAGGTAGTGGTCGATCCGGAACACCTGGTCCGGCGCGAACACCTCGTGGACGATCGCGTTCAGCTCCTCGGCCGACTTCAGGTCGTGGCCGAACGGCTTCTCGATCACCGCGCGCCGCCAGGACCCGTCGGTCTGGTCGGCCAGCCCGTGCTTCTTCAGCTGCTGGATGACCACCGGGAAGGAACGCGGCGGCACCGACAGGTAGAAGGCGAAGTTGCCGCCCGTGCCCTGCGCCTTGTCCAGCTCCTCGATCGTGGCGCGCAGCCGTTCGAAGGACTCGTCATCGTCGAAGGTGCCCTGCACGAACCGCATGCCCTGGATGAGCTGCTGCCAGACCTCCTCGCGGAAGGGGGTGCGGGCGTGCTCCTTGACCGCGTCGTGCACCTCCTGGGCGAAGTCCTCGTTCGCCCACTCCCGGCGGGCGAAGCCCACCAGCGAGAAGCCCGGGGGCAGCAGCCCCCGGTTGGCGAGGTCGTACACGGCCGGCATGAGCTTCTTGCGTGACAGGTCGCCCGTGACGCCGAAGATGACCAGGCCCGACGGCCCCGCGATACGCGGGAGCCGCCGGTCCGCCGGGTCACGCAGCGGATTGCTGCTCGACAAGGTCTCAGCCCTCCGAAGGGGCGAGGCGCTGGAGCTCCGCCTCGGTCGACTTCAGCAGGTCGTTCCAGGACGCCTCGAACTTGTCGACGCCCTCGTCCTCCAGAAGCCGCACCACCTCGTCGTAGGGGATGCCGAGCGCCTCGACCGCGTCGAGGTCGGCGCGCGCCTGCTCGTAGGTGCCCGCGACGGCGTTGCCCCGGATCCCGCCCTGCTCCTCGGTGGCGAACAGCGTCGCCTCCGGCATGGTGTTCACCGTGTTCGGCGCCACCAGCTCGTCCACGTACATCGTGGCCTTGTACGCCTTGTCCTTCACACCGGTCGACGCCCACAGCGGACGCTGCTTGTTGGCGCCGGCGCGCTCCAGCGCGCTCCAGCGGTCCGAGGCGAAGACCTCCTCGTACGCCTGGTAGGCCAGCCGCGCGTTGGCGATGGCGGCCTTGCCGCGCAGCGCCTTGGCCTCGTCGGTGCCGAGCGCGTCGATCCGCTTGTCGATCTCGGTGTCCACACGGGACACGAAGAAGGACGCCACGGAGTGGATCTCCGACAGGTCCAGGCCGCGCTCCTTGGCCTTCTCCAGACCGGTCAGGAACGCGTCCATGACCTTGCGGTAGCGCTCCAGGGAGAAGATCAGCGTCACGTTGACGCTGATGCCCAGACCGATGGTCTCGGCGATCGCCGGGATACCGGCCTCGGTCGCCGGGATCTTGATCAGCGTGTTGGGGCGGTCCACCAGCCAGGCGAGCTGCTTGGCCTCGGCGACCGTCGCGCGGGTGTCGTGCGCCAGCCGCGGGTCGACCTCGATCGACACCCGGCCGTCCCGGCCGTCGGTGGCGTCGAAGACCGGACGCAGGATGTCGGCGGCGTCCCGGACGTCCGCCGTCGTGATCATGCGGATGGCCTCTTCGACGGTGACCTTGCGGGCGGCCAGGTCGGTCAGCTGCGTGTCGTAGCCGTCGCCCTCGGAGATCGCCTTCTGGAAGATCGTCGGGTTGGTGGTGACGCCCACGACGTGCTGCTGGTCCATCAGCTCGGCGAGGTTGCCGGACGTGATCCGCTTGCGCGACAGGTCGTCCAGCCAGATCGCGACGCCTTCGTCGGAAAGGCGCTTCAGTGCGTCTGTCATGGAAATTCCATCTCCTACGTGTCGTTGTGTGAGCGTCAGCGCTGGGTCGCGGCGAGCGATTCCCGGGCCGCGGCGGCCACGTTCTCGGCGGTGAAGCCGAACTCCTCGAACAGCACCTTGCCGTCGGCGGAGGCCCCGAAGTGCTCCAGGGAGACGATGCGGCCGGCGTCACCGACGTACTTGTGCCAGGTGAGGCCGATCCCCGCCTCGACGGCCACGCGCGCCTTCACGGAGGGCGGCAGGACGCTGTCCCGGTACCCCTGGTCCTGCTCCTCGAACCACTCCACGGACGGCATCGACACCACGCGCGTGGGCACACCGTCGGCCTGGAGCCGCTCCCGCGCCTCGACGGCGACGTGCACCTCGGAGCCGGTGGCGATCAGAACGACCTCCGGCTCGCCGCCCTCGGCCTCGAACAGCACGTAGCCGCCCTTCGCTGCGTCCTCGTCGGGCTCGTACGTCGGCACGCCCTGGCGGGTCAGCGCCAGACCGTGCGGGGTGCCCTTGCCGAACTCCTTCGTCCAGCGGGTGAGGATCTCCCGCCAGGCGATCGCGGTCTCGTTGGCGTCCGCCGGGCGGACCACGTTCAGACCGGGGATGGCGCGCAGCGAGGCCAGGTGCTCGACCGGCTGGTGCGTCGGGCCGTCCTCGCCCAGACCGATGGAGTCGTGCGTCCACACGTACGTCACCGGCAGGTGCATCAGCGCCGACAGCCGGACCGCGTTGCGCATGTAGTCGGAGAACACCAGGAAGGTGCCGCCGTAGATGCGGGTGTTGCCGTGCAGCGCGATGCCGTTCATCTCCGCGGCCATGGCGTGCTCACGGATGCCGAAGTGGATCGTGCGGCCGTAGGGGTCCGCCTCCGGCAGCGGGTTGTCACCGGGGAGGAACGACGACGTCTTGTCGATCGTGGTGTTGTTGGAGCCCGCCAGGTCGGCCGAGCCGCCCCACAGCTCCGGCACCACCGCGCCGAGCGCCTGGAGCACCTTGCCGGACGCGGCACGGGTGGCGACACCCTTGCCCGGCTCGAACACCGGGATCGAGTCCTGCCAGCCCTTGGGCAGCTCGCCCGCGGCGATGCGGTCGTACTCGGCGGCGCGCTCGGGGTTGTTGTCCCGCCACTGCTGGTAGGACTTCTCCCACACGGCACGGGCCGCCTGGCCCCGCTCCAGCGCCTTGCGGGTGTGGCCGATGACCTCGTCGGACACCTCGAACGTCTGCTCCGGGTCGAAGCCCAGCACCCGCTTGGTGGCGGCCACCTCCTCGTCGCCCAGCGCCGAGCCGTGGGAGGCCTCGGTGTTCTGCGCGTTCGGGGCCGGCCAGGCGATGATCGAGCGCATGGCGATGAAGGACGGCTTGTCCGTGACCTTCTTCGCCTCCTGGATCGCGGCGTGGATCGCGTGCGGGTCCAGGTCGCCGTCCGGCTTCGGGGCGACCCGCTGCACGTGCCAGCCGTAGGCCTCGTACCGCTTGACGGTGTCCTCGGAGACGGCCGTCTCGGTGTCGCCCTCGATGGAGATGTGGTTGTCGTCCCACAGCAGCACCAGGTTGCCCAGCTTCTGGTGCCCGGCCATCGAGGACGCCTCGGCGGAGATGCCCTCCTGGAGGCAGCCGTCACCGGCGATGCAGTAGACGTAGTGGTCGAACGGGGACTCGCCCGGGGCGGCCTCCGGGTCGAACAGACCGCGCTCGTAGCGGGCGGCCATCGCCATGCCCACCGCGTTGGCGACACCCTGGCCCAGCGGGCCGGTCGTGGTCTCCACGCCCGTGGTGTGGCCGTACTCCGGGTGGCCGGGAGTCTTCGAGCCCCAGGTGCGGAACGCCTTCAGATCGTCCAGCTCCAGGCCGAAGCCGGCCAGGTACAGCTGGGTGTAGAGGGTCAGGGACGAGTGACCGGCGGACAGCACGAAACGGTCGCGCCCGACCCAGTCGGCGTCCGCCGGGTCGTGCCGCATCACCTTCTGGAAGAGGGTGTACGCGGCAGGCGCCAGGCTCATCGCCGTACCCGGATGGCCGTTACCGACCTTCTGTACGGCATCGGCGGCCAGGATGCGGGCGGTGTCCACGGCCCGCTGATCCAAGTCGGTCCACTCGAGGTCTGTGGTGGTCGGCTTAGTGCTCACCCTGAGTCAGGGCTCCTCTCCACATGCATTCGGACGGCCGGTGAAATGCCCACCGGCGTGGTCGAGCCTACCCCCGTAGGACGCGCGTTCTCCCGAGTCGTTCCAGAGTGCGGGCAGTGCCGTCGATCCGCCTCCTGACTGGGAAGTTTCCGCATTCGGCAGATGAATACGGAGCCGCTCATCCGGGTGCTCAATCGAGCCGCGAGCCGCACCTCGGAGGGCGCCGTCCAACACGAGCCGACCCCCGCGAATGTCCGGGTCTGGGCAACGTCTACAGTGGCGTGGTACGCGCGAGCCTTTACCGCCACTTCACCTGGGCAGGCTTGCTGGGATGTCTCTGTAGGGGTGTACGTGACGGCCGTTGAATCCCGTCCAGCGGGAGTGCTGGGTAGCAGTCAGAGCACCGCACATCGGCCGTTCAAGGCCCGTCTGATGGCCTTCGTGGCGCTCACCAAGCCGCGGATCATCGAGCTGCTCCTCATCACCACCGTTCCGGTGATGTTCCTGGCGGAGCAGGGCGTGCCCGACCTGAAGCTGGTGCTGCTGACCTGTGTCGGCGGCTACCTGTCCGCGGGCGGCGCCAACGCGCTCAACATGTACATCGACCGCGACATCGACGCGCTGATGGACCGCACCTCGCAGCGTCCGCTGGTGACCGGAATGGTCAGCCCGCGCGAGTGCCTCGCCTTCGGCATCACGCTGGCCGTCGTCTCGACCCTGCTGTTCGGCCTCACCGTCAACTGGCTCTCCGCCTGGCTCGCCCTCGGCGCGCTCCTCTTCTACGTCGTCGTCTACACGATGATCCTCAAGCGGCGGACGTCGCAGAACATCGTGTGGGGCGGCATCGCCGGCTGCATGCCGGTGCTGATCGGCTGGTCCGCGGTCACCAACTCGATGGCGTGGGCGCCGGTCATCCTCTTCCTCGTCATCTTTTTCTGGACACCGCCGCACTACTGGCCGCTGTCCATGAAGGTGAAGGACGACTACGCGCGCGTCGGCGTGCCGATGCTGCCGGTCATCGCCGGCAACAAGGCCGTCGCCAAGCAGATCGTGCTCTACAGCTGGGTCATGGTCGGCGTGTCCCTGCTGCTCACCCCGCTCGGCTACACCGGCTGGTTCTACACGGCCGTCGCCCTCGCGGCGGGCGGCTGGTGGCTGTGGGAGGCCCACGCGCTGCTGAACCGCGCGAAGGCCGAGGTGACGGGCGGCAAGCTCAAGGAGATGCGCCTGTTCCACTGGTCCATCACCTACGTGTCGCTGCTCTTCCTCGCCGTCGCGGTGGACCCGTTCCTGCGCTGACCGCTCTTCGTACGGCGCCCGGGCGGGGTACGTGGTCAAGGCCACGGACCCCGCCCGTCGCCGTTTGATCTACCCGTCGGTAGCATCCTGGTCATGGCAGACACGCAGCAGGTGGACCCGAAGGCCGGGAAGAAGGCGGCCCGGCTCGCCCAGCAGATCGGCGGCTTCGCCAAGGCGCACGGCGGCACCGAGGGGCAGATCCAGTATCTCGGGCAGCGCGGCGCCCGGATCGTCCTCGTCGGCGAGGACGGCGCATGGGGCGACGTCTTCGCCCCCTCGATGGACATCGCCCACAAGGCCGTCGAGAAGGCGGGCATCACCGTCCACGAGGAGTTCGACGGCGAGTTCGCGGCGAAGGTGAGGACGGGACCGTACGAGTGGAGCCGGATGGCGGGCATCCAGGTCGGCGGCCCTTCGAACAGCTGATTCCGGCCGGGGCAACACCTACTCACCGGTTCACCCGTTAGGACGTGCAGGCAGCGACCGCGTCCACACGGGGAGAGCCCGGAGATGATCGACCCGCCGTCCCTCGTGGACCAGTACTGTCACGGCGTACTCCGCACGGAGCTGGGCCTCGGCACCTTCGAGGCCCAGCTGGCCCGCACCGAGGGACCGCCCGCCCCCGGCACCACCCTCTTCGACACCCAGACCGGGTTCGCCGTACGCCGCTGGTGCCCGCCCCTGCTCGGCCTGGAGCCGCACTGCCCGCCCGCCCGGTACCTCGCCCGGCGCCGCGAACTGGGCATGCTCGAGGCCGGGCGCCGGCTGCTGCGGGGCAGCGGCATCACCGCCTACCTCGTCGACACCGGCCTGCCCGAGGATCTCACCGGGCCCGCCGAGCTGGGCCGGGCGGGCGACGCGGACGCGCACGAGATCGTGCGCCTGGAGCAGCTCGCCGAACAGGTCGCCGACACCTCCGGCACGGTCGGCTCCTTCCTCGCCAACCTCGCCGAGTCCGTGCACGGCGCCGCCGCCCACGCGGTCGCCTTCACCTCCGTCGCCGGGCCCCGGAACGGGCTGGCGCTCGCCCCCGAGGCGCCGGGCGCCGGGGAGGTGCGCGGTGCGGCGGGGCGCTGGCTGGCCGGGCGCCGGGCCGGGGACGAGCTGAACGACCCGGTGCTGCTGCGGCACCTGCTGTGGATCGCGGTCGCCTCCGGTCTGCCCCTGCAGCTCCATGCCGGGCTCGGCGCCCCGGGCGCCCGCGTCGACCGCACCGACCCGGTGCTGCTGACCGACTTCGTCCGGGCCACCGCCGGGCTCCGCACCGACCTCGTGCTGCTGCACGGCTACCCGTACCACCGGCACGCCGCTCACCTCGCCGGGGTGTTCCCGCACGTCTACGCCGACTGCGGGGCCGCCCTGGTGCGCACCGGCGCCCGCGCGGCGACCGTCCTCGCGGAGATCCTGGAACTCGCCCCCTTCGGCAAGATCCTCTTCTCCAGCGGCGCCCGCGGCCTGCCCGAGCTGCACGTGGTCGGCGCGCAGCTGTTCCGCGAGGCGCTGGACCGGGTGCTGGGCACCTGGGTGGCCGAGGGGGCGTGGTCGCTCGACGACGCCCAGCGGGTGGCCGGCCTGATCGCCTCGGGGAACGCGGGCAGGGTGTACAGACTGCACTGACCTGTGAAGACTGGGCGGATGCCGACCGACGCGTTACTCGACCGCTTCCTCACCGGCCTGGCGCCGCTCACTCCTGTGGCCGTATGGGCGCACGGCTCGCTGGCCGCCGGTGACTACCGGGAGGGCCGCAGCGATCTGGACGTGATCGCGGTCCTGGACCACCCGGTCACGGCCCGGACCCTGTGGCGCGTCGCGCTGCTGCACGCCCGGCTGCGGGACGAGCCGCTCGCCGACCGGCTGCACTGCACCTATCTGACACCGGGAACCGCGGCGGGTGCCGAGCGGCGCCACCTGACCTGGGCGCACGAGCAGCTCTTCAAGCGCCCCGTCACCCCGGTCACCCGCACCGAGCTGCACCGCTTTGGCCGGGTCCTGCGCGGGGTGCCGCCCGCGGACGTACTGCCGCCGGTGCCGGACGGCGAGCTCGCCGACTTCGTGGTGCGCGACCAGCGCGACTACTGGCGGCGGGAGGTGGACCGGGCCGCCAACTGGACCCAGGACGTGTGGGTCGACCTGGGCCTGCTGACCTTCGCCCGCGCCACCGTGACCCTGCGCGAGGGCCGTCTGATCTCCAAGCGGGAGGCCCTGGACGTGCTGCCCGGCCTCGGCGCGCCCGGCGAGGTCGTCGAGGACATCAGGCGGCGGCGCTACGACGATCCCGCGCCGCCCGCCGGGGGATGGACCGTACGCCGGGCCCGGCTGACCAGGGACTACCTGGGGCCGGCGATCGACGCGCTGGTGGCGGGCGCCTGAGCAGCCGGTACGGCCGCCTCCGGCACCGCGGCCTCCGGCCGCTCGCGCAGCGACAGCAGCACCCGGAGCACCCAGATCCACATCACGCACGAACCGAACATGTGCAGGCCGACCAGGACCTCGGGAAGGTCGGTGAAGTACTGGACGTAGCCGATGGCTCCCTGGAGAAGCAGAATGACGAACAGCTCTCGGGTGCGGGCCAGTGGGCCCTTGGGGGCGTCGACCGCCTTCAGCACGAACCAGAGGGCGAACGTCAGCGTCACCACGATCCACGCCAGCACGGCGTGCAGCTTGCTGACCGTCTCCCAGTCCACCGGCATCCGCGGGACCTCGCTGGAGTCACCCGCGTGCGGACCCGCCCCGGTGACCACCGTGCCGACCGCGATCAGCAGCACGGAGGCGGCCACCATGAACCACACCAGCTGCCGCACGGCCTTGCCGACCAGCGGACGGGGCTCGGCGTCGCCCTCACGTGTGCGCTGCCACATCACCGTCGCCACCGCGATCAGCGCCGAGGAGAGCAGGAAGTGCGCCGCGACCGTGTACGGGTTCAGGCCGACGAGAACCACGATGCCGCCGAGGACCGCGTTGCCCATGACGATCCAGAACTGGGCCCAGCCCAGCCGGGTCAGGCCGCGCCGGTGCGGCTTCCGGGAGCGCGCGGCGACGATCGCCCAGCCGACGGCGGCGCACAGCACGTACGTCAGCAGCCGGTTGCCGAACTCGATGACGCCGTGCATCCCCATCTCGCGGGTGTTGGTCAGCGAGTCGTCGGTGCACTTGGGCCAGGTCGGGCAGCCCAGGCCGGAACCGGTGAGCCGGACGGCACCGCCGGTGACCACGATGACCACCGCCATGGTGAGCGCGGCGAGGGCCGCCCTGCGGACGGTCCGGGGATCCGGGGTCCAGCGGGCGGCGATGAAGGCGAGCGGGTTGCGCAGGACCGTCGGGGTGTCGGCGCGGGTCACGTTTGGCACGCGTCCCATCGTAAGGCGCCGCTTGTGCACGCTTTCACGAGGGTCGGTTCCGGGCACGGGGCCTACTCCCAGCGGAAGAACTTCCCGGCCGCCGCGAGCCCCGCGACCGCCCACACGGCGAGGACGGCGAGGTTGCCCCACGGCATCCCGGCGCCGTGCTGGAGCACGTCCCGCAGGCCCTCCGAGAGGGCCGAGATGGGCAGCAGGCCGAGCACGTCCTGGGCCGCGTCCGGGAACCTGTCCAGCGGCACGACCACCCCGCCGCCGACGAGCAGCAGCAGGAAGACCAGGTTGGCGGCGGCGAGCGTCGCCTCGGCCTTGAGGGTGCCGGCCATCAGCAGACCGAGCCCGGAGAAGGCGGCCGTGCCCAGGAGCAGCAGCAGGGCGACGGACAGGGGGTCGCCCTGCGGGGACCAGCCGAGCGCGAGGGCGATGACCGTCACGAGGAGTACCTGGAGCACCTCGGTGACCAGGACCGACAGCGTCTTCGCGGTCATCAGCCCCCAGCGGGGCAGCGGCGAGGAGGCGAGCCGCTTCAGCACCCCGTAGCGGCGCTCGAAGCCGGTCGCGATGGCCTGCCCGGTGAACGCCGTCGACATCACCGCGAGGGCGAGGATGCCGGGGGCGAGGAAGTCCACCGGCTCGCCCTCGCCGAGGTCCACGACGTCCACGGTGCCGAACAGCACCAGCAGCAGCGTGGGGATGATCACGGTCAGCAGCAGCTGCTCGCCGTTGCGCAGCAGCATCTTCGTCTCGAGCGCGGCCTGGGCGGCGATCATGCGGGCCAGGGGGGCGGCCCCCGGCTTCGGGGTGTAGGTGCCGGTGGCGGTCACGCGCGCAGCTCCTTGCCGGTGAGTTCCAGGAAGACGTCCTCGAGGGTGTGGCGTTCCACCGAGATCCGGTCCGGCATCACGCCGTGCTGTGCGCACCAGGACGTCACCGTGGCGAGCAGCTGCGGGCCGACGTCGCCGATCACCCTGTACGTGCCCGGGAGCACCTCGGCGGCCGTGCAGCCGTCGGGCAGGGCCTTCAGCAGCGAGGCCACGTCCAGTCCCGGCCGCCCGGAGAAGCGGAGCGTGTTCTCGGCGCCGCCCCGGCACAGCTCCTCGGGGGAGCCCTGGGCGATGACCCGGCCGGCGTCGATGACCGCCACGTCGTCGGCGAGCTGCTCGGCCTCGTCCATGTAGTGGGTGGTGAGGATCACGGAGACGCCGTCGGCGCGCAGGTCCCGTACCAGGTCCCAGGTGGCGCGGCGGGCCTGCGGGTCGAGGCCGGCCGTCGGCTCGTCCAGGAACACCAGCTCCGGGCGCCCCACCACGGCCATCGCCAGCGCGAGCCGCTGCTGCTGGCCGCCGGAGAGCCGCCGGTAGGTCGTACGGCCGCAGGAGCCGAGCCCGAGGCGCTCGATCAGCGCGTCCACGTCCAGGGGGTGCGCGTGCAGCTTCGCCACGTGCCGGAGCATCTCGTCGGCCCGCGCGCCCGAGTAGACGCCGCCGGACTGGAGCATCACGCCGACGCGCGGACGCAGCGCCGCCGACTCCCGCACCGGGTCGAGGCCCAGGACGCGTACGGTGCCGGAGTCCGGCCGCCGGTACCCCTCGCAGGTCTCGACCGTGGTCGTCTTGCCCGCCCCGTTGGGGCCGAGCACGGCGGTCACGCCCTGCCGGGCCACCAGGTCGAGGCCGTCCACCGCGGTCTTCGTGCCGTACCGCTTCACCAGGGCCTGCACCTGGACCACGGGCTCACTTCGCATGGGACACGAGTCTAGGGAGGCGGCCGGGGTCTCAGACCGTGGGGTGCTGGAACTCCTCCTCACGGGGCCGGTGCGTCGCCAGCCGGCCCTCCGCGTAGGCCACCGCGTCCGCCACCCCGAACAGCCGCGCTGCGGCGGCTCCGACCCGGCCGCGTACGACGGGACGGTCGCGTTCGAAGTCGTGCCCCAGCTCGTCGAAGCCCTCGGAGGTGATCGACACCTCGGTGACCGTCTCCCAGCCGTCCGGGCCGGGGCGGCCCACCTCCACGCGTGGAGAGGGAACGCGGTATTCGGCCAGGTGGAAGGCGGTGCAGGTGTCGTATCCGGCACCCAGCAGCAGCACCCGCGCGGCGAGCCGTTCCAGTGTCGCCAGCGGACTCCGCTCACCGAGCCGGCAGTCGGCGGCGTGCCCGGCGACGATCTCCGCCGCGCGGGAGCCGACCGCCGCGAACGAGGTCTGGGGGTGACCGCTGCGCAGGGCTCCCGGCCAGGTCCGTACGGTCTCGGGTATGACGCCGACACCGCGCGAGGGAGTGGTCAGCGGGTCGTAGGCGGGCATCGTGGCCCGGATGGTCTCCCACCACTCCTCCGGCACCGGCGGTGCCTGCCACAGCGCAGGATCGGAGAGATCGCCGGACTGGGTGGGAACCACCAGCGTGCCGTCCGGGCCGAGCACGTCGAGCAGCGCGCGGACGACCGTGACCGGTCCGCCGTTGACCCAGCCGAGGGAGCTGAGCGAGGAGTGCGCGAGGAGGGTCTCGCCCGGCCGGACGCCGAGCTCGCGCAGGTGCGCCGTGAGGGTGTCGCGGGTGACGAGTGGGCCGGTCGGAGCGGGTGCGGTCATGGTCGGGGAGTGTGCGGGAAGCAGCCGCCGGGCGCCACCGGTTTGATCGATCAGAGATCGTTTCCGCAGGTCGGATTAGGTTTGCCTAAGTGACGCAGGGCACCGTCGGGCCGTCCGGTCGCGGCTTGCCGGTCGCGGATGAATTACGCAACAATGGCGTTGTGAAAAACGTTGGCGAGGCTCCCCACGAGGAACTGGCAACCGGTGAGCGGTCCACCCGCAACCGCGTCGCCCGCTCCATCCTGGACCACGGCCCGTCGACCGTCGCCGAGCTGGCCGAGCGTCTCGGTCTCACCCAGGCGGCCGTACGCCGGCACCTGGACACGCTGACCGGTGACAACGTCGTGGAGGCCCGCGAGCGGCGCGTCTACGGCGCCCGTACGCGCGGCCGGCCGGCGAAGGTGTTCGCCCTCACCGACTGCGGACGGGACGCCTTCGACCAGTCCTACGACAAACTGGCCGTGGACGCCCTGCGGTGGATCGGAGAGCGGGAGGGCGGCGGCGAGGCGGTCGCCGCGTTCGCCCGTGCCCGGATCGCCGCCCAGGCCGAGACGTACCGCAAGGCGGTCGAGGGCGTGGCGCCCGAGGAGCGGACGGAAGCACTGGCCAAGGCGCTGAGCGCGGACGGGTACGCTGCAACCGCGCGCAGCGCACCGGTCGGCGAACAGCTCTGCCAGCACCACTGCCCGGTCGCCCACGCCGCCGAACAGTTCCCGCAGCTGTGCGAGGCCGAGACGGAATTCTTCGCCGAGCTCCTCGGTACGCATGTACAGCGGCTGGCGACGATCGCGCACGGCGACGGCGTCTGCACGACGTTCATCCCCAAGATTTCCCACCAAGCATCTGAAAGCACGTCCGGGAGGAACCCCGCATGACTCTCCCCACGGAGACTGCCCACCCCGAGCTGGAGGGTCTGGGCACCTACGAATACGGCTGGGCCGACCGTGACGAGGCCGGTGCGGCGGCGCGCCGCGGCCTGAACGAGGACGTCGTCCGGGACATCTCCGCGAAGAAGGACGAGCCGGAGTGGATGACCAAGCTCCGTCTCAAGGGCCTGCGCCTGTTCGAGAAGAAGCCCATGCCGAACTGGGGCTCCGACCTCTCCGGCATCGACTTCGACAACATCAAGTACTTCGTGCGCTCCACGGAGAAGCAGGCGCAGTCCTGGGAGGACCTGCCCGAGGACATCAAGAACACCTACGACAAGCTGGGCATCCCCGAGGCCGAGAAGAAGCGCCTCGTCGCCGGTGTCGCCGCCCAGTACGAGTCGGAGGTCGTCTACCACCAGATCCGTGAGGACCTGGAGGAGCAGGGCGTCATCTTCCTCGACACCGACACGGCCCTGAAGGAGCACCCGGAGCTCTTCAAGGAGTACTTCGGCACCGTCATCCCCGTCGGTGACAACAAGTTCGCGTCGTTGAACTCCGCCGTGTGGTCCGGCGGCTCCTTCATCTACGTGCCGCCGGGCGTGCACGTGGAGATCCCGCTCCAGGCCTACTTCCGGATCAACACCGAGAACATGGGCCAGTTCGAGCGGACCCTGATCATCGTCGACGAGGGTGCCTACGTGCACTACGTCGAGGGCTGCACCGCCCCGATCTACAAGTCGGACTCGCTGCACAGCGCCGTCGTCGAGATCATCGTCAAGAAGAACGCCCGCTGCCGTTACACGACCATCCAGAACTGGTCGAACAACGTGTACAACCTGGTCACCAAGCGTGCCGTGGCCTACGAGGGCGCGACCATGGAGTGGGTCGACGGCAACATCGGCTCCAAGGTGACGATGAAGTACCCGGCCGTCTACCTGATGGGCGAGCACGCCAAGGGCGAGACCCTGTCCATCGCCTTCGCCGGCGAGGGCCAGCACCAGGACGCGGGCGCCAAGATGGTCCACATGGCGCCGAACACCTCGTCCAACATCGTCTCCAAGTCGGTGGCGCGCGGCGGTGGCCGCACCTCCTACCGCGGACTGATCGAGATCGGCGAGGGCGCCCCCGGCGCCAAGTCGAACGTGCTGTGCGACGCGCTGCTCGTCGACACCATCTCCCGCTCGGACACCTACCCCTACGTGGACGTCCGCGAGGACGACGTGTCCATGGGCCACGAGGCGACCGTCTCCAAGGTCTCCGAGGACCAGCTCTTCTACCTGATGAGCCGCGGTCTGAGCGAGTTCGAGGCGATGGCGATGATCGTGCGCGGCTTCGTCGAGCCGATCGCCAAGGAACTGCCCATGGAGTACGCGCTCGAGCTCAACCGGCTGATCGAGCTGCAGATGGAAGGCGCGGTCGGCTGACACCGGCCGGGGGCGGCCACCGGCCGCCCCGCCGTTCCGTCAAGCCCCCTTACGTAAGGAAAGCGAGCACTACGACAGCCATGGCTGAGGCTCAGAACATCCCGGTGGGCTCCACCACCGCCGGCTCGATCGCGGTGGCCGCCGAGTCGACCGTCGCCACCCGTATGAGCGCGCCCCCGTCCTTCGACGTGGCGGACTTCGCCGTCCCCCACGGCCGCGAGGAGGAGTGGCGGTTCACCCCGCTGGAGCGGCTGCGCGGGCTGCACGACGGCACCGCCACCGCCACCGGCGAGGGCGTCAAGGTCGCCGTCGAGGCGCCCGAGGGCGTCACCGTCGAGACCGTCGGCCGCGACGACGCGCGGCTCGGCCGCGCCGGTACCCCGGTCGACCGCGTCGCCGCCCAGGCGTACTCCGCCTTCGAGCAGGCCTCGGTCGTGACCGTGCCGAAGGAGGCCGTCCTCACCGAGCCCATCCGCATCGCGGTGCACGGCGAGGGCGGTACCGCCTACGGCCACCAGCTGATCGAGCTCGGCGCCTTCGCCGAGGCCGTCGTGGTCATCGACCACACCGGCGACGCGGTGCTCGCCGCCAACGTCGACTACGTCCTCGGTGACGGCGCCAAGCTGACCGTCGTCTCCGTCCAGGACTGGGACGACAAGGCGGTGCACGTCGCCCAGCACAACGCCCTCGTCGGCCGTGACGCGACCTTCAAGTCGGTCGTCGTCACCTTCGGCGGCGACGTCGTACGCCTCCACCCGCGCGTGGCCTACGCCGGCCCCGGCGGCGAGGCGGAGCTGTTCGGCCTGTACTTCACCGACGCCGGCCAGCACCAGGAGCACCGCCTCCTGGTCGACCACAACGTGCCGCACTGCAAGTCCAACGTCGTCTACAAGGGCGCGCTCCAGGGCGACGACGCGCACGCCGTGTGGATCGGTGACGTGCTCATCGAGGCCAAGGCCGAGGGCACCGACACCTACGAGATGAACCGCAACCTGGTTCTCACCGACGGCGCCCGCGTCGACTCCGTGCCCAACCTGGAGATCGAGACCGGCGAGATCGTCGGCGCCGGCCACGCCTCCGCGACCGGCCGCTTCGACGACGAGCAGCTCTTCTACCTGATGGCCCGCGGCATCGCCGAACAGGACGCCCGCCGGCTGGTCGTGCGCGGCTTCTTCGCCGAGCTCGTCCAGCAGATCGGCGTCCCGGACATCGAGGAGCGCCTGATCGCCAAGATCGAGGAGGAGCTGGAGGCGGCGGTCGGATGACCTTCCAACGCGCCTGCGGGCTGAGCGAGCTGGAGGAGGACACCCCGAAGCGGGTGGAACTCGACGGCACGCCGGTCTCCATCGTGCAGACCGGGGGCGAGGTGTTCGCGATCAACGACATCTGCTCGCACGCGAACGTCTCCCTCTCGGAGGGCGAGGTGGACGACTGCCACATCGAGTGCTGGCTGCACGGCTCGCGTTTCGACCTCCGTTCCGGCAAGCCCGACGCCCTTCCGGCGACGCGCCCCGTCCCCGTATACCCCGTAAAGATCGAAGGGGACGACGTGCTCGTCTCCCTCACCCAGGAGTCCTGAGGCACCCATGGCAACGCTTGAAATCCGAGACCTGCACGTCACCGTCGAGGCCGACAACGCCACGAAGGAGATCCTCAAGGGCGTCGACCTCACCGTGAAGCAGGGCGAGACGCACGCCATCATGGGCCCCAACGGCTCGGGCAAGTCGACTCTCGCCTACGCGCTCGCCGGTCACCCCAAGTACACCGTCTCCGGCGGCACCGTCACCCTCGACGGCGAGGACGTCCTGGAGATGTCCGTCGACGAGCGCGCCCGCGCCGGCCTCTTCCTCGCCATGCAGTACCCGGTCGAGGTCCCCGGCGTGTCGGTCTCCAACTTCCTGCGCACCTCCGCCACCGCCATCCGCGGCGAGGCCCCGAAGCTGCGCACCTGGGTGAAGGAGGTCAAGGAGGCCATGGAGCGCCTCAACATGGACCCCGCCTTCGCCGAGCGCAACGTCAACGAGGGCTTCTCCGGCGGTGAGAAGAAGCGCCACGAGATCCTCCAGCTCGAACTGCTCAAGCCGAAGATCGCGGTCCTCGACGAGACCGACTCGGGCCTGGACGTCGACGCCCTGCGCATCGTCTCCGAGGGCGTCAACCGCGTCCGCGAGTCCGGCGAGGTCGGCACCCTGCTGATCACGCACTACACGCGCATCCTGCGGTACATCAAGCCCGACCACGTCCACGTCTTCGCCAACGGCCGTATCGTCGAGTCCGGCGGCCCGGAGCTCGCGGACAAGCTGGAGGCCGAGGGCTACGAGGCATACGTGAAGGGTGGCGCATCCGCGTGACACAGCTGCCGGGCCTCCTCGACACAGAGGCGATCCGCAAGGACTTCCCCATCCTGGACCGCCAGGTCCACGACGGCCGGAAGCTCGTGTACCTGGACAACGCGGCGACCTCGCAGAAGCCGCGCCAGGTGCTGGACGCTCTCGCCGAGTACTACGAGCGCTACAACGCCAACGTCCACCGCGGTGTGCATGTGCTCGCCGAGGAGGCCACGGCGCTGTACGAGGGCGCGCGCGACAAGGTCGCGGAGTTCGTCAACGCGCCCTCGCGCGACGAGGTGATCTTCACCAAGAACGCCTCCGAGTCGCTCAACCTCGTGGCCAACATGCTCGGCTGGGCCGACGAGCCCTACCGGGTGGACCACGAGACCGAGATCGTCATCACGGAGATGGAGCACCACTCCAACATCGTGCCGTGGCAGCTGCTCGCGCAGCGCACGGGAGCGAAGCTGAAGTGGTTCGGCCTCACCGACGACGGCCGGCTCGACCTGTCGAACATCGACGAGATCATCACCGAGAAGACGAAGATCGTCTCCTTCGTGCTGGTCTCCAACATCCTGGGCACGGTCAACCCGGTCGAGGCGATAGTGCGCCGCGCCCAGGAGGTCGGCGCGCTGGTCTGCATCGACGCCTCGCAGGCCGCGCCCCACATGCCGCTGGACGTCCAGGCCCTCCAGGCCGACTTCGTGGCCTTCACCGGCCACAAGATGTGCGGCCCGACCGGCATCGGCGTCCTCTGGGGCCGCCAGGAGCTGCTGGAGGACCTGCCCCCGTTCCTCGGCGGCGGCGAGATGATCGAGACCGTGTCGATGAGCTCGTCGACCTACGCGCCCGCCCCGCACAAGTTCGAGGCGGGCACCCCGCCGATCTCCCAGGCGGTCGGGCTCGGCGCGGCGATCGACTACCTGTCGGCCATCGGCATGGACAAGGTCCTCGCCCATGAGCACGCCATCACCGAGTACGCGGTGAAGCGCCTCACCGAGGTCCCGGACCTGCGCATCATCGGCCCCGCCACGGCCGAGGACCGCGGCGCCGCGATCTCCTTCACCCTGGGGGACATCCACCCGCACGACGTGGGCCAGGTCCTCGACGAACAGGGCATCGCGGTACGCGTGGGGCACCACTGCGCCCGCCCCGTCTGCCTGCGGTACGGAATTCCCGCGACCACGCGAGCGTCGTTCTATCTGTACTCCACGCCGGCCGAGATCGACGCACTGGTCGACGGCCTGGAGCACGTACGGAACTTCTTCGGATAGGGGCTGAGGCGTGAAGCTGGACTCGATGTACCAGGACGTCATCCTGGACCACTACAAGAACCCGCACGGGCGTGGTCTGAGGGACGGCGACGCCGAGGTGCACCACGTCAACCCGACGTGCGGTGACGAGATCACCCTGCGTGTGAAGTACGACGGTACGAAGATCACTGACGTCAGCTACGAGGGGCAGGGCTGTTCCATCAGCCAGGCCTCCGCCTCGGTGCTGAACGACCTGCTGGTCGGCAAGGACCTCGCCGAGGCGCAGCGGATCCAGGGCACCTTCCTGGAGCTGATGCAGTCCAAGGGGAAGATCGAGCCCGACGACGCGATGGAGGAGATCCTGGAGGACGCGGTCGCGTTCGCCGGGGTGTCCAAGTACCCGGCCCGGGTCAAGTGCGCCCTCCTCAGCTGGATGGCGTGGAAGGACGCGACGGCCCAGGCGCTGGGCGCCGACGCCGAAAGGACAACGGCATGAGTGAGACCGTGGAGATGAAGCCGGCCTCCGAGGAGGAGGTCCGCGAGGCCCTGATGGACGTCGTCGACCCCGAACTGGGCATCGACGTCGTCAACCTCGGGCTGATCTACGGCGTCCACATCGACGACTCCAATGTGGCGACCGTCGACATGACCCTGACGTCGGCGGCCTGCCCGCTGACGGACGTCATCGAGGACCAGGCGAAGTCCGCCACGGACGGCCTGGTCAGCGAACTGCGCATCAACTGGGTCTGGATGCCGCCGTGGGGACCGGACAAGATCACCGACGACGGCCGTGAGCAGCTCAGGGCGCTCGGCTTCAACGTCTGACCCCCCGCACCGCAGCCAGGAACGGCGACGCCCCGCATCGGGCGCCGCCGTTCCTCTGTTCGCGCGCCCTTCATGTGTACGCTCGTACACATGGGATATCTGCTGCTGGCCGGCGCCATCGTCGCCGAGGTGTGCGCCACGACCGCCATGAAGTACAGCGACGGCTTCAGCAGGCTCTGGCCCTCGGTGCTGACCGTACTCGGATACATCGTGTCCTTCGCCCTCCTCGCCCAGACGCTCCGCACCGTCGCCGTCGGTACGGCCTACGCCATCTGGGCCGGGGTGGGCACCGCCGCCATCGCCACCATCGGCGTGGCGTTCCTCGGGGAAGGGCTGACCGTCACCAAGGCCGCCGGGATCGCCCTGATCATCATCGGTGTCGTGGTGCTGAACCTGGGAGGCGCGCACTGATGGCCCGGCGCCACGACCCCGAGCGGCGGCAGCGGATCATCGACGCGGCGATCCGGGTCGTGGGCCGCAGGGGCATCGCCGGGCTCAGCCACCGCACCGCCGCCGCCGAGGCCGACGTTCCGCTCGGCTCCACCACGTACCACTTCACGACCCTCGACGAGCTGCTGGTCGCCGCCCTGCGGCAGGCCAACGAGGGCTTCGCCGGGCTGATCGCCGCGCGCGGGGGCCTCCAGGACCCGCACACCGATCTGGCGGCCGAACTCGCGGCCCTGACGGGCGAATGGCTGGCCGGTGAACGCACCGGCGTCGAGCTGGAGTACGAGCTGTACCTGGCCGCACTGCGCCGCCCCGCCCTGCGCCCCGTCGCGGCCGAATGGTGCGAGGACATCGCCGAACTGCTCTCCCGCCGCACGGACCCCGTCACCGCGCGGGCGCTGGTCGCGCTGATGGACGGCATCTGCCTCCAGGTGCTGCTGACCGACACCCCCTACGACGAGGCGTACGCGCGGGAGGTGCTGGGGCGGCTGATCCCGCCGGAGTGACGCCGCGCGGGCGGGCCGTTTCCCGGCGGGGGCGGGCCGGTGGGCCCGGCACGTGAGATGCCCGGGGACCGGTTCGCATCCGTGGCCGCCGGGCGGTTAGGTTGCCCTCATGACCGACACGACTGCTCAGAGCACCACCGGCGCGGTGGCCGCCGGCCTCGCCACCCTCGCCGCCGACGGCACCGTCCTCGACACCTGGTTCCCCGCCCCCGAACTCGTCGCGGAGCCCGGCCCCTCCGGCACCGAGCGGCTCTCCGCCGAGCGGGCCGCCGAACTGCTGGGCGGCGGCGCCACCGCGGCGGTCGGCCCGGACGCCCGCCGGGGCGTCGAGGTCGTCGCGGTCCGCACGGTCATCTCCTCGCTGGACGAGAAGCCGGTGGACGCGCACGACGTCTACCTGCGCCTGCACCTGCTCTCGCACCGCCTGGTGAAGCCGCACGGCCAGAACCTGGACGGCGTCTTCGCCCACCTCGCCAACGTCGCCTGGACCTCGCTCGGCCCGGTCGCCGTGGACGACCTGGAGAAGGTCCGGCTGAACGCCCGCGCCGAGGGCCTGCACCTCGCCGTGACGTCCGTCGACAAGTTCCCCCGCATGACGGACTACGTGGCCCCCAAGGGCGTCCGCATCGCCGACGCCGACCGGGTGCGGCTCGGTGCGCACCTCGCCGAGGGCACCACCGTCATGCACGAGGGCTTCGTCAACTTCAACGCCGGCACGCTCGGCACGTCGATGGTCGAGGGCCGTATCTCCGCCGGTGTCGTGATCGGCGACGGCTCCGACATCGGCGGCGGCGCCTCCACCATGGGCACCCTGTCCGGCGGCGGCAACGTGCGCATCTCCGTCGGCGAGCGGTGCCTGGTCGGTGCCGAGGCGGGCGTCGGCATCGCCCTCGGAGACGAGTGCGTGGTCGAGGCCGGGCTGTACGTCACCGCCGGCACCCGGGTCACCATGCCCGACGGCGAGGTCGTCAAGGCGCGTGAGCTGTCCGGCGCCTCCCACATCCTGTTCCGCCGCAACTCCGTGACCGGCACCGTCGAGGCGCGCCCGAACAACGCGGTCTGGGGCGGCCTGAACGACGTTCTGCACAGCCACAACTGACCGTTTTGTCACGCCCGAACGGGTTACTCCCCGTGACCTTCGGGTCGTTTTGGCAGATGAGCGGGTGGACACAGAGTCCGATCAGAAGCCGGGACGGCCGAAGTACAGGAAATGGGGACGGGCGATGGTGAACAAGTGGGTGTGGGGCATGCTCCGGCACGCGGTCGGAGTGATGGGCGTCGCGGCCATGCTGGTGCTGTGCGGAACGCTGGCGGGCACCGCACACGCGGACGAGAGCTCCGTCGACTCGGGCAACGGTCACCGGGTGGCCCTGCTCAACGCCGACGTCGGACAGATCGACGACCCGGCGGAGGATGTGCTGGAGCACTTCCTGCTGTTCGGTGACGGGTACGTCTGGGACTGACGCGCGGGCCGGACCGCACCGGACCGCCCCGCGGGCCGGATCCCCACTCGGTGGGGGTCCGGCCCGTTCGCCGTCAGGCGGTCACCAGGTCGTACACCGTCCTGAGCTCCTCCGCCGTGCGGGGGTCGGCCGGCCGCAGCGGCGGGCGGACCGGGCCCGCGGGAAGGCCCAGGCCGGCGAGGAGGGCCTTGGCCGTGACCGTGCCCGGGAGCCCGTTCGCCATCACCGCCTCGATCAGGGGCGTCAGCCGGTGCTGGAGGCTTGTGGCACGGGCCGTGTCGCCCGCGTCGAAGGCGTCCAGGACGGCGCGCACGAGGCCCGGGGCCACATTGGCGACGGTGCTGACACAGCCCGCGCCGCCGACCGCGTAGAGGGCCAGGTTGTGCTCGTCGCAGCCCGCGTAGTACGCGAGGTCGGTGCGGGACATCAGCTTCTGGGCCGACAGGAAGTCGTAGGAGCAGTCCTTCACCGCCACGATCCGGGGATGCTCCGCGAGGCGCAGCAGCGTCTCCGGTTCGACGCGGATGCCGGTGCGGGCGGGGATGTCGTACACCACCAGGGGGAGGCCCGTGGAGTCCGCGACCCGCAGGAAGTGGTCCTCGATCGCGTCCTGCGGGGGCCGGCTGTAGTACGGGGCGACCACCAGGAGGCCGTCGGCGCCGGCCTTCTCCGCCGCGCGGGCGAGTGCGACGGTGTGGGCCGTGTCGGGGGTACCGACGCCGGCGACGATCGTGGCCCGGGTGCCGACCGCCTCGCGCACCGACGCGACGAGGGCCGACTTCTCGGCGTCCGTGGTGGTGGGGGACTCGCCCGTGGTGCCGGACAGCACCAGCCCGTCGCAGCCCTGGGTGACCAGACGGTCGGCGAGGCGCCGGGCGCCGTCCAGGTCGAGCGCGCCGGCGGGGGTGAACGGGGTGATCATCGCGCAGAGGGTGCGGCCGAAAGGGGTCATGGGGGTAGTGTCGGCCGTCCGGTAGTGAAGTTCCACTTACAGGTGATGACGGATACCGGTAAGCATTGCTTTATGGATAGGCGGAGGTGCGCAGGGGTACTCGGGCTTCCCGACCCGAGAGGAGACGCATCGTGACCGGAACCATCGAGCGACGGCCGGTCCGCGACGAGCACACCGTGGGCGAGCTCGTCGGGCAGGCCACCGAACAGATCTCACGGCTCGCACGGCAGGAAGTGGCGCTCGCCAAGGAGGAACTGGCGGAGAAGGGCCGCCGTGCCGGGAAGGGCGGCGGGATGCTGGGGGCGGCGGGCGCGTTCGGCTACGCCGGGCTGCTGGCCCTGGCCGGTACGGGTGTCGCTGCGCTGGACCTGGTGCTGCCCCTGTGGGCCGCGGCGCTGATCGTCACGGGTGTGCTGTTCCTCGTCGCCGGTGTGCTGGCCATCGCCGGCCGCGGGCAACTGCGCCGGGCCACGCCCCCCAAGCCGGAGCGGACGCTCGGCAGCGTGAAGGCCGACGTGGAGGAGATCAAGGGAAGGGCGCACCGATGACCCACGATGTGAGGCGCGCGGGATCCGCTGCGGGGTCCCATGTCGACGCGGGCGCGGAGGCCGCCGCGGCCGGACGGGGCGCCAAGGGACCCGACGAGTTGCGGCGCGAGATCGAGCGGACGCGGCACGAACTCGGCGACACCGTCGAGGAACTGGCCGGGAAGATGGACGTCAAGGGACGCGCCCGGGCACGGGCGGAGGACCTCCGGGACCGGGCCGGGGCGATGAGCGTGCAGATGCGCAGCAGCGCCGCGCACGCCGGTCGGACCGGGATGCGCTACCGCAAGCCCGCCATGATCGCGGCGGCGGTCGTCGCCGTGGTGACGGGCGCGGTGATGGTGCGGCGCCACCGCTGCTGAGCGGGCCGCGCCTTCGGCCGAGGGGCCGTGAGGGGACGGACGGCAGGACCCGCCCGCCCCCTCACCGGCGTGCTGCTGGCCCTACGGCCGGAAGCGCAGGATCTGCGGGTCGTGGTCGCTGATCTGGTCGTGGAACTCCGCGTTGATGTGCACGCTGTCGTAGCTGAAGCGGCGGATCGACGGGCTGATCAGGATCTGGTCCAGGACCTGGCTGTTGCCCTGGTAGACGTAGGAGTAACGCTCCGACTTCGGCAGCGACTTGACGGCCGACCAGAGCACCCCCCGCCCCTCGAGGATGTCGGTCGTCTCCGAGAACTCGAAGTCGTTGATGTCGCCGAGGGCCACGACCCTGGCGTTCTTCTGCGTCTTGAGGATCTTCGCGGTGAAGTCGTGGACCGCCTCGGCCTGGAGGTGACGCTGGGTCTCCGAACCGCGGGACGGCGGCTGGTACTGGGACGTCAGGCTCTGGTCCCCGCCCTTGGAGGCGAAGTGGTTGGCGATCACGATGACCGTGCGGCCCCGGAAGACGAACTCGCCCGCCAGCGGCTTGCGGCTGTCCGCGAACGCCTCCGAGGCCGGGTCGACCCGGCCGGGGGAGAGGGTCAGCGCCGCCTTGCCCCGGACCTCGACGACATCGGTGGGGGTGGTGGCGTCGCCGCCCGGGCGGTCCGTGAAGGAGACCCGCGCCGGGTTGAAGAGGAACGCCTGGCGGATGTTGCCGCCCGGCTGGCCACCGTCCGCCTTGTCCGCCGGATCGACGGAACGCCACTCGTAGCGCGGGCCGCCCGCCGCCTCGATGGCGTCGACGAGCAGACCCAGGGTCCGGTCGGCGGCGACCGTGCCGTCGTCGGTGGCGCCGTTGTTGTCCTGGATCTCCTCCAGGGACACGATGTCGGGGGACCGGAGGTTGTCCACGATCGCGCCGGCGTGGGCGGCGAAGGTGTCGTCCGAGGGGTCGAGGTTCTCGACGTTGTAGGTGGCGATCGCCAGTTCGGAGCGGTGCTGCGCGCGGGTCGTCTCGCGCCGCAGGTCACCGGGGTCCAGGTCGCCGAGCTCGTTCGCCACCAGCGTGTAGCCGCCGAACTGGTTGTAGTCCAGGGGGCCCGCGGTCCTGCCGGTGAGGGTGTCGCCGACGTTCGCGTCGGGGAAGTCGGCCGCCCTGCCGAGCGACTGGATCTGCAGACGCCCGGTGTTCTGGGAGTCGTACGAGCCGTAGACCGTGCCGCCGCGGAGATTGCGGTGCTCCCACGGCTTCACCGTGACCCACAGCTCCGTGTACGGGTCGGTGGCGCCCACCACCCTGGTGTCCGAGACCTGGACGTTCATGCCCTCCAGGGACTCGTAGAGGTCCAGCGCGTACCGGGTGGGCCGCAGGCGGAGATCGTTGACCGAGCCGTTCGGGGTGGGGGCGTAGGCGGCCGGGACGGATCTCGCCGTGACCGGTGTCGCGGCCGGGACCGCGTTGCCGCGGGAGACGACCGTGAAGGTGGGGCGGGTGATCTCCGTCAGGGACTGGTTGCCGGACGCCGTGCCGCCGGGGACGTACTCCGTCACCGTGCCGGAGACGCTGACGGCGTCGCCCACCGCGACGCCCTGCGGCGTGGACCCGGTGAAGACGAAGACGCCCTCGCTGGTGGCCGGGTCGGAGTCCGGGGCGGGGTCCTGGATCCAGAAGCCGCGGGACGATCCGTAGGTGCGGACGCCGGTGACGATTCCGGTCACGTCGGTGACCTGCTCGCCCGCGTACGGCGATATACGGGTGTCGCCCTGGATGTCATGGATGCGCGGCGAGTCCGCGTGCGCGGGCGAGGTGAGGACGACGGTGGACGCCGCGGTGCACACGGCGGCGACGGTGAGCGCGGCGAGACGCGCGGACGACATGCTCGGCAACGGATTCCCTCCGGGAACGTGATCTACGCCGGGACGAGGGTGGAGCGTGGGTCACTCCCTGTCTACGCGCGTCAATCTCCAGCCTGGCCAAGCCACTTGTCAAGGTTTCGGCCATGTACGGTCGCCGAAGGAGAGATGAAGCGGGCGGCATGGGTGGAAATCCGTCTAGGCTGAGCGGCCGAGTAGCGAGAGGCCTAGGAGAAACAAGCCGATGTCAGACAGCTCCATCCTGCCGCCGGCGCGGCTGCGTCCCGAAGCGGAGCTGGCGCGCGACGCCCTGGCCGCCCCGGTGCTGTCCCGCGCCGCCCGGCTCGCCCGCTGGGCCGGACCCGGAACCCGCGTGGACGCCGGCGGCGTGCTCGTCGAGGAGCAACTCCCGCAGGCCGCCGCGGAACTCGCGCTGACCGGGGACGACGCCGCGGCCCTCGCCAGTGAGGCCTGGCGCGTCGCCGTCGACACCGGACTCGTCGAGATCGCCGACGAGGAGGAGGGGACCGTCACCGCGGGCGCCGAACTGGCGCTGCTCACCGGCGGATCGCCGCGGGACGTGCTGGGGGTCTGGCTCGCCGCCCTGGAGACGGTGATCGGCGACGCGAGCGTCCCGGACCTGGGCGGACTCGTCGACGCCATCGCCGAGGGGGAGGGCTCCGGGGAGCTCGACCTCGACGCCCTGGACTGGGACCCCGAGGCCGAGGCCGACTTCCTGGACGGCGTCCTCGGCAACCTCTACCTGCTCACCGTCGGGGCGGAGGGGCCCGGCGGCGCTCCCGTGCCGCTGCCCGCGCTGGCCGCCTCCGTGATCGTGCCCGACGACATGGCCGAACCCACCGACGACGTCCTGGAGCAGATCTCCGACGCGATGATGCGGCTCGACGACCAGTTCCGCGTGCTGGAACCGGCGGGCCTCGTCGAGTACCACCCGGTCGACGAGGCGCTGATGGCCGACGCCGACGAGGAGCCCGCCGCACCGGGCGACGACACCGACGTCTCCCGCTACGGCATGGTGCGGCTCACCCCGCTCGGGCTCTACGGACTGCGCGCCCGGCTGCTGGAGGCCGGGTTCGAGGCGCCGGTGGTCGGGGACCTCGCGGACAAGGGCGCCGACGCGCTGCTCGACGGCACGGCCGTCTTCCCGCCGGAGGCCGCCCACGCGGAGACCGAACAGTGGCTGGCCCGGCGCGAACCCCTCGCCTCCGCCCGGGAGTTGCTGGCCGCGGCCCGCGGCAGCGACCGGGGCGCCCCGCTGCGGCGGCTGCGGTGCCAGCAGGCACTGTCGCTCGTCGGCGCCTCCGCCGAGCCCGCCCTGCGGGAAGTCCTGGCCGATCCCGAACTGGGCGGGCTGGCACGGGTGTGGCTGGCCGAGCACGGGGCGGCCGATGTGCCGCCGCCGTCCGAGGCCCTGATCTTCTGGCTGACCATCGACACCGTCGCCGCCCAGCTTGCCGCGGAGGGCAACTCCGAGGAACTGCGCTCCCTGGTCGAGGGCCTGGCCCGGCAGCACAGCGGCTTCTTCGACACCGCCTGGCGGGTGGACCACCCGGCCACGGCGGACGTGCTGGAGGCCATGGGACGCCTGCACCCGGACAAGAAGGTGGCCAAGGAAGCACGGAAGGCGGCGTTCAAGGCCCGCTCGCAGCACGGGGGTTGAGCTTCACGGGAGCGAGGCGTGCCGTGACCCCGGCCGTTCAGCCGGCGTTCAGGTAAGGGCGGGAGCGTGACGGACGCACCGCCCACGGTCTGCCCACCGCCACCTGGAGACAGCATGCCGCTCACCCGCAGGGACTTCGCCAGGACCTCCGCCCTCACCGGTGCCGGGGTCGCCCTGGCGGGCACCGCCGGTGCCCTCGCCTCCGCACCCCACGCCCTCGCCTCCGCCGACGTCGCCGGGGCAGCGGCCGGCCGGCCCGGCGGTGCCGGGTACGGGCCGCTCGTGCCGGACCCGGAAGGGCTCCTCGCCCTGCCGGCCGGATTCACCTACCGCGTCCTCACCCACACCGGGCGCACCCGCCTGGAGACCGGTGAGTTCACGCCCGCCGAGCACGATGGAACGGCCGCCTTCCCCGGCCCGCGCGGCAGCACCCTCCTGGTCAACAACCACGAGATGGACGGCCCGCGCGACGAGGCCGAGTTCCCCGTGCCGCTCACCGAGGGCCTGGTCTACGACCCGGCCGCACCCGGCGGCTGCACGATCGTCGAGGTGCGCCCCGACGGCGGCGTCGCCGAATGGGTCGGCATCGCCGGCACCGCCAACAACTGCGCGGGCGGCAGCACCCCCTGGGACACCTGGCTCACCTGCGAGGAGAACTCCGACCGGGCCGGCGAGAACGGCATGACCAGGGACCACGGCTACGTCTTCGAGGTTGACCCCGCCGACCGGCGCGCCAACCGCGACCCCAAGCCGCTGAAGTTCTTCGGCCGCTACGACCACGAGGCCGTCGTCATCGACCCCCGGCGCGGCCACGCCTACCTCACCGAGGACGCCGACGGACCCAACGGCCTCTTCTACCGCTGGACCCCGCCGCAGGGCTTCCGCCACGGCCCCCGCGGGTTCCGCGCCCTCGCCGACGACGCCGGCGTCCTCCAGGCCGCCAAGTGCTACGACTCCGGCGGCCGTTACGTCGACGACCTCTCCCGCGCCACCCGGGCCGGCACGGTGTACGGCGTCGACTGGGTGGACGTCCCCGACCGGGACGCCCGCGAGGTGGCGGTCCGCGAGCAGTTCGGCCCCGGCGAGGTCACCCGCGGCCGCAAGCTGGAGGGCATGTGGTGGGGCGACGGCGGGGCGTACCTCGTCTCCTCCTACGCCCGTGAGGAGAGCCCCGGCCGGCACGACGGCCAGGTCTGGTTCTACGACCCGAGGCGCCGCACCCTGACCCTGAAGGTGCTGCTCGGCGCCGACCGGGACCCGGCGCCGGGCGGCGCCTTCGACGGCCCCGACAACATCACCGTCTCGCCGTACGGCGGACTGATCATCGCCGAGGACGGGGACGGCGCGCAGCACCTGTTCGGGGCCACCGACAGCGGACGCACCTACCCCATCGCCCGCAACGAACTGAACATCGGTACCGAGGAGGAGCCGGAGTACAGCGAATTCACCGGCGTGACCTTCTCCCCGGACGGCCGGACCCTGTACGCCAACATCCAGGAGCCGGGCATCATGCTGGCGATCACGGGGCCCTGGAAGCGGCAGAAGCTGCGCTGATTAATTCGCTCGCCCGGACGAGGGCCGCCCTCTTAGAGTGATGCACGTCCAGGTGCGAAGGCAGGACCTACTTCCACTCATAATGGGGCGGTCACGGGTTCGAGTCCCGTCACCGGCACAACGCGCCGGTGTAGCTCAGGGGTCAGAGCACCATCGTCGGTTCCGCCGGCCTCGATCTCTGGACACCACAACTTCATGCACCTCCCGGTGCGCGGGCGACGGCTCCTTCACTGTAAATGAATCCAGGCCGCCGCCGATTCGATCTCGGGAGGCGCAGCAGATGGGTGCCCGGTGTGCAGGCAGCGGATACTTCTCGACCAAGTGATTCCGCAGCCGACCCTTTTTCTCGGGCACCCCTTTGTCGCGCCTCCTTCCGGAAACAGACATGAATTCGGGGGAATTCAGCATGGCGCGTTTCAACACCCGGGCGGCCAAGCCGCAGCCGACGTCGCGCGTGACGTCCACCGGCCGTGTGCTGCGTACGTACGAGGGCGGCCGCGGCCGCGAGCGGGACGCACGCTCCGAGCTCTTTCTGCTCGCGGTGTCCAACCTCGTGAACCAGCAGACCTTCTACGAGAGCGGCGAGGGCCGTGACGAGCGGTTCGTGAAGCTCGTGCGCAAGCTCGCCGTGACCGACCCGGACTGGACGGCGGGACTCCTCGGCTGGCTGCGCGGTGAGGGCAACCTGCGGACCGCCTCGCTCGTGGGCGCCGCCGAGTACGTCAAGGCCCGCCTGGACACCGGCGTGACCGACGGCCCGTCGAACCGGCAGGTCGTGGACTCCGTACTGCGACGGCCCGACGAGCCCGGTGAGCTGCTCGCCTACTGGACCGCGACCTACGGCCGGAACATCCCCAAGCCCGTCAAGCGCGGTGTCGCCGACGCCGTGCGCCGGCTCTACGGCGGCAAGGCGCTGCTGAAGTACGACACCGCCTCCAAGGGCTACCGCTTCGGAGACATCCTGAACCTGGTGCACGCCGCTCCCGACCCGGACAAGCCGTGGCAGGGCGAGCTGTTCCGGTATGCCCTCGACCGCCGGCACCACCCCGACACCGCGGAGCCTCCCGCCTCGAACCGTGTCCTCATCGCGCACCGCGAGCTGATGGCGCTGCCCGTCGAGGAGCGGCGCGCGGTCGTCACGGAGCCCGGCGGCGCCGAGCGGCTCGCCGCCGCCGGCCTCACCTGGGAGGCGCTGGCGGGCTGGCTGCGGGGGCCGATGGACAAGGCGGCCTGGGAGGCCGTCATCCCGTCGATGGGTCCGATGGCACTGGTGCGCAACCTGCGGAACTTCGACGAGGCCGGGGTCTCCGACGAGGTCGCCGCGGAGGTCGCCGCGCGCATCGCCGATCCGGCGGAGGTCGCTCGGTCTCGGCAGTTCCCCTTCCGCTACCTCGCCGCGTACCGGCACGCGCCGTCGCTGCGCTGGTCGTACCCGCTGGAGCAGGCGCTCGGCCATTCGCTGGCCCATGTGCCCGCGCTGCCGGGCCGCACGCTGGTCCTCGTGGACCGCTCGGGTTCGATGTTCCACTCGCGGATGTCGGACCGCTCCGAGCTCACCCGCGCGGACGCGGCGGCGGTCTTCGGCGCGGCGCTCGCGCTGCGGGCCGCGAAGGCGGACCTCGTCGAGTTCGGCTCGACCAGCGAGCCGGTGCGGTTCCGCCGGGGCGAGTCGGTGCTGAAGGTCCTCGGCCGGTTCGGTGACCTCGGCGGGACCGATACCACCGAGGCGGTGCGCCGGCACTACAAGCGGCACGACCGGGTGCTGATCGTCACCGACGAGCAGTACGCCCACAACCGGCACGGCGACCCGACCGAGCAGGTCCCGGCGCGGGTGCCGGTCTACACCTGGAACCTCGCCGGACACCGCGCGGGTCACGGCCCGTCGGGCACGGCGAACCGGCACACCTTCGGGGGCCTGTCGGACGCCGCCTTCCGGATGGTCCCGCTGCTCGAGGCAGGGCGGGACGCCGACTGGCCGTGGACGGCTGCGTGACATGACACCGGGCGCCCCGCGACAGGGGCGCCCGGTGTCGCATACGGGTGGTTACAGGGCCTGGGCGGCCGGCTTGACCATGCCGCGGACCGTGCGGCCCTTCACGAAGTCGCCCATCGCCGTCATCTCCCACTCGCCGGAGAACTGGCGGATCAGCTTCGCCATCATCACGCCCGTCTGCGGTTCGGCGCTCGTGAGGTCGAAGCGGACCAGTTCCTCGCCGGTGGTGGCGTCGAGCAGACGGCAGTACGCCTTGGCGACCTCGGTGAACTTCTGGCCGGAGAAGGAGTTGACGGTGAAGACCAGGCCGGTGACCTCCTGGGGGAGCCGGCCGAGGTCCACGGTGATCACCTCGTCGTCCCCGCCGCCCTCGCCGGTGAGGTTGTCACCGGAGTGGCGGATCGCGCCGCCCACGATCTGGAGCTTGCCGAAGTAGCAGCTGTCGATGTGGTTGCGCTGCGGGCCGTAGGCGATGACCGAGGCGTCCAGGTCGATGTCCTTGCCGCGGTAGGCCGGCTCCCAGCCGAGGCCCATCTTGACCTGGGAGAGCAGCGGGCGGCCGCCCTTCATCAGGGAGACGGTCTGGTTCTTCTGGAGGCTGACCCGGCCCTTGTCGAGGTTGATCTTCCCGGTGCCGGGGGCCGCCGGGGCCGCCGGGGCGGCGGCGGGCGGGGCCGGGGGTGCGGCGGGGGCGGGGGGTGCCTGCGGAGTGGACATCGGCGGGGCGGCCGGCTGGGCGGGCGGTGCCACGGGCTGGGGGGCGGGGGCGGCCGGTTCCTCGACCGTGACGCCGAAGTCGGTGGCGATGCCGGCGAGGCCGTTGGCGTAGCCCTGGCCGACGGCGCGGGCCTTCCAGGCGCCGTTGCGCCGGTAGATCTCGACGACCACCAGTGCCGTCTCGGAGCCGAGGCCCGGGGGCGTGAACGTCGCCAGGACGGCGCTGCTGTCCGCGTCGCGGAGGGTGGCCGTCGGCTCGATGCCCTGGAAGGTCTGGCCGGCGGCGTCGGGGCTCGCGGTGACGACGATCTTCTCGATGCCGGGGGGTACGGCGGTGGTGTCGACCGTGATGGCGTCGGGGGTGCTGCCGCCACCGGAGCGGTAGGTCACGCCGGGGCCGGCGGGCTGGTTGTAGAAGATGAAGTCGTCGTCGGAGCGCACCTTGCCGTCGGCGGTGAGCAGCAGGCCCGAAACGTCGAGGCGCACGGGGGCGGCGACGTCCACCGTCACTCGGGCGGTGGGGAGGGGGATGTTCGAGCCGGGGGTCATAGCTGTCATGCCGGGTGAACGAGCGAGGGCGTTTTACTGTTCCCTTACCTGTGGGCCGATCGGGGGGACGCGGGTCCCCCGGGGCCCGAGGGGGATTTCGCCCCCGCCGCCCCTTCCCATTCCCGTCCCCGGGGGCGCTGCCCCCGGACCCCCGCTCCTCAAACGCCGGAGGGGCTGGAATCAGCCCTCCGGCGTTTGAGGAGCGGGGGTCCGGGGCGGAGCCCCAGGTTCGGGACGGGAAGGGGCGGCGGGGGCGAGGAAAACCTATGGCACCACCACGATCTTCCGGCCCACGCCCGCCGCGAACTGGTCCAGCGCCTGGGGGTACTGATCCAGCGGAAGACGGTCGCTGATGAAGACGTCCGGGTCCAGCACACCCCCGGCGAACAGCTCCGCCGCCCGCTCGTAGCTGTGCAGCACGGCCATGGACCCCGTGATCGTGATCTCCTGGTTGTAGATCCGGTACGGATCGATCTGCACCCGCGTCGCATAGTCCGCGACCCCGAACTGCAGGAACGTCCCCGCCTTCGCCACCCGCTCCAGTCCGTCCTGGATCGCCGCCGCGTTCCCCGTCGCGTCGATGACGAGGTCCCAGCCCTGCGGCCGGTCCAGCTCGTCCGGTGTGGCCGCCGAGGCCGAGACCCCCAGCTGCCGCGCCGTCTCCAGTCGCGCGGCGTTCAGGTCCACCACGTCCACGCTCGCCGCGCCGGTCCGCTTGGCCAGCTCCAGCATCATCAGCCCCATGGTCCCGGACCCGTAGATCAGCACGTGCGCGCCGAGCCGCGACTGGAGCACGTCGTAGCCGCGCACCGCGCAGGACAGCGGCTCGATCAGCGCCGCGTCCTGCGTGCGGACGTGCTCGGGGAGCTTCACGCAGTTCGCCACCGGCGCCACCGCGTACTGGGCGGCGCCGCCCGCGGTGGAGACGCCGATCGCGGCCCACCGCTCGCACATGTTGTTGTGGCCGGTGCGGCAGTAGCGGCACTCGTAGCAGTAGAGGGAGGGGTCGACCGCCACCCGGTCGCCGACCGACACCTCCGTGACCCGCGCGCCCACGCCGACGACCTCGCCGGCGAACTCGTGCCCCGGCACGATCGGCAGGCTGGGGGCGAACTCGCCCTGGAGGATGTGCAGGTCGGTGCCGCACAGTCCGCAGGCCGCGACCTCGACGACGACTTCGCGGGGCCCCGGCGTCGGGTCGGGGACCTCGGTGACGAGGGCCTTGCCCACGGACTCGATGACGGCGGCCTTCATTTGACGGCTCCCAACGACAGGCCCTGGACGAGTTTGTCCTGGGCGGCGAACCCCGCGGCGAGCACCGGCAGGGAGATGACGAGCGACGCGGCGCACACCTTCGCCAGGAACAGGCCCTGGCTGGTGATGAAGCCGGTCAGGAAGACGGGGGCGGTCTCGGCGACCACGCCCGTCAGCACCCGGGCGAACAGCAGTTCGTTCCAGCTGAAGATGAAGCAGATGAGCGCCGTCGCCGCGATACCGGGCAGGGCGATCGGGGCGACCACGCGGGCCAGCACCGTCGGCAGCCGGGCGCCGTCGATCTGGGCGGCCTCGATGACCGCGACCGGGACCTCGGCGAGGAAGGACTGCATCATCCACACCGCGATCGGCAGGTTCATGGAGGTGTAGAGGAGGACGAGCAGCCAGATGTTGTCGAGCAGCCCGGCGTTCTTGGCGAACAGGTAGATCGGCAGCAGGCCGGCCACGACCGGCAGCATCTTGGTGGAGAGGAAGAAGAACAGGACGTCGGTCCACCGCTTCACCGGGCGGATGGACAGCGCGTAGGCCGCGGGGAGGGCCAGCAGCAGGACGAGGAGGGTGGAGGCGACGGACGCCACCGTGGAGTTGATCAGGGCCGGCCAGGGGCTGGCGCCGCCGCCCGCGCCGAAGAACTCGCGGTAGCCGTCGAGGGTGAGGGCGGCCGTGAAGGACGGCGGGTTGGTGGCCGCGTCCGTCTCGGAGTGGAAGGACGTCAGGGCCATCCAGGCGATGGGCAGGAAGAACACGATGCCGGCCAGCCAGGCGACCAGGCCCAGGCCCGCTCCGCCGCGGAATCGGCCGCGGGTGCGTACGGCGATGCTGCTCATGCGCGGGACACCTCCTCGCGGAACAGGGACGACACCACGCGCAGGGCGAAGGTCGCGATGACGATGGAGCCGATGACGACCAGGACGCCGGCGGCCGAGGCGAGGCCGTTCTCGTGGGCCTGGTAGAAGGTCTGGTAGACGGTGTAGGGGAGGTTGGCGGTGCCCAGGCCGCCGGAGGTGATGGTGAAGACGGCGTCGAAGTTCTGCACGATGTAGATCGAGCCCAGCAGGGCGCCCAGTTCGAGGTAGCGGCGCAGGTGGGGCAGGGTGAGGTGGACGAAGATCTGCCAGTCGCTCGCCCCGTCGACCCGGGCGGCCTCGAGCTGCTGCTGGTCCCGGCTCTGCAGTCCGGCGAGCAGGATCAGCATCATGAACGGGGTCCACTGCCACACCAGCGCGGCCTCGACGGCGAGCAGCGGGGTGTTCGAGACCCAGTCGGGCTGGGGGCCGCCGACGTAGTGCAGCAGGCCGTTGAGGAGCCCGTACTCGGGGTTGTAGAGGACGTGTTTCCACAGCAGGGCCGCCGCCACGGGGACCACCAGGAACGGGGCGATGAGCAGGGTGCGGACGACGCCCCGGCCGCGGAACCTGCGGTCCAGGAGCAGGGCGAGGAACAGTCCGAGGACCAGGCTGGCCAGGACGACGCCCACGGTGAGCAGGATCGTCGTCCATACGGACTGGCGCAGGTCCGAATCGGTGAGGACCTCCTGGTAGTTGGCGAAGCCGGCGAAGCTGCGGGCGTCGGGGTAGAGGGAGTTCCAGTCGAAGAAGGAGATCACCAGGGTCGCCACGAAGGGCAGCTGGGTGACCAGGATCATGAAGATCAGGGCGGGCAGCAGCGGGCCGCGGGCGGCCCAGGCGCGCAGCCGGCCGGAGGACCGGCGAGGGGCCGGGGGTGTCTCGGGTGCGGCCGCGGGGGCCGTGGTCGTGGCGGTCATCGTCCCTCGTACTCCTCGGAGATCTCTTCTGCGAGCTGCTGGGACTTCCTCAGGGCCGATTCGACGGACTGGCGTCCGGCGATGGCCGCGCTGATCTCCTGGGAGACCTGGGTGCCGAGGTCGGTGAACTCGGGGATGCCGACGAACTGGATGCCGGGCGCGGGGCGGGGCTGCACTCCCGGGTCGTCGGGCCGGGCCTGTTCGATGGCCTCCTTGGTCATCTCCTGGAAGGCGGCGGCCTCCGCGTGGTAGTCGGGGTTGGCGTAGGTGGAGGCGCGTTTGCCGGCCGGGATGTTGGACCAGCCGATCTCGTCGCCGACCAGCTGCTCGTACTCCTTGCCGGAGGCCCAGGAGACGAACTTCCAGGCGTTGTCGGGGTTGCGGGAGGCGTCCTGGATGCCCCAGGCCCAGGTGTAGAGCCAGCCGGAGGACTCGGTCTTCTCGACGGGAGCGGGGGCGTAGCCCACCTTGTCCTTGACGGGGGAGCCGTCGGCCTCGAGGGAGCCGGCGGCGGAGGTGGCGTCGTACCACATGGCGACCTTGCCCTGGGTCATGTTGTTCAGGCACTCGGCGAAACCGGCCTGGGGGGCGCCGGATTCGCCGTGCTCCCGGACCAGGTCGACATAGAACTTCGTCGCCTTCTGCCACTCGGGGGAGTCGAGCCGCGCGTTCCAGTCCTGGTCGAACCAGGTGCCGCCGAAGGTGTTCACCACGGTGGTGAGCGGGGCCATGACCTCGCCCCAGCCGGGCAGTCCGCGCAGGCAGATGCCCTTCATGCCCGGTTCGGCGCCGTCGAGTTCGGCGGCGAGGCCGGCCACCTGCTGCCAGGTGGGCTCGGCCGGCATCGTGAGGCCCTCCCGTTCGAAGATGTCCTTGCGGTACATCAGGAAGGACGACTCGCCGTAGAAGGGCTGGCCGTAGAGCTTGCCGTCGTCGCCGGTGAGGGACCGGCGCATCGGTTCGAGGACGTCCTGCTGGTCGAAGCCGGGGTCCTCGGCGACGTAGGAGTCCATCTCCTTCAGCCAGCCGTTGCGGGCGTAGATGGGGATCTCGTAGTTGGACAGGGTGGCCACGTCGTACTGGCCGGCCTGGTTGGCGAAGTCCTGGCTGATCTTGTCGCGGACGTCGTTCTCCGGCAGCACGGTGAAGTTGACCTTGATGCCGGTGTCCTTGGTGAAGTGCTCCGCGGTGAGCTTCTGGAGTTCGACCATCTGCGGGTTGTTGACCATCAGGACGTTGACGGAGTCACCGCCGGAACCGGCGCCGCCCGCCCCGGCCCAGCAGCCGGAGAGCAGCGGGGCGAGCAGCGTCCCCGCGGCGGCCGCGGCGAGTGCGGCGCGCGGGGGCCGCCATCGGCTGTGGGTTTGCATGGATCACTCCTCGGCGAAAGCGGCGTATGGGGAGAGGGCGGGCGGCGCCCGGCATGGCTCCGCCCCGGGGGGACGTGCGTCGGTGTGCTGCTGTGGTGGCGGGTTCCGGCTCAGACCCGGACGACCTGCGGTCCGAGCAGGGAGTAGCGGTGGGCCTCGGCGGCCGGGAGCAGGGTGCTGGTGACGATCGCCTCCAGCGCGCCGATCTCGGCGAACCGGCAGAAGCTGACCGCCCCGAACTTGGTGTGGACACCGGCGAACACCACCCGGCGGGCGGCCCGGACGGCCTGTGCCTTGACCTCGCTGACGGCGGGGTCGGGTGTGGTCAGCCCGTGTTCGCGGGAGATGCCGTTGGCGCCGATGAACGCCAGGTCGATGACGAAACCGGCCAGCATCTTCGTGGTCCAGTGGTCGACGGTGGCGAGGGTGCCGGAGCGGACCCGGCCGCCGAGCAGCAGGACGGAGACGGTGCCGGTCTCCGCGAGCGCGCCCGCGACCGGCAGGGAGGCGGTGACCACGGTGAGCGGCCGGTCGGTGGGCAGGGCCTCGGCGATGAGCCGCGGGGTGAAGCCCTCGTCGACGAAGACGGTCTCGGCGTCGCCGAGCAGTTCGGCCGCGGCGGCCGCGACCCGGCGCTTCTCGGGGACGTGGCTGGTGGCGCGGAAGGCGAGCGTCGTCTCGAAGCCGGCGCTCTCCACGGGGTAGGCGCCGCCGTGGGTGCGGCGGACCAGACCGTGGTCCTCCAGGGCGCGCAGATCCCGTCGTACGGTCTCCTTGGCCACGCCCAGGTCGGCGGCGAGCGCGGTCACGTCGACCGAGCCCGTGGTGCGTGCCACGCGCACGATCTCCCGCTGGCGCTCTTCGGCCGTCCTGTTGCCCATGGCCGCACACCTGCCTTCTGATCTCCGTGCCCGTTCGGGCCCGGTGCGGCCCATGCAGGAAGTTGTACAGCGGGTGTTCGATGCTGACCAGGCCTGTTGCCAGTCCGTTCCTGCCCGGTTGTGCCCGGTTCGGCTCGGGCGTGCCCGGCGCGGACCTGGGAGGGCGCGGGGAAAGGCGTGGGAGCGGGCAGGGCGGATGCCCGCATACGGCGGCGGGGGGGGGGGGGGGGGGGGGGGGGGGGGGGGGGGGGGGGGGGGGGGGGGGGGGGGGGTGGTTTTTTTTTCCCCCCCCCCGCCGCCGTGAGCGCTCATTTCGCGCCGACATGGCGCGGACGGGTCGCCCGTCAGTACGGCCACAGGGGCGGGTCGGTGACGAAGTGGCCGCCCAGACGGGCGTGCGCCGGATCGTCGGCGGCCGGCTCGCCCTGTTCGGCGATCAGCTTCTCCGCGTACGGCTCGGAGTCGTCCTGCGGCTCGTAGCCGAGCGCCCGCGCGGAGGTGAGGTCCCACCACAGGCGGGTGTTGGCGGAGGAGCCGTGGACCACGGTGTGGCCGACGTCCTCCGCCGTCAGGGCGGCGTGGAAGAGGCGGGCGCCGTCGGCGGGGCTCATCCACAGCGAGAGCATGCGCACGCTGGTCGGTTCCGGGAAGCAGGAGCCGATGCGCACGGAGACGGTCTCCAGTCCGTGCTTGTCCCAGTAGAGCTGGGCGAGGTCCTCGCCGAAGCACTTGGACAGGCCGTAGAAGGTGTCGGGGCGGTGCGGGGTGTCGACGGTGATGAGGGGATCGTCGTCCCGCGGGCGCGGGGTGTGGCCGACGGCGTGGTTGGAGGAGGCGAAGACGACGCGTCCGACGCCCTCCTCGCGGGCCGCCTCGTACAGGTTGTACGTGCCCTCGATGTTGGCCCGGAGGATCTTGTCGAAGGAGGCCTCGAGCGAGATGCCCGCGAGGTGGACGATCGCGTCGACGCCCCGGACCGCCTCGCGCACGGCGTCCCGGTCTGCGAGGTCCGCGACGATCGCGTCGGGTTCGCCGTCGACGGGGAGCAGGTCGAGCAGGCGCAGGGAGTAGCCGTACCGGGGGAGCAGGTCCCGCATCAGGGTGCCGAGGCCGCCGGCGGCGCCGGTGAGCAGAACGGTGCGGGGAGCGGTGCGGGGAGCGGGCATCCTCGGGTCTCCTTGCGGCGCCGGCCGGGCCACTCGTACGGAGAGATCGTACATATCGGCGCACGGCATTCATATTCGTGGACACGCTAAGGAGGTGGGGCGCGGCGCGTCAAGTATCCCGCGTCCCTCTCGCCGCGTCCGTGGAATGCGGAAATTGCCTGGTGTGCGCCGGGGCGCGGTGCTTGACCGGCGTCCCTGAGGCGCCTTAGCGTGGGGCCGGTTCAGAGACATGGACATGAATTAAGAACATGGACCGGGAGGAGCTCGCGACGTCAGCCCCTCTCGCCGCCCGACTCGACGCGGGCGCCGGCCACGGGATCATGTCAAGCAGCTCGCTCAACTGATCGAGCGGGGACACGCGTTGCTCGAGGAGGCCATGTGAAGGCGTCGGCGTTCGTCTACCCCTGGGACGTCAACGGGGATCCGGAGGCACCCGCGCGGATCGCCGCGCTCGGCACCGCACAGGTGACGCTCGCCTCCGCCTACCACTCCACCCGCGCGCTGACACCCCGCCATCCCCGTCACCGTGTCGTCACCGCCGAGTACGCGGCCGTGCTGTACCCGCCGGGGGAGGACCGCTGGTCCGGCCGCGCCCTGCGCCCGTACGCGGCCGGTGCCTGGGCGCCCGGGGACGCCTTCGGTGAGGCCGCGGCGGCGCTCGCGGACGCGGGCCTGGAGGTGCACACCTGGGTGGTGCTCGCCCACAACTCCCGCCTCGGCGCGGAACACCCCGACACCTCGGTGGTCAACGCCTACGGCGACCGCTACCCCTGGGCGCCGTGCATCGCCCAGCCCGCCACGCGCGCGTACCTGACCGACCTGGCCGCCGAGGCGGCCGTCCGCCCCGGTGCCCGCGGCACCGAGCTGGAGTCCCTCGGCTGGTACGGGCTGGCCCATCTGCACGCCCACGACAAGACCGCCGGCGTCGGCCTCGGGGACGCCGGACAGTACCTGATGTCCCTGTGCTTCTGCCCGTCCTGCCGCGAGGGTTACGGGGCCCGCGGCCTGGACGCCGACGTGCTGGCCGCCTCCGTACGCACCGCACTGGAGCCGGTGTGGCAGGGGGCGCCCTCCGACGGAGGCTGGGCGGGCGTCGGGAAACTCCTCGGCGAGACCCCGGCGACCGTCACCCGCGCGTGGCGCGACGAGACGGCCCGCACGCTCCAGGAGGCGGCGGTCACCGCCGTACGGCAGGCCGCGCCCGAGGGCTTCCAGGTGCTGCTGCACGCCGACCCGGTCTCCTACCACTGCGGCGCCAACGCCGGCGTCGACCCGGCGCACATCCTCTCCGTCGCCGACGGCGTGGTGGTGCCCTGCACGGGGGGCGCCGGCCTGCTGACCCCCTTCGCCCGCGAGGCCGCCCCGGACACCGTCCTCGCCGCCAACCTCACCGTCGTCTCGGGCATGGGCGGCAGCCCGGGCACCCTGGCGGCCGACGCGACGGAGGCCCGCCGCCTGGGCGCGACGGAACTGCGGCTGTACCACGCGGGGTTGGCGTCGGACGCGGACCTGGCGGCGGTGCGCTCCGCCCTGGCCGGGCTCTGAGGCGCCGGGGCCTCGGCCGACGGACGGGACCGGATCCGCGATCCGCCCGGCACCTACCGTGAACTGCCCTGTTCTGTCTCGTTCTGCCGAGAGCATCTCGCCCCGATCACCGCCAGGTTCGGGATCTCGGTCGGCCCGGTCGTTCCTGGCCCGGTGCACCGTCAACCGTGCCCGCCACGGCCCGCGGGCCCGCACGTTTCAGACGGTGCCCCTGGCGGTGAGAAGACGAAGCAGCCGGAGTGCCCTCCGCCCTGCTCCCTTGTCTCACGAGGGCTCTACGCGGACGGCCTCGCCCAGCGCCGCTGCGGGCAAAGACATCGGCGCCTTCTCCGCGTCGTGGCGGGCGTACCGTGGCAGCGTGGCAAATGAAGACCTGGGGAAGACTCTGCGCCGCTTGCGACGTCTGGCCTCCCTGACGCAAGAGGAGCTGGCGGAGCGCTCTGAGGTGTCCGTCGATGTGATTCGCCATCTCGAACAGGGGCGGAAGTATTCGGCGCGCCTGCCCACGCTGCACGCGCTGGCGAACGGCCTCGGTGTGGAGCTGACCACGCTTCTGGGCGACCCGCCTGCGGTCTCCTCGACTGGGGAGAACGACGGGCCCCGTTTCGTGTCGGTGCGCCGCGCCGTCATGCCGGCGCTGTGCGGACCGGAGCCCACGCCGCCGGGGCCCGGCTTCTCCTTGGGCCGGCTGCGGGAACAGATCGCGGACGGTTGGACGCGGTACCACTCCGCCGAGTTCGACACGGTAATGAAGGTGCTGCCGGACTTGATCGCGGATGCGCGCGCCGCCACGGTCCCAGGTGATGACGACGAGCGCCGGGCTGGTTTCGCAGCACTGGGCAAAGTCCTCCAGCTCGCCGGACACGTCGCCGTGCGGATGGGAAAGACGGATCTTGCTCTCGTCAGCCTGGAGCGCGCGATAGACGCTGCGAGGCATTCCTCCGATCCGTTGCTTCTGCCGATGATCGTCAACTCCACGGCGTGGACGTACCAGGGACAGGGGCGACTGGAGGACGCGTTGAGTATCGCGCTCCGGGCCGCCGAGGACATGGCGAGCGCGGGCCGTACCGACACAGCCGATGGCATGAAGGTGTGGGGGGCGTTGACGATGAGCGCCGCCACGTCGGCCGCACGGAGCGGCGACTACGAGCGTGCGGCAGCGATGATGGAAACGGCCGAGAAGGAAGCCGCCCGCGTCGCCAGGTTGCCCGAGGGCGGAGACAGCCGCATGGTCAGCGTCTTCAGCCCGTCGTCGGTCCGCATTGAACGCGTTCGGCTCGCGGTGGAGTACGGACACCCGCAGGAGGCGCTGGTGTTGGCCAAGGGGATGCGGCTGAGCAAGGACACGCCGCCGTCCTGGCGGACCTGGCTACTGCTGGACGTAGCGCGAGCCCACACGGACATGGGGGACGCGGCCGGAGCGGTGAAGACCCTGGAGTCCCTGCGCCGTGTGGCGCCGACCTGGATGCAGCACCACACATTGGCCGTGGCCATCGTGCGTGACCTCTGGGCACTCCCCAATCATCCGCCGGGGCTGCGGCCGTTGGCGGAGTTTCTGGGGATCGGTGAGTAACGTGGAAAAAGTGGGGCGTTACGTCCCTGTGAGCGTTCCCGGCATGTCGCTTCCATGAGAGGACAGTGCCCGGCGGCCGTGCGAGCAGCCCCGGGCTCGGCCGATCCGAGAGAGCAGACCGACATGCCGCAACCTGCAACGCGGGTTCGCAGGACCGGATACCCCGGGTACGGCGAGACCCTGCCGCGTCGGCCCGAGAGCGCCGCGCCCGCCCGGCGCCTGGTCCGCGCCGCGTGTGCCGCTTGGCGCCTGGACGACTTGGCCGAGGACGGCGCACTCATCGTCTCCGAACTGGTGTCGAACGCCGTCCGGCACGCCCGGCGGGACTCCATCCGGGTGATGGTCGAGAGGACCGACACGGCGTGCGTGCGCATCGGTGTCGTGGACTTCTCGAAGGATCCGCCGGTGCGCAAGGCGCCGGGCCTCGAGGACGAAGGCGGCCGCGGCCTTGCTCTTGTCGCGATGCCGGCGAAGCACTGGGGTACCGAGCCGCTGCCGTGGGGGAAGCAGGTGTGGGCGGAGCTGCACAGGCAGGGACAGGAATGACCGGCGAGCAGGAGCGGCGCGCGTGGGTGGGCGATCTGATCCACGACGAGGACGCCGACCGGCGCGGAATCGTGGCGGACGTGCGCGGTGGCGTGACGTGGGTGCTGCGGCCGGAGTCCGGGCCGGACCGGCTGACCTCGCAGTTGCCGGAGCGGCTGCGGGTGATCAAGACGCGGGAGGAGAGGGTGCGGGACCGCGACGCCTGACGACGTGGGCACAGGGGGCAGGCCGGCGATGAGTTCCGCTGTCCGGATCGGTCCACCCTCTGTGAGGACCGTCGAGAGGAGCAGACCATGACCGACACCCCGCTCGACCTGGGACCGCAGACCCTGGCCGTGGCGCGTCTCGCCGAGGGAGTCGACGACGCGTGCCTCGCGGACGCGACGCCCTGTCCGCAGTACGCCGTACGCCACATGCTGGGCCACCTCCTCGGACTGGCCGTCGCCTTCCGGGACGCCGGGCGGAAGGAGCTGGGCGGCACCACGGACACCAGCCCGGAGGCAGCCCTGCCGGACATCGGGCCCGGCTGGCGCGAGGAGCTGCCCAGGGTGCTCGACGAGCTCGCCGCGGCCTGGCGGGATCCGGCGGCCTGGACCGGCATGACCCGCGCGGGCGGAGTGGACCTGCCGGGCGGGATCGCCGGTGCCGTCGCCGTCGACGAACTGGTGATCCACGGCTGGGACCTGGCCCGCGCGACCGGTCAGGCGTACACGCCCGACCCCGCCGCGCTGGAGTCCTCGCACGCCTTCCTGCTGGCCGCAGCCGAGGAGGGCGACCGGGGCGACGGCATCTTCGGCCCCGTCGTGCCCGTCCCGGCCGGCGCCCCGCTCCTGGACCGGACGATCGGCCTCAGCGGCCGGGACCCGGGGTGGACCCGGCCCGCGTGACGCGGACTCGCGGGCCGACGAGGGGCGTGTAGCCTTCCCGCGCTACTCGCACCCTTCCCGCCCCTCGGCTCCGGGCACCTCCTGCGCGGAGAAGGGACGCCGAGGTGTGGGTCGGGCACGGAGCCCCGGTGCGTTCGCCGAGTTGCGGCGGCACACGGACACGGCGCGGATCGGCGCCGTACGGGTCTCCGCTCCGCCTGCCGACCGCTGACCACTCCGGTGGCACCTCCCGCGCGCCGGGCGACGGGGCGGCCCGCCGGGTTCTTCCGGCGCCGGGGCACCGGCGCGCGTCGCGACAGCGAACCGGTTCGATCCGCGGTGCCCGCACGCCAGTGCAGTAAGCGCTTTCCCCGGAGCCCGACTTCCTTTGTCAGAAGCATTGACGAAACCCCGGGCCACTTCTACGGTCATCCGCGTCGTACTTCGTACGTCATATATGAGACGCGATATGCGAGATCCGAGAGGCGCGCATGACCTCTGTGCCCACGCCGATCCCCTCACGCACGCAGTTCGTGCTGGAGGAGATCAAACGCCGCATCCTCACCGGCCGGTTCACACCGGGCCAGGCCCTGGTCGAGACCGACCTCGCCGCACAGTTCGGGGTGTCCAAGACCCCGGTGCGGGAGGCGCTCAAGACCCTGGCCGGCACGGGTCTGGTCGTGATGAGCCAGTACAAGGGCGTCACGGTGCGCATGGTCGACGCGGACATGGCGCGCGAGGTCTACGACGTGCGGCTGCTCCTCGAACCCGAGGCGCTCAAGCGCGCGGTGCGCCGCGGCGCCTCCCTCGACGCCGCACGTGACGCGCTGACCCGGGCCGACCAGGCCACGGACACCGCCGAACGCTCCCTCACCAACCGCGAGTTCCACCGCGCCCTGTACCTGCCGTGCGGCAATCCGCTGCTCGCCAGGATGCTCGACGAGGTCCGCGACCAGGCCGCTCTCGTCTCCGCCGTCGCCTGGGCCGCCGACCCCTCGTGGGAGCAGGAGGCCGACGAGCACCGGGAGATCCTGCGGCTCGCCCTCGGCGGGGACGCGGACGGCGCGGCGCACGCCCTGCACTCGCACATCGCGTCGTTCGTGCGACGGGCCTTCCCCGAAGCGGAGTGCGGCGGGGAATTCGTCGCCCCGGAAGCCCAGAAAGAGGACGGTCAGGCATGACAACGACGTTCGAGACCCAGCGGGCGGCCCTGGCCGACGTGGTGGCGATCCCGGTGACCCCGTTCGCCGAGGACGGCACCGTCGACCCAGGCACCTACCGGGCCCTGCTGCGTCGTCTCCTCGACGGTGGCATCACCACCCTCACCCCCAACGGCAACACCGGGGAGTTCTACGCACTGACCGCCGAGGAGCGCCGCCTGGTCACCGAGGTGACCATGGAGGAGGCCGGCGGCCGCTCGGCGGTCCTGGTCGGTGTGGGCCACGACGTGCCCACCGCCATCGACTCCGCACGGCACGCGCGTGAACTCGGCGCGCAGATGGTGATGGTGCACCAGCCCGTCCACCCCTACGTCTCCCAGAGCGGCTGGGTCGACTACCACCGCGCCATCGCCGAGGCGGTGCCCGACCTGGGCGTCGTCCCCTACATCCGCAACGACCGGCTCACCGGCGCCCGCCTCGCCGAACTCGCCGACACCTGCCCCAACGTCATCGGCGTGAAGTACTCCGTGCCGGACGCGGCCCGGTTCGCCGCGTTCGCCCGGGACGCGGGACTGGAACGGTTCGTGTGGGTGGCGGGGCTCGCCGAACCGTACGCCCCCTCCTACTTCTCGGCGGGCGCCACCGGCTTCACCTCGGGCCTGGTCAACGTCGCCCCGTCCGTCTCGCTGAACATGATCGAGGCGCTGCGCTCCGGCGACTACCCGACCGCGATGAAGCTGTGGGAGCAGATCCGCCGCTTCGAGGAGCTGCGCGCCGCCAACGGCTCAGCCAACAACGTCACCGTCGTCAAGGAGGCCCTCGCCTCCCTCGGCCTGTGCCGCCGCGAGGTCCGCCCGCCGAGCAAGCCGCTGCCCGAGAACGAGCGCGCCGAGGTCGCCGCCATCGCCGCCGGATGGTCGATATGAAGTCCCCCGAACAGCTCCGCAGCCACCAGTGGTACGGCAGCGGCGTCGCGTCGGGGCTGCGTTCCTTCAGCCACCGCGCCCGCACCCGCCAGCTCGGCTACCTGCCCGAGGAACACCTGGGCAAGCCCGTCATCGCGATCCTCAACACCTGGTCGGACATCAACCCCTGCCACGTCCACCTGCGCGACCGCGCGCAGGCCGTGAAGCGGGGGGTGTGGCAGGCCGGCGGCTTCCCCCTGGAGTTCCCGGTCTCCACCCTCAGCGAGACCTTCCAGAAGCCGACCCCCATGCTCTACCGCAACCTCCTCGCCATGGAGACCGAGGAACTGCTGCGGTCGTACCCGGTCGACGGGGCCGTGCTGATGGGCGGCTGCGACAAGTCCACGCCCGCCCTGCTGATGGGCGCCGCCAGCGCCGACCTGCCCACCGTGTTCGTGCCCGCCGGGCCCATGCTGCCCGGGCACTGGCGCGGCGAGACCCTGGGCTCCGGCACCGACATGTGGAAGTACTGGGACGACAAGCGGGCCGGTGTCATCGGCGACTGCGAGATGCAGGAACTGGAGAGCGGCCTGGCCCGCTCGCCCGGCCACTGCATGACGATGGGTACGGCGTCCACGCTGACCGCCGCCGCCGAGGCCCTCGGCGTCACCGTGCCGGGCGCCTCCAGCATCCCGGCCGTCGACTCCGGGCACGACCGGATGGCCGCGAAGGCGGGCCTGACCGTCGTCGACCTGGTCCACAAGGACCGGAAACTGAGCGACATCCTCACCGCGGACGCCTTCGAGGACGCGGTCACGACCGTCCTCGGCCTCGGCGGCTCCACCAACGCCGTCATCCACCTGATCGCCATGGCCGGACGCGCCGGGGTCGGGCTCACCCTCGACGACTTCGACCGCATCGCCCGCACCGTCCCGGTGCTGGCCAACGTCCGGCCCGGTGGACAGACGTACCTGATGGAGGACTTCCACTTCGCGGGCGGACTGCCCGGGTTCCTCTCCCGGATACCCGACCTGCTCCACCTCGACCGCCCCACCGTCTGTCACGACTCCCTGCGCGAGCAGATCGCCGGCGCGCGGGTGCACGACGACGACGTCATCCGCACCCGCGACAACCCGGTCGCGGACGAGGGCGGGCTCGCCGTACTGCGCGGCAACCTCTGCCCGGACGGCGCCGTCATCAAGCACATCGCCGCCGAACCGCACCTGCTGAAGCACACGGGCCCCGCCGTCGTCTTCGACGACTACCGGCAGATGCAGCGGACCATCAACGACCCGGCGCTGAACATCACCGCCGACAGTGTGCTGGTGCTGCGGGGCGCCGGCCCCAAGGGCGGCCCGGGCATGCCCGAGTACGGGATGTTGCCCCTGCCCGACCACCTGCTCAAGCAGGGCGTGCGGGACATGGTGCGGATCTCCGACGCCCGGATGAGCGGCACCAGTTACGGCGCCTGCGTCCTGCACATCGCCCCCGAGTCGCACGTCGGCGGGCCGCTGGCCCTGGTGCGCACCGGCGACTCGATCACCCTCGACGTCGACAACCGCCTACTCCGGCTCGACGTCGACGACGAGGAGCTGGAACGCCGCAGGGCGCGGTGGACGCCGCCGCCCGCACGCTACGAACGCGGATACGGCGCGCTCTACAACGACCAGATCACCCAGGCCGACACCGGCTGCGACTTCGAGTTCCTCGCCCGCCCGGGCACCGTCCAGGACCCCTACGCGGGCTGATCCCCGCGGCACCGGGGGATCCCGCACAGCCGCGAAGAAAGCGCTTCCCCCCGGTGCTCCGGCACCCCGGCACCCGCACCGCACAGCACACAGCACGACGTACCGAGAAACGGAGAACAGTCATGGCCCAAGCCGCAGCCGTGGCGAAACCGCCCAGGCCACCCCGGCGGCGCCGTGCCTCCGCCACGCCCCGCAGGCTGCCCTATCTGCTGATCGCGCCGGCCGCCCTGCTCATGCTGGGGTTCATCGCCTACCCGGTCATCAGCGTCTTCTACTACAGCCTGCAGGACTACAACCCCACCAAGCCCTGGCGGAACGGCTTCGCGGGATTCGACAACTTCACCCACATCTTCACCGAGGACCCGCTGTTCTGGGACACCCTCGTCTTCAGCGCCAAGTGGGTGTTCGTCGAGGTCGGCCTGCAACTGCTGTTCGGCCTCGCCCTCGCCCTCATCGTCAACCAGACCTTCGTCGGCCGGGCCCTCGGCCGCGCCCTGGTCTTCTCGCCGTGGGCCGTCTCCGGCGTGCTCACCTCCGCGATCTGGGTGCTGCTCTACAACTCCCAGACCGGCATCACCCGTTACCTCGCGGACATGGGCATCGGCGACTACGGCGTCAGCTGGCTGTCGGACACCTCCACCGTCTTCCCGGCGGCGATCGTCGCCGACCTGTGGCGCGGAGTCCCCTTCTTCGCGATCCTCATCCTCGCCGACCTCCAGTCCGTCTCCAAGGACCTCTACGAGGCCGCCGAGGTCGACGGGGCCAGCCGCTTCAGGCAGTTCCTCCACATCACCCTGCCGCACCTGAAGGACGCCATCATCCTGTCCACGCTGCTGCGCGCGGTGTGGGAGTTCAACAACGTCGACCTGCTCTACACACTGACCGGCGGCGGACCGGCGGGAGTGACCACGACCCTGCCGCTGTACATCGCCAACACCTCCGTCGACGCCCATGACTTCGGCTACGCGTCGGCCCTGACGACGGTCGCGTTCGTGATCCTGCTCTTCTGCTCGATGGTCTACCTGCGCCTGAGCAAGTTCGGAGGCGAGAAGTGATCACCAAGGAGGCCACCGTGGCCGCCCCCGCGCCCCCGCGCACCGCCCCCGAACCTCCCCGCCCGGCGAAGCGGCGCCGGGCCTGGGACGAGGCACCCCGCTGGCAGATCTACCTGCCCCTGGGCATCTACCTCGTCTTCACCCTCATCCCCTTCTACTGGATCCTGCTCTTCGCGCTCCGCCCGGCCGGCTCCACCTCGCTGGTGCCCTGGCCGATGACCACCGCCCACTTCGAGAAGGTCTGGACGGACCGCAGCTTCGGCGTCTTCTTCCAGAACAGCGTGCTGGTCGGCGTCGCCACCCTGATCATGACGACCCTGGTCGCGCTGGCCGGCGGCTACGCGCTCGCCCGGTTCGACTTCAAGGTCAAGCGGGGGTTCATGCTGGCCCTGCTCTGCTCCCAGTTCGTGCCCGGCGCGCTGCTCCTGGTCCCGCTGTTCGAGATCTTCGCCGAACTCCAGCTGATCAACTCCCTGGTCAGCGTCATCATCGCCGAGACGGTCTTCCAGCTGCCGCTGTCCATGATCCTGATCAGCAACTTCATCAAGAACGTGCCGTACTCGCTGGAGGAGGCCGCCTGGGTCGACGGCTGCAACCGGTTCAAGGCCTTCCGGGTGGTCGTCCTGCCCCTGCTGCGGCCCGGCCTGATCGCCGTCGGCTCCTTCGCCTTCGTCCACTCCTGGAACCACTTCCTGTTCGCCCTGATGTTCCTCAACAACCAGGAGAAGCAGACCATCCCGGTCGGCCTCAACACCCTGATGAGCGCGGACAGCGTCGACCTCGGCGCACTCGCCGCGGGCGGCATCATCGCGGCCGTCCCCGTGGTGATCGTGTTCGCCTTCATCCAGAAGTGGCTGATCACCGGGTTCAGCGCGGGGGCGGTGAAGGGATGACGCCCACCACCGAGCGGACGACGCCCACCACCGAGCGGACGACGCCCACCACCGAGCGGACGACGCCCGCCACCGAGCCCCTCCCCGTCGTCCTCGCCGGCGCCCGCGGCCACGGCCGCTGGCACCTGGAGAACATCCGTCGGCTCCAGGAGAAGGGAGTCGTACGGACGGCCGGCATCTGCGAGCTCACCCCGCTCACCGAGGACGAGTACGGCGGGGAACTCCCCGAGCAGTCCGCCGACTTCGGCGCGCTGCTCGACTCCACCGGCGCCCGGATCGCGGTGATCTGCACCCCGATCCCCACCCACACCGGCCTCGCCCTCGCGGCGGCCGCCCGGGGCGTGCACCTCCTGCTGGAGAAGCCGCCGGCACCGTCGTACGCGGAGTTCCGGCGGATGGCCGACGGGGTCGCCGCGGCCGGTGTCGCCTGCCAGATCGGCTTCCAGTCGCTCGGCTCGCACGCCGTGCCGGCGATCCGCGAACTGGTCGCCGAGGGCGCCGTCGGCCGGGTGACCGGCATCGGCGGAGCCGGTGCCTGGGTGCGGTCCGAGGCGTACTTCCGGCGGGCACCCTGGGCGGGCCGGCGCCGGCTGAACGGCGTCGACGTGATCGACGGCGCGCTCACCAACCCGCTCGCCCACGCGGTCGCCACCGCCCTCGCCCTCGGCGGGAGCACCCGCGCCGAGGACGTCGCCGGCATCGAGACCGAGCTGCTGCGCGCCAACGACATCGAGTCCGACGACACCTCCTGCGTACGGATCACCACCGCGCGGGGCGGTTCGGTCACCGTCGCCGCGACGCTGTGCGCCGAGCGGGCGGACGAGCCGTACGTCATGGTGCACGGCACCAGCGGCCGGATCACCTTCTGGTACAAGCAGGACCGCGTCCTGCTCCAGCGGGCCGGCCACGGCCCCGAGGAGCTGCGGTTCGGCCGCACCGACCTGCTGGAGAACCTCGTCGCCCACCTCACCGACGGCACCCCCCTGCTGGTCGCCCCGGACGACACGGGCGCCTTCATGCAGGTGGTCGAGGCGATCCGGGAGGCCCCCGACCCGGCCCCGCTGCCCGCCGACGCCTGGCACCGCGTCCCCGGCGAGGACCGCCGGGTCGTGCCCGGCATCGACGCCCTGGTCGCGTCCGCCGCCGACACCCTGTCCCTCTACTCCGAGCTGGGCGCCCCCTGGGCGCCCACCGTCCACCACCTGCCGAAAGAGGTGAGCGCCCGATGACCGGCAACGACGACGCGGTGCTGCGCGTCGCCGGCCGGCCCGTCGGCCGGTACGTCACCCGGCCCGACCTGCCTGCCCGGCTCTCCCCGCGGCCGTATCTGCACCCCGTCACCACCCTGGCCGGCACGGCCGTCACCGAGCTCCGCCCCGCCGACCACGCACACCACCTCGGCGTCGGTGTCGCCGTTCCCGACGTCGAGGGGTTCAACTTCTGGGGCGGCCGCACCTACGTCCGCGACCGGGGGCCCACCGAGCTGGACAACCACGGCACCCAGCGGCACACCGCCTGGCAGCGGTGCGACCCCGGCGGGTTCGTCGAGGAGCTGCGCTGGACGGCCGCGCCGGGCGAACTGCTGCGCGAGCGCCGTACGGTCGCCGCCACCGGGCTCACCGACGCCGCGTGGGCGCTGGACCTCACCTTCTCCCTCACCAACGTCACCAGCGCGCCGCTCTCCTTCGGCAGCCCCGCCACCAACGGCCGCCCCGGCGCCGCCTACGGCGGCTTCTTCTGGCGGGCCCGCAAGGAGGCGACGGCACCGGACGTCTTCACCGCCCACGCCGAGGGCGAGAGCGAGGTCCACGGCCGGACCGCCGACTGGATCGCCCTCGCCGGCTCCGGCTGGACCCTCGCCTTCGCCGGGGCCACCGCGGCGACCCGGCAGGACCCCTGGTTCGTCCGCACCGCCGACTACCCCGGCGTCGGCTCCTCCCTCGCCCACGACGCCCGGCTGCGCCTGCCGCCCGGCGGGACCGTGGTCCGCCGGATCGTCACCGTGGTCGCCGACGGCCGCCCCGGCCGGGACGAGGTCGCCGCCCTGGTCCGCAAGGCGGTGAGCGCATGAGCGCCGCGCCGGCGGACACCGTCTACCGCAACCCGGTCCTGAACGCCGACTGGTCCGACCCGGACGTGATCCGCGTCGGCGACGACTTCTACCTGACCGCCTCCAGCTTCGGCCGCGTCCCCGGGCTGCCGCTGCTGCACTCCCGGGACCTGGTCGACTGGACCCTCGTCGGACACGCCCTCCCACGCCTCGAACCCGAGGCCGAGTTCACCACCCCCCGGCACGACTGCGGGGTCTGGGCACCCGCCCTGCGCCACCACGACGACCGCTTCTGGATCTTCTGGGGCGACCCCGACCAGGGCATCTTCCAGGTCAACGCCCCCGGGATCCGCGGCCCCTGGACCCGGCCGCACCTGGTGAAGGCCGGCAAGGGCCTGATCGACCCCTGCCCCCTGTGGGACGACGAGACCGGCGAGGCGTACCTCGTGCACGCCTGGGCCAAGTCCCGCTCGGGCGTCAAGAACCGCCTCACCGGCCACCGGATGCACCCGCACGGCACCGAACTCCTCGACGAGGGCAAGGTGATCGTCGACGGCGACCGCATCCCCGGCTGGTTCACCCTGGAGGGGCCCAAGCTCTACCGGCACGACGGCCGGTTCTGGATCCTCGCCCCCGCCGGGGGAGTGGAGACCGGCTGGCAGGGCGCCTTCCGCTCCCGCGACTTCTTCGGCCCGTACGAGGAGAAGGTGGTCCTCGAACAGAAGGACACCGACGTCAACGGCCCCCACCAGGGCGGCTGGGTGCGCACCCCGTCCGGCGAGGACTGGTTCCTGCACTTCCAGCAGCGCGGCCCCTACGGCCGTGTCGTGCACCTGCAGCCGATGCGCTGGGACGGTCCGGGAGGCTGGCCGGTCATCGGCGACGACGGCGCCCCGGTCGCCGTGCACCGCCGCCCGGACCTGCCCCCGCAGCCGCCCGCGGCGCCCGCCACCGACGACGACTTCCCCGGCGGACGGCACGGCCGCCAGTGGCAGTGGACCGCCAACCCCGGGGACGGCTGGACCACCCAGCACTCCGCCGACGGACTGCGGCTCACCTGCGTCCGCTCCGCAGCGGCGCACGACCTGCGCACCCTGCCCAACGTCCTCACCCAGCGGCTGCCCGGCACCCCGTGCACCGTCGAGGTGGACCTGCGCCTCGAGAGCGAGGAACCCGGAGCACGCGCCGGACTCGTCGTCCTCGGGGACGCCTACCGCTGGATCGGTCTCCAGCGGGACACCGGCGGCACGGTGCGCCTGGTGCACCGGTTCGCCGAGACGGCCGCCGAGAGCGAACGGGACGCCGCTCACCCGCGGCCCGCCCCGGACGGCCGGGCACGGCTGCGCATCGACATCGACGCCGACGCGCGCTGCCGCTTCTCGTACGACACCGGGGACGGCCCGTGCCCCTCCGGCCAGGTGTTCGCCGCCACGCCCTGGCGCTGGGTCGGTGCCCTGCTCGGTCTGGTCGCGGTCGCGCCCTCCGGTCAGGGACACGCCGGCACCGCCACGTTCACGCAGTTCAGGATCAGTATCCGGAAGAAGAGAGCCGACCAATGAAGATCAGCATTCTCGGGAACAGCACCGGCAGAGGCCGCCGCACATCGGCCGCCGTCGCCCTCGGGGCCGTCCTCGCCCTGACCGCCACCGCCTGCGGTGACGACGGAAGCGGCGCGGGCGACAGCGGCGCCGAGGGCAGCGGCAAGGGCAAGATCGTCTTCTGGGACAACAACGGCGGTGTCCGCACCGAGATCTGGAAGGAGATCATCGCCGACTTCGAGAAGGCCAACCCCGACATCGACGTCCAGTACGTCGGGATCGCCTCCACCGAGTACCAGTCCAAGGTCGACACCTCCATCCAGGCCGACGGCCTGCCGGACGTCGGCGGCATCAGCGCCTCGATGCTCGCGGGCTTCGCCGCGCAGGGCGCGCTCGACCCGCTGGACGACCGGCTGGGCGCGTCGTCCCTGAGCGGCAGGCTCAACAAGGACATGGTCGAGTCGCTGCGGGCGGCGGGCGGCGGCGACGACAAGCTCTACTCCGTCCCGACCTCGGCCAACAACGGCGTCCTCTACTACCGCACCGACCTGTTCGAGAAGGCGGGCCTGGAGGAACCGACCACCTGGGACCGGTTCTTCATGGCGGCGGAGAAGCTCACCGACAAGGGCGGCAACAAGTTCGGCTACACCATCCGCGGTGGCTCCGGCTCCATCGCCCAGGCGCTGGACGCGATGTACGGCCAGTCCGGCATCACCTCGTTCTGGGACTCCACCGGCAAGAAGACCACGGTCGATGACCCGAAGAACGTCGAGGCGCTGGAGAAGTACGCGGCCCTGTTCAAGAAGGTCACCCCCGCCGCCGACCTCAACAACGACTTCACCAAGATGGTCGCGCAGTGGGACTCCGGCGAGATCGGCATGGTGAACCACAACCTGGGTTCGTACCAGGACCATGTGAAGGCGCTCGGTGCCGACAAGTTCCGGGGCATTCCGCAGCCGACCGGGCCGGGCGGCAAGCGGGTCCAGGTCTCCAACCCGGTCGACGGTCTCGGCCTGTTCAAGACCTCGAAGAACAAGGAGGCCGCCTGGAAGTTCATCGAGTTCGCGGCGTCGGCGCAGTCGAACTCGAAGTTCAACGAGTCGGCGGGGCAGGTGCCGGCGCACCTGGACGCCGCGAAGGACGAGTGGATCGGCAAGGCGGAGCCCACCAAGCTGGCGGCTGACGCGCTGAGCGACGGGTCCACGACGATCGTGCAGCTGCCGTACTACCTCCCGGACTGGAACACGATCTCCAAGGCGGAGAACGAGCCGAACTTCCAGAAGGTGCTGCTGGGGGACATGACGGCGAAGGCGTTCCTGGAGGGGCTGGCCGAGCAGTTGAACGAGGCGCAGGCCGAGTGGGACGAGCAGATGGGTTGACCGGGTTCCCAGCCGCCGTGGGACGGCCCGTCCGCTTCGGGCCGCGGGCCGTCCCCGGTGTCGCGCACCACCCCCTGGACCACGTGAGAAGGAGAGCCGCACCATGCACGGAACCGAATGGCATGCGCATGCCACATTGAGAGCCGCCTCGCTGGCCGGCTGCGCCGCCCTCGTGCTGGCCCTGACCGGCACCGGCGCCCAGGCCCACTCCCCGTCGCACCACCACCGTGACGCCGCCCGCCAGACGCTGGGCGCGGGAGACGGCTGGGGCTCCCACGGCACCGGCACCACCGGAGGCGCCCGCGCCGCCGCCGGGCACGTGTACACCGTGACCGACTGGGCGGAGTTCAAGGCGGCCCTGGCGGACGGCGGCGACGCGCCGAGGATCATCAAGGTGAAGGGCACCATCGACGCCGTGTCCGAGGGCTGTTCCGCGCTCGCCGCACCCGGCTACGACTTCGACGCCTACCTCGAGAAGTACGCGCCCGAGACCTGGGGCCTGGAACGGGACCTCGGCGCCGAGCCCGACGACAGCCCGGAGGGGCTGCGCAGGGCGTCCGCCGCCCGCCAGGACGCCGCCGTCAAGGCGTACATCCCCTCGAACACCACGATCATCGGTGTCGGCCGGAACGCCGGGATCAAGGGCGCCAGCCTGCAGATCAAGGGCGTGGACAACGTCATCGTCCGCAATCTCACCCTCGAGAGCCCGATCGACTGCTTCCCGCAGTGGGACCCGACCGACGGCGACAAGGGCAACTGGAACTCCGAGTACGACACCGCCGTGGTGTACGGCTCCACGCACGTGTGGCTGGACCACAACACCTTCACCGACGGCGAGCACCCCGACAGCGCGGCCCCGACCCACTTCGGCATGCTCTACCAGCAGCACGACGGCGAGCTGGACATCGTCCGGGGCGCCGACTACATCACCGCCTCCTGGAACGTCTTCACCGAGCACGACAAGACGATCCTCATCGGCAACAGCGACAGCGAGTCCACGGCAGCCGGCGACCGGGGCAGACTGAAGGCGACCTTCCACCACAACCTGTTCTCCGGCCTGGTCGAGCGCGCGCCACGCGTCCGCTTCGGACAGGTCGACGTGTACAACAACCACTTCGTGGCCAAGCCCGGATACTCCTACAGCTTCGGCATCGGCAAGGAGTCCCGGCTCGTCGCCGAGCACAACGCGTTCACCCTGCCGAAGGGCACGAGCCCGGCCAAGATCCTCAAGCGGTGGAACGACTCACCGCTCACCGCCCGCCACAACCTCGTCAACGGCAAGCGGACCGACCTGATCGCCGCGCACAACGCGGAGTTCCCCGACACACCCCTGACCTCCGGCGCCGGCTGGACCCCCACCCTGCGCACCGCGGTCCACCCCGCCTGGGCGGTCCCGCCGCTGGTCAAGCTCGGCGCGGGGGCCGGCCGCATCCGCTGACCCCGCCCCACGGCCGGCCGGCGCGGCCCGCCCCCACCGCGGACCGCGCCGGCCCGTCCCCGCCGCCCAAGGAGCACCCGCATGCCCTCGCCCCTGTCCCGAAGGAACCTCCTGCTCACCCCCTCCCGCACCAGGGAGCCCCACCCGCGCGACGGGCGGCCCCGGCGATGACCTCCGTACCCGGTCCGCCCGGTCTGCACGAGGCGCTCAAGGGCGACCTGACGTTCCCGCTCGCCTGGGGCACCTCGCCCCTGCGCGACGTCGGCCAGTGGCGCCGGACGGCCCGCGCCAAGGTCGAGGAACTCCTCGTCGTCCCACCGCAGGACGACGTCCCGTACGCGCCCGCCCACACGGCCGGACCTGAAGCGGACGGCTACAGCCGGGAGTTGGTGACGCTCTCGCTCACCCGGCACACCCGGGTCCGCGGCGCCCTGCTCACCCCGCACGGCACCGGCCCCTTCCCGGCCGTCCTGCTGCTGCACGACCACGGCTCCCGCTTCGACATCGGCAAGGAGAAGTGCGTCCGGCCCTGGTACGACGACACCCGGCTCGCCTCCGCCGAGGAGTGGGCCGGGCGGAACTTCGACGGACGCTTCACCGGCGACGAACTCGCCCGGCGCGGCCATGTCGTGCTCTGCCTCGACGCGCTCGGCTGGGGCGAACGCGGGCCCCTCGCCTACGAGCAGCAGCAGGCCCTGGCGAGCAACCTGTACCACCTCGGCTCCTCCCTCGCCGGACTCCACGCCCGCGAGGACCAGCGGGCCGCGGCCTTCCTGGCGGGGCTCGACCGGGTGGACGCCCGCCGGGTCGCCGCCGTCGGCTGGTCCATGGGCGGCTACCGCGCCTGGCAGGCCGCCGCGCTCAGCGACCACATCGCGGCGGCGGCGAGCGTGTGCTGGATGACCGGGCTGAAGGAGATGATGGTCCCCGGCAACAACACCCTGCGCGGGCAGTCGGCGTTCCACATGCTCCACCCCGGGCTCGCCCGGCACCTCGACATCCCCGACGTGGCGAGCATCGCCGCACCGAAGCCGATGCTGTTCTTCCACGGCGGGCTCGACGCCCTGTTCCCCGCCGACGGCGTACGGGTCGCCCACGACAAGCTGCGCGCCGTCTGGCGTGCCTGCGGAGCCGGGGAACGGCTGCGGCTGAAGGTGTGGCCGGAGCACGGGCACACCTTCGACGCCGTGATGCAGGACGAGGTGTACGCCTGGCTCACTCGCACCCACACGTGACGGGCCGCCCCCGGGGGGAGGGGGGCGGCCCGTCCGTAGAGACGTCCCGGCGGCCGGGAAGGTTCAGTCCCGCAGCGCCGCCTCCATCGCGGCCCTGGCGACCGGCGCCGCCAGACCGTTGCCGCTGACCTCCGAGCGGGCCGCGTCGGACTGCTCCACCACCACCGCCACGGCCACCTCCTCGCCCGAGGAGTCCGAGGTGGCGTACGAGGTGAACCACGCGTACGGGATCTTGCTGTTGTTCTCGCCGTGCTGCGCGGTGCCGGTCTTGCCGCCCACGGTGGCGCCGGAGATCCGCGCGTTGGACCCCGTGCCCTCCTCGACGACCGTCTCCATCGCCGACCGGAGCTGCTCGGCGGTGGAGGCGCTGACCACCCGCCGCGTCTCGTTCGCGGCGCCGTAGTCCCGCAGCACGTCGCCGCCGCTGTCGGTGATCTGCCCGACCATGTGCGGCGCGGCCAGCTCCCCGCCGTTCGCCAGCGCCGCCGACACCATCGCCATCTGCAGCGGGGTCGCCGTCACGTCGAACTGGCCGATGCCGGTCAGCGCCGTCTGCGACCGCTCCATGCCCGAGGGGTAGACGCTGGTGTGGGCGCGCACCGGCACGTCCTGCGTCCCGTCGTTGAAACCGAACCTCTCGGCCATCGCCCGTACCTTGTCCTGCCCCAGGTCAACGGCCATCTTCGCGAAGACGTTGTTGCACGAGTACTGCAGCCCGACCCGGATCGAGGCGTCCTCACAGGGCGCGTCCGGGTTCTCGTTGGTGAGTTCCGTGACCGTGCCCGGCAGGGTGTACGGGTCGGGGCTGTCGGTCCGCTCGTCCACCGACCCGTACAGCCCGTCCTCCAGCGCGGCCGCCGCGACCACCAGCTTGAACGTCGACCCCGGGGGCAGCGGCTGACGCAGCGCCCGGTTGGTGAGCGGCTTGTCCGGGTCCGCGGTGAGCTTCTCCCACGCCTCGCCCGCCGTGCCGGTCCCGGCCAGCGACGCCGGGTCGTACGACGGGGTCGACACCACCGCGAGGATCCGGCCCGTCCCCGGGTCGATCGCGACCGCCGCGCCCTTCTTGTCGCCCAGCGCCTCGAACGCCGCCTTCTGCACCGCCGGATCGATGGTCGTCACCACCGTGCCCGGCTCGGCGCGCCGGCCGGTGACGGTGTCCGTCACCGTCCTCAGCCGGGGGTCCGTGCCGTTGAGCACGTCCTGGTAGATGCCCTCCAGCTGCGTCGGTGCGTAGACCTGCGAGGCATAGCCCGTCACCGCCGCGTACAGCGGGCCGTTCTCGTACGTCCGTTTGTAGGCGAGGTCGCCTCCTTCCGTCCGCGCCGAGCCGGTGACCGGCTCCCCGGCCACGACGATGTTCCCGAGCGGCTCTGCGTACGTCTCGATCGCGTTGCGCCGGTTTTCGCTGTCGTCCGCCAGTGCCCGGCCGTCGTGGAACTGCACCCAGGTCGCCCTGATCAACAGGGCGAACACCAGGAGCAGCGTGAACACCGAGGCACGCCTGATCGTCTTGTTCATCGCGTCCGGACAGACGAACGAGGAGGGACGAATCGTTCCCCACCGGGCGATTTCTCATCGAACGTTCATCGGGGCGGGACGGCTGCCGGCCCCCCGCGCGGGAGGGCGGGGGTCAGCCCTCCAGCGTGAGCACCAGTTCCTCGGTCTCGCCGCCCCGCCCCGGCGCGTACGCCGTGGCGCGCCCGGAGACCTCGAAGCCGCAGCGCCGGAGCACCCGCAGCGACCCCTCGTTGTCGGCCGCCACGCGCGCGTACAGCGGCCGCTCGGCCACCTCGGCCAGCAGCGCGCGCAGCGCGGCCGTGGCGATGCCCCGGCCCCAGTAGGCGCGGTCGACCCAGTACGTCACCTCGCGCTCGCCGGCCTCCCCGTACACCGCCGCGTTCCCCACCACGTCGCCGTCGCCCAGCACCGTGCGCGCCACGATCTCCGGCGAGCTGCGGATGTGCGCCCAGTGGGCGTCGAAGCGGCCCCGGTCCGCCGGGTCCTCGGGGGTGAAGGCGGCCATGCGCAGCGCCTCCGGGTCGTTCAACTGGCGGTAGAAGACCGGCAGGTCGCTGTCGTGCACCGGTCGCAGGGAGATGTTCACGGGTCAGAGCCTCCGAGTGGCCAGGGTCAGCCGGTCGCGGGCGTCGAACAGGGCGTCCTTGACCGTCTGCTCGTGTGCGGGGGTGAGCCGGGCCACCGGCACCGAGCAGCTGATCGCGTCCCGCGCGGGGGTGCGGTACGGGATCGCCACGCCGAAGCAGCGCAGCCCCAGCGTGTTCTCCTCGCGGTCCACGGCGAAGCCCTGCTCCCGTACCTGGTGCAGCTCCTCGATGAGCCGCTCCCGGTCGGTGAGGGTGTTCTCGGTCAGGGCGGGCAGGGTCTCCGGGAGCATCTTGCGCACCTGCTCGTCGGAGTAGGTGCTCAGCAGCGCCTTGCCCAGCGACGTCGAGTGCGCGGGCAGTCGGCGGCCGACCCGGGTGAAGGGGCGCAGATAGTGCTGCGACTGGCGCGTGGCGAGATAGACGACGTTGGTGCCGTCGAGGCGGGCCAGGTGGATGGTCTCGGTGGTGTCGTCCGAGAGCCGGTCCAGCGTCGGCCGGGCGGCCGCGACGACCTCGTCGCCGTCGATGTACGACGTGCCCACCAGCAGCGCCCGCACGCCGATGCCGTACCGCGTGCCCGTCGCGTCCGTCTCCACCCAGCCGAGCTCCACGAGGGTGCGCAGCAGCATGTAGAGGCTCGACTTGGGGTAACCGACGGCCTCCTGGACCGCCGCGAGGGAGTGCATGCCGGGGCGCCCGGCGAAGTATTCGAGCAGTTCAACGGTCCGCACCGCGGACTTGACCTGCGCCCCGCCGCCCGTCTCGCCAGCCGACATCGCCCTTGACCCCTTCGTTCGCCGGAAATAGTCTCCAAGCGCATTCATCTACAGAGACATCGTTCAGCATATCGAACACCGCTGTCGGATGCCGTGCATCCTGCGGCATCGCACGCGGCGATCAAGTGGAGGGACCCCGGTGGCAGCAGCACCAGTCTGGAGTGTCGACCCCCGAACCGGGAAGCGGCGTGAGAGGGTTGCGGTGGAGGCCACGGCCCAGGACGTGGGCACCGCCGTCCGTGCCGCGCACGACGCGCGCGCCGCGCTGACGGACCGTACGGTCCGCGCGGCCTTCCTGCGCACGGCCGCCGACGAACTGGAGGCCGCCCGGGACCGGCTGGTCGAGGCCGCCGACGCGGAGACCGCGCTCGGCCCGGCCCGGCTCACCGGCGAACTCGCCCGCACCTGCTACCAGCTGCGCGCCTTCGCCGGCATCGTCGACGAGGGCGCCTTCCTCGACGTCGTCATCGACCACCCCGACGACTCCGCCACCCCGCCCGTCCCCGACCTGCGCCGCTACAAGATCCCGCTGGGTGTCGTCGCCGTCTACGCGGCGTCCAACTTCCCCTTCGCGTTCTCCGTGGCCGGCGGTGACACCGCGAGCGCGCTCGCGGCCGGCTGCCCGGTCGTCGTCAAGGCCCACCCCGACCACCCCGCCCTGTCCGAGCTGGTCGCCGGGGTGCTGCGCCGGGCCGCCGCCGGGCACGGCATCCCCGGCGACGTCCTCGGCCTGGTGCACGGCTTCGAGGCCGGCATCGAGCTGATCGGGCACCCGCTGGTCGCGGCGGCCGGATTCACCGGCTCCGTCCGCGGGGGCCGCGCCCTCTTCGACGCGGCCGCCGCCCGGCCCGTGCCCATCCCCTTCCACGGCGAACTGGGCTCCCTGAACCCGGTCGTCGTCACCGAGGCCGCCGCCGCCGAGCGCGGCGAGGCCATCGGCGCCGGACTGGCCGGCTCGATGACGCTGGGCGTCGGCCAGTTCTGCGTCAAGCCCGGACTCGTCCTCGCCCCGGCCGGTCCGGCCGGGGACGCGCTGCTCAAGTCCCTGACGGAGACGGTCGCCGACACCGACGCGGGCGTCCTGCTCGACCACCGCATGCGCGACAACTTCGTCGCCGGTGTCGCCGAGCGCGCCCAGTTGCCCGACGTGGAGTCCCCGGTCGTCCCGGGCGCGGGCGGCGAGCACACCGTCAGCGCCGGCTTCCTCACCGTCCCCGCGAGCCGGCTGGCCGGGGAGGGCGCGCACGACCTGCTCCTGGAGGAGTGCTTCGGGCCGGTCACGGTGGTGGCCCGCTACGAGGACGACAGCGAGGTGCGCGCCGTGCTGTCGCGGCTGCCGGGCAACCTCACGGCGACCGTGCAGCTGTCCGCCGAGGAGACGGAGGGCGAGGGCCGCGGCGCCGACCTGGTGCGGGAACTGACGCCGCTCGCCGGACGCGTGCTCGTGAACGGCTGGCCGACGGGCGTGGCGGTCGCCCCGGCCCAGCACCACGGCGGCCCGTACCCGGCGACCACCTCCACCTCCACCTCGGTGGGCGGCACGGCCATCGAACGGTGGCTGCGGCCGGTCGTCTACCAGAACACCCCCGAGGCGCTCCTGCCCGCGGAACTCAGGGACGGCAACCCCCTGGGGCTGCCCCGCAGGTTCAACGGCGGCCTGGAGCGCTGACGACGACGCTCACCCCGCGGTCGGCTCCAGGCCCGCGTCCCGGGCCAGGAGCGCCGCCTGCACCCGGTTGTCGCAGTCGAGCTTGGTCAGGATGCGGCTGACGTACGTCTTCACCGTGGCCTCGCTCATGTGCAGCCGGGCGCCGGCGTCCGCGTTGGACAGACCCTCGCCGAGCAGGGCCAGCACCTCGCGTTCGCGTCCCGTCAGGCCGGCCAGACGCCGGCGCGCCTCCTCGCCGCGCACGGTGGCGGCGGGCGAGGCGAGGGTGTCCACCACGTGCCGGGTGGCGGCCGGGGACAGATAGGCGTTGCCGGCCGCCGCCGCGCGGACCGCGTGGATCAGTTCCTGCGGCGCGGAGTCCTTCAGCAGGAAGCCCGCGCTGCCGTGGCCGAGCGCCCGCAGGACGTTGTCGCGCTCCCCGAACGTCGTCAGGATCAGCACCCGCACCCCCGGCGCGGCCCGGCCCATCTCGGCCAGCGCGGACAGCCCGTCCATCTCCGGCATCTGGATGTCCAGCAGGGCCACGTCGACGGCGGTGCCGCGCGCGGTCTCCACCGCCTCCCGGCCGTTGCGGGCCTCGGCGACGACATCGATGTCCTCGGCCGAGGTGAGGATCATCCTGATGCCGGCCCTGATGAGCGGCTCGTCGTCGGCGACGAGAACCCGGATCACACGGCCTCCTGCGCGGGTTCGGTAGTAGGACAAGCGGACGATGAAGCCCGCCCATCATGCCCGATCCCGGCAGGGGCGCGGTGACGTACCGCCCGGTCATATCTTGTGCGGGTAGGACTCCTTGGCGGACAGCTTCCCGTCGGTGAAGCAGAACCGGTAGACGATATCGGCCTCGTCGTCCACGAAGTGCTCGCAGGTCGCGCCCTCGGGCAGCGGCGGGCCGTCCTTCTCCACGCCGTCGGTGAGCAGCGAGTCGCCCTCGGGGAAGTCCTCGCGGATGTCCGCCTCGGCGTCACCCACCCGGGCCGACTCGTACACACTCGCCGGGATGACACCCGCCTCCACCTCGTCCAGCAGCTTCGACACCCCCCACACCAGCAGGGCGATGATTCCCGTGACGAGGACGACGGCGGTGAGGGCACATCCCAGGGCGGCGTTCTTCCTGCTGCTCATGATGGCGGCGAGCTCCTTCTGCGGGTCGGATCGGTGGTCGATGTCGGCTCCAGCCTCACCCGCGGCGGCCTCTCCGGTCTGCCCCCGGAAGTCGTTGTCCGCGACGACGGAAGTCGCATCCCGCGGACGGGAGCGGGCGTCGCCGTCGCCGTAGGGCAGCACACCGGCGAGCCGGAAACCCCCGTCGGACGTGGGGCCGGTGTGCACCATCCCGCCGACCAGCCGGGCCCGCTCCGCCAGGCCCGCCAGCCCCTGGCCGCCGCTGATCGCGGGCGGACCCGCCGGGGCGCCGGCCGGTACCGGCCCGTTGGCCACCTCGACGACCAGGCTGTCCGGTTCGTAGCGCAGGGACACGGTGATCGGGGCGCCCGGCGCGTGCTTGTGCGCGTTGGTCAGGCCTTCCTGGGCGATGCGGTACACCGCGTGGTCGGCGGCGGGCGCGAGGGCCCGTTCGGTGCCGGAGCGGCGCAGCTCCACCGCCGTGCCCGCCGCCCGCGACGACTCGACCAGCCGGTCGACGGAGGCCGCCACCCGGGCCGCCGAGGACCCGTCGCCGTCCCGCGGGCCCGGTACGGGTGCCGCCACGCCGTCCCGGGGGCCCGGTGCGGGTGCCGCCACGCCGTTCCGCGGGCCCGGTGCGGGCTCCGCCACGCCGTCCCGCAGGATGCCCACCGCCTCCCGCAGCTCCCGCATCGCCGTCCTGGAGGCCTCCCGGAGGATGCCCACCCCTTCCCGCTGCCGGTCGTTGAGTTCCGGGTCCACCTCCAGCGCACCGGCGTGCACGGCGATCAGGGCGAGCTGATGGCCGAGGCTGTCGTGCATGTCCTGGGCGATGCGCTGCCGCTCCAGCAGCCGGGCCTGGTGCGCCACCATCGTCTGCTCGCGCACCAGTTGGGCGTTGTGCCGCTGCAGTGCGTCGAGCAGGTCGTGGCGCTGGGCGCGGTACCGGGAGGCGAGCCCCGGCACGACCGCCAGCACCAGGAACGGGCTGCTGCTCAGCACGGCCGTCATCAGCAGCGACAGCCCGAGGTCCTCGCGGGCCGTGCTGCCGGCGGTGGCGGCGAAGAAGAGCACCAGCCCGGCGGCGTACGCGGCCAGCGCGCGCCCCGGCCGCCTGATGCGGCTGCCCGCCGACCAGCTCGCGTAGATCAGCAGCGGCACCGCGCCGACGACCGGTCCGGCCATCGCCGACGAGATCATCAGCACCGTCGCGGGCAACGCGCGGCGGGCGAGCGACAGTACGGCGACGGCCAGGGCCAGGCCGGCGGACCGGAGCGCGGACTCGGAATCCGCCGCCTGGAGGAGGCCCGCGAGCCCGGAGAGCACCAGGGTGAGGACCACCTCCCCGACGACGCGTCGGCGGGTCCAGGGGGAGGAGGCGGCGAGCCGCGAACGGAGCGGCAGGTCGGTGCGGGGTGTCTCGGCTACGTCCACGCGCCGACGATAGAGGGCCGCTCCCGGGCGCCCGCATCCCCCCTTCGGTGCGCTGCCGCACGACCAAAGTGAACACGCCGGCCCCGCTCACCGGTGAGGAGTGGCAGCCGAGGGAATGAAGACAGCTGCTTGAACGTTCATCGAGTTACGGAGGGAGTCTCCGCAGCCGCACCACCGTGCCCGTACGACCCTGGAGAGAGCCGACTCATGCGCGTCGAGATCTGGAGCGACATCGCCTGCCCCTGGTGCTATGTCGGGAAGGCCCGTTTCGAGAAGGCGCTGGCGTCCTTCCCGCACCGTGAACAGGTCGAGGTGGTGCACCGCTCCTTCGAGCTCGATCCGGGCCGGGCCAAGGACGACATCCAGCCCGTGATCACCATGCTGAGCAGGAAGTACGGCATGAGCGAGGCACAGGCCGAGGCCGGCGAGGACAACCTGGGCGCCCAGGCCGCCGCCGAGGGGCTCCCCTACCGCACCCGGGGCCGCGACCACGGCAGCACCTTCGACATGCACCGCCTGCTGCACTTCGCCCGCGAGCGGGGCCGCCAGACGGAGCTGCTCGACCTTCTCTACCGGGCGAACTTCGCCGAGGAGCGGTCCGTCTACAACGACGACGAGCGGCTCGTCGAACTCGCCGGCACCGCCGGCCTCGACACCGATGCCGTCCGCGAGGTCCTCGCCGACCCGGAGGCCTACGCCGCCGAGGTCCGCGCCGACGAGCGCGAGGCCGCCGAACTCGGCGCCAACGGGGTGCCGTTCTTCGTCCTCGACCGCACGTACGGTGTCTCCGGCGCCCAGCCCGTCGAGGTGTTCGGCCAGGCGCTGACCCGGGCCTGGGACGAGCGCCCGCCGCTGAAGCCGGTCGACGGCGACGCGGAGGCCTGCGGCCCGGACGGCTGCGCGGTGCCGCAGCGGTAGAACCCGCAGGCCGGCGCGTACGCATAAGCCGTCCTTTGCGGTATCGCGCAGAAATCGGCAATGGACGGGGAGGTCCGGGGACCGCAGAGTGGTGCCATGGAGACCTTCGACCACCTCGTCCGTGCCGAGTTCGCCCCGAGGACCACCTACCTCAACACCGCGAGCAGCGCCCTCCTGCCCGCCCGCACCGTGGCCGCGCTCCAGGACGCCGCGCGGCTGCGCGCGGAGGGCCGACCGCTGGACCCGCTCTTCGCCGACGTGGAGGCCTGCCGTGCCGCGTACGCCCGGCTGGCCGGGGTGCCGGTGGAGCGGGTGGCGACCGGCTCGACGGTCGCCCTGCACACCGCGCTGGTCGCGGCCTCACTGCCGCCGGGCGCCGAAGTCCTCACCGCCGAGAACGACTTCACCTCCGTACTGAACGCCTTCCACACGCGCGGCGACCTCAAGGTGCGTGCCGTGCCGCTGGAGCGGATCGCCGACTCCGTACGGCCCGGCACCGCGCTCGTCGCGGTGAGCGCCGCACAGTCCGCCGACGGCAGGGTCGCCGACCTCACCGCGCTGCGCGAGGCGGCCCGCGCCCACGGGGCGCGCACCTACGTCGACTTCTCCCAGGCGGCCGGCTGGCTCCCGGTGACGGCGGACGCGTACGACTACAGCGTCACCATCACCTACAAGTGGCTGCTCGGCCCGCACGGCGCGGCCTTCCTCGTCGTCCCCGAGGACTTCGGCGATCTGACGCCGGTGCTGGCGAGCTGGGTCGCGGGGGAGAACCCCTGGGACAGCTGCTACGGCCCCCTCGCCGAACTCGCCCACTCCGCCCGCCGGTTCGACTCCAGCCCCGCGCTCTTCGACTACGCCGGACTGCGGGCCTCCCTCGAACTCGTCGAGGAGATCGGTGTGGACGCCGTCCGCGCCCATGACCTGACGCTCGCCGCCCGCTTCCGCGCGGGGCTCGCGAACCTGGGCCACACCCCCGTGCCCGCGCCCGGTTCACCGATCGTGTCCGTGCCCGGACTCGGCCGCCTCCAGCCGGAGCTGGCGGCGGCCGGCATCCAGGTGTCGAACCGCGCCGGCCATCTGCGGGCGTCCTTCCACCTGTACAACACGGCCGACGACGTGGACCGGCTGCTGGACGCCCTGCCCGGCTGATCCGCACGCCGGGCACACGGCAGCGGGCCGGTGCCTCCCTGTCCCACACGGAGAGGCCCGGCCCGCAGTCTGTACGAGGCGCCTACTTCACCGGAGTGAAGTCCCGCGCCCCAATGCTGTGTCATCCCGGGGGGCAACCCCCGGACCCCCGGCCGGGGTCTGCTCAGCGCACCGGAGTGAAGTCCCGCGCCCCAATGAAGTCGGGGCGCCGGATCGGGGCCGCGAAGGGTTCGACCGCCGCGTTCTCGACGCTGTTGAAGACGATGAACACATTGCTGCGCGGGAACGGCGTGATGTTGTCGCCGGAGCCGTGCATGGCGTTGCAGTCGAACCAGGTCGCCGAGCCGGCCTTGCCGGTGAACAGCTTGATGCCGTACTCCGACGCCATCTTCGTCAGCGCCTCGTCGGACGGCGTCCCCGCGTCCTGCATCTGCAGGGACTTCTTGTAGTTGTCCTTCGGCGTGGCCCCCGCGCACCCGAGGAACGTCTTGTGCGACCCCGGCATGATCATGAGACCGCCGTTGGTGTCGAAGTTCTCGGTGAGCGCGATCGAGACCGAGATGGTGCGCATGTTCGGCAGGCCGTCCTCGGCGTGCCAGGTCTCGAAGTCCGAGTGCCAGTAGAAGCCGCTGGCCCCGAAGCCCGGCTTGACGTTGATCCGCGACTGGTGGACGTAGACGTCCGAGCCGAGGATCTGCCGGGCCCGCCCGACGACCCGCTCGTCACGCACCAGGTTCGCGAACACCTCGCTGATCCTGTGCACTTCGAAGACCGAGCGGATCTCCTTGGACTGCGGCTCGACGATCGAGCGCTCGTCCTCGCGGATGGCCGGGTCGGTGATGAGCCGCTCCAGCTCCCGCTGGTACAGGGCGACCTCGTCCGGCCCGATGAGCTGGTCGATGGCGAGGAAGCCGTCGCGGTCCAGGGCCTGGAGATCACCGGCCGAGACGGGGCCGGGAGTGTCCGGGGAGCCCCAGACGACCGGGTCCTGGCGCGGGGTCGCCACCTCGGTGGCGCCGCGGGTGGGATAGAGGTCGGTGACGTTCGTGGTCGTGGTCACGGTGACTCACACCTCCTCGGTGAGCAGCGGGTATACGCCGTTCTCGTCGTGGTCCTCCCGTCCGGTGACGGGCGGGTTGAAGACACAGATGCAGTGGAAGTCCTCCTTGACCTTGAGCGTGTGCCGCTCGTGGCCGTCGAGGAGGTACATGGTGCCCGGGGTGATGTGGTACGTCTCCCCGGTCTCGCGGTCGGTCAGTTCGGCCTCGCCCTTGGTGCAGACGACGGCCTCGATGTGGTTCGCGTACCACATCGACGTCTCCGTACCCGCGTACAGGATCGTCTCGTGCAGGGAGAAGCCGACCTTCTCCTTGGCGAGGACGATGCGCTTGCTCTCCCATGTGCCGGACGCCGATTTGACGTGCCGGTCGGTGCCTTCGAGCTCCTTGAACGAACGGACGATCACGGTGTTGCGATGCCTCCTCGACTCGTGTGCGTGTTTCAGGCGGTTTCGCGGACGGCGCGGGCGAGGGTGGTGAGCCCCTCGTCCAGCTCGTCCGCGGTGATGGTCAGGGACGGGAGCAGCTTGACGACCTCGCTCTCCGGGCCGGACGTCTCGATGAGCAGCCCGAGTTCGAAGGCGCGCCGGGCGATCCGCTCCGCGCGGCCCTTGTCGTGGAACTCCATGCCCCACACCAGGCCGCGGCCGCGGTACTCCTTGACGTCGGCGAGGTTCTCCTCGGTGATGGCGATCAGCGCCTGTTCGACCTGCTCGCCGCGCGAACGGGTCTGCTTCTCCATCGCGGAGCCGTCGGCCCAGTACGCCTCCAGCGCCGCGGTGGCGGTGACGAAGGCGGGGTTGTTGCCGCGGAAGGTGCCGTTGTGCTCGCCCGGCTCCCACACGTCCAGCTCGGGCTTGAACAGGGTGAGCGCCATCGGCAGTCCGTAGCCGCTGATCGACTTGGACACGGTGACGATGTCGGGCGTGATGCCGGCCTCCTCGAAGGAGAAGAAGGCACCGGTGCGGCCGCAGCCCATCTGGATGTCGTCGACGATGAGCAGCATGTCCTGGCGCTCGCACAGGTCGGCCAGGGCGCGCAGCCACTCGGGCCGGGCGACGTTGATGCCGCCCTCGCCCTGCACCGTCTCGACGATCACGGCGGCGGGCTTGTTGAGGCCGGAGCCCTGGTCCTCCAGGAGCCGCTCGAACCACAGGAAGTCCTCGACCTTGCCGTCGAAGTAGTTGTCGAACGGCATCGGCGTGCCGTGCACCAGCGGGATACCGGCGCCGGCCCGCTTGAAGGCGTTGCCGGTCACGGCGAGCGAGCCCAGCGACATGCCGTGGAAGGCGTTGGTGAACGACACGATCGCCTCGCGCCCCTTCACCTTCCGCGCCAGCTTCAGCGCGGACTCCACGGCGTTGGTGCCCGTCGGGCCCGGGAACATGACCTTGTACGGCAGGTCGCGCGGGCGCAGGATCCAGTTCTGGAAGGACTCCAGGAAGGCGCGCTTGGCCGTCGTCGACATGTCGAGGCCGTGCGTGACGCCGTCCCGCTCCAGGTAGTCGATCAGCGCCCGTTTCAGGACGGGGTTGTTGTGCCCGTAGTTGAGTGAGCCGGCTCCGGCGAAGAAGTCGAGGTACTCGTGGCCGTCCTCGTCGTACATGCGGCTGCCGTGCGCACGGTCGAAGACGGTGGGCCAGCCGCGGCAGTAGCTGCGCACCTCGGACTCGAGGGTCTCGAAGACGCTGAGGTCGGGCTGGGTGATGGTCACGACGAATCGCTCCTCGGTGGCGTGGGAGGTCAGAGGGAGTCGGAAGATCTGGGGGGGGCGGTCCATACGGGCCGGTCAGAGCGCGAACGGTCCGATGCGGTACAGGACCTCGGGGTCGTGCGGGCCGTCCGGGAACTGGCCGGCGTCGAACAGCACCTCGCGCTCCAGCAGGGCGCCGTGGCGCTCCGCGAACGCGGTGAACAGGCGCTCGGAGGCGGTGTTGCCCGGCGTGATGGTGGTCTCCACCGTGTCCACCCCGTGCTCCGCGGCGGTCCGGGCGGCCAGCCCGTCGAGCAGGGCGGCGGCCAGACCTCGGCCGCGGTACGTCGCGTCGACCGCGACCTGCCAGACGAGCAGGGTGCGCGGGCTGTCCGGCCGCAGGTATCCGCTGACGAAGCCGATCGGCTCGCCGCGCTCGTCACGGGCGACGGCCGACGTGGCGGCGAAGTCACGGCACCACAGCAGATAGCTGTACGACGAGTTCAGGTCGAGGACCTTCGAGTCCCTGGCTATCCGCCACAGCACGGCTCCGTCCGCCACGGTGGGGCGGTCGATTTGCAGGTCTGCTTGTGCGGCAGTCATGCGAATTGAACTTACCGAGGTAAATTCAAAATTGCATCGTCTGTCGGGGTTACGTGCGAGCTTGATCTGTGTTATCGCGCGGGCGGGTGGGTCCGCGCGAGAGTCCGGCGATATGCCCCGTTTCTCCTGGTGCATAGGACGCAAAACGGGCGCGGTGTGGAACCGGTCACAAGTGTGTAACTCCCGTAACGCCCCGCTTCCCGTTCTTCAAATCGTGGCGTTTAGGGCCGGAGAAAGCGGGCAGAAGAAGACGGGAAGCTGCCCCGTAAGGTAATCGAGGAATAAGCGCAAGAATGGCGTTGGAGAATCCGTGCGAAGGATTCTGATAATCGCATGGAATTCATGTCCCGGTCACCCGGGGGCGGGCGGGGCGGAGAAGAACCGGAGACCTCGGCCCGCGGTCAGCCCCAGGCCGTTTCCACGGCCCGCAGGGCTCCGGCGGTGTCCACGTCCAGCCCCGCCTCACCGAGCGCGGCTCCCAACGCCGCCAGGCTCGCCCGCACCGCGCCCCGCGTCGCCTCCGGGCCGTAGTGGTTGACGCGGATCATCTCCTTGGCCAGCGCGCCCCCGCCCGCGGCCAGCGGAACGGCCGGGTCGGCGGCCAGCGCGCGGGCCACCAGGTCCGACGCCACCGTGCCGGACGGCGCCCGCAGGGTCGTCGCGACCGGCGCCGCGTCCGCCGCGTCCCGCACATACGGCTCAAGACCCCCGCCCAGCGCCAGCGCCCCCGCCCGCGTGGCCGCCGCCGCCGACGCGTGCCGGGCCATCACCGCCTCCGGGCCCGCCGCCTCGAAGCGCTCCGCGCACGCCTCCAGCGCCAGCATCTCCAACTGCGCCGGCGCGTGCGGCAGCGCCCTGCGGCCGCCGTCGATCCACCGTTCCTTCCAGTCCGGCAGCGACAGGTACGAGCGGCGCGGCGCCCGCGGGTTCGCCGCCATCCGCGCCCACGCCCGCTCGCTCACCGACACCGCCGACACCCCGGCCGGACCGCCCAGCGCCTTCTGCGCCCCGATCACGCACAGGTCCACACCCCACGCGTCCGGCAGCACCGGCTCCGCCCCGATCGACGCCACCGCGTCCAGGTAGAACAGCGCCCCGTGCGCCCGCACCACCTCGCCGATCCCCGCGACCGGGTTGGTGTTCCCGGTGGCCGCCTCCGCGTGCACCAGGGACACGAAGTCGATCTCCGGGTGCTCCGTGAACGCGCCGTGGACCTGCTCGGCCGTGACCGCCGTGTGGAACGGCACCGTCAGGTCGATCACCGTGGCACCGCAGTCCCGCAGCCAGTCGCCGAAGGTCTGACCGTAGGGGCCGGTGATGACGTTCAGCGCGGTCGTGCCCGGCCCGGCGGTCGCACGGATCGCGCCCTCCAGCGGCAGCAGCGCCTCACCCTGCATGATCACGACGTCCTGCCGGGTGCCGAGCAGCCGTGCCACCCGGTCCTCGATCGAGGCGAAGTGCGCGGCGCCCATCGGGGGAAGATCGAGGAGAAGGTGGTTCACGGCGGTGCTCTCTTTGCTCGGCGGCGCGGGTACGTACGACGAGGTCGAGGGTAGACCGTCGCCGGCCGCGTCCCCTCCCGCCTCCTCGGCCCCGCGACGGCGGACGCGGAGGGGGGGAGACCCCGGACCGGGCGGACAGGTCCGGGCGGCGCCTGACTAGGGTGCGGTGCATGAGCGAACGCGCGGTGCTGCACGTGAAGGGGCGGATCCTCGTCGGCCCGGACGAGGTCCGCGACGAACTCTGGGTGGTCGGGGGGAGGATCTCCTACGACCGTCCCGCCGGCGCCCGCGACATCCGCACGGTCGACGGCTGGGTGCTGCCCGGACTGGTCGACGCCCACTGCCACGTGGGCCTGGACCGGCACGGCGCGGTCCCCGCCGAGGTCGCCGAGAAGCAGGCGCTCACCGACCGCGACGCCGGTGCCCTGCTGCTGCGCGACGCCGGCTCACCCTCCGACACCCGCTGGACCGACGACCGCGACGACCTCCCGAAGATCATCCGAGCCGGGCGGCACATCGCCCGCACCCGACGCTACATCCGCAACTACGCCTGGGAGGTCGAGCCCGAGGACCTCGCCGCGTACGTCGCCCAGGAGGCCCGGCGCGGCGACGGCTGGGTGAAGCTGGTCGGCGACTGGATCGACCGCGACCTCGGTGACCTGGCGGCCTGCTGGCCGCGCGGCGCCGTCGAGGCGGCCATCGCCGAGGCGCACCGGCTGGGCGCCCGCGTCACCGCGCACTGCTTCGCCGAGGACTCCCTGCGGGACCTGGTGGAGGCCGGCATCGACTGCGTCGAGCACGCGACGGGCCTGACCGACGACACCATCCCGCTCTTCGCCGAACGAGGCGTCGCGATCGTCCCCACCCTCGTGAACATCGCCACCTTCCCCGCGCTCGCCGACGGCGGCGCGTCCAAGTTCCCGCGCTGGTCGGCCCATATGCGCCGGCTCCACGAACGCCGCTACGACACCGTGCGCTCCGCCTACGACGCCGGCGTTCCCGTCTTCGTCGGCACGGACGCCGGCGGGTCGCTCCCGCACGGGCTGGCCGCCGACGAGGTCGCGGAACTGACCAAGGCCGGCATCCCGCCCGTCGAGGCCCTGGCCGCCGGCACCTGGGCGGCCAGGAAGTGGCTCGGCCGGCCCGGTCTGGAGGAGGGCGCCCCGGCCGACCTCGTGGTCTACGGCGCCGACCCGCGCGCGGACGTCACCGTGCTGACCGCTCCGCGCCGGGTGGTGCTCAACGGGCGCGTGGTCGGATGACGGCCGCGCCCCCGTGAGGCGTACGAGGGTGACGGCGGGGAACAGCCGTACCCCGGGAATCGAACGGATCCACTGGATCTCCTCGAAGGAGTGAAGAGTCGGCGGATCGCTGACGGCCCGCTGTTCGCGCGGACATCCTTTCCGGGTCCCAGTCATGTCTCATGGGGGTCCCACCACCTTGAACACCATCAACTTCCGTATGCCCGCACACCGTTGGGCCGCCGTCGCCGCGGCCACCGCTCTCGCCGCGGGGCCCGCCGCCCTGGCCGGAGCGGGCTCCGCGCACGCCACCGAGGGGCGCGGCAGCGCGAGCGCCGCCGTGCTGCGCACCGGGCTCGACGTGTCCCTGCTCAACAAGACCGTGCACGCCCCGCTCGCCGTCTCCCTCAACGAGGTGCGGGCACCGGAGAGCGCGCGGAAGACGGCCCTCACCGCCAGCCTCGACGGCGTCGACGGCGGCAAGCCCTTCAGCGTGCTGCGGGCGGAGGTGGCCGACGCGAAGGCGACGGTCGAGGGCGAGCGGGCGGAGGCGTCCACCACCCTCAGCAAGGCCCGGCTCCATGTGCCCGGCCTGCCGCTGCTGTCGGTCGTCGAGCTCGAGGCGGTGAGCTCCAAGGCGGTCTGCGAGGCAGGGGAGACCCCGCACGCCTCGGCGACCCTGCCCGCCTCGGTGACGGTCCTCGGCAAACGCGTGGCGCTGACCGCCGGCGGTCCCACGCAGGTCGAGGTGCCGGGGGTCGGGTCGGTCCGGCTGGACCTGTCGAAGACGGAGACCACGTCGAGCACGGCCGCCGCCACCGCGCTCCAGCTGAAGGTGTCCATCAACCCGTTGAAGCTCAATGTCGCCGAGGTCGACGGCACGCTGACGCTGGCCGAGGCGAAGTGTGAGGCGCCGGCGCCGGTGCCGGCAGCGGCGGTCGAGCCGCAGGCGGCGGCGCCCGAGGCCGCGGGGGTGCAGCCGCAGGGGGCGCGGGCGGAGGAGGCCGCACCCGCGGAGGCCAACCTTGCCGAGACGGGTGGGGACTCGATGACGCCGTATGTCGCGGGCGGGGCGGTCGCGCTGCTGGCGGCGGGCGGCGGAGCGGTGGCGCTGGCGCGCCGGGGGCGCAGGGGCTGAGCCGCCCGAGGGGTTTCGCCCCCGCCGCCCCTTCCCGTCCCGTCCCGGGGCTCCGCCCCGGACCCCGCTCCTCGAACGCCGGAGGGGCTGAACTTCAGCCCCTCCGGCGGGGGCGGATCACGTCAGGGCTCGGCCCAGCGCGCCGAGGAACCCGTCCACCGTCCCCCGGTCCCGCACCGCCAGCCGCAGCCACTCCTCACCCAGCCCCGGAAACGTGTCCCCACGGCGCACCGCGTAGCCCAGCCCGCGCAGCCGCCGTCGTACCACCGCCGCACCCGGCAGCCGGACCAGGACGAACGGACCCTCCGCGGGCTCCACGACCCGCAGACCACGGCCCGCGAACTCTCGGAGCCCGTCGATCAGATGGGCGCGGTCCACCGCGATACGGCGAGCCGCCTCCGCCGCCTCCACCAGCGCCGCCGCCCCCACGCACGCCTCCGCCGCCGCCAGCGCCGGAGTGGACACCGGCCACAGCGGCTGGGCGCGTTCCAGTTCCGCGACGGTCTCCGCATCCGCCAGGACGTAGCCGATCCGCAGCCCCGCCAGCCCCCACGTCTTGGTGAGGCTGCGCAGCACCACCAGGCCCGGTACGTCCGTACGCCCGGCCAGCGCCTCCCGCTCACCCGGCACCGCGTCCATGAACGCCTCGTCCACCACCAGCGTCCGCCCGGGGCGGGCCAGCCCGGCCACGGTGGCGGCCGGGTGCAGCACCGACGTCGGGTTCGTCGGGTTGCCGATCACCACCAGGTCCGCGTCCTCGGGCACCGCCGCCGGGTCCAGCCGGAACCCGTCCGCCTCCCGCAGCAGCACCCGGTCCACCGTGTGCCCGGCGTACCGCAGCGCCGCCTCCGGCTCGGTGAACTGCGGATGCACCACCACCGGCCGGTTCACCTTCAGCGCCCGCGCCAGCAGCACGAACGCCTCCGCGGCGCCCGCCGTCAGCAGCACCTGCTCCACCGGCAGCCCGTGCCGCGCCGCCACCGCGGCCCGCGCGGCCCGCCCGTCCGGGTAGGCGGCGAGCCCGGACAGCGACCCGGCGATGTGCTCCCGCAGCCACACCGGAGGCGTGTCCGTACGGACGTTCACCGCGAGGTCGACCAGCGCGGAACCGCCGTCGCGGACCTCGGCGTCGCCGTGATGGCGCAGATCGTGCCCGCGGGCCCCCGGATCAGTGCGCATGGGAGTGGGCGTGGCCGTGCCCGTGGTGGTGGTGCCCGTCGTCGTCGGGGTGGAAGTGCGGCTGCTGCGGCAGACCCACCTTGTCCTCGAAACCGGGCAGCGCGATCCGGTACACACACGAGTCGCAGTTCATCCTGAGATCACCCTTCACGGCCTCCTCGTACCGCTCCATCACCAGGTCCAGCAGTTCCGGCTCCGGCCCGATGACGTCCGCCGACCGTACCTCGGTCTCCGGATGCGCCGCCGCCCACCCGTCCGTCTGCCGCCGCACCCGGTCCGGCAGGATCCCGGTGAACAGGAAGTACGGCAGGACCACGACCCGCCGGGCACCCAGGCGTGCGCACCGGGCCAGCCCGCTCGGCACATCGGGCGCCGCCAGCGACACGAACGCCGTCTCCACGCCCGCGTAGCCGCGCCCCTCCCACAGCAGCCGCGCCGCCTTGAACACCTCGGCGTTGGCGTCCGGGTCCGTCGAGCCGCGGCCCACGAGCAGCACGGTCACCTCGGCCGGGTCCCAGGACGGATCCATCGCCTGGGCCAGCCGCCGCTCCAGCACCTTCAGCAGCGCGGGATGCGGACCCAGCGGACGGCCGTAGGTGTACGAGATCCCCGGGTGGCGTTCCTTCTCCCGGGCCAGCGCGGCCGGGATGTCCCCCTTGGCGTGCCCGGCGGACACCAGCATCAGCGGAACGGCCGCGAACCGCCGCACCCCCCGCTCCACCAGTTCGGCGACGGCCTCGCCCAGCGGCGGCGGGGACAGCTCGATGAAACCGCCGGCGACCGGAAGCCCGGGGTGGCGGCGCCCCAACTCCCGCACGAAGTCACGGAACGCCTCCGCTCCGGCGTCGTCCCGGGTGCCGTGGCCGGCGATGAGCAGGGCGGGCGGGGTGGTCACAGGTACTCCTCGGATGCGGATGCGGATGCGGATTTGGATATGGATATGGATGCGGACGCGGATGATCGGGCTGTGACAGCGAGTTCGGACCAAGTGGGCCGGCACGGCGGTGGGTTGACCCGCACGTCCCCGCGGACGCCGCGGCGCACCGTGCCGTTCACCGCGGCTCCTCCTGCCAGCGGTAGCCGCGCGGGGTGACCATGCGCCCCGCGATCTCCCGGGTCGCCGTGTTGCCCACGGTCACGACCGTCATCATGTCGACCGTCGCCGGGTCCAGCGCGGCCAGCGTGGTCAGCCGGCTCGACTCGTCCGCGCGGGACGCGTTGCGCACGACCCCGACCGGCGTCGCCGGCTCCCGGTGTCCGGCGAGGATCGCGAGCGCCTTCGGCAACTGCCAGTCACGGCCCCGGCTGCGCGGGTTGTAGAACGTCACGACGATGTCCGCCTCGGCCGCCGCCCGCACCCGCCGCTCGATGACCTCCCACGGCGTGTGCAGGTCGGACAGGCTGATCGACACATGGTCGTGGCCCAGCGGCGCCCCCAGGATCGCCCCGGCCGCCAGCGCCGCCGTCACACCCGGCACCCCGACCACGTCGATGTCGTCCGACGCCTCGGCCAGCGCCGGGGAGGCCATGGCGTACACCCCCGCGTCGCCGCTGCCGATCAACGCGACCGCCTGCCCGCGCCGGGCCTCGGCGACGGCCGTACGGGCCCGCTCCTCCTCCGCGCCGAGACCGGACTCCAGCACCCGTGTACCGGGCCGCAGCAGATCGCGGACCTGGTCGACGTACTGGTCGAGCCCCACCAGCACGGAGGCGCGCCGCAGTTCGGCCTTCGCGCGCGGGGTGAGCAGGTCCCGGGCGCCCGGCCCGAGCCCGACCACCGCGAGCCGCCCGCGCCCCGGACGCCGTACGACGGCACAGGTCGCCATCGCGGGCCGCGCCGCCGACTTCCGCTTGGGCACCAGCAGTTCACCCCCGCCCACCAGCGCGGCGGCCTCCGCGACCGACGGGGTGCCGACGGCGGCCAGCGGCGCGTCGGAGGGGTTGGGCACCTCGACGCGCGCCAACTCCCCGGCCGCGTACGTCAGCAGAGGCACGCCGAGTCGGCGGGCCGCCGCCACGATGCCGGGCTCGTCGGCCTTGGCGTCCACGGTGGCCAGCGCGGCGAGCGAGGCGCCCGACAGTCCCGCCTCGCGCAGCGCCCCCTCGATCAGACCGAGCACCTCCTCGGCGGGGGCACCCTTCGAGGCCCCCACCCCGACGACGAGGGTCGGCGGCCGCAGCAGCACCTCCCGCTCGCCCGGCTCGACCAGCCGGTCCGTGACCCGGATCGTGTACGCCCCCTCGTCGGCGACCGGCAGCGGTGGCAGCGGCCAGGCCACCTCCGCGCGCAACGCCACCGCCTCACCGTCCAGCAGGGCACGCGACACGGCGGCGACAGCCCCCTCCACCGGCAGCCCGAGGGTGTCGAGACCCGGCAGGTGCGCCGCGTCCGTCGCCGTCGTCACCACCGGCTCCGCGCCCAGTACGTCGCCGACCGCGCGGGCGAGCTCGTTCGCCCCGCCGCCGTGCCCGCCGACCAGCGACACCGCGAACCGTCCCGCCTCGTCGACACAGACCACGCCCGGGTCGGACGTCTTGCCGTCCAGCAAGGGCGCCACCAGCCGCACCACGGCCCCCGTGGCGAGGAAGCACACGAGCTGCTCGCACTCGGCGAACGCGGCCCGCACGGCGTCCGCCACCGGTCCCTCGTAGACGCGCGTACGGTCCGGCCACGCGGCGGCCAGCCGGTCCCGCGCCACCGCTCCCGCCGCCGTGGCGGAGATGAGGCCGATCACTGCTCGACTCCTTCGGTACGGCCGTGGAGCCGGACGCCCCACAGCAGGAAAACGGGATTGGCCGCCGCCAGCCGGGTCACGTCCCCGGGCAGCGGCGCCAGCCGCGACGACTGCAACAGCACCCCGTCGCAGGAGAGACCGGCGTCCGTCAGCGCCGCACGGGCCGCCGGGACCCGGTCGAGCGCGGCCACGGCGACGACGACCGTCCGCCGCGCCCGCCGCGCGCACGCGGTGACGACCGCCGGCAGTTCGCGCCCCCCGCCGCCGACGAACACCGCGTCGGGGTCCTCGTCCAGGCCGCCCAGGACCTCCGGCGCCGATCCGTGCACCACGCGCACGTCGACCCCGTGCGCGGCGGCGTTGGCGCGGACCCGCTCCACCCCGTCCGGGGTCCGCTCCACGGCGGTGACGGCGGCACCGAGCCGCGCGCACTCCACCGCCACCGAGCCCGATCCCGCGCCGACGTCCCACACCAGCTCACCCGGGCGCGGCCCGAGCCGGGCCAGCGCCAGCGCCCGCACCTCGAACTTGGTGATCATCGAGTCGCGGTGCGCGAACTCCGCCTCCGCCAGCGCCCATTCGGCCGGCCCCGCCACCGGCCCCGCGACCGTACGCACCGGACCCAGCGCCCGCGCCTCGTCCAGGCACAGCACCACGTTCACCGCCGTCCCCCAGTCACGGCCGGCGGCCTCGGCGGGCGTCACCCGCTCCACCCGTTCCCCGGCGGAACCGAGCGCGGAGGCGACGACCAGCACACGCGGACGCCCCCGCAGCGCTGTCCCCAGCTCCGCCGGTCCGGCCCCCGGCCCCGTCAGCACGGCGACCTTCGGATACGCCCGGCACAGGTTCACCGCCGTACGCGGATCACGCCCGTGCGCGCTGACCACCACGGCGTCGTCCCAGGGCAGCCCGACCCGCGCGAACGCGGCGGCCACGGCGGGGACCCCCGGCCGCACATCGAGCCGCTCCGGCCCGAACCGCTCGGCCAGCGCCCGCACGATCCCGAAGAACCCGGGATCCCCCGACGCCAGCACCACGACCGGCCGCTCCCCGGCGACGTACTTCCCGACGGTGTCGAGCGCGGGCGCCAGCGGCCCCAGCACGACCCGCTCGGCCCCCTCCGGCACCCGCACGGCGTCCAGATGCCGCCGCCCGCCCACGACCAGCTCCGCACCGGCCGTGACCTGGGCGTCGACCGTCGCACCGGCCCCCATCCCGACAACCGTGATCACGTGCTCGCACCCCGCGAACGCAACGCCCGGCGCGCCTCCGGATCCGCCTTGCGGAACCCGTGGAAGTGACCGGGGTGGTACAGGTGCGAACGCGTGCCGTGCGCGTCGAGCGCCGGACCGACCAGGAACAGCGTGTGCTTCCACAGCTTGTGCTCCTTGACCGTCTCCTCCAGCGTGCCGACCGTGCACTTCACGACCAGCTCCTCCGGCCACGTCGCCTGATACGCGACGACGACCGGCGTGGACGTCGGATAGCCGCCCTCCAGCAGCTCCCGCACCAGCTGTCCGCTGCGGGCGGCCGACAGGAAGACCGCCATGGTGGTGCCGTGCCGCGCGAACTCGCGGACCTCCTCACCGGGCGGCATCGGCGTCTTGCCACCGCCGAGCCGGGTCAGCACGACCGACTGCGCCACCTCGGGAATGGTCAGCTCGCGCCGCGCGATCGCCGCGACGGCCGAGAAGGACGACACCCCGGGCACGATCTCGGTCGCGATGCCGAGCTCCGCACACCGGTCGACCTGCTCCTGCGTACCGCCCCACAGCGCCGGATCGCCCGAGTGGATCCGCGCGACCCTCAGCCCGTCGGCGCGGGCCCGCTCGTAGACGGCGACGACGTCCTCCAGGGACATCGTCGCCGAGTCGAGGATCTCGGCACCCTCACGCGCGTGCCGCAGCACCTCCTCCTGCACCAGGCTGGCGGCCCAGATCACCACATCGGCCTCGGCGATGGCACGGGCGGCACGGAACGTCAGCAGATCGGCGGCGCCGGGACCGGCCCCGACGAAGGTCACCTTGCCGGTGGGGGCGTCGGCCATGGGAAAAGGTCCTCTCCTGGGAGTGGTCGAAGTCGGTGGGCGGCGGGCGGCCGTCACACGTGCGCGACGGGCCGCCGATCGGATACGAAGAGCACATGGCGGTCCTCGTCGCGCTCGGCGCGTTCCTGATGACGCTGGCCGGCGGCTGGTCGGCACACCGCGTGACCGACCGCCGCCATCTGGTGCTGGGCCTGGCCGGCGGCCTGATGCTGGGCGTCGTCGGCCTGGAACTCCTCCCGGAGTCCCTGGAAGCGGCCGGCACCGAGATCCACGGCGTACCGGCGGCCCTGCTGCTCTTCGTGGGCGGCTTCCTCCTCGCCCATCTGGTGGAACGCCTGCTCGCCCACCGGCAGGCCGCCCACGGCGCCGCGGAAGCCGACGGCCGCACCCCCGAGGTGGGCCTCACGGCCGCCGCGGCCATGGTCGGCCACAGCGCCATGGACGGGGTGGCGATCGGCGCCGCCTTCCAGGTCGACGACGGCATGGGCGCCGCCGTCGCGGTGGCCGTGATCGCCCACGACTTCGCGGACGGCTTCAACACGTACACCCTCACGCGCGTCTACGGAAACGCCCGCCGCCGCGCGCTGACGATGCTGTTCGCGGCCGCGGCCGCACCCGTCGCCGGCGCCGCCTCCACCCTGATCCTCACGATCCCGGAGCCCCTGCTCGGCGGCTACCTCGGCCTGTTCGGCGGCGCGCTGCTCTACCTCGCGGCGGCCGAGATCCTGCCCGAGGCCCACCACGAACACCCGGCCCGCTCCACACTGCTCTGCACGGTCGCGGGGGTGCTGTTCATCTGGCTTGTGGTGGGCGCCGCGCACTGACCACGGCCCGGCCCCGCTCACAGTTTGCCGCCCCGCCCGCCGTCGCGCCGCGGCGGCGCGATGAGCGTCGACAGATACGGCAGCGGAGCCCCGTCCAAATCAGCGGCCGGACGCACCGACTCCTCCGGCAGCCCGAGCGCCGACCCCCACACCGCGTCACCGATCCGCCCGGTCTCCCGCAGCGCCTCGGCCACCTCACCGGCCTGCCGCCCGAACTTGTACGCGACGACGGTCCCGGGCCCCGCCAGCGCCTCCTTGAGCACGGCGGCCCCGGCGGTCACCGGCACCAGCGTGAGCGGCTCCGTCCCCTCGGTCAGCACGGCCCCGGAACGCGCCGCCAGATCCTGCATGGCGGTGATCCCCGGCACCGTCTCCACGACCGTCCCCGGCACCAGCCCGCCGACGGTCTGCGCGAGATACGTGAACGTCGAGTACACGTTCGGATCCCCGATCGTCGCGAAGGCCACGGCCCCGTGCTCCCGCAGCAGCCCCGCGACCCGCTCACCGGCGGCGTCCCACGCGGCCTCGCGCCGCGCCCGGTCGGTCCGCTCGTTCAGCGCGAACACCACCCGGACGACCTTCCCGGCGGGCACGTAGTGCAGCACGGTCGCCTCGGCCCGCCCCCGCTCGCCCGTGTCCATCACGGGTACGACGACGACATCCGCCGCCCGCAGCGCGTTGACCCCCTTGACGGTCACCAGCTCCGGATCCCCGGGCCCCACTCCGACCCCGACCAGCCTGCTGCTCATGACGTCCGGCACCTCTCCACGAACCGACGGGCGACACCGGGCTCGGACGCCCAGTGCGTGTGCAGATAGCTCGCGTGCACACCGCGCTCCACGAATCCCTCGACCCGCCGCTCGGGCACCCGCATCCCCCAGGCGGGAGCGTCCCCGGCGCCCGGCTCGACCACGGTCCGGTGGAACTCGTGCCCCCGCATCCGCGTACCGGCCCCGGCCAGCGCGCTGTCACTCACGGCCACGGCGTCCCGGTATCCCAGGGTCAGCCGCTCCGACATCCGCGCGGAGGCGTCCAGCACCCCGCACATGGGCAGCCCGTCCAGCTCCCGGCACAGATACAGCAACCCCGCACACTCGGCGGCGACGGGAGCCCCGCTCTCCGCGAGGGCGGCGACGGACTTCCTGAGCCGCTCGTTGGCGGACAACTCGGCGGCGTACACCTCGGGAAACCCACCGCCGATGACGATCCCGCGGGTCCCCTCGGGCAGTTCCTCGTCCCGCAACGGATCGAAGCCGACGACCTCGGCCCCGGCAGCGGACAACAACTCGGCATGCTCGGCATAGGAGAACGTGAACGCAGCCCCACCGGCAACGGCAACCCGAGGGGCGCGGGGAACTGCGCGAAGGGGGTCCGGGGGCGAAGCCCCCAGGGACGGGAAGGGAAGGGGCGGCGGAGGCGAAGAAGCCAAAGCCTCACCCGCATCCCACCCCGCACCCGCCAAGGGCCCCGCACTCGACGCCAGCGCGACCAACGCCGACAGATCACACCCGGCAGCCACCCGCGCAGCCATCGCCTCAACGGCGTCGACAGCCAAAGCACCCCGCTCCGCAACCGGCACCAACCCCAGATGCCGAGCCGGCGTCTCCACCTGCGCGGCCCGCCGCAGCACCCCGAGCACCGGCACCCCGACGGAGTCCAACGCCTCCCGCAACAACCCCTCATGCCGATCCGAGGCGACCTTGTTCAGGATCACACCCCCGACCCGCACCCCCGGATCCCAGCTCACGAACCCGTGCACCAACGCCGCCACCGACCGGGACTGCGACGACGCGTCGACGACCAGCACGACCGGCGCCCGCAACAGCTTCGCGACCTGCGCGGTGGACGCCAGTTCACCTTCCCCCGCAGCCCCGTCGAACAGCCCCATCACCCCCTCGACGACGGCGATGTCGCACCCCCGCGCACCATGCGCGAACAGCGGAGCCACCAGCTCAGGACCGCACAGATACGCGTCGAGGTTCCGCCCCACCCGCCCGGTGGCCAGCGCGTGGTACCCGGGATCGATGTAGTCGGGCCCCACCTTGTGCGGGGACACGGCGAGCCCCCGCGCGGACAGCGCGGCCATCAACCCCGTGGCAACGGTGGTCTTCCCGCTCCCCGACGAGGGCGCGGCGATCACCAGCCGTGGAACGGAGCTCACCACTCGATGCCCCTCTGCCCCTTCTGCCCCGCATCCATCGGATGCTTGACCTTGGACATGTCGGTCACGAGATCGGCGAACTCCACCAGCTTCCCTGGCGCGTTCCGCCCGGTGATCACCACATGCTGCGTCCCCGGCCGCTCCCGCAGCACGGACACCACCTCATCGGTGTCCACCCACCCCCAGTGCATCGGGTAGGCGAACTCGTCCAGCACATACAGCTTGTACGTCTCGGCGGCCAGGTCCCGCTTGACCTGCTCCCAGCCCTCCCGGGCCTTCTCCTCGTTGTCCAGCTGCGCGTCCCGCTGGACCCACGACCAGCCCTCGCCCATCTTGTGCCAGTCGACGGACCCGCCCTCACCGGAGGCGCCGAGCACCCGCAGCGCGTTCTCCTCGCCGACCTTCCACTTCGCCGACTTGACGAACTGGAACACCCCGATCGGCCACCCCTGGTTCCAGGCCCGCAACGCCAGCCCGAACGCGGCCGTCGACTTGCCCTTCCCGATCCCCGTGTGCACGACGACCAGCGGCCGATTGCGCCGCTGCCGCGTCGTCAGCCCGTCATCGGGTACGACATCCGGCTGCCCCTTCGGCATTACGCGGCCCTCCTCTGTACGTCCTTCACCAGCCCGGCGATGCTGTCCGCCCGCAACTCGCCCAGCGTCACGGCACTGCCGCCCAACTCCCCGGCCAACCGCCCCGCGAGCCCCAGCCGCACCGGCCCCGACTCGCAGTCCACGACCACCGACGCGACCCCGTCGGCCGCGAACAGCCGCGCCGCACGCGAGGCCAGCGCGACCGGCTCCGGCCCACCGGTGGCCCGTCCGTCCGTGACCACCACGACCAGCGGACGCCGCGCCGGATCCCGCAACCGCTCCACCCGCAGCACCTCGTGCGCCCTGAGCAGCCCCGCCGCGAGCGGAGTCCGCCCACCCGTCGGCAACGACTCCAGCCGTGCCGCCGCCGCGTCCACCGACGACGTGGGAGGCAGGGCCACATCGGCCGCCGAGCCCCGGAAGGTCACCAGACCGACCTTGTCCCGCCGCTGATAGGCATCGAGCAGCAGCGACAGCACGGCACCCTTCACCGCACTCATCCGCTGCCGCGCGGCCATCGACCCGGAGGCGTCGACGACGAACAGCACGAGATTGGATTCATGCCCCTCGCGCACCGCTTGCCTCAGATCGTCCCGGCGCACCAACAGCCCCGGCCCCCTGCGGCCCCGCGCCCGCTGATGCGGCGCCGCGGCCTGGACGGTGGCGGCCAGGTGCAACGTGGTCAGGGCACCCTGTGGCCGCCGGGCGCCCGTGGTCCGCCCGTGCTCGGTCCGCGCCCGCGAACGCCGCCCGGCGGCACCCTCGCCGAGCCCGGGCACGCTCAGCACCTTCGTCCGGAACGGCTCGGCAGCACCCACGGGCGACCGCTCACCGGAACCGGCCCCGGCCGGCTGCGACTCCCCGGACTCCCCGGACTCCTCGGCCTCGGCCGACGCCCCCGCGTCACCACCGCCCTCCGGCCCCTCCTCGGGCGGCTGCCCGCCACCCCCGTCGGGGCCGCCCGGCCCGTCCGGATCGGGGTCTGGCTCGTCGTCGCCCCCGAACTCCTCGAGCGTCTCGTCGAGCTTGTCCTCGTCGAGGCCGGGGGCATCGAACGGCGAACGCCGCCTGCGATGCGGCAGAGCGAGCAGCGCCGCCTGCCGCACGTCCTCGGCGAGCACATCCGTCCGCCCGGCCCAAGCGGCCAGCGCGGTCGCCGTACGCGCCATCACGATGTCGGCCCGCATGCCGTCCACCTCGAACGCCGCACAGGTCGCCGCGATCTGCCGCAACGCCCCGTCCCCGAGCCGCACCGACGGCAACAACTCCCGCGCCGCCACGATCCGCGCCCGTACGGCGGCCTCCTCGTCGGCCCACCGCGCGGCGAACCCGGCGGGATCGTCGTCGTACGCGAGCCGCCGCCGCACGACTTCCACACGCTGGTCGGGCTCGCGCGAGGCGGCGACCTCGACGGTCAGCCCGAACCGGTCGAGAAGCTGAGGCCTGAGTTCCCCCTCCTCGGGGTTCATGGTTCCGACCAGCAGGAATCGCGCGGCATGCCGCACGGAGACACCCTCGCGCTCGACGTAGGAGGCGCCCATCGCCGCCGCGTCCAGCAGCAGGTCGACCAGATGGTCATGAAGGAGATTGACCTCGTCGACGTACAGAATCCCGCGATGCGCGTCGGCCAGCAGGCCCGGCTCGAAGGCCTTCACGCCCTCCGCCAGCGCCCGCTCGATGTCCAGCGCCCCGACCAGCCGGTCCTCGGAGGCACCGACGGGCAGTTCGACCATGCGGGCGGACCGTGCGGCACCGCTCCCGCTCTCGTGCGGCCCGTCCGGGCACGCGGGGTCCGGGGCCGAGGGGTCACAGGAGAACCGGCAGCCGGACACCACGGCGACTTCCGGCAACAACGCCGAAACGGCGCGTACGGCCGTGGACTTCGCGGTGCCTTTCTCGCCGCGCACCAGCACCCCGCCGACCGTCGGGGAGACGGCGTTCAGCAGCAGTGCGAGCCGCAGATCGTCCTGACCGACGACGGCCGTGAACGGAAAGGGGACACTCATGCCGGAATCACTCCTTCGAGCGGCTGGTGCGATGGATGAGCGCTGTAAGCAGGAGCAGTTGACACACTGGGGGTGTGTTCCCCGCCGGCGCGGGGGTGGTCCGGACGTCGACACTCGGGAACACGACCTTGTTGACTGCTCCCCGCCGACGCGGGGCTGCGGGGGAGAGTCACTCCTCTTCCTCCAGATCTCCCTCGAGTTCGAGGTAGGTCACCCGGAGCCGGTCGAGGGTCTCCTGGTCCGGCTCCGCCCACAGGCCGCGGTCCGCCGCCTCCAGCAGCCGTTCCGTGATGCCCCGCAATGCCCACGGATTGGACTGGCGCATGAACTCCTGGTTCTCCGGCGAGAACACGTACTCGGCCGACAACTTCTCGTACATCCAGTCGTCCACGACCCCGGCCGTGGCGTCGTACCCGAAGAGGTAGTCGACGGTGGCCGCCATCTCGAAGGCGCCCTTGTACCCGTGGCGCCGCATGGCCGCCATCCAGCGGGGGTTGACCACGCGGGCCCGGAAGACCCGGTGCGTTTCCTCGCCCAGAGTTCGGGTCTTCACCTGGTCCGGTGTCGCCGAGTCCCCGACGTACGCCTCCGGGCTGGCCCCCGTCAGATGCCGCACCATGGCGACCATGCCGCCGTGATACTGGAAGTAGTCGTCCGCATCCGCGATGTCATGTTCACGCGTGTCGACATTCTTCGCCGCCACCGCGATCCGCCGGAACGCCGTCTCCATGTCCCCGCGCGCCGCCCGCCCGTCGAGCCCGCGCCCGTAGGCGTAGCCGCCCCACACCGCGTACACCTCGGCGAGGTCCGCGTCCGAGCGCCAGTTCCGCGCGTCGATCAGCGGCAGCAGGCCCGCCCCGTACGCCCCCGGCTTGGAACCGAAGATGCGAGCCGTCGCGCGTCGTCGGTCACCGTGGTCCGCCGTGTCCTCCTCCACGTGCGCCCGCACGTAGTTGGACTCGGCCGGTTCGTCCAGCTCCGCCACCGCGCGTACCGCGTCGTCGATCAGCCCCACGACATGCGGGAACGCGTCCCGGAAGAACCCGGAGATGCGGACCGTGACGTCGATGCGCGGCCGGCCCAGTTCCTCCAGGCCGACCACCTCGAACCCGGTGACCCGCCGGGACGCGTCGTCCCACACCGGACGGCACCCCAGCAGCGCCAGGATCTCGGCGATGTCGTCGCCCTGGGTGCGCATCGCCGACGTGCCCCACACCGTCAGGCCGACGGACTTCGGATACTCACCCGTGTCCTGCACGTACCGCTGCACCAGCGAGTCCGCGAGCGACTGCCCGACCTCCCAACTCAGCCGGGACGGAATGGCCTTGGGGTCGACGGAGTAGAAGTTCCGCCCGGTCGGCAGCACGTTGACCAGCCCGCGCGTCGGCGAACCCGAGGGCCCCGCAGGGACGTACCCCCCGTCCAGCGCCCGCAGGATGTTCCCGATCTCGTCCGTGGTACGGGCCAGCCGGGGCACCACCTCCTCGCAGGCGAACCGCAACACGGCGACCGCGTCGGGGAGTTCGTCCCCCAGTACCTCCCGCACCAGCGCGGGGACCGCGTCGGCCGCCCAGCCGCGCTCCTCCATGCCCTCCGCGAACCGCCGGCACAGCTGCTCCAGCAGGTCGATCGTGTCGGCGCCCGTCCGTGCCGGTCCGTCCACCAGCTCCGTCAGCTCCGCCGCGACCTTCACCGGAGCGCCCGGCTCGGCCAGCAACTCCTTCTCCACCAGCCCGAAGTGCTCGGCCAGCGCGGCCCGCAGCCCCGGCAGGGCGTTCGCCTGCCCGCCCCACACCTGTGAGGCACGCAGCACCGCCAGCACCAGATTCACGCGCGGTTCGCCGACCGGCCCGCCGCCCAGAATGTGCAGGCCGTCGCGGATCTGCACGTCCTTGATCTCGCACAGGTAGCCGTCGATGTGCATGACGAACTCGTCGAAGTCGTCGTCGTCCGGCTGGTCGTCCACGTGCAGGTCGTGGTGGAGCTCGGCCGCCTTGACCAGCGTCCAGATCTGCGCGCGGACCGCCGGTGCCTTCGCCGGGTCCAGGTCGGAGACCAGCGCGTACTCGTCGAGCAGCTGCTCCAGCTTCGCCAGGTCGCCGTAGGTGTCGGCGCGTGCCATCGGCGGTACGAGGTGGTCGACCACGGTCGCGTGCCCGCGCCGCTTGGCCTGCGTCCCCTCACCGGGGTCGTTGACGATGAACGGGTAGATCAGCGGCAGGTCGCCCAGCACCGCGTCCGGTGCGCACCCGGCGCTCAGCCCGAGCCCCTTGCCCGGCAGCCACTCCATCGTGCCGTGCTTGCCCATGTGCACGATCGCGTCGGCGCCGAAACTGTTCTCCAGCCAGCGGTAGGCCGCCAGGTAGTGATGCGAAGGCGGCATGTCGGGGTCGTGGTAGATCGCGATCGGGTTCTCCCCGAAGCCGCGCGGCGGCTGGATCATCACCACGACGTTCCCGAACCGCAGCGACGCGAGCACGATGTCGTCCCCGTCGACGTACAGCGAGCCCGGCGGTTCGCCCCACGCCTCCCGCATGCCGTCCCGCAGTTGCGGGTCCAGCTTCTCGAACCACGCCCGGTAGTCCGCCAGCGGCACCCGTGCGGGCGCGGCGGCCAACTGCTCCTCCGTCAGCCACTCGACGTCGTGGCCGCCGGCCTCGATCAACCGGTGGATCAGCTCGTCGCCGCCGGACGGGTAGCCGTCGACCGCGTACCCGGCGTCGCGCAGCGCGTCCAGGACGCGCACCGCCGAGGCCGGGGTGTCGAGCCCCACCGCGTTGCCCACGCGCGAGTGCTTGGTCGGGTACGCGGTGAAGACCAGCGCGACCTTCTTCTCCGCGTTCGGGGTGTGCCCCAGCCGGGCGTGCCGCACCGCGATCCCCGCGACCCGGGCGGCCCGCTCGGGGTCCGCCACGTACACCGGCACGTCGTCCGGGCCCTGCTCCTTGAAGGAGAACGGCACCGTGACCAGCCGTCCGTCGAACTCCGGGATGGCGACCTGCATCGCCGCGTCCATGGGGGACAGGGCGGCGTCGGACTCCTCCCAGGCCGCGCGCGACGACGTGAGGCACAGCCCTTGCAGCACCGGCACGTCCAGGTCGGCCAACGCGCCGATGTCCCAGGCCTCCTCGTCACCGCCCGCCGACGCCTGCGAGGCGTGCGTGCCGCCGGCCGCGAGCACGGTGGCGACGAGGGTGTCGGCCTTCGACAACAGGGAGTACAGCTCGGGATCCGCGCCGCGCAGCGAACCGCAGTACACCGGCAGGGCGTTGGCGCCCCGCGCCTCGATCGCGTCGCACAGGGTGTCCACGAAGGCGGTGTTGCCGCTCAGTTCGTGAGCCCGGTAGAAGAGCACGCCGACGGTCGGGCGTCCCGGTTCCAGGGGCCGGGTGCCGTGGACGCCGTACTCCGGCATCTTCCGCGGCTGTTCGAACCCCTCGCCGGTCAGCAGCACGGTGTCGGACAGGAACCGGGCCAGTTCGGTGAGGTTCTCCGGGCCGCCCTCGACGAGGTACCGCAGTGCTTCGGCGACCACCCCGGCCGGCACCGTCGACTCGGCCATCAGTTCCGCGTCCGGCACGCTCTCCCCGCCGAGCAGCACCGTCGGGACGCCGGACGCCTTCAGCGCCGCCAGCCCGTCCTCCCAGGCACGCTTGCCGCCGAGCAGCCGTACGACGGCGAGGTCCGCCCCGTCGAGCAGCGCGGGCAACTCGTCCGTCACGTCCACGCGGGTCGGGTTGCCGATCCGGTAGGCGGCGCCGGAGGCCCGGGCGGCCAGGAGGTCCGTGTCGGCGGTCGACAACAACAGCACAGTGCTCATGCGGGCGCTCCCGGTTCGATGAAGGGCAGGTCTCGCGGTGCGCCGGACTCGATGAGCCGCCACAGCGCGTCCGTGTCCGCGTGGTGTTCGATCAGGTCGCCGAGCCGGTCGAGCTGCTCCTCGCGCAGCGCGGCGAACGAGGTGTCGGGGGCCGGTACGAAGCGGCGGCCCGAGGCCCGCGCCACCTCGCGCAGGAAGGCCCGCCGGAAACCGTCCGACTCCAGTGAGCCGTGCCAGTGCGTGCCCCAGGTCTGGCCGACCCGGCAGCCGTCCAAGAAGGGTTCGCCCGCTGTGACCTCGGCGATCCCGTGATGGATCTCGTACCCCTCGACGGGCTCCCCGAGGGCCTGTCCGACGGGCCGCGTCAGAGTCTTCTCGCGGGCGAACCGCACCCGTACGGGCAGGACGCCGAGCCCGTCCACGTGCCCGGCGCGGCTCTCGACCTCGTCCTCGATGTGCTCGCCGAGGATCTGGAAGCCGCCGCAGATGCCCAGCACGGGCCGTCCCTCGGCCGCCCGCCGCCGCAGCGCGTCCGCCAGCCCGCGCTCCCTCAGCCACTCCAGCGCCCGTACGGTGCCGCGCGTACCCGGGACGACCACGAGGTCGGCGTCGGTGAGTTCCTCGGGCCGGTCCACGAACCGCACCACGACCCCCGGCTCGGCGGCGAGGGCGTCGACGTCCGTGAAGTTGGACATCAGCGGCACCGCGCACACGGCGACCCGCAGCACGTCCTCACCGGCCGGCGCGGTCACCGCGGACTCCCGGACGGCTCCCCGCAGGGACACCCGCAGTCCGTCCTCCTCGTCGATGCCGAGCCCGTGCCGGAACGGCAGCACCCCGTACGTCCGGCGCCCGGTCAGGCCGTGCAGCATGCCGAGCCCCGGCTCCAGCAGCGACACGTCGCCCCGGAACTTGTTCACGAGGAACCCGGCGACCAGGTCCTGGTCCTCGGGGGACAGCAGGGCGACGGTGCCGAAGAAGGACGCGAAGACGCCGCCGCGGTCGATGTCGCCCACGATCAGGACGGGCAGTCCGGCCGCCCGGGCGATCCCCATGTTCACGATGTCCGTGCGCCGCAGATTGATCTCGGCCGGGCTGCCGGCGCCCTCGCAGATCACCGCGTCGTGCGTGCTCCGCAGCTGCTCCAGGCAGTCCAGCACCGTGCCGAGCAGCCGCTGCTGCCGCCCGCCGTGGTAGCCGCGCGCGCTCATCTCACCGACGGGCTTGCCCAGCAGCACCACCTGGCTGGACCGCTCGCCGCCCGGCTTGAGCAGCACCGGGTTCATCAGCGCCGTCGGCTCGAGGCGGCAGGCCTGGGCCTGCATGGCCTGCGCCCGCCCGATCTCGGCGCCCTCCCGGGTGACGAACGAGTTCAGCGACATGTTCTGCGCCTTGAACGGCGCGACCTTGACGCCCTGCCGCACCAGCCACCGGCAGATCCCGGCGGTCACCACGCTCTTGCCGGCGTCCGAGGTGGTCCCGGCGACCAGCAGCCCCCCACCGCTCATGGCCTGCGTCCCTTCACGATGCTCCGCGCGAGCACACCGGCGCCGAGCGCCAGCCAGCCCACGCGCCGCGACAGCCGTACCGCCCGGTCGATGTCGGACACGGCGACGGCCCGCCCGCCGCCGTTGAGTACCGGCCGGTGCTCGACCCGGCCGCTGTAGGAGAGCGTCCCGCCGAGCCGTACCCCGAGCGCGCCCGCGAAGGACGCCTCGACGGGACCGGCGTTGGGGCTCGGATGGCGGTGCGCGTCGGCCCGCCAGGCCCGTACCGCGCCGCGCGGGTCCGGTCCGCCGGCCGCGGCGAGTACGGCGGTCAGCCGCGCCCCCGGCCAGCCGGCCACGTCGTCGAGACGGGCGGAGGCCCAGCCGTAGCGGCGGTGGCGGGGGGACTTGTGGCCGACCATCGCGTCCAGGGTGTTGACGGCCCGGAACCCGAGCAGGCCCGGCACCCCTGCGGCGGCGCCCCACACGAGCGCGCCCACCACGGCGTCGGAGGTGTTCTCGGCGACCGACTCCACCACCGCGCGGGCGATGCCGTCGGCGTCCAGCGCCTGCGGGTCACGGCCGCACAGGTGCGGCAGCCGCTCCCGCGCCGCCTCGACGTCCCCGGCCTCCAGGGCCCGCCCGACGGCGCGGGCCTCCCGGGCCAGCGAGGTGCCCCCGACGACCGCCCAGGTGGCGGCGGCCGTCAGCGCGACGGAGGCGGCGGGGGAGGAGCGCACACAGCGGGCGGCGACGCCGCCCAGCGCCACGGCGCCGCCGACGCACACGGCGGTGTGCACGGCACCCCGGCCCCGGTCGTCGCGCCACAGCACTCGTTCCACGGCAGCCGCGGCCCGCCCGAAAGCGGCGACCGGGTGCCCACGGCGGGGATCGCCGAGCAGCAGGTCGCCGAGGAGGCCGGCGGCGGCGCCGTACGCGAATACGCGATCGGCACCCATGGGGTCAGCCGGTGACGGATCCGGAGGGACCGGCCCCGAAGCGGGGTGGGGTGTCGCTGATCGACCTCGACAGGCAGCCGCGCATGGCGATATGTCCTCACTCAGGGTGTCCACGCCCTGGTTCGACGAGACCGGCGGTGAGAGTTCCTGGCTCCCGGGTGTTCACCCGGTGACAGTGGCGGGACCGCGCCGGAATCGCACCGGCTTCCTCTCCTGCCGCCGTATTGGCTGAGGCAGTCCACCACGGCCCCCGAAGGGCCGTCAACTTGCCGTTGACCTGCGAGGCTGAAGTGTGCTGAGGCCCACAGAGGGGTTCCGGTGGGTGAACCGCGGGCGGGGTGCGCACACGACGGCGGGCGGTGCGGGTGCCGGGGCTCCCGCACCGCCCGCCGGACGGTGACGATCGTGGATCAGGGCATGATCCGGGCCGGGGTCAGGCCATGATCAGGTAGATCCCGTAGCCCACCGCCGCCGCGCACGCCGCGAAGCATGCCCAGGCGCCGGTGACGGCCAGGACCGCGGACTGGCCCTGGGCGGCTGCCCGCTCGCGGCGGGACAGTCCGGTGATGCCGAGGGTGAACAGGGCCACCAGCGCCACGGTGACCACGAGGCTGACGCCGAAGACGGAGCCGAGGGCTGCCCAGTCGATCTGCATGGTGCTCTTCTTCCTTCGTACCGGGTCGCGGTCAGACGGCGGTCTTGGCCGGCGCCGCCGGGTCGTTGGGGGCCGGGATCGTGGCCGCGAGTTCATCGGTCACGGTGCCCGCCGGGGGAGGGGTGACGGCGGCCATCGCCTGCGTCACCACGCCGGACGGCTCCTCGCCGGACGGCGCCTCGCCCGGGACCTCGTGGTCGTTGACGTTGGTGTGGTCGACGATCTCGCGGCGGGAGATCTTCCAGATGGCGAAGCTGGAGGCGACCAGGAAGACGGCCACGACCGCGGTGCCCCAGCTGCCGAAGCCGCAGACCCACTCGGCGACGGCCGCGACGAAGGCCGCCGCGGGCAGCGTCAGACCCCAGGCGACGAACATGCGGGTGGCGGTCGACCAGCGGACGACACCGCCCTTGCGGCCGAGGCCCGCGCCCATCACGGCACCGGAGACGGAGTGCGTGGTGGAGAGGGAGAAGCCGAGGTGCGAGGAGGCCAGGATGACCGTCGCGGCGCTGGTCTGGGCGGCGAAGCCCTGCTGCGGCTGGAGGTCGGTCAGGCCCTTGCCCATGGTGCGGATGATGCGCCAGCCGCCGAGGTAGGTGCCCAGCGCGATGGCGACACCGGCCGAGACGATGACCCACATCGGCGGGTCGGAGTCGGGGGCGAGGGCGCCGCCGGCGACCAGGGCGAGCGTGATGATGCCCATCGTCTTCTGGGCGTCGTTGGTGCCGTGGGCCAGGGAGACCAGGCCGGCGGAGGCGATCTGGCCGGCGCGGTAGCCCTTCTCGGAGGCCTTGCCGTCGGCCTTGCGGCCCAGGCGGTAGGTCAGCCGGGTCGCGAACATCGCGGCGAGACCGGCCACCAGCGGGGCGGCGATCGCGGGGATCAGTACCTTGGTGACGAGGACGTCGCCGTGCACCGCGCCGAAACCGGCGGAGGCGACGGTGGCGCCGATCAGACCGCCCATGAGGGCGTGCGAGGAGCTGGACGGCAGTCCGACCAGCCAGGTCAGCAGGTTCCAGAGGATCGCGCCGACCAATGCGGCGAAGATGACCTCGGGACGGATGCCCGCCTCGTCGACGAGGCCTTTGGAGATCGTGTTGGCGACCTCCACCGAGAGGAATGCGCCCACGAGGTTCAGTACGGCGGACATGGCCACCGCGACCTTGGGTCGCAGGGCACCGGTCGAAATGGTCGTTGCCATCGCGTTCGCGGTGTCGTGGAAACCGTTCGTGAAATCGAACGCGAGTGCGGTTACCACCACAATCGCGAGGATCAGCGAGAAGCTTTCCATTTACCCAGGCAATCGTTCGAGGTCATTGGCTGGTCGAACGTAGGTAACCAGGGTGAACGGAAGATGAACTGGAATGGGCATCGTGGTGACCGTAAGAGGGGGTGGCCGCTCCGCCGGACGGCCCAGTGCGCAGGCCACCTGGCAGGATCGCGGTATGACCGGGCGGCAGCGGGACGGACGGGAAGCGGAGGACGCCGGGCACCCCACGGGGAGCCGGCGGGTCGGCGAGGAGGAGGCGCACGCCTGGCGGGAGCTCGTCGAGACCGCGCGCCGGACCGTCGCCGACGGACTCGTCGTCGGCACCTCCGGCAACGTGTCGGTGCGGGTCGGCGAGACGGTGCTGGTCACGCCGTCGGGAGTGCCGTACGACCGGCTGACGCCGGACGATGTGACGGGCGTCGACCTCGCCGGCCGGCAGGTGCTCGGCTCGCTGGTCCCGACCAGCGAGCTTCCCATGCACCTCGCGGTGTACCGCACCACCGCCGCGCGCGCCGTCGTGCACACGCACGCCGTCCACGCCACGGCCGTCTCCACCCTCGTCGGCGAACTGCCCCCGATCCACTACATGGCCGCCGCGCTGGGCGGCCCCGTCCGGGTCGCCCCCTACGCCACGTACGGCACCGACGAACTGGCCGGGAACATGCTCCGCGCCCTCGACGGCCGCACCGGCTGCCTGCTCCGGAACCACGGCACGGTCACCCACGGCACGACCCTCGCCCAGGCCTACGACCGCACCGCCCAACTGGAGTGGATGTGCCGCCTCTGGCTCACCGCGTCATCGGTCCCGGGCCTGACCCCGCACCTCCTGACCCGGGAGCAACTGGAGGAGGCGGGCGAACACCTGCGCGGCTACGGCCAGCCGGGCTGAGGAACAGCCCGTCCGGCGCTTGAGGACGAGGCCCGAAGGGCCGAAGGGGGTCTGGGGCGCAGCCCCAGGGACGGGACGGGAAGGGGCGGCGGGGGCGAAGAACCCCTTGCCGGCACCCCCACCCTCCCGCACCGGCGGAGCCACCCCGCCCCGGCCGAATCCCCACCGCAGCCACCCCCACTGGCCGGGTACCCGTCCCCCCATGACACTGGAAAACGTGCGCACTGTCAGAGCGACGGCCGCTGCCGTCACCGCCGTGATAGGCGCCGGCGCCGCCGCCGTGGCCGCCGGCCGGTTCGCCAGTGATTCCGCCCTCAGGATCCCGCCGGGCGGCCCCCTGCCCACCGAACCCCGGCTCACCGTCCACGCCACCGCCGCCGGCCAGGTCACCCTCACCCGGGACCTCGCCGCCCTGCGGCCCGGCCGCCACGGTCTCACCGGGGACGGGTTCCACGCGGTCGTCGGACCCGTGCTGTCCGGCACCGCGCGATCCGCCGACACCGTCGTCCGCCGGCTGGAACGCGTCACCTACGGCACCCCGGAACCCGGCGACCGGGCCTGGCTCACCCCGAACCTGTACGCCGGCGACCCCGGCACCGCCCTCGGCCTGGACCACACCGCCCTGGAGGTCCCCGGCGAACTCGGACCCGTACCCGTATGGTTCCTGCCCGGCGTCCGGAACACCTGGGTGATCGTCGTCCACGGCCTCGGCACCACCAGGGAACACACCATGAACCTCATGGAGTTCCTGCACCGCCGGCGCGTCCCGGTGCTCGCCCCCGCCTACCGCGGCGACCCCGGCGCGCCGCGCTCCCCGGACGGCCTCAACCACCTCGGCGAGACCGAGTGGCGCGATCTCGACGCCGTGCTGCACCACGCGGTGCGGTCGGGCGCCCGGCAGGTGGTCCTGCACGGCTGGTCCAGCGGCGCGACCATGGCCCTGCGCGTCACCGCCCGCTCCGAGCTGCGCGACCGCGTCGCCGGTCTGATCCTCGACTCGCCCGTGCTCAGCTGGGAGGCGACCCTGCGCGCCCTCGCCGCGGCCCACCGCACCCCGGGCCCGCTGCTCCCGCTCGCCGTCCGCGCCGCGCAGGGCCGCACGGGCCTCTACGGCGAGCGCAGCCCCGGCGCCGTCCACCTGGACCGGATCGGTGTCCCCACGCACATCTTCCACGGTCCCGACGACATGGTGGCCCCCTGGCGGTACTCCCGCCGTCTCGCCGCCGCCCACCCCGACACGGTCACCCTGCACACCGTCCGGGGCGCCGCCCACGCCGCCATGTGGAACGCCGACCCGGAGGCCTACGAGGAGGCCCTGCGCCGCTTCCTCACCCCGCTGCTGTGAAGCCGGTGCCAACGGTTCCGGTTGGCGTCGCACCACTGGCCTGATCCGGCCCCTCCGACCGCATCCCGGCCCGGGGCGCGGACCGTCCCCGCGCCCCCGCCGGCATTCCGTTTGGGATTTCGGACCGTCAACCGCAAGACTGCACCCGTGACGTCCCGTATCCCGCGCGACTCCAGGCTTCGACTCGTCCGCCCCCGACCCCTGGCCGCCGCCCCCACAGCGATCAACCAGCGGCGCGCGCGCCGCCCCGCGCCACGCCCCCCGGAGGGCACCCCCGCACCGGGGGAGCTGGCCAGAATGGCGCGCTCCGGTCTGGCCGCGGCCGCCCGCGTCGCCCGCTGGGCCGACGCCGCCCTCGGCCCCGGCGGGGACAGCGCCACCGCCGACGGCAAGGCCACCCTCTCCGACGCGACCGCCGAACGGGCGGCCCGGGCCCTCGGCCTGACCCCCGCTCAGGTGCGTGCCGACTGGGACACCGCCCGCCTGGCCGGCCTCGTCGAGGTGCACGGCGGCACCGCCCGCCCCGGCTGGCGGCTGCGCGCCTGGAACCGCGACGACAGCGCCGTGCTGCGCGGCTGGGTCGCCCTGTGCGACGCCTGGTCGCTGGCACATCCCGAACCCGAGGAGTACGAGCCGGCCGCCGTCGCCGAGGTCGTCACGGCCATGCCGCAGGTGCTCTCCTTCCTCCAGCTCTCCGCCGGCCCCGTCCCCGTGCCGCAGCTCCTCGACCTCCTCCAGCAGCGCGTCACCGAGCTCCGTACGGAACGCTGCGAGATCGACTACGCGCCGCAGGCCGACGTGCCCCGTCCCGCGCCGGCCGAGCCGGCCTCCGACGACGCCCCGCTGGAACCGCTGCTCGACTGGGCGCTGCGCGCCCTCGCCTCCGTCGGCGCCCTCACCTACGGCGACGGGCAGGCCACGCTCACCCCGCTCGGCAGCTGGGCGGTGTGGGTCAAGCTGGAGCAGATCTGCGTCGCCGCGCAGAGCCCCGCCGGGAACATCGAGCAGGGCGCCGAGGACATGCTGCGCGGCTGCGGCCGGCTGCGCCCCAACGCCGCCCGCGCCGAATACCGGGCCTGGCTCGCCGCCCGGCCGGTCGGCAGCGCCGTCACCGAGCTGATCCGCGCCGCCCGCGGCGAGGACGCCCTGCTGCGCGGCCTCGCCTTCGAGGCGCTGCGTGTGGTCGGCGCGCCCGCGGAGCCCGAGGTCCGCACGGTGCTCGACGAACCGACGCTGCGGCCGTACGCCCTGCTGTGGCTGGCCGAGCACGACGGTGCCGACCCCGAGGACGCCCACGAGGTGCTCACCCGCGAGGAGGCCACCTGGCTGTGGGTGGACACCGCCGCGGCCGTCGCCGACCACGGTGAGGCGCCGCTGCTGGTCCGGCACCTGGAGTCCGCGGTGCAGCCGACGGTCCCCGCGCTGCTCAGCGAGGTCCGCGCGGTCGGCCACCCGCGCACCGTGCAGGTCCTGGTCGCCCTCGCCGCCGCCCACCCCGACCCGGCCCTGGCCAAGGCGGTCCGCCGGGCAGCCTTCCAGGTCCACACCGGCGGCTGACCCACCCGCCCCCGGGGAGGCCCACAACCTCCCCGGCCCACCCCACCCGCCCGACGCCGGGCGAACGCCGCTCCCCTCCGGGGGCACCCGAACCCACACGAGCCCGTCCGCGGCGCGGAGGTACGTGTCCTCCGCCGGTGTGCGGCCCGCCTCCGTTTCGGCAACGGATCCGGTCCCGATGCCGGGGGACGGGGCACCGAATCCCGCACGAGCGCGGTCGTCGTCCGGCTTCCGCGGGACGGGCCTCGCGCCCGAACCCGGTACCCGTGGCGCGGGAGGCGCGTGTCCTCTGCCGGTGTGCGGCTCGCTTCCGTTCGGCAACGGCTTCCGCCCCGATGCCGGGCGGCCGGGGCATCCGTCTCGCGTCGGTCGGCGTCCGGCTACCGCGGGGCGGAACCCGGTGACAGGGACAGGGGCGTCGCACCCGAGCCACGGCCACCTGCTCGGCTCCCGGGACGCCGGTCCGTAGACCCCTCAGCCCGGCCGGGCGCGGTCTCAGCCTCCGGTTTCCGGTGCGTACGTGCCGAAGGTCCAGATGTTGCCCTCGGTGTCCCGGGCCATGTAGTCCCGTGAGCCGTAGTCCTGGTCCGTCGGTGGCATCAGGATCTCCGCGCCCTGTTCCACCGCGCGCCGGTGGTGTGCGTCCACGTCGTCCACGACGACGTACACCGCCGCCGGGCCCGCCCCCTTCATCGCCGTGTCGAACGCCCCGCCGCGGCCCTTGGAGCCCAGCATCACCACCCCGTTGCCCTGCACCAGCTCGGCGTGCATCACCGCCCCGTCCTCGCCCTCGTACACCGACAGCTCCCTGAAGCCGAAGGCCTCCGTGAGCTGCCGGATCGCCGCCTTCGCGTCCCCGTACAACAACGTCGGAACGATGCTCGGACGCCCGCCGCCCGTTCCTGCCATGGCGATCACTTCCCTGTGTCTCGCGTACACCGGAATGTCCAGTTGCCGCCCAGTCTGGCACCGGGCACTGACAACCGCCGGGGCTCCCGCGCGCGGAAAAGCTGTTGCACGGCCCCGTTAGAATGGCTCGCATGGCCATTCTCCTCGCGCATTAGACGGCGGGAACGTCCTCAGCCGCCCACCGCACCCCCCGATACCCGCCCTGGAGTCTGACCGTGATCTCCGCCTCCGGCATCGAGCTGCGCGCCGGTGCCCGCGTCCTCATCGAAAGCGCCACCTTCCGCGTCGCCAAGGGCGACCGCATCGGCCTGGTCGGCCGCAACGGCGCGGGCAAGACCACCCTCACCAAGGTCCTCGCCGGCATGGGCATCCCCGCCGCCGGCACCGTCACCCGCTCCGGCGAGGTCGGCTACCTGCCCCAGGACCCCCGCACCGGTGACCTCGACGTCCTCGCCCGCGACCGCATCCTCTCCGCCCGCGGCCTGGACGTACTGATCCGCAAGATGCGCGACAACGAGCAGCGCATCGCGAACGGCCAGGGTGCCACCCGCGAGAAGGCGCTCCGGCAGTACGAGCGCCAGGAGACCGAGTTCCTCACCAAGGGCGGGTACGCCGCCGAGGCCGAGGCCGCCACCATCGCCGCCGCGCTGAACCTGCCCGACCGCGTGCTCGGCCAGCCCCTGCACACCCTCTCCGGCGGTCAGCGCCGCCGTGTCGAGCTCGCCAGGATCCTGTTCTCCGACGCGGACACCCTGCTGCTCGACGAGCCGACCAACCACCTCGACGCCGACTCGATCGTCTGGCTGCGCGACTACCTCAAGACCTACCGCGGCGGCTTCATCGTCATCTCCCACGACGTGGACCTGGTCGAGACGGTCGTCAACAAGGTGTTCTACCTGGACGCCAACCGCGCCACCATCGACGTCTACAACATGGGCTGGAAGCTCTACCAGCAGCAGCGCGAGGCCGACGAGAAGCGCCGCCGGCGCGAGCGGCAGAACGCCGAGAAGAAGGCCGCCGCCCTCAACGCGCAGGCCGACAAGATGCGCGCCAAGGCCACCAAGACGGTCGCCGCGCAGAACATGGCCCGCCGCGCGGAGCGCCTGCTGTCCGGCCTGGAGGAGGTCCGCCAGTCCGACAAGGTCGCCAAGCTGCGCTTCCCCGAGCCCTCGCCCTGCGGCAAGACCCCGCTGATGGCCGAGGGCCTGTCGAAGTCGTACGGCTCCCTGGAGATCTTCACCGACGTCGACCTGGCCGTCGACAAGGGCTCCCGGGTCGTCATCCTCGGCCTCAACGGCGCCGGCAAGACCACCCTGCTGCGGCTGCTGGGCGGCGTGGAGCAGCCGGACACCGGCGCCGTCGTCCCCGGCCACGGCCTCAAACTCGGCTACTACGCCCAGGAGCACGAGACCCTCGACCCCGACCGCACGGTCCTGGAGAACATGCGTTCCGCCGCACCCGACATGGACCTCGTGGAGGTCCGCAAGGTGCTCGGCTCGTTCCTGTTCTCCGGCGACGACGTGGACAAGCCGGCCGGGGTCCTCTCCGGCGGCGAGAAGACCCGTCTCGCGCTCGCCACCCTCGTCGTGTCGTCGGCGAACGTGCTGCTGCTCGACGAGCCGACGAACAACCTCGACCCGGCCAGCCGCGAGGAGATCCTCGGCGCCCTGCGCACCTACAAGGGCGCGGTCGTCCTCGTCACCCACGACGAGGGCGCCGTCGAGGCGCTCCAGCCGGAGCGGATCATCCTGCTGCCGGACGGCATCGAGGACCTGTGGGGCGCCGACTACGCGGACCTGGTCGCCCTCGCCTGAGGCGCCCCGGTGTCAGCCGGGGTTGATCGAAGGTGTGATCCACTGCGTATGGATCATTCGGCCCATCGGTGATCCATCATTCGTGTGAGATCTCCTCATCCCGAGGTGTGTCCTACACCGATTTCACGGCCGAGCTCCCGGTGAACCGGGGCTCGGCCGTCGCGCCTTTCTGACCTGGCACTTCTCGGAAGAACCCGATTGGAGGCATCGACGGCACCCGCCGGAATCGTCGATTCCGTATGTGGGGACGCGCTCCCGTCGTCACAACCTTGTCTCATCGACCTTGCCGAATGGGTGGCCATGGAGGCCCGGAGGGGTGATCATGAGGAGACCAGAGCGCACTTCCCATGAGGAGGCACGGGTGGCCGAGACTCTGAAGAAGGGCAGCCGGGTGACCGGCGCCGCGCGCGACAAGCTCGCGGCAGACCTGAAGAAGAAGTACGACGCCGGTGCGAGCATCCGGGCGTTGGCCGAGGAGACCGGCCGCTCGTATGGCTTTGTGCACCGCATGCTCAGCGAGTCGGGCGTCACGCTGCGAGGGCGTGGCGGAGCGACACGGGGTAAGAAGGCCCCCTCGGCCTGACCCCCGGGCGCCCCGAGAACCCGATGGTGGCCACCCGGTCGGCCGACTGACCGGCCGGGTGGTTACTGTGCAGTCACTTAGACGACCGCACCCATCGGAGGCGCCCCATGGCTTCGTCCACCCCGGACCTCGTGCCGGTACTCGACAAGGACGGCGTACGGCTCACCGTCGACGACGCGATCGCCACGGTGACGCTGACCAACCCGGCCAAGCGCAACGCGCAGAGCCCCGCTCTGTGGCGGGCGCTCACCGAGGCGGGCCGGCTGCTGCCGGGCTCCGTCCGGGTCGTGGTGCTGCGCGGGGAGGGCAAGTCCTTCTCCGCCGGGCTCGACCGGCAGATGCTCAGCCCCGAGGGGATCGAGGGCGAGCCGTCGTTCATCGACCTCGCGCGGAGCGACGACGCCACGCTCGACGCGGCCATCGCCGAGTACCAGGAGGCGTTCACCTGGTGGCGGCGCGGCGACATCGTGTCCATCGCCGCTGTGCAGGGACACGCCATCGGGGCCGGTTTCCAGCTGGCCCTCGCCTGTGACCTGCGTGTCGTGGCGGACGATGTGCAGTTCGCCATGCGCGAGACCAGCCTCGGTCTCGTCCCCGACCTGACCGGCACGCACCCCCTCGTCGGCCTCGTCGGTTACGCCCGCGCGCTGGAGATCTGCGCGACCGGGCGCTTCGTCACGGCCGAGGAGTCCGTGACGACCGGCCTGGCCAACGTGGCCGTACCGGCCGCCGACCTGGACGCGACCGTCCAGGACCTCGCCGCGGCGCTGCTGGCCGCGCCCCGGGACGCCGTCATCGAGACCAAGACCCTCCTGCGCGGTGCCCAGAGCCGCACCTACGAGGAGCAGCGCGCCGCCGAACGAGCCGCCCAGGCCCGCCGCCTGCGCGACCTCGCGGGCCTCGGCGAGTAGCCCACGACACCGCCGCCCGGGCCGGCCGGGCCGGCCTCGGGGCCTGGCGGTCTGCGTCCAGCAGGGCCGTGCGCTGGACGACGGTGCGGTGGGTGCGCCGTCCGGCCGGAGTTGCTCCGGCGGTGCCCGCCCGGGGGACCGCCGGCAGCCCACGGCACGGTTGTCCGGGCCGGCCTCGGGGCCTGTCGGTCTGCGTCCAGCAGGGCCGTGCGCTGGGCGACGGTGCGGTGGGTGCGCCGTCCGGCCGGAGTTGCCCCGGCGGTGCCCGCCCGGGGGACCGCCGGCAGCCCACGGCACGGTTGTCCGGGCCGGCCTCGGGGCCTGGCGGTCTGCGTCCAGCAGGGCCGTGCGCTGGACGACGCTGCGGTGGGTGCGCTGTCCGGCCGGAGTTGCTCCGGCGGTGCCCGCCCGGGGGACCGCCGGCAGCCCACGGCGCCGTTGTCCGGGCCGGTTGGGGTTGTCTTGGGGCTGTCGGTCCGCGTTCAGCAGGGCCGCGCGCTGGGCGACGCTGCGGTGGGCGCGGCGGCTGTCCGGACTTGCCCAGCGACGGCCGCCCCAGCGACGGCCGCCCCAGCGACGGCCATCCCAGCGACGGCCACCCGGGCGGTGGTCGCCCCAGCCGGTTCGAGACCCACCGGCGGTGACGGCACCCGGCCGGGCCGGGAGGAAGCCCGGGCCGGCGGCCCGGGTAGCCGGCTCGCGGCCGGATGGCGGTGGGCGCCGGTGTTCCGGCCGGGGCTCGGGCGAGCGAGTCCCGGTGACGGCCGGTCCCGGACGATCCGGACCGCCGGGCGGGTGATGTCGTTGCCCCACACGTGTGGGGCAACGGGCAGCGGCCCGCCGCAGCGGTCGGCCGGTCAGTCGAGGGCTGTGACCAGGACCGTCGCCGTCGGGTGGTCGGGCAGGGATGCCGACACCGCCTCACGGACCGCCAGGGCCACCTCCAGGGGGCGGTGGTCCGCCCGGACCGCGAGGTCCACGCGGGCGTGGCGGCGGGGGAGAGCGGCGCCGCCCGCGCGGTCGGACAGGTGGACCGGACGGCCGAACGTGCCCGTCAGCCGGCTCACCCCCGGGACGGCGAGCGCGGCGGCCGCGACCCGGTCCCCCTCCGCGTCACCGACGGCCGGCGCACCGGCCTCGCCGGCCGGCTCGTCGGTCGGCTCGGCGGCGGGCGGCACCGGCGCCTCCGCGTCCAGCAACTCCGTCACCCGCAGGCCCACCTCCGTCACCGCCAGCCCGATCCGTTCCGCCGCGGCCTCGGCCAGCACCGTGCGCAGACGGGACGCCGTCACCGGCAGCGGCTGCGCCGCCGTCGCCGCGAACTCCACGGCCAGCCGCAGCGCACCCGGCGGCAGCGCACTCGGCGGCGCCGGTACCACCGGCTCGTCCGCCTCCTCCGGCCGCCCGGCGAGCCCGAGCCGCAGACCGTCCAGGCGCACGCCGGGCGCGCTCCGAGCCACCGCGCGCCGCAGCAGCACCGCCACCGCCCGCTCCGTGATCCACGCGCCGTCCCGCGCTCCGCCCAGGGGCACGATCCTGCCCAGCCCCACCTGCTGACGCACCGCGTGCGTCCATCCGTCCGCCGTCACTCCTCCAGCCTGCCGTATTCCTGGCGCGGGACCGGGCAACCGTGCTTACGGTTGTCGAAGAAGGACGATCGAAGGGACGTACGGCGATGACCGACATGACCGACGGAGGCTCGGTACGGGCCTCCGATCCCGAGAAGAACCCCGCGGAGACCGGCACGCGCAAGGGCCCGGGAACCCGGCGCGGCGGCGGTGACCCCGCCACCCGCGGCCGCACCACCATTGCCGACGGTGTCGTGGAGAAGATCGCAGGACTGGCCGCACGGGACGTACTCGGTGTCCACGCCATGGGCAGCGGACTGTCACGGACCTTCGGCGCCGTGCGCGACCGGGTGCCCGGTGGGGGCAAGTCGGTGACGCGCGGGGTGAAGGCCGAGGTCGGCGAGGTGCAGACCGCGCTCGACCTGGAGATCGTCGTCGACTACGGCGTGTCCATCTCCGACGTGGCCAAGGCCGTGCGGGAGAACGTCGTCGCGGCGGTCGAGCGGATGACCGGCCTCGAGGTGGTCGAGGTCAACATCGCGGTGAGCGACGTGAAACTTCCCGATGAGGAGGACGAGGAGGAGCAGGAGACCCGCCTTCAATGAGGCTCGGTGAGCGGAGGAGCGCACCATGAACATGGCCGTGGTCGGCATGATCGCCGGCATGGCGCTGGGCTTCGCCGGATACTTCGGCGGATTCGGGGCCTTCCTGCTGGTGGCGGCCCTCGGCGCCGTAGGGTTCGTCGTCGGGCGGTTCCTCCAGGGGGACCTGGAACTCGGCGACTTCTTCCGTCCGCGTGACGAACGGCGACGGTGACGGCGGTGAGTACGACGGCCGTCGGACCCGGCGGGAATCCGGCCGCCGTCGCGGCGGGCGAACGCGGGGCGACCAGGATCGCCGACCGGGTGGTCGCGAAGATCGCCTCGCAGGCGGCCCGCGAGGCGATCGGCACGCTCCCGCCGGGTGCGGCGCCACCGCACGCGAACGTGGTCGTACGCCACGACGCCGCCCGCGTCCGCGTGCACATCGAACTCGACTATCCGGGTGACATCGGCGGCCGGTGCCGGCAGGTGCGGCGCCGCGTGGTCGAACGGGTGCGCGCCCTCGCGGGCATGGCGGTCCCGGAGGTCGTCGTCCAGGTGGAACGACTGCACCCGGCCGCCGCGTTCGGCGCGGAGCAGGGGAGGACGCGATGAGCGAACCCCGGGGCACGGCCGTGGAACAGAGCCCGGCACCCCCACAGGACCGGGCCGACAAGGCGGACCGGGCCGACGACGGACACCGGCGCTTCTGGTCGGCCCGCCGCGTCCCCGCGGGCCTGCTCGCGCTGCTGCTCCTGCTGATCGCGGGCGTGTTCCTGTACGACATCGTCGCCGTGCGCGCCCACCGGGACGGAATGAGCTGGCGCCGTGAGCTGGCGCGGCAACTGGCCGAACGGCCCCTGGACGACGTCTGGGTGCTGACCGGCGCGGGCGTCGCGGCCGCGCTCGGGCTCTGGCTGTTCCTGCTCGCGGTGACGCCCGGCCTGCGCTCCCTGCTCCCGATGCGCCGCACCCACCCCGACGTCCGCGCGGCACTGCACCGCGACGCCGCCGCGACGGTGCTGCGCGACCGGGCCATGGAAGTGGCCGGCGTACGGTCGGCGCGGGTCAGGGTGAAGCGCTCCCGCACCGACGTCCGCGTGGTGTCGCACTTCCGTGAACCGGACGACGTACGGACCGACTTGACCGCGGTGCTCGACGACGCGGTCGAGGGGCTGGGCCTGGCCAGAACCCCCGCACTGTCGCTGCGTGTGCGGCGGCCCGGACGGAAGGGGCGGTAGCGGTGCTCAAGGCTGTCAACCGTGTGCTGCTCGCCATTGTCGGCCTGGTGCTGATCGCCCTCGGCGGTTCCGTGCTGGCGATCGGGCTGGGCGCACCGGCGCCCTCCTGGTGGCTGCACGACGGCCGGCACGACGTACTTCTCAGCGAGGCCGAGCGGACCCGGTGGCGGGACGAGGGCTGGTGGTGGCCGGTCGTCATCGCGGCGCTCGCCGTACTGGTCCTGCTCTGCCTGTGGTGGCTGCTCGCGGTACTGCGCAGGCGGCGGCTGACCGAGGTGCTGGTCGACACCGGCGACGGGGAGGGCGCGTCGCTGCGCGGCCGGGCGCTGGAGCATGCCCTGGAGGAGGAGGCGAACCGCATGGAGGGCGTCGCCCGGGCCCGCGTGCTGCTCACCGGCCGCCGCGGCACCCCCCGGACGCGGTTCCGCCTCACCCTGGAACCCCACGTCGACCCCGGCACCGCCCTGCGCACCCTCACCACCGGCGCCCTCACCCACGCCCGCGACTCCACAGGCCTTCCCACCCTCCCCACGGAAGCCCGCCTGAAAGCCACCAAGCACCCCCCGGAACGCGTGACCTGACCCGCCGCCGCCCTCCGCGTGCAGTCGTGCCGCGGAGGGCGGCACGGGTGGGCGCGACGGCACCCCGCAAGCGCCGGGCCGCGTGACCCACCCCCGTCCCGCACCAGCACGGCGCACCGACGCACACCCCGGCCACACGAACCCTCACCCAAGCACCGGCACCGGCACTCAGCTCAGAACCCGTGCCGGAACCCCCCGTCCACCGGCACCATCACCCCCGACAGATACGACGCCGCCGGCGACAGCAGAAACGCCGCCGTACGCCCGAACTCCCCCGGCGTCCCGTACCGCCGCAGCGGAATGCGGGACTCCGCCGCCTGCCGCGTGGCCTCCGGATCCGCGGACAGCGCATCCAGCTCCCGCACCCGGTCCGTGTCGATCCGCCCCGGCAGCAGCCCCACCACGCGGATCCCCCGCGGCCCCAGCTCGTCCGCCAGCGACTTGGCGAACCCCGCCAGCCCCGGCCGCAGGCCGTTCGAGATCGTCAGCCCCGGAATCGGCTCGTGCACCGACCCCGACAGCACGAACCCGATGACACCTCCCTCGCCCAGTTCCCCCGCCGCGGCCCGCGCCATCCGCACCGCGCCCAGGAACACCGACTCGAACGCCGACCGCCACTGCTCGTCGGTGGTGTCGGCGACGAACCCCGGCGGCGGCCCGCCCACGCTGACGAGAACGCCGTCGAAGCGCCCGAACCGCTCCCGCGCGGTGGCGATCAGCCGCGCCGGCGCCTCCGGGTCGGCGTTGTCGACGGCCACCCCGACCGCGTCCGGCCCCAGCTCGGACGCCGCCCGTGCGACGGACTCCTCCCGCCGTCCCGTGACGACGACCTTCGCCCCGTCCGCGACGAGCTCCCGCGCGGAGGCGTGCCCCAGTCCGCGGGTCGCCCCGGTGACGACGTACACCCGGTCCTTCAGTCCAAGATCCATGGAACTATCCTGCCCCCAGGGCCTGTCTGACAATTCCCGCCTGCCCCGCGACGCCATGCACGTACTCTCGCCGCACCGGGCGCAGAGCCAAGTACATCCAGTACGAGGCTCTACGCCCGGCACTCCCCCAGCCTTCGGCCGGGGGGACCCCCAGAGCACGCACCTGACGCCGCGGGGCCGCCCTCCGGGCGACGGCGGGAATTGTCAGACAGGCCCTAGGCCTGTCCGGAGTCCCCCGCCTGCGCCCCGACGCCCGGCACGCACCCTAGCCGCCGAACAGGGCGAGAGCCGTGTTCACCAGCCCGATGTGGCTGAACGCCTGCGGGAAGTTCCCCAGTTGCCGTTCGCCCACCGGGTCGTACTCCTCCGCCAGCAGCCCCACGTCGTTGGCGAGCCCCAGCAGCCGTTCGAACAGCTCGCGCGCCTCCTTCGTCCGCCCGGTCATGTGCAGGGCGTCCGCCAGCCAGAACGAGCACACCAGGAACGTTCCCTCCTGGCCGGGCAGCCCGTCGACCTGTGCCGCGTCCGGTGTGTAACGGCGTACGAACCCGTCCTGGCCCAGTTCCGAACGGATCGCCTCGATGGTGCCGAGCACCCGCGGATCGTCGGGCGGCAGAAAACCCGCCCGGGGGATCAGCAGCAGCGCCGCGTCGAGCTCCCGCGAGCCGTAGGACTGCGTGAACGTGTTCCGCGCGGGGTCGTACCCCTTCTCGCACACCTCCCGGTGCACCTCGTCGCGCAGTTCCCGCCAGCCCTCCAGGTCCCCCTCGAGCTCCGGGGACTCCTCCATGGCGCGCACCGCGCGGTCGGCGGCCACCCACACCATCACCTTGGAGTGCACGAAGTGGCGCCGGCTGCCGCGCACCTCCCACAGCCCCTCGTCCGGCTGCCGCCAGGCCGTGCGCAGGAACGTCAGCAGCACCGACTGCAGGGCCCACACGTCCGGATGCGCCGACAGCCCCGAACGCCGGGCCAGCGCAAGGGAGTCCACGACCTCGCCGTACACGTCCAGCTGAAGCTGGTTCACGGCGTCGTTGCCGATCCGCACCGGCGTGGCACCGCCGAAACCGGGCAGCCACGACAGCTCGAACTCCGGCAGCCGCCGCTCGCCCGCCAGCCCGTACATGATCTGCAGGTCCGCCGGGTCACCGGCGACCGCGCGGAGCAGCCAGTTGCGCCAGGCCTCCGCCTCCTCCTGGTACCCGGCGGCCAGCAGCGCGCTCAGCGTCAGCGTGGAGTCGCGCAGCCAGCAGTAGCGGTAGTCCCAGTTGCGCACCCCGCCGGGCTCCTCCGGCAGCGAGGTGGTGGGCGCGGCGACGATGCCGCCGGTGGGACGGTAGGTGAGCGCCTTGAGCGTGATCAGCGACCGGACGACCGCGTCCCGGTGCGGGCCGTCGTAGCGGCAGCGGGCCGCCCAGGACCGCCAGTCCTTCACGCTGTGCCGCAGCGAGGAGTACGGGTCCACCAGCGGCGGCCGAGGCTCGTGGGAGGGATGCCAGGTCAGCACGAACGCGACCCGCTCGCCCTCCTTCACCGTGAACTCCGCGTGGGTGCCCAGGTCCTCGCCCCACATGGGCACCTCCGGCACGCTGCGCAGCCACGCCGAGTCCGGCCCGGCCACCGCGACCCGGTGACCGTCCTCCCTGCGCACCCAGGGCACGACCGAGCCGTAGTCGAAGCGCAGCCGGAGCGTGCTGCGCACGGTCACCTCGCCCCGTACGCCCTGCACGATCCGCACCAGGTCGGGTGCGCGGTGGCGTTGCGGCATCAGGTCGGTGACCAGCACGGCCCCCTCGGGGGTCTCCCACTCGGTGTCCAGGACGAGGGTGTCCTCGCGGTAGGAGCGGCGGGTGCACCGGCCGGCGTCGGCCGGCGCGATCCGCCAGTGCCCGTGGTTCTCGTCGCCGAGCAGCCGGGCGAAGCAGGCCGCCGAGTCGAAGCGGGGCAGGCAGAGCCAGTCGACCGAGCCGTCCGCGCCCACCAGGGCAGCGGTCTGTTCGTCGCCGATGAGCGCGTAGTCCTCGATACGGTGCACGGGGTGCGGGTTCCCGCCCTCCGGGCGTGGCAATCAGGGGTGGAGCCGGGGGAGTGACGGTCCGTCGGCTGCCGCGGCGCCGTTGCCGCCGAAGATCACACCGGGGTTCGCGGGGGCCTGGTTGAGCACCCACAGGCCGATCAGCGTGGCGAGCGCGAAGACCACGGCGACGAGCACGGCGAGGACGAGCCGCCGCCGGCGTTCCCGGCGCAGCCACGCGCCGCGCGCGGTGCGGTAGGCGTCGGGGTCGGGCAGCACCCCGCCGGCCAGGGCCCGCAGGGCGTCGCGCAGTTCCCGTTCGGTGCGCTCCGCGCCCGGCGGCAGGGGCGGTCCGTCCCGGTCGTGGTCCGCGCGGTCCGGGCTGGTGCCACGCGACGGAGTCGCGTCTCCATGCGTCATCGCCGGGCCTCCATCGCCTGGGTCAGCGCGGCGATCCCGCGCGAGGTGTGCGTCTTGACGGAACCACGGGAGATTCCCATCGCGGCGGCGATCTCGCTCTCCTTCAGCCCGAGCCAGTGCCGCAGCACCAGCGCCTCGCGCTGCCGGGCCGGAAGGTGCTGGAGGGCGTCGATGAGCACCCGCTGGTCGTCGTGGAGCAGCGCGGTGTTCTCCGCGGAGGCCACGGTCTCGTCGGCCGGGGCCGGCGGGCGCTCCGCGTGCCGGCGGGCGACCTGGAGGTGGCGTATCCGCATCCGGGTCAGATTGCAGACGGTGGAGCGCAGATACGCCTCCGCCGCGGCCACGTCCTTCAGCCGCCGCCACTTGCGGTAGATCTGGTAGTACGCCTCGGCCACCACGTTCTCCGGGTCGTCGGCGCCGAGCAGCACGGCGAGCCGCAGCATCGAGGAGTAGTGCAGCTCGAAGAGGCGGGCGACGCCGGCCTCCCGCTCCAGATCGGCCGGGGCGGTGACGGCGGGCCCGAGCGGCGCGGGAGGGGGGACCGCGGCGGCGGGCGGGGGCGCCGCGGGGGCCGGGACCGACGGCAGCGTCGTCCGGGGGTGCTGTCTGCGTCTCACGTGTTGTTCGCTCCCGTCTGCGGACGTCGCCCGGCCCCCGGCCGGGACGGCAGGTCGGTGGCGTCGGCGCCGCGCGGGACGCCGAGCCGGGCGAGGGCCGCGGTGCACGCCACCGCGACGGTCAGGTTGAGCAGCAGGGCGGCGACGCCGGCGTAGATCTCCAGCGGTCCGGTGCCGGTGCCGAGCGGCACGATCGAGGAGAACCCCTCGCGCACCACCAGGTAGGTACCGGCGGCCATGCCCACCGCCCAGCCGGCGAGCAGCGCCCGCGGATGCAGCCACCGCGTGTACAGGCCGACCGCCACCGCCGGGAAGATCTGCAGGATCCACACCCCGCCGAGCAGCTGGAGGTTGATGGCGTCCTGGTCGCGCAGCCCGAACACGAACGCCACGGCACCGAGCTTCGCGGTCAGCGACACCGCCTTGGCGACCCGCACCTGCCGTTTCGGTGTGGCCGTCGGATGCACGTACTCGACGTAGACGTTCCGTACGAAACTGGTGGCCGCGGCGATCGACATCACCGCCGCCGGCACCAGCGCCCCCACGACGATCGCGCCGAACACCAGTCCGGCGAGCGGGCCCGGCATCAGCCGGTCGACCAGCATCGGCACCGCCGCCTCGGCGCCGCCCTCCGGAGCGCGCACCCCGGCCGCCAGCGCGGCGATGCCGAGGAACCCGAACAGCGCGAGCAGCGCGGTCCAGGCGGGCAGCCCCACCGACACCTTGCGCAGGGTGCGCGTCCCGTCGGCGGCGAACCCGGCGGTGAGGACGTGCGGGTACATCAGCAGCGCCAGCGCGGAGCCCAGCGCCAGCGTGGCGTAGGCGGGCTGCTGCTCCGGTGCGAGCAGCAGCGGGGAGTGGGCCGTGTCACTGCCGCCGAGGGCGCGCGCCGCCCCGTCGAAGACCGGGCCGGGCCCGCCGAGCCGTTCGAGGACCAGCCAGCAGACGGCGGTCAGGGAGACGAACACCGCCACCGCCTTCAGGGCGGAGATGACGGTGGGCGCCCGCAGCCCGTGCCGGTAGGTGGCCACGGCGAGTCCCGCGAACACCGCCACCATCACCAGGTCCCCGGTGGCACCGCGCGGATACAGTCCGCCCGCGGTGAGCACCGCGCGGATGCCGAGCAGCTGGAGCGCCAGATACGGCATCGTCGCCAGGATCCCGGTGAGCGCCACGACCAGGGCCAGCGGCGGTGAGCCGTAGCGGTCGCGCACGAAGTCGGCGGCGGTGATGTGACCGTGCCGCCGCGCGACGCTCCACAACCTGCTGAGCAGCACGAACGCGAGCGGGCAGACGATCACCGTGTACGGCACCGCGAAGAACGCGGGCGCGCCGTTGCCGTACGCCAGACCCGGTACGGCGGTGAACGTGTACGCCGTGTAGACGGTCCCGCCGAGCAGCAGCCAGGTCCAGCCGGCGCCGAGGCTGCGGTCGGCCAGCGCCCAGCCCTCCAGCGAGGGCAGCCGGTCGCTCGGGCGGAGCCGCCGCGCGGTGACGGCGAGCAGCGACGCCCCGCCGATCACGGCGAGGAACGTCGCGGTCATGGCGCCGTCGGCCATGCGTCACCCTCCCCGTCCCTGGTGTGCTGTGCCCTCGGGGGAGAGTTGCGCCAAGGGCCCGTCCGGATGACGGCGCACGGGCGGGACGTCCGTCCGGTGCGCCGCGTCACTCTCGCACAGAGGGCCCCGCGGGCGGGAGGGGAGCGCGGCTCACGGCACGGACCGGTGCTTCCCGGCCACGGCGCGTGTCCCCGGGGACGGGTGGGTTCAGACCGCGGCCGGTTCGGGCGCCTCGGCGTCCGGCTCGCGCGCCGCCTGCGTCCGCTCCCGGATCTCACGGCGGACCAGCACCACCCAGCCGACCGGTACGGCGGCGGCGAACAGCCACCACTGGATGGCGTACGCGTAGTTCAGCGCCGCGTTCTCCTTGCCGGGGTTCCCGAGCGACTCCGGGGTGCCGTCCTTCGGCTCGGGCGCCGTCTGCGCCACGTAGCCGCCGAGCACCGGGGCGCCGAGCCGCTCGGCCTGCTGCTCGCTGTTGATCAGCATGATCTGCCGGTCCGGCAGGCCCTCGAGGTCCTTGATCCCGCTCGCCTCGGTGGTCTCGTCGGGCATGAGCCGGCCCCGGATGGTGATTTCGCCGCGCGGCGGCGCGGGGACCTCGGGGAACGCGGTCTGGCTCGGTCCGTCCGCCGGGATCCAGCCCCGGTTGACGAGCAGGATCTTGCCGTCGTCGAGGACGAAGGGGGTGAGGACGTGGAAGCCCACCTCGTCGTCGGCGTTGGTGCGGCGGCGGACGACGACCTCGTCGTCCGTGTCGAAGCGGCCCTCGGCGGTGACGGTGCGGTACCGCTCGGTGCGGGTCACCGCGTCACCCGGGGCGGCCAGTTCCTCCACGGGGACCGGATCGGCGGTCAGCGCGTCGGCGACCAGCTGGTTCCGGGCGGCGCGCTCGTCGTGGCGGTCCATCTGCCAGAAGCCCAGCCAGATCATCGTGGGGATGAGAAGCAGGGCGACCAGTGTGATGGTCACCCATTGCCGGGACAACAGAAAGCGGTACACCCCACGACGGTACAACTCGGCCGTGGGGTGCTTTCAGGCGGGTACGTCCTTTCACACCCGGTCGACGATCCCCGCCTTTCCCTCCGCGCGGGCGCAGTGGGCGCCGCAGTACCAGTGACCGTCGGCCTCGACGCCCTGGCCGATGATCTGCACCCGGCAGTGCTCGCAGATCGGGGCCATGCGGTGGATCGCACAGGAGAAGCAGTCGAAGACGTGCACCGCGCCCTGCGCGTGCACCTCGAAGGTCATTCCGTAGCTGTTGCCGCATACTTCGCATGTCGCCATGGGGCACAGGGTGGGCCGCCGGACCGGCGGGGGGCGAGCGGGCGGCAGGCGAGTCGCCCGCCAATCACCCGTCCGTACGGTCGTGCGCGCGCCCGCTCAGCCTTCCGACGCGGGTTCGACGTCCCCGAGCAACTGCCCGAACGCCGCCTCGTCGACCACCGGCGTGCCGTACTGCCGGGCCTTGACCACCTTGGACGTGCCCGAGTCCGGGTCGTTGGTGACCAGGAGGCTGGTCAGCCGGGAGAGGCTGGTGGCGACATGCAGCCCGGCGTCGGTCGCGCGGTCCTCCAGCAGGTCGCGCTCGACCGAGGTGTCCCCGGAGAACGCCACCCGCATGCCCTGCTTGAGCCGCTTGCCCGGTTCGTAGCGCCCCGGGTTCGGGTGGGGGCACGCGGGCCGCTTGCGGGACGGGCGCCAGCTGGCCGGCCGGTAGCCGCCGGGGCCCGCCTGCTGCCCGATGCGGGGCCGGTCCGTCCACTCGGTCAGCGGCAGGCACTCGTGCAGCGGCAGCCGTACACCGGCCGCCGCCGCGGCCCGCAGGCTGGGCCGGAACGCCTCCGCGAGCACACGCGCGTCGTCCAGCGCGTGGTGCGCCCGCTGCTGTACGACGCCGAAGTGCGCGGCGAGCGACTCCAGCTTGTGGTTGGGCAGCGGAAGCCCCAGCTCCTTGGAGAGGGCGATGGTGCACAGCCGCTGCTTCACCGGTGCCTCGCCGCGCGCGCGGGCGTACTCCCTGGCGATCATCTGCCAGTCGAAGACGGCGTTGTGCGCGACCAGCACCCGGCCCTCCAGCCGGGACGCGAACTCCGCGGCGATGTCCTGGAAGAGGGGTGCCCCCTCGAGCGTCTCGCTCGTCAGACCGTGGATCCAGACGGGGCCCGGGTCCCGCTCCGGGTTGACCACCGTGTACCAGTGGTCCTCGACCTCCCCGCGCGCGTCCAGCCGGTAGACGGCCGCGGAGATGATGCGGTCGTCCCGGGCCAGCCCCGTGGTCTCCACGTCGACGACCGCGTATCCCCGGGGATACGCGGCCGGCCACGCGGTGCGGGAGGGGACTGCGGCGGTGAGGTCTTCGAGCATGGTTCATGAGGATACGGGCCGTGACTGACACTGCGGTCCGTCAGGTACCCGGTACGGCCCGCCCGTTCGCATGCCGGACATGTCCGGAAGTGCGGCCCCGGAACGCCGGAACCGTTCCTGACCCCCGGTCACCAGCGGATCGGCACCGGCAGCGCGGTCAGCAGTCCCGACACCGCGACCACCAGTCCGAGCAGGTACACCTCCGCCCGCGCGGGGGAACTCGCGCTCAGCGGGTCGGCCGCGCGGGCCAGCCGGATCCGCGCCCACAGCGCCAGCGCGGCGACACCGGCCATCAGGATCACCTTGGCGAGCAGCACCCGCCCGTACGCGGTGTCCGTCAGCTGCTCCAGAATCGTCTCCGCCGGCATCCGGCGCAGCGAACTGCCCACGCCCGTCGCGGTGAGGGCGGCGAGCAGCACGGCCGCCACGCGCGCGTAGCGCCCCAGCAGGGCCGCGCCCGCCTCCCCCCGCTGCCACAGCTTCATGGTGCGCAGCGCGTGGACCAGACCGCCCACCCAGAGCGACGCGCAGGTCAGGTGGACGAGGGTCAGCGCGGAGCCGATCAGGGGGCTGTACTCGGTCGTCGGATGCGCGCGCAGCGCCTCCGCGACGATGATCGCGGCCAGCGGCCACGCCTGGGTGCCGGGACGGCCGGAGGCGGCGCACAGGGCCGCCGCGAGGAAGCCGTTGACCTCCAGGAGGGCGAGTTTCCCGTCCCGGGAGTCGTAGAGCCCGCCGACGTCGATGTCGGCGAGGCCGGAGGGGATCAGGTTGCCGGTGGCCACGACGGAGGCGAGGCCGAGGGCGGCCGCCAGGCCGACGCAGTTCGCCGCGGTGGACCAGCTGCGGGGCAGGGCGGCGGGAGCACCGGGCACGGAGCGGGCCAGCCGTCGTACGAACAGTTCGCCCACGGGTACGGCCAGGGCCGCGAACAGCACCGTGCGCAGCAGGGCTATGCCTCCGGTGCCGGGTGCCTCGTCCTCACCCGTGCCGTGCAGGGCGGGGGACGGGCCGAGGAGCGGTATCAGCGCGCCCAGCGCCACCAGCACGATCACCGCGATGGCCCGCCCGGCACCGGGGCGCCGCGCGCCCCTGTGTGCACCGGTCGCCCCGGACCTGGGTTTCATCAATGTCACCCCAGGATCTTCACAAGATCACAAGAACAGAGCAAGTGGCGGGCGATATGCGAATATTGTGCGGGCATGCGGACGCGCCGGTTCCGTCCGCCCGCACGCGCCGGTCGTGCCGTCCGGCACGCGCCGGCTCCGTCGGCCCCCGCGCGCCGGTTCGCCCGGCCCTCCCGCGCGCCGGTTCGCCCGGCCCCCGCGCGCCGGTCCGTCAGCTCCAGTGCGCCGGGTCGGCGCCCCAACTCCCCGGCGGGCGCCTCCAGTCGCGCGGCCCCCCGGCGAACGTCACCGGCGGCAGGGCGTACCGGAGCCGGCCCAGCGGACTGTCCGTCTCCGCCAGCCACGGCCCGGGGTCCGCATCGTCGGCGCCCGGCCCGTCCCCGCGTCCCGCCCCCTCCAGCAGCCACCCCGCCGTCCGCGCCAGTGCCACCCGTACGAGCCTGCTCCCGCCCTCGGCCGTCTGCTCGGTGAGTGCCCGCAGCACCCCCGCCGCCAGCAGATACCCGGAGCCGTGGTCGAGCGCCTGGGCCGGCAGCACGCCCGGCCGCCCCTCCGCCCCCTCGGCGGCGGCGATCCCCGTGGCCACCTGGACCAGGCTGTCGAAGCCGCGCCGGCCGCCCCACGGCCCGTACGCGCCCCACGCCGACAGCTCGGCCACCACCACTCCGGGCCGCCGCCCCGCCAGCGCCCGCGGGGTCAGCCCGAACCGCTCCAGGGCGCCCGGACGGTACCCGGTGACCACCACGTCCGCCGTCGCGAGCAACTCCTCGAAGGTGTCCCGGCCGGCGCCCAGATCCAGCCGCGCCGACCGCTTCCCGAAGCCGGTGTCGGCGTGCTGGTCGGGGAGTTCGGGCAGCCACGGGGCGTCCACGCGCAGCACGTCCGCGCCGAGCAGGGCGAGCGTGCGGGTGGCGACCGGGCCCGCGACGACCCGGGTGAGATCCAGCACCCGCAGCCCGGCAGCGGGCAGCAGCGGATCGCGGCCCACCCGCGTGAGCGCCCGCGCGGGGGACGCGTCCAGCCGCGCGCACTCCACCAGCGGACGGGACCGCAGCGCCGCGGCCTGTTCGTGCGCCGCCCACTCCGCGGACGTGCGCAGGGCGACGGCGAGCCCTCCCGCCGCGTACACGGCCTCCTCCACCTCACGCGCGGAGCGCTCCGCCAGCGCCGCCGCCACCGCCTCCGGGTCTTCCGCCGCGTCCAGCGCGGCGAGCAGCCGCGCCCGGTGGTGCGGGTAGTTGGCGTGGGTGCGCACCCAGCCGTCGGCCGTCCGCCAGAACCGTGACAGCGGCGCGAAGGTCTCCGGGGCGCGCCCGCCGACCAGCAGGTGCCGCTCGCTGACGAACGCCGTCGCCACCGCCCCGTCGTCCACCCGCACCGCCGGCACCTCCCCGCCGCCCGCGCGCAGCGCGCCGAGCTCGGCGGCGGCCAGCGCGCACGCGCCCACACAGGCGCGCGCCGCCTCCCGTACCGGCAGCCGCGCGTGCAGCACCCCGGGCCGTTCGACGGCCGACACGTGGGCGAGAAGGGCGGGATCGCCGCCGAGGGCGGACCAGACGGACGCGATATCGGGCATGGGTGCACTGTGCCGTACGGACTCGGTCGACGGAACCGGACCCCGGACGCCACGGGGGCCGGGCGCGTCCGCCCGGCCCCCGTGCTCACCGCTCCCGCGTGACTACCGCGTCACCGCGTCCAGCGCGTCGGTCATGCCCCAGCCGTAGAAACCGTTGCGGTTCCTCGGGCCCTCGCACACCGCGTCGACCTTGCCGTCGCCGTTGATGTCGTACGGGTCCGTGCACGCCGTGGCGTCGGCCTGCGCGTACAGCAGGGCCTTCACCATCGCCGGCGGGGCGTAGGGGTGCGTCGACTTGATCAGCGCGGCGACGCCCGCGACATGCGGGGACGCCATCGACGTACCCGCCATGTAGCCCCACTTGCCGCCGGGCAGCGTGCCCAGGATCAGCCCGCTGGTGGCGGGCGGGGCCGGCGTCTGATAGGCCGTCGAGTCGCCGCCGGGCGCGGCGATGTCGATGACGCCCCGGCCGTAGTTGGAGAAGGACGACTTCAGACCCTTGGCACCGGTCGACGCGACCGTCACGACGCCCGGCAGCTGCGTCGGGATGTCGAGGCACTCGGACGGGTCGATCACCCGGTCCGACGGGGTGCCGTCGTTCGGCGAGACCGGGTCGGTGATCTCGTCGGCCGCGAGGTCGTAGTTCTCGTTGCCGGCCGCCGCCACATTGACCGCGCCCTTGCGCTCCGCGTACCGCGTGGCCCGGGTGAGGGCCTCGAGGAGCGCCTTCTGGTCCGGGTCGTCCTTGCAGTTGAAGTACCAGGGGTCGGTGTAATAGCTGTTGTTGGTGACGTCGACCCCGTGCTCGGCCGCCCACATGAAGCCGCACACCACGGCCTCCGTGTAGAAGTAGCCGTCCGGGTTGGACACCTTGATGCCGGAGACCTTCACACCCGGCGCGACACCGGTCATGCCGACGCCGTTCTTGGCGGCGGCGATCTCACCGGCGACATGCGTGCCGTGCGGGCTCTCCTGCGCGCTCGGCCGCCAGGCGCCCTCGCTCGTGTCCGGCTTGCCGGTCACACAGTTGACCGACGCCTTCCGGTCGAAGTTCGGCGCGATGTCCGGGTGGGTGTCGTCCACGCCGGTGTCGATGACGGCGACGGTGACCTTCGGGCTGCCCAGCGACTTCTCGTGCGCCTTGTCCGCCTTGATGGCGGGCAGGTCCCACTGCAGCCCCTGGAGCGGGTCCTGCCCGTCCGCGGCCTCCGCCCGCGCCTCGGCGACCTCGGAGGCGCTGAGCACCTTCGGGGCGCCCGTGTCCGTGGTGGCCGCCGACGGCAGCGGCGCGTTGCGGGTGGCACCCGCCGACTGCACCCCGCGCACCGTGCGGATGGTCTTCGCGAAGTCGGCGTTCGAGGAGTGGACGACGATGACGCCGATCCTGTCGTACGACGTGACGATCGTGCCGCCGGCCTTGGTGATCGCCTTCTTCACATGCGCCGGCGCGCCGTGTCCGCCCCTGACGTTGACCACATAGCTGAGCGAGGCCGCGCCGGCGTCGGCGGCGGCCGTGACCGGCCGCTCCTGGGCCGGGGCGGCGGTGGCCGCGGTGCTGGGCAGGAACGCGAGCGCGGTCGCCATGGCCATGCCGGCCGGGACGACGAGCGCGCGACGGTGGCGCGGGTGGGACGCTGTCATGAAGTCTCCACTTCGTTCACTGGTGCGGGCGGACGGGACGTGCGGGAGAGCGGGGCTCACTTGACGGCGCGCAGCGCGTCGACGATGCCGAAGCCGTAGAAACCGTTGACCCGGTCGCCGCCCTCGCATGTCGCGTCCTGCGTGCCGTCACCGTCCTGGTCGTACGACTCCGGGCAGCCCGGGTTGTTCGCCTGGGCCTTGAGCAGGGTCTGCAGCACCGCCGGAGAGGCCCACGGGTGCTTGGACTTCAGCAGCGCGGCGACACCGGCGGCGTGCGGCGAGGCCATCGACGTGCCCTGCAGGAAGGCATACTCGCCGTTCGGCATCGTGGACAGGATGCGCCCGTCCTTCGACGGCGTGTCCGGCAGCTGGTAGCGGCGGTCGCCGCCCGGCGCGGCGACGTCCACGACACCGTGGCCGTACGTGGAGTAGTACGACTTCAGGTTCTGCACGCCCGTCGCGCTGACCGTGACCACGCCCGGCAGCTGGGTCGGCAGGTCGTAGCACTCGCTCGGGTCGATGGTGCGCTCGACCGGGGTGGTGTCGTTCGGGCTGGACGCGTCGTCGATGGCGTCCGAGGCCAGGTCGTGGTTGGAGTTGCCGGCCGACGCGAGGTGCAGGGTGCCCTTGCGCTGCGCGTACAGCTGGGCCCGGTTGACCGCGTCGACGATCGCCTTCTGGTCCGGGTCGTCCATGCAGTTGTACAGCCACGGGTCCACGTAGTAGCTGTTGTTCGTGATCTCCACACCGTGGTCGGCGGCGAACACGAACGCGCAGACCACGTTCTCCGGGTAGAACAGGCCGTTGTCCGGGTCGCTGACCTTGATGCCGGCCACCTTGACGCCCGGCGCGACACCGGCGACACCGATGCCGTTGCGGGCCGCGGCGATCTCACCGGCCACATGGGTGCCGTGGTAGTCGTCGTCGGTGTAGGGGCGCCAGGCGCCCTCGCTGGTGTCGGCCTTGCCGCCGACGCAGTTGGCCGACTGGGAGGCGGAGAAGTTCGGGGCCAGGTCCGGGTGGGTGTCGTCGACGCCGGTGTCGATCACGGCGACGGTCACCCGGCTGCTGCCCGGGTTGATCTTCGCGGCCTTGTCGGCGCCGATCGCCCGCAGGTCCCACTGGTCGGCTTCGAGGGGCTCGCTGCCGGGGGTCTTCGCGGAGGCGGCCTCCGTCCGCGCGGCCTCGGCGGCCGTCACGTAGTCGGCGGCGCCGGCGTCCGTCGTCCCGGCGCGGGTCAGCGGTGCGGTACGGGTGGCGCCGGCCGACTGCACGCCGCGCGCCTCGCGGATCTCCTTGCCGAAGTCCGGGTTCGCCGAGTGCACGACGATCACACCGATCGTGTCGTACGTGACCACGACGGTCCCGCCGGCCTTGGCGATCGCCCGCTCCACCGAGGCGATCGTGCGGCGGTCCGCCTTGGTGTTGACGACGTACGCCAGGGCGGGCGCGTCCGCCGCCTGCTCGGCCGAGACCGTCCGCGGGGCCGCGGAGGCCGCCGCCGGCAGGAAGCCGAGCGAGGCGGTCAGCGACAGCACGACGGGGACGGCGAGGGCGAGCCGGCGTCTGGAACGCAGATGAGCCATGGGGTCTCCACATCATCCGGAAACGAAACCGGCCCGAGACACGGGTGGTGCTCGGGCAGGTACATGACGGGTGGTGCCAGGGTGAAGCTATCCCGCTCGCTCGCTGGCCAGCAATCATTTGCCGGAAACGGCTTCGCAAAACGGCCGGGGAAAAGAAGTGCCGGGAGTTGAACCGCCCCTCGCGTGGCGCCGTGCCCTTGGACAGGAAGCGCGAGGACACTCGCCTTCGTCCCCGCCCGATCAGAACCGCAACGCGAGGAGACTCCGTGGCCGCCGAAGCACCGCCCCCCTCGACAGGACAACACAAACTCCCCTCGCCCGAGGAGTTCACCGAGGTGCAGGAGAGCGCTGAGTTCGGTGAACTGCGCCGCTCCTACCGCTCCTTCGCCTTCCCGCTGACCGTCGCCTTCATCATCTGGTACCTGCTCTACGTCCTGCTCTCCAACTACGCGGGCGGCTTCATGGGCAGCAAGCTGTTCGGCAACATCAACGTCGCCTTCGCCTTCGGCGTACTGCAGTTCGTCACCACGTTCCTCATCGCGTGGTGGTACTCCCGGCACGCCGCGGCCAAGCTCGACCCCAAGGCCGAGGCCATCAAGACCCGTATGGAGGGCGGCGCATGAGCCCCGCGATCACCCATGTCACCCTCGCCGCGAACGAGGCGAGCGAACACCGCGCGCTGATCATCACGCTGTTCGCGCTGTTCGTCGTGGCGACCCTCGGCATCACCGTCTGGGCGGGCCGGCAGACCAAGGACGCCGCCGACTTCTACGCGGGCGGCCGCCAGTTCAGCGCCTTCCAGAACGGACTCGCGGTCTCCGGCGACTACATGTCGGCCGCGTCCTTCCTCGGCATCGCGGGCGCCATCGCCCTCTTCGGCTACGACGGCTTCCTGTACTCCATCGGCTTCCTGGTCGCCTGGCTGGTCGCCCTCCTCCTGGTCGCCGAGCCGCTGCGCAACTCCGGCCGCTACACGATGGGCGACGTCCTCGCGTACCGCATGCGCCAGCGCCCCGTGCGCACCGCCGCCGGCACCTCCACCATCGTCGTGTCGATCTTCTACCTGCTGGCCCAGATGGCGGGCGCGGGCGTCCTCGTCTCGCTGCTGCTCGGCATCACCTCCGACGCGGGCAAGGTCCTCATCGTCGCCCTCGTCGGTGTCCTGATGATCGTGTACGTCTCCATCGGCGGCATGAAGGGCACCACCTGGGTGCAGATGGTCAAGGCCGTGCTGCTCATCGGCGGCACGATCCTCATCACCTTCCTGGTGCTGCTGAAGTTCAACTTCAACATCTCCGACCTGCTGGGCAGCGCCGCCGAGAACAGCGGCAAGGGCGACGCCTTCCTCGAGCCCGGCCTCCAGTACGGCGCCGACGGCACCACCAAGCTGGACTTCATCTCCCTCGGCATCGCCCTGGTGCTCGGCACCGCCGGCCTGCCGCACATCCTGATCCGCTTCTACACCGTGCCCAACGCCAAGGCCGCCCGTAAGTCCGTGAACTGGGCCATCGGCATCATCGGCGGCTTCTACCTGATGACCATCGCCCTCGGCTTCGGCGCCGCCGCGCTGATCTCCCAGGACGAGATCATCGCGTCCAACCCGTCCGGCAACACCGCCGCCCCGCTGCTCGCCCTCCACCTGGGCGGCGTCGACTCGGCCTGGGGCGCGATCCTCCTCGCCACCATCTCGGCGGTCGCCTTCGCGACGATCCTCGCCGTGGTCGCCGGACTCACCCTCGCCTCGTCGTCCTCCTTCGCGCACGACATCTACGCCAACGTCATCCGCAAGGGACAGGCCACCGAGAAGGAGGAGATGCGGGCGGCCCGCTGGGCGACCGTCCTCATCGGCATCGTCTCCATCGCGCTCGGCGCCCTCGCCCGCGACCTGAACGTGGCCGGCCTGGTCGCGCTGGCCTTCGCGGTCGCCGCGTCCGCCAACCTGCCGACCATCCTCTACAGCCTCTTCTGGAAGCGGTTCACCACCCAGGGCGCCCTGTGGTCGATCTACGGCGGCCTCATCGTCGCCGTCGGCCTGGTGCTGTTCTCGCCCGTCGTCTCCGGCTCGCCCACGGCGATGTTCCCGGACGTCGACTTCGCCTGGTTCCCGCTGAAGAACCCGGGCCTCATCTCCATCCCGTTCGGCTTCCTGATGGGCTGGCTCGGCACCGTCCTGTCCAAGGAGGAGCCCGACGCCAAGAAGTACGCGGAGCTGGAGGTCCGGTCCCTCACCGGCACCGGCGCCCACTGATCCGCACCCCGCGCGGGGGGGGGGGGGGGGGGGAGAGGGGGGGGGGGGGAGGGGGGGGGGGGGGGGGTGGGTGGGGGGGGGGGGGGGGGGGGGGGGGGGGGGGGAGAAGGGCAAGCAACAACACAACAACCAAAAACAACCCAACACCAGAGAAACAAACCCACCACAACACAA
>NZ_JBVIFC010000007.1:0-314944 GCF_055571535.1 Streptomyces sp. NPDC030893 | reverse complement strand
GCGGACCTCGAAGGCGGGCCGGCCGCCGTGCTGGAGGTAGGCGTGCAGGATGTCGGGGGTGTTGGCGAAGAAGTTCGGCCGCATGAAGGAGGCGGTCTCGCCGGAGAGTTCGGTGAGGTAGTCGGTCAGTTCCTGCTTGGTGGTGCGCCAGGTGAAGTAGGTGTAGGACTGCTGGAAGCCGATCTGGGCCAGGGTGTGCATCATCGCGGGGCGGGTGAACGCCTCGGCGAGGAAGATGACGTCGGGGTCGGTGCGGTTGATCTCGCCGATCACCCGTTCCCAGAAGACGACCGGTTTGGTGTGGGGGTTGTCGACCCGGAAGATCCGCACGCCGGTGTCCATCCAGTGCCGCAGCACCCGGCAGGTCTCGCTGATGAGGCCGTCCATGTCGGCGTCGAAGGCGATGGGGTAGATGTCCTGGTACTTCTTCGGCGGGTTCTCCGCGTACGCGATGGAGCCGTCGGGGCGGTGGTGGAACCACTCGGGGTGCTTGTGCACCCAGGGGTGGTCGGGCGAGCACTGCAGGGCGAAGTCGAGGGCGATCTCCAGGCCGAGTTCCGCGGCCCGGCGTACGAAGCGGGTGAAGTCCTCCAGGGTGCCGAGCTGTGGGTGGACGGCGTCGTGGCCGCCTTCGGGGGAGCCGATGGCCCAGGGGACGCCGACGTCGTCGGGGCCGGCGTTCAGGGTGTTGTTGGGGCCTTTGCGGTGGGTGGTGCCGATGGGGTGGATGGGTGGGAGGTAGACGACGTCGAAGCCCATCGCGGCGATCGCGGGCAGGCGGCGGGCGGCGGTGTCGAAGGTGCCGTGCGGCTGCTGCGGTGTGCCTTCGGAGCGGGGGAAGAACTCGTACCAGGATCCGTACAGGGCCCGCTCGCGTTCCACCAGCAGGGGCAGCGGGTCGCTGCTGGTGACCAGTTCCCGCAGCGGATGCCGGGCGAGGACCGCCGCCACCTCCGGCGTCAACGCCGCCGCCAGCCGGGAGGCCGCCGGGCGGCTCTCGTCCCGCAGCGCCCCGACGGCCCCGAGCAGCACACTTCGGGACTCGGAACCGGGCACTCCGGTCGCAGCACGCTCGTACAGCCGGGCGCCCTCCTCCAGGACGACCTCCGTGTCCATGCCGGCCGGGATCTTGATCTCCGCGTGGCGCCGCCAGGTGGTGACCGGATCGCCCCAGGCCTCCACCGTGTACGTCCACCAGCCCGGCTCACCGGCGGTGACCGTCGCGCCCCACCTGTCCGTGCCCGGCGCGAGCTCCCGCATCGGCGTGAACGGCCCCCGGCGCCCCTCGGGATCTCTCAGGACCACATCGGCGGCCACCGCGTCGTGACCCTCGCGGAACACGGTGGCCGAGATCTCGAACGTCTCGCCGGTCACGGCCTTGGCCGGCCGGAGCCCCTGCCGGACCACCGGGCGCACGTCGAGCACCGGGATCCGCCCCACGGCGGTCGCGGGACCGTCGGCGGGGACCACGGCGTGCGACGGCGGCGGACCGCTCTCGCCGCGGCGGCCGGGGGAGGCCCCGGCGCCGCGTTCCACGGGCTTCGGGGCGCGGTGCGTCGGGGGTGGGGACGAGTGGTGCTTGGCGGGCATGACCGCTCCTGTCCGCGTCAACGTGGGTGGGCGGATGACTGTGGGGAGGTGGGTCCTGCGGGGTTCCCGTGAGGTGTACCCGCAGGAGCCTTCCCACACTGTTCGGGTGGGCAATCCGGCACGTTGTTAACTACTCACGCGTATGTCGACACACAAGTCCGGCCCCCTTCGCACGGGACGGAGCCGGACCCGATCGGGCCCGCCGGGCCCGTCCCCGTGGGCTCGCTCCCACCTCCGCCCGCGCCGCCGGCGTCCGTCCCGCGCGCGGGCGCCGCTACCCGCGCGGAACCTGGAGCAGCCGGTCCGGCGAGCCGAGCCCGCGCCCCGACACCTTCCCGCTCGCCGCCCCCTCGACCAGCGCCTTCGCCACCTGGGCCGGGGTCGCCCGCCGGTGCCCGGCCAGATACAGCGCCGCCGCGCCCGCCACGTGGGGGGAGGCCATCGACGTCCCCGAGCCGGTGGCCCGCGCGGTGTCGCTCGCGGCCGACGCCGAGGTGATGGACACTCCCGGAGCGAACACATCGAGCGCGGATCCCTGGTTGGAAAAGGCCGGTTTCTTGTCCTGCCGGTCGGTCGCGCCGACCGTGACGGCCTGTCTCACGCCCGCCGGCGAGTACAGCGCCGCCGCCCGGCCCTCGTTGCCCGCGGCGACCGTGTAGGTGACGCCGGAGGCGATGGAGGCGCGGACGGCGGCGTCGAGCTGCGCGTTGTAGGAGCCGCCGAGGCTGAGATTGGCGACGGCGGGCTTCCGTGCGTTCCGGGTCACCCAGTCGATGCCGGCGATCACCTGGGCCGTGGTGCCGGCGCCCGCGTCGTCCAGCACGCGCACGGAGACGATCTCCGCCCGCTTGGCGACCCCGTACGAGGTGCCCGCGACGATCCCGGCGACCTGGGTGCCGTGCCCGTTGCCGTCCTGGGCGGTCCGGTCGCCGTCGACGAAGTCCCAGCCGTGCCGGGCCCGGCCGCCGAAGTCCCGGTGCGTGGTGCGTACGCCGGTGTCGATCACGTACACCGTCACCCCGGCGCCCGCCGTGTCCGGGGAGGTGTAGCGGCGGTCCGGCGGCAGGGACGGCCGGTCGATCCGGTCCAGGCCCCAGGACGGCGGGTTCCGCTGGGTGCGGGCCGGCTCCACGCGGGTGTCCTGGACCACGGAGGCGACCCTGGGGTCGGCCGCGAGCCGTCCTGCCCGGTCCTTGTCGGCCCGTACGGCGTACCCGTTCAGCACCGTGCCGTAGGTATGGCTGATTCTCGCCCCGTACGACGCGGCGAGGTCCCGGCCCGCGGCCGAGCGGGCCGCCGTCCCCTCCCTGAGCGTCACCACGTAACTGCCGGTCACGGAGCCGGGTGCGCCGGCGCCGAGTATGCGTCCCTGGGGTGCGGCGTGCGCGGGCGGGGTGGCGGTCCAGGCCGCCGCGGTGCACAGCACCGCCGTCATGACCCCCGCCCCGCGCAGACACCGTGTCCGCGCCCGTGCCATGGTCCGGGTTCCCCTCCTCGAGTCGGCGGTACGGCACCGTGGGCCGGTACGCCGGACCGGCAGCGTCTCCTGCCGGGGCGAAGCCCGGCAAGAACGCCCATGGGGGTGGAATCGGCCATATCCGCCATGTGGTGAATCGTTTGGACAGGGCAACGGAGGTACCCGTGTCTCCCGGCCTCCCGCGCGGACGGTGTCCGCGCCGGTACTGTCGGCAGCGATGCCCGGACGCACACCGCGTCTCTCACGAACGCGCCGAGGTGGCTTGTGAAGGCGATCCGTCGATTCACCGTCCGACCCGTGCTCCCCGAACCCCTCCGGCCGCTGAGCGATCTGGCCCGCAATCTGCGCTGGTCCTGGCACACCGGGACCCGTGACCTGTTCCGCTCCGTCGACCCCGAGCGCTGGGCGGCGGCCGGCTGCGACCCCGTACGGCTGCTCGGCAGCGTGGCGACCGAGCGGCTCACCGAGCTGGCCGGGGACCGCGACTTCCTGGGCCGTCTCGACACGGTCGCGGACGACCTGCACGCCTACATGACCGGCGACCGCTGGTACCAGGCGCAGCCCGGCCGGCTGCCCGCCGCCGTCGCCTACTTCTCCCCGGAGTTCGGCATCACGGCCGCGCTGCCGCAGTACTCCGGAGGTCTCGGCATCCTCGCCGGCGACCACCTCAAGGCCGCCAGCGACCTCGGCGCCCCCCTCATCGGCGTCGGGCTGCTCTACCGGCACGGCTACTTCCGCCAGTCCCTGTCCCGGGACGGCTGGCAGCAGGAGCACTACCCCGTCCTCGACCCCAACGAGCTGCCCCTGGACCAGCTCAGGGAGCCCGACGGCACCCCCGCCCAGATCACCCTCGCCCTGCCCGGCGACCGCTCCCTGCGCGCCCGGATCTGGCTGGCCCAGGTGGGCAGGATCCCGCTGCTCCTGCTGGACTCCGACGTCGAGGAGAACGACCTCGGCGAACGCGGGGTGACCGACCGGCTCTACGGCGGCGGCAGCGAGCACCGGCTGCTCCAGGAGATGCTGCTCGGCATAGGAGGTGTCCGCGCGGTACGCACGTACTGCAGGCTCACCGGGCACGCCGAACCCGAGGTCTTTCACACCAACGAAGGCCACGCCGGCTTCCTCGGCCTGGAGCGCATCGCCGAACTGCGCGCGGGCGGGCTGGACTTCGACGCGGCGCTGGAGGCGGTCCGGGCGGGGACGGTGTTCACCACCCACACACCCGTCCCGGCCGGCATCGACCGCTTCGACCGTGAGCTGGTCGCCCGGCACTTCGGCCCGCACGCCGAGCTGCCGGGCATGGAGGTCGACCGCATCCTCCGGCTCGGCATGGAGACCTACCCCGGCGGCGAGCCCAACCTGTTCAACATGGCCGTGATGGGGCTGCGCCTGGCCCAGCGCGCCAACGGGGTGTCGCTGCTGCACGGTCACGTCAGCCGCGAGATGTTCTCCGGCCTGTGGCCCGGGTTCGACCCGGAGGAGGTGCCCATCACCTCCGTGACCAACGGGGTGCACGCGCCCACCTGGGTGGCTCCCGAGGTGTTCCGGCTCGGCGCCCGCCAGATCGGCACCCAGCGCGCCGAGGAGGCGCTGAGCGTCGGCGACTCCGACCGCTGGGACTCCGTCGCGGACATCGCCGACGAGGACATCTGGGAGCTGCGCCGCTCCCTGCGCGAACTGCTGGTGCTGGAGGTCCGCGAGCGGCTGCGCGCCTCCTGGCGGCAGCGCGGCGCCGGGACGGCCGAGCTGGGCTGGATCGACGGGGTGCTCGACCCGGACGTGCTGACCATCGGGTTCGCCCGGCGCGTCCCGTCGTACAAGCGGCTGACGCTGATGCTGCGCGACCGGGACCGGCTGATGGACCTGCTGCTGCACCCCGAACGGCCGGTGCAGATCGTGATCGCGGGCAAGGCGCACCCGGCGGACGACGGCGGCAAGCGGCTCATCCAGGAGCTGGTCCGCTTCGCCGACGACCCGCGCGTGCGCCACCGGATCGTGTTCCTGCCCGACTACGGCATGGCGATGGCGCAGAAGCTCTACCCCGGCTGCGACATCTGGCTGAACAACCCGCTCCGGCCGCTGGAGGCGTGCGGCACCAGCGGGATGAAGGCCGCGCTCAACGGCTGCCTCAACCTGTCGGTGCTGGACGGCTGGTGGGACGAGTGGTTCCAGCCCGACTTCGGCTGGGCCATCCCCACGGCGGACGGCGCGGGGACCGACCCGGACCGGCGCGACGACATAGAGGCCGCGGCGCTGTACGACCTGCTGGAGCAGCGGGTGACCCGGTCGTTCTACGAGCGGGGGCGCAGCGGGCTGCCGGACCGCTGGATCGAGATGGTGCGGCGGACGCTGAGCCTGCTCGGTCCGAAGGTGCTGGCCGGGCGCATGGTCCGGGAGTACGTCGAGCGGCTGTACGCGCCCGCCGCGCACGCGCACCGCGCTATGGACCCGGACTCCGCGCGGGCGCTGGCCGGGTGGAAGGCCCGGGTGCGGGCCGCCTGGCACGGGGTGACCGTCGACCATGTGGAGACGTCCGTGGCGTCGGCCACGGCGGAGCTCGGCGCGACGCTCGGACTGCGGGTGCGGGTGGGGCTCGGCGGGCTGAAGCCGGAGGACGTCGAGGTGCAGGCGGTCTCCGGGAGGGTGGACGAGGAGGACCGGATCACCGACGCGGCGGCGGTGCCGCTGAAGCCGGTGGGCGCGGCCGACGAGGAGGGCCGCTGGGTGTACGAGGGGCCGCTGGCCCTCGACCGTACGGGCCCCTTCGGGTACACCGTCCGCATCCTGCCCGGTCACCGCCTGCTGGCCTCGGGCGCCGAGCTGGGGCTGGTCACGGTCCCGTCGGAGGACGTGAGGGAGGCGGCGGGGTTGTTGATGCGGTGAGGCGTCCGCCTCCGGGCGGGCGTCGGCGCGGTGCCCACGAGCGGGGCACCGCGCCGACGCGTGTGCGGAGCGGGACGCCGGATCAGCCCGCGCCGCAGCTGCCGACCGACGGCGCCGGGCTGGAGGGCCCGCTGGCGGTGAAGCCGAACGATGTCGACTGTCCCGCGCTCAGGGTGCGGTTGTGGCCGGCCGGGGTCACGGTCACCACGTTCCCGTTCCGGCTGGCGGTGCCGTTCCAGAGCGAGACGATCGTCTGGTTGCCGGCCAGCGTCACCGGCACGCTCCAGTTGCTGACGCCGCCGCTGCCCGCGGTGATGGTCACCTCACCGTTGAAGCCGTTGTTCCACGCGTTGGTGGTGCGGTAGGTGGCGCTGCAGGCGCCCGGCGGCGGGGTCGTGCCCCCGCCTCCGCCCCCGCCCCCGCTGCCAAGGGTGATGCGGGAGCTGCCGCTGCTCTGGTAGCCCTCGGTGGCCATGATCATGTAGTAGTTGAAGGCCCCCATCGGCATCCCGGCCGCTTCCCAGGCGTCGAAGTGCGTGCCGGTGTCGATGGTGCCGCTGGACCGCTTGCCGTTGCGGACGCTCCAGTACTGCTGGAAGGTCTTGGTGCCCTCCACCGACGGCGCGTCGCGGCGGGTGGACTCGTAGATCGTGTACGTACCGCCGTCGGCGTTGACCGTGCCGCGCTGCTGGCCGGCCGACCCGGGGTTGTACGGGCCGTGGTTCTCGACGATGTAGTACTCCACCAGCGGGTTGGCGGTCCACCCGTACAGCGCCAGGTAGCCGTTGCTGCCCGGGTCGAAGGTGCCGGAGTAGGTGACGCTGCGCCGGCTGCCGTTGCTCCAGCCGAGGCCGCCGACCCAGTTGTTGGTGTTGCTCCACTGGCTGCTGTACTGCCCGGCGGCCCCCAGCGTCATGGTGACGGAGCCGGGGTCGTCGGTCCAGAAGGAGTAGTAGTACCCGTTGTACGTGCCGGTCGCGTTGCTGGTGAGGACCTGGTCGGCGCGCGCCGTGCCGGGCAGCAGCAGCCCGGACCCCGCCGCGGCCACCAGCGCCCCGGCGCCGCCGAGGACGAGCCTTCTGCGGCTGACCGTGCGGGGGCCCAAGTTGTGTGGGGGTTCGCTCATCAGAACTGTTTCCTCCTCGTGAACGGCACCGCCGACGACAGGGAGCCACACCGAGCACACCTCGGCGTTCACCGACGGGGCGACAGGGGACGACCGGCCCTGCGCTTACGAGACGCACGACCGGGGAGCGCCACAACGGTGTTCCGAGGCAAGGGAGTTGTCAATGGTTTCGGAATGTTCCCGAAATTTTTCGACGCCGTGACCCCTTGGTGTGCCTGGGTGAAAATGGGGGTGCGGTACGCCGGTGAAGGGGGTTCGCGCGGTCTCGTCGATGCGGAGGCTCGAAACTTTCGATCCCCTGGGGAGCAGGGCGGATGCCCCCTGCGCGGGCCCGGTCCGGGTGTCGTCAGTACTCGTCCAGGCCCCGGATGGCCAGGCGGCGGAGGGTCTTGCCGCAGCGGCGGGCGTAGGCGTGCTGGAGGCCTCGGGTGGCCGGGCCGCCGGCGCGGGCGTACCAGCTGGCGGCGCGGCTGAAGGCGGAGACGGTCAGCCATACCGTTCCGTCGCCGGTGCGGTCCACGACGAAGGCCTCCTCGCCGCTCTCCGGGTGGCCGGCCAGGGTGCCGTACGCCCAGCCGGCTCTGCGGTACTCCTCCACCGTCCACACCACCCGGCAGGGCGCCCTGACCACCCCGGCGAGGGTGACGGTGACGTCGACGTCCGGGGCCGCCCGGTCGGCCGCGGCCTCGATGCCGACGCCGATCTCGCGGTGCAGCTCCCAGGTGAGCAGCGCCTCCGCGGCCTGCTGGAAGACCGCCTCGCCCTCGCCGAGCCGGGTGCGTACCCGCAGCGGGTGGAAGCCGGGAGGGCAGAAGCCGGGGTCCCGGGTCGCGCCGACGTGGTCGTAGGTGAAGTCCGCCGAAGACATGGGACCCAAGAGTAGGGCGGCGCCCACGCCTTGGAGAAAGGCGGGGCGCCGCTCGGTGGGATCGCCTCCGGTTTACGGGAAGGTCAGCTTCCAGCCGCTGATGTAGCCGGTGTCGTAGCGTGCCCGGTCCTGCACGCGCAGCCGCCAGGTGCCGTTGGCGGTCTCGGACGAGGCGTTGACCGTGAAGGTCTGCTTGATGTCGTCCGCGGAGCCGCCGGTGCGGTTGCGCAGGTTGTACGCGGTGCCGTCCGGGGCCAGCAGGTCGACGACGAGGTCGCCGCTCCACGTGTGCTCGATGTCGACGGCGACCTGGAGGTTGGCCGGCGCGTTGCCGGACCGTCCGGTGACGGTGATCGAGGAGGTCACCGCGGCACCGTTGTCCGGGATCGACACGTCGGCGGTGTTCTCGAAGGACGTACCGCCGCCGCCGCCGTCACCGGGGCGGGAGCCGACGTTGACGCCCGCCCAGGCGTCCTGCACCGCCTTGTACTCGGCGCTGTCCGTGCCGTAGAGCTCACCGGTCGCCGCCAGGGTGCCGGTGCGGGCGCCCGCGTAGTTGGTGGTGGAGGTGAACTTCGTGGTGAGCGCGCGGAACCAGATCTTCTCCGCCTTGGCGCGGCCGATGCCGGTGACCGGGAGGCCGTCGGAGGTGGGCGAGTCGTAGGTGACACCGTTGACGGTCTTGGTGCCGCTGCCCTCGCTCAGCAGGTAGAAGAAGTGGTTCGCGGGGCCGGAGGAGTAGTGGACGTCGACGTTGCCGATGCCCGAGTACCAGTAGTCCTTGGACGCGCCGTCCTTGCTCGGCTCGTCCATGTAGCGCAGCGGGGTGCCGTCGCCGTTGATGTCGATCTCCTCGCCGATGAGGTAGTCACCGACGTCGGAGGAGTTGTTCGCGTAGAACTCGACGGTCGCGCCGAAGATGTCGCTGGTCGCCTCGTTGAGGCCGCCTGACTCCCCGCTGTAGATGAGGCCGGCGGTGTTCGAGGTCAGGCCGTGGGTCATCTCGTGCGCGGCCACGTCGATCGACGTCAGCGGGTTGGCGTTGCCGGAGCCGTCGCCGTACGTCATGCAGAAGCAGCTGTCCGACCAGAAGGCGTTGACGTAGTTGTTGCCGTAGTGGACCCGGGAGTAGGCGCCCACGCCGTCGCCGCGGATGCCGCTGCGGCCGTGCACGTTCTTGTAGTAGTCCCAGGTCAGCGCGGCCCCGTAGTGGGCGTCCGCGGCGGCCGACTCCAGGTTGGAGGGGCTGCCGTTGCCCCAGACGTCGTCGGAGCCGGAGAACAGGGTGCCGGTGCCGGAGGTGCCGCGGTTGAGGTTGTACGTGCGGTGGTTGCCGCGCGCCCCGTCGGTGAGGTTGTACGACGACCCGGACTGCGTGGTGGTCAGGTCGACGGTGCCGCTGTACACGGTGTGGCCGGTTCCGTTCTGGATGGCCTCCCACTCGTACAGTTTCTCGCCCGTGGTGGCGTCGGTGACGACGTGCAGCTCCTGCGGGGTGCCGTCGTGCTGGAGCCCGCCGACGACGGTCTCGTACGCCACGACCGGCGTGCCCCCGGCCGCCCAGATCACCTTGCGCGGGGCCCGGTCGACGTCGGCGCCCTCGGCCTTCTCGGCCTTCGCGGCGGACAGGGCCTGCCGCTCGGCCTCCGCGGCCGGCACCTTGGCCGTGGTGGTCGCGGGCTTCACCGCGGTCCGGGTGGCCTTGACGACGGCGTCGGCCGCACCGGCCGTGTCGCCCTGGACGACCAGGTCGCCGCCGAGGACGGGCAGTCCGTCGTAGGTGCGCTCGTAGCGCACGTGCACGGTGCCGTCGCGGTCCTTGAGCACGTCACGGACGACGAGCTTCTCCTTCGCGCCCAGACCGAGGTCCTTCGCGGTCTCCGCCTTGGTGGCGTTCGCCTCCCGGATCAGCGCGGCGCGCTGGGCGGGGGTGAGCGTGACCGACTCGGAGCCCGGCTTCGCCTTGCTCTCGGCCGCCGGCGCGCGCTCCGGGGCGGCGGTGGCGGAGCCGGACTGCACGGCCGTGGCGATCAGCGCGGCCACCCCGGCGAGGGCGACGGCGGCGGCGCGGCGGTGCGTGCGGTGGGAGGTGCCGTGGGGGGTGGGTCTGTGGGACGACCTGGTTCTCAACGCTGACTCCTTCTGCGTGGCCGCGGGTCGCACGGCCTGGGGAGACCGGCCGGCGGGTGAGCCGCCCGGGCAGAACGGAAGTGCTCTGAGCCATGGCCGCTGCCGTACAGCGGTGGGGTGGAGCTGTGGGGTTGCTGTGGAACGGCCGTGGGAAGAGTCGCAGGGGATCACGGTTCCTGTCAGGAGCGCGTCAAGACATTGGCCGGAAATCGTTCGTTGTCCGGGGGGCGGGGTTCGGTATACGAACGGTCAGGAGCGCGAGCGGGCGGCATCAGCCGTCCGTGGACAGCAGCCGTGTCACGTCGACCGAACCGTCGCCCGTCCGCGGCTCGGGGATCAGTGCCCACAGGGCGGCCGACGCGGCGAACGCGGCGACCAGGGCGAGGACGCCGCCGCGGCCGGTCGCCCACCGGGCCCGGAACCGCACCGGGTCCTCCACCAGCACCTTCGACAGCCAGGCGGCCAGGACGGACACGGCGAGCAGCACGGCCGTACGCGGCAGGCCGGACAGGCCCAGGCGCTCCTCGTCGAGCAGCAGGAACACCGGCCAGTGCCACAGGTAGAGGCTGTACGACAGGCCGCCGAGCCGGCGCGGCACGGGCGTGGCGAGGGCACGGCCCAGCGGGCTGTGCGGCGTGTGGGCGAGACAGCCGATGAGCAGGGCGGCGGCCAGCGCGTGCAGGAACAGGCCGCCCTGGAACAGGGACGGGGTCCGCTGTCCGTCGGCCGACACCCAGTACGCCCCGATCCCGCAGGCCAGGAGCGGGCCCGTCCGGCACAGGGCGGCCTCGCGGGCGCGGGCGAACAGACGGGCGGCCGGCGCCGTGGCCGTCAGGGAGCCGAGCAGCAGGGAGAAGGCGCGGGTGTCGGTGCCCTCGTAGACGCGGGTCGTGTCGGCCGGACCGGCGGAGGCGGCGAGGGCGACCATGAGGGCCAGCGAGACGAGGGCTCCGGCACCGGCCACGGCGGCGATGCGCCGCTCGGCGTTCTTCCCGCGCGCGAGCAGCGCCACCAGCAGCGGCCAGAGCAGATAGAACTGCTCCTCCACGGCGATGCTCCACAAGTGGCCGAAGACCCGGGTGTCCGCCCCGTTCCAGTAGCCGGCCCCGTCGGCGACGAGATGCCAGTTGGTGAGGTTCGCCGCCACCCAGGGGGCGTCGTCGAGCGCGAACCGGAGCAGCGCCGGCGGACCGAACGCCCACACCAGGAGCAGGGTGCCCGCCACGGTGACGGCGAGCGCGGGCAGCAGCCGCCGTGCGCGCCGTCCCCAGAACGCGACGAGCCCGATACGGCCGTCGCCCTCCCGCGCCTCCTTCAGCAACAACCCGGTGATCAGGAAACCGGACAGGACGAAGAACAGGTCGACGCCGAGGAAGCCCCCGCCGAGGTGGCCGGCGTGGAACAGCAGCACGCCCAGCACAGCCACCCCGCGCAGCCCGTCCAGCGGGGCGATGTGCCGCCGTCTGCCCGGTGCCGTCGCTGGGGCGGTGCGGCGGTGTGTGGTCCTCGGTGGGGCTGGGTGCATGGGTGCGGATCTCCGGGGAGGGCGGGGGCGGGTGGACTGACGGGCGGGCTGACGGGGGGACTGACGGGTGGCCCGGGCGAGCGGCTCGGGCGGGCGGCCCGGCGGGCGGCTTGGGCGGGCGGCCCGTGCGGGCCGTCGTTACGGGCAGCCGAGTCGGCTGAACACCTTCTCGCCGGTCCACGCCCCGGTGGCCCACTCCTCCGGCGCGGCCGGGGCGAAGCCGTAGAGCGCCTGGAGCTCCTTGCCGAACCACTGGGCGAAGGCCGCCGAGCCCTGCTGGCAGGAGTGGATGCCGTCCTCGCTGCGCTGGGCCATGGCCGCGCCGCTGTCGGTGCCCCACAGGGAGGCGGTGTCGAGGAAGCGGACCGTGTCCGGGTGCCGGTCCGCGACCGCCTTCGCCGACTTCGGCGCTGCCTTGATCCCGGCTTCGTGCGGCTTGTAGAAGTCGTCCACCTCGAAGGGCGGCGCGGACACCAGCAGCAGCTCGGCACCGGCCTCCTTCACCGCCCCGGCCAGCCGCTCGTACGCCGCGCGCTGCTCGTCGGGGGTGCCCCAGTCGTAGGTGGTGATCTGGTAGGCGACCACGTCCGGCCGGAAGGACTCCAGGGACTTGGGCAGCTTCTTCCAGGTGGGTTCGGCGATCTCGCCGACGACACCGCCGCCGCCGGTGGAGGCCATCGACTCGAACTCCACTCCGGCGGCCTCCATCGCCGCGCCGACGGCCGGCACCTGTGCCTCGCTGATGGAGTCGCCCATCCACAGCAGCCGCTGCGGCTTCGCGCTGCCGTCCTTGGCCCCCTCCTCCCGGTCGCCGGAGCCGTCGGCGGATGTGTCGGTGCCCCCGGTGCCGGAGGAGACCTGCGAGTCCTGGCAGGCGGTCAGCGCGAGCAGGGCCGCCGCCGAGGCCAGGGAGAGGGCGGCGAGGCGGCGGGCGGTGGGGGAGGCGCCGTCGCGGCGGACGGAAGGGAGGTTCTCGAAGTTCATGCCCTGAGCACAGCCGAGGCGCCGCGCCGCACGGAACGGCCGTCATCGTTTCCTCACACGACGCGGAAACAGGCGTCATACGCTTCGAGCATTCTGGTCAAGAACGCCGCACGCCCCGCCGGAGAAGAGCGCACCCCCCATGGCCCGAGTCCTGCTCATCGAAGACGACCCCGCCGTGCAGAAGGGCGTCACCCTCGCCCTGAGACGCCGGGGGCACGAGGTGGAGGTCGCCGGCAGCGGCGAGACCGGACTGCTCGCCCTGGAACGCCATCGGCCCGACCTCGTCCTGCTCGACCTGATGCTGCCCGGGATGAGCGGCCTGGAGGTGTGCCGCCGGATCCGGGAGAAGCAGCAGCTCCCGATCATCATCCTCTCCGCACGCGGGGACGAGATCGATGTGATCGTCGGACTGGAGGCGGGCGCCGACGACTACATCGTCAAACCGGCCGGCCCCGAGATCCTCGCGGCCAGGATGAAGGCCGTTCTGCGCCGGGTCGCGCCCGCCCAGGACGGCGGGCCGGAACCCGCGGCCGGCGGCGCGGAGCGGCACGCCGGCCTCACCGTGGACCGCACCTCCCTGGTCGTCGCCAAGCACGGCACCGAACTCGCCCTCGCACCCTCCGAACTCAAACTCCTGCTGTTCCTCACGGCCGCCCCCGGCCAGGTCTACTCCCGTCAGCAACTCCTCGAACAGGTCTGGGAGCACTCGTACTACGGCGACGTCCGTCTCGTCGACGCCTGTGTGATGCGGCTGCGCGCCAAGATCGAAGACGAGCCGCGCAAACCCGTGTACGTGCAGACCGTGCGCGGCTTCGGCTACCGCTTCGGGCCCGTGTGATGGCCCTCCGGATCCGCTTCCCCCAAGGGCTCCGGACCCGCTTCGTCCTGGCCTTCCTGCTCGCCGCGGCCTTCGGCGCCCTGCTCACCGCGGGCCTCACCTTCCAGCAGGCCCGCTCCGCGATCCTGGAACGCACCCGCTCCGCCGCACTCGCCGATCTGCGCACCCAACTCGACTCCCTCGCCCCCGACCTGGCCTTCCCGCCCGCCACCGAGGACCTGCGGGGCCTGGCCGGACAGCTCGACCGGGCGGGCGGGAGCCGCGACTGGCGCGCGACGGCCGCGTACCGGGACGGCCCTCTCACCGGGGGCACCGCCGACGCCCCGCCGGTGCCGGACGCGCTCCGCCGCGCCGTCGACGGCGGCGGGGCGGCGGTCTACCAGTACGTCGAGCACCGGGGACGGCCCTGGCTGGTCCTCGGCATGCCCGTCGCCTACGCGGACGACCCCGGCCGGCTCTCCGGGCTGGCCGCGTACGTCTCCTTCCCGCTGGACAACGACCGGACGGACATCGACGCCCTGGTCACCGCCGCCCAGGCCGGGGCGCTCGCCGCGCTGCTGCTCGCCCTCGTACCGGCGCTGCTCGCGGCCCGCAGCGTGCTGCGCCCGGTACGGCGTCTGCGCCACGGCGCGGAACGCATCACCGCGGGAGAGCTCGGCACCCGGGTCGACGCCGACGGCCGCGACGAACTCGCCGCGCTCACCCGCTCGTTCAACACGATGGCCGGCACGCTGGAGAAGGACGACGCGGAACTGCGCCGCATGGAGGCACGGGCCCGCCGGTTCGCCGCCGACGTCGCGCATGAACTGCGCACACCCCTCGCCGCCATGACGGCCGTCACCGAAGTGCTCGACGAGGACGCCGACTCGGGTGTGCTGCCCGCCGACACCGCCGACGCCGTACGCCTGATCAGCTCGGAGACCCGCACCCTGGCCCGGCTGGTCGAGGACCTGATGGAGGTCTCGCGTTTCGACGCCGGGGCGGCGCACATGCACCTGGAGGACGTCGACTTGCGCGCCATCGTGCTCAAGTCCCTCCAGGTGCGGGGCTGGTGTGCCGACGAGCGGGTCGCCGTGAGTCTTGCGGAGCCGGTGCCGGTGCGTGTCGACCCGCGGCGCATCGACGTGGTGCTCGCCAACCTGGTCGGCAACGCGCTGCGGCACGGGCTGCCTCCGGTCACCGTGTCGGCACGGGTGGACGGCGGGCGGGCCGTCCTCACCGTCACCGACCGGGGGACCGGCATCCCCGAGGACGCCCTCCCGCACGTCTTCGAGCGCTTCTACAAGGCCGACAGCGCCCGCGCCCGCTCCGAGGGCAGCGGGCTCGGGCTCGCCCTCAGCCACGAGAACGCCGTGCTGCACGGGGGAGCGCTCGCCGCGGCGAATGCCCCCGGCGGTGGGGCCGTCTTCACCCTCACCCTTCCCCTCGCCGGGAGCCGGCCGTGGGAGGCGCCGTGACATGGCGTGGTCGGGGGGCCGTCGTTCCGCTCCTCGCGATGGCCGTGGCGGGGTGCGGGATCACGCAGTCCGGGCCCGTCCGGGCCGGGGCGCCCGCCTCGGGGATCCAGCAGCCGGGTGGGGAGGATCGGTCGGTGCGGCTCTACTTCACCGGTCCGTACGGAATCCGTGCCGTCTCGCGTCTGGTCGGCCGGCCGCTCGGGCCGCAGGAGGCGCTCGATCTTCTGGTGGAGGGGCCTACGGCGGCGGAGGAGGAGCGCGGGCTGACGACGGAGGTTCCGGACATGGACGGGCGGCTTACGGCTACCGCGACGAACGGGGGGGTCGATCTGCGGATTCCCGTCGCGGTCAGCACGGGGGAGTTGGATGTGGCGGCGGTCAGTCAGCTGGCCTGTACGGCGGCGCATGCGGAGGTTCCCGGGGGGCGGGCGGCTGCGGAGGTGGATGTGCGTATCCACGAGAATCTCGGTGGGGAGCCGTGGACGGTGCGGTGTGGGGCGGGGGGTAACGCGGTGCCGGTGCGGGGTGGGTGAGGGGGGGGCGCCCTCGCTGCCCCTTCCCTTCCCGTCCCTGGGGCCGCGCCCCGGACCCGCTGCCGGCCCCGCGGGCCTCGTCCTCAAGCGCCGGACAGGCGCTTCTACGGGGTGCCGTGCCAGGAGTGCCAGAGGGAGGCGTAGGTGCCGCCGGAGGCGACCAGGGTGTCGTGGGGGCCGAGTTCGGTCAGGTGGCCGTTCTCCATGACGGCCACGCGGTCGGCGTCGTGGGCGGTGTGCAGGCGGTGGGCGATGGCGATGACCGTACGGCCCTCCAGCACGGCGGCCAGCGCGCGCTCGGTGTGGCGGGCGGTGGCCGGGTCGAGCAGGGCGGTCGCCTCGTCGAGGATCAGCGTGTGCGGGTCGGCCAGGACCACTCGTGCCAGGGCCAGCTGCTGCGCCTGGGAGCCGTCGGTGGCGTGGCCGCCCTCGCCCAGTTCGGTGTCCAGCCCGTCCGGCAGCTCCCGCACCCAGGTCTCGGCGCCCACCACGGTCAGTGCCGCCCACACCTCCTCGTCGGAGGCGGCGGGCTCGGCGATCCGCAGGTTGTCGCGGACCGAGCCGAGGAACACATGGTGCTCCTGCGTGACCAGGACCACCTGCCGCCGCAGCCGCTCCGGGTCGAGGCCGGACACCGGCACCCCGCCGACCGTCACCGTCCCCGCGGTCGGCGCGTCCACGCCCGCCAGCAGCCTGCTCAGCGTGGTCTTCCCGGCACCGGACGGCCCCACGATCGCCAGCCGCTCGCCCGGGGTCACCGTCAGGTCGACCCCGCGCAGCACCTCACCGCCCCCGTCGTACGCGTAGCGGACACCGGTCACGTCGATGCGGTCGCCCGCCGGATCGGGCGTGTCCCCCCGCCCGGCCGCGCGCGGCGCCCGGGCCAGTCCCTCCACCCGGGCGAACGAGGCGCCGCTCGCCTGCAGTTGCTCCACGCGCATCAGCACCTCGTCCAGCGGCCCCGTCAGCTGCAGCAGATACAGCGACACGCTCACCACGGCCCCGAGGCTCACCGTGCCCTGCTGGTGCAGCCACCCCCCGAGCAGCAGGACCGCCGCCATCGGCACCGTGTACGACAGCTCCACCGTCGGGAGGAACACCGTGCGCAGGAACAGGGTGTGGAACCGGGTGCGGCGGGACGTCTCCAGCGCCTCCCGCGAGGCCCGGATCCGCCGCTCCTCCAGCCGGAACGCCTCCACCGTGCGGGCGCCCGCCGCCGTCGACGCGACGATCTCCGCCACGTCCGAGTTGGCCGCGCCCTCCGCGAGGTAGGCGTCGCGGGCCCGGCGCAGATACCAGCGCAGCACCAGCCAGATCGGCGTCAGCGCGAGCAGTCCGAGCGCGCCGAGGAGCGGGTCCACCACCAGGACCGCGGCCATCACGAACAGCGACTGCACGGCGTTGACCAGCAGCGCGGGACCCGCGTCGCGCAGGGTCGTGCCCACGACGGTCACATCCGCCGTCCCGCGCGCGGTCAGATCGCCCGTACCGGCCCGCTCCACCACCGACGACGGCAGTCCCAGCGCCCGGTCCACGAACCGTTCCCGCACCCGCGCCAGCGTCCGCTCCCCGAAGCGGTGCCCCACGTACCGGGCCCAGCGGGACAGCAGCAACTGCGTGACGGCGCACAGCACGATGACCGGCGCCAGCCGGTCCACCACCGCCACTCCGCCCCCGTCGCGCACCTCGTCGATGATCCGCCCCAGCAGCCACGGCCCGGCCAGCCCCGCGAGGGCCGCCAGCCCGTTCAGCGCCAGTACGCCGGCGAAGACCCGCCGGTCCGCCCGGACCAGTCCCGCCGCGGCCCGGCGCACATCGGCGGGCCCGGCGAGGGGAAGACGCTCCCCGCTCATCGCACGGCCTCCTCGTCGGTGTCCCGGGCCACCAGGTCCCGGTACGCGGGCTCGCGGTCGAGAAGCTGGAGGTGACTGCCGTTCGCGGCGACCTTCCCGTCGACCAGGAAGACCACCTCGTCGACCCGGGCCAGCACCAGCGGCGACGACGTGACCAGCAGCGTCGTACGGCCCTCGCGGGCTTCGCGCAGCCGGTCGGCGACCGTGGCCTCGGTGTGCGCGTCGAGCGCCGAGGTCGGCTCCACCGCCAGCAGCACCTCCGGGTCGGCCAGCAACGCCCGTGCCAGCCGCACCCGTTGCCGCTGACCGCCGGAGAGGCTGCGGCCCTGCGCGGACACGGCCGAGTCGAGCCCGTCGGGCAGCCCCCGCACGATGTCGTCGGCGGCGGCGGCCCGCAGCGCCCGCAGCACCTCCTCGTCGGAGGCCTCCCCGCGCCCGGCCGCCACCACCTCCCGCAGCGGCCCGGCGAACAGATCGGCCTCCGGATCGGCCACCAGGATCCGCTCCCGCACCCGCGCGAGCGCGACCTCGTCCAGCCGGACCCCGCCCCAGGTCGCCTCCGACGGCGCGTAACGCCCGAGCCGGTCCACCACGACGAGCGCGTCGTCGTGGCGCGCGGCGGTGAGCGCGGTCAGCCGGCCCGGCAGCACCCGCACCCCCGACTCCGGGTCGTCCAGCACGGACGGCTCGGCAGGCGGGTCGGCGGTGGCGGCGTCGGCGGGCGGCTCCAGCCGCAGCAGCGCCGCCACCCGCCGGGCGGCCACCACACCCCGGCTGAGCTGGTAACCGCACTCGATGAGGAACATCACCGGCCACACCAGTACGGCCACATAGCCGTACACCGACACCAGCTCGCCCACCGTGATCTCGCCCTGGGCCGCCAGCCGTGCCGCGATCCAGGTCACCCCCGCGAGGAACAGCACCGGCAGCCCCGCGGCGAACGCCTGTATCCAGCTCGTCACCGCCCCGACCCGGTACCCCTGCTCCCGCAGCCGCCCCGAGTCCCGCCGGAACGCCTCGGAGACCAGGTTCTTCCCGCCCAGCCCGCTCAACACCCGCAGCCCGCCCGCGAGATCGCCGATCCGCGCGGTCAGCACGCTCTGTCGCTCCCGGTACTCCGTCTCCCTGCCCTGCAACCGTCCCGCCAGCGGCCCCACGGCGAGACCGATCACCGGCACCCCGAGCAGCACCACCACCGCCAGCAGCGGCGACACCGACAGCAGCAGCCCCGCCACCACCGCGTACGCCACGACCGCGCCGACCCCCGGGCCGACCGCCGTGAGCGACTGGGCGATCGTCTGCACATCACCCACCCCGATGGTGACGACCTCCCCGGCCCCGGCGCGCCGCTCCAGCGAGGCACCCAGCCGCACCGTGTGCCCCACGACCACCTTCACCGTGCGGAAATTGGCGTCCATCCGCACCCGTGTCATGGTGCGGTGCCGCATGATGCTCAGCCACGCGTTCAACGCGTTCACCACGAACAGGGTCCCGGTCCACAGCGCCAGCGCGCCCATGTCCCCCCGCCCCAGCCCGTCGTCCACCGCCCGCGACATCGTGTACGGCGTCGCCGCCAGCAGCACCATCCACACGCTGCCGTACACCGCGCCCGCCGCACACCGGCCCGGCTGCCGCAGCACCAGCCACCACAGATAGCGGGCCCCGCTCCGGCAGTCCGGCGTGCCGGGATCCCCGTAGGTGTCGATCATGTGGTCACTCTCCCCCGTGCTCCGCCCCGGTCCCTACGCCAGACTGTCCCGCCAGGCCCGGTGCAGGTCGGCGAACCTGCCCGTCCCGGCGATGAGTTCGGCCGGGCTGCCGTCCTCCACGATCCGCCCGTGCTCCATCACCAGGACCCGGTCCGCGATCTCCACGGTGGACAGCCGGTGGGCGATCACCACCGCCGTACGCCCCTTCAGCACCGTCGCCATGGCCCGCTGCACCGCCCGTTCGCCGGGGATGTCCAGGGAGCTGGTCGCCTCGTCCAGGATGAGCACCGCCGGGTCGGCCAGCAACGCGCGGGCGAAGGCGACCAGTTGGCGCTGACCGGCCGAGATGCGGCCACCCCGTTTGCGTACGTCGGTGTCGTAGCCGTCGGGCAGCGCGGCGATGAAGTCGTGCGCGCCGATCTCCTTCGCCGCCTGCTCGATCTCCTCGCGGGTGGCGTCCGGTCGTCCGATCGCGATGTTCTCCGCGACCGTCCCGGAGAACAGGAACGCCTCCTGCGTCACCATCACCACCTCGCGCCGCAGATCGCGTCCCGTCAGGTCGCCGAGGTTCACGCCGTCGAGCAGCACCCGCCCGTCGGTGGGGTCGTAGAAGCGGGCGAGCAGCTTGGCCAGCGTCGACTTGCCCGCGCCGGTCGAGCCGACGACCGCGACGGTCTGCCCCGCGGGCAGCGTGAGGCCGAAGCGGGGGAGCACCTCGCCGCCGGTGCGGTAGGCGAAACGGACGTCGTCGAAGACGACCTCGCGGCCGGGGAGGCCGGAGCGCCGCCCGGGAAGCTCCCGGGGGGACACCGGCTCCGGCACGGACGGGGTCTGGGCCAGCAGGCCGGCGATCTTCTCCAGCGAGGCCGCCGCCGACTGGTAGGAGTTGAGGAACATGCCCAGCCGGTCGATGGGGTCGTACAGCCGCCGCAGATACAGCACCGCCGCCGCCAGCACACCCAGCTCCAGCGACCCGTCCGCCACCCGGTAGGCGCCCCACAGCACGATCAGCGCGACGGTGGTGTTGGCGGTGATCCGGGAGCCGACGACATAGCGGGCCATCTCAAGGAGCGCGTCCCCGTTGGTCCGCTCGTGCCGCCGGTTCAGCACCGCGAAGTCGGCGTCGTTCGCCGCCTCCCGGCGGAAGGCGCGCACCGGGCGGATGCCGTTCATCGTCTCGACGAACTTCACGATCACCGCGGCGATGGCCGTCGACCGCTTCCGGTACACCCGTCCCGCCCGCCGCTGGTACGACCGTACGAGCAGGTACAGCGGCATGAACGAGGCCACCGCGACCGCACCGAGCCCGAGGTCCAGCCAGAGCAGCAGCACCGAGATGTAGACGGCCGACAGGATGACCATCACCAGCTCCTGCAGGCCCTCCTCCAGCAGTTCGCGCAGCGACTCGACGTCGGTGGTGGAGCGGGAGATGAGGCGGCCCGAGGTGTAGCGCTCGTGGAAGTCGACGCTGAGCTCCTGCGCGTGGCGGAAGATCCGGCCGCGCAGATCGAGCAGCACGTCCTGGCTGACCCGCGCGGAGGTCTTCACGAACGCGTACTGCAGCGTCCCGGCCGCCGTCGCGCACAGCAGGTAGCCCACCGCCACCGCGATCAGCGGCCCGTTGTCGTCGCCGCGGAACGCGGGTACGGCACGGTCGATCGCGTACGCCACCAGCAGCGGGCCGGCCTGCACCGCGGCCTGCTGGAACAGCAGCAACAGCGCGGTGACGGCGACCCTGCCCCGCATGGGCGAGAGCAGGGAACGCAGGAGCGCGCCGGTGGCGCCCGGGGGAGCGGGCAACTGGTCCTGGTCGAAGGGGTCACCGGTCGTGGGTGCCCGGTCGTCGTCCTCGTCCTTGACGGGTGCGGTGGTGGCCGCCGTCATCGCTGGTCCTCCTGTTCCCCCGCCGGGGCGCCGGACATGAGGTGGGCGTACTCGGGGTTGGTGCGCAGCAGCTCGTGGTGCGTGCCGACCGCGGTGATCCGGCCGCCGGAGAGCAGGGCGACCCGGTCGGCGAGCAGGACCGTGGAGGGGCGGTGCGCGACGATGAGGGCGGTGGTGTCCGCGAGCACCCGGCGCAGGGCGGCCTCGACGGCGGCCTCGGTGTGCACGTCGAGCGCGGACAGGGGGTCGTCCAGGACGAGGAAGTCGGGGCGGCCGACCACGGCGCGGGCCAGCGCGAGGCGCTGGCGCTGGCCACCGGAGAGGCTGAGGCCCTGCTCGCCGACCTGGGTGCCGGTGCCCTGGGGCAGCGCGTGGACGAAGTCCGCCTGGGCGACGGCGAGGGCGCGGCCGAGGTCCTCCTCGCCGGCTCCGCCGCCCATGAGTACGTTCTCGCCGACACCGGCGGAGAAGAGGGTGGGCTCCTCGAAGGCCACGGCGACGCGGGAGCGCAGTTCCTCGCGGGACATCTCCGTGATGTCCGTGCCGTCGAGGGTGATGCGGCCGGACGTCACCTCGTGGAGGCGGGGGACGAGGGCGGTGAGGGTGGTCTTGCCGCTGCCGGTGGCGCCGACGAGGGCGAGGGATTCGCCGGGGCGGATGTGCAGATCGATGCGGTCGAGGACGGGGGTTGTGTCGGCGGGGGCGTCGGGGTAGCGGAAGGTGACGTTGTGGAAGACGAGCCCGTCTGCGCTGTCCTGCGGGCAGTCGTGCCGCTCGGGCGGGGGGACCCCCATCGCCCGAGCGGCACGACTGCCCGCGGCTGCGGCGGGATGCCGTTCGGCCGCGGCGGATTCCGGGGCCGCGTCCATGACCTCGAAGTACCGTTCCGTCGCCGTCGCCGCTTCCTGGCTCATCGCCAGGAGGAAGCCGATCGAGTCCACCGGCCAGCGCAGGGCGAGTGCGGTCGACAGGAACGCCACCAGTGTTCCCGCGGACAGCGACCCGTCCGCCACCTGTACCGCCCCCAGCACCAGCGCCGCCCCGATCGCCAGCTCCGGCAGCGTCACGATGACGCCCAGGATCGTCGCCAGCAGCCGCGCCTTGTGCAGCTCCGTCCCCCGCAGCTCACCCGCCAGCTTCCGGAACGCCAGGGCCTGGCTGCGGTGCCGTCCGAAGCCCTTGATGATCCGGATGCCGAGCACGCTCTCCTCGACGACCGTCGTCAGATCGCCCACCTGGTCCTGCGCCCGCCGCGCCGCCCCCGAGTACCGCTTCTCGAAGACCACGCAGGTGATCAGCACCGGCACGGCCGGCACCAGGATGACCAGCCCCAGCGTCCAGTCCTGCACCAGCATGATGATCACGCCGACCAGGATGGTCACGCCGTTGACCAGCAGAAACGTCAACGGGAAGGCGAGGAACATCCGCAGCAGCATCAGGTCCGTGGTGGCCCGCGACAGCAACTGCCCCGACGGCCACCGGTCGTGGAAGGCGACCGGCAGCCGCTGCAGATGCCGGTACAGATCCGCCCGCATCTCGGCCTCGACATGCGACAGCGGGCGCGCCACCAGCCACCGCCGGAACCCGAACAGCAGCGCCTCCGCCAGCCCGAGCAGCAGCAGGTACAGCGCGCCCAGCCACACCCCCGCCGGATCCCGGTCGGCGATCGGGCCGTCCACCATCCACTTCAGGACGAGCGGGATGACCAGCCCGATGCAGGAGGCGAGGATCGCGATGAACGCGGCGGTGAACAGCCGTGTCCGCACGGGCCGCACATACGGCCACAGCCGCAGCAGCGTACGCACGGCGGAACGGGATTCCGGGGGAGAAGGTGTCGTGGGCATCAGCAGCGAGCCTACGGTTTGCGGCTGACACTGCCCACCGAGTTTCGGCCGGGACCTCCTCGGTCGCCGGACCTACGACCTGCGGGTACGGGGCAGTCGTACGCATCGTCAACCGATCGGCTGATGCCGGGCCGAGCGGACCGGGCGATGCGCCGGCACCTCCGCTTCCGGGAGGCTGAGGCCATGTCAGTCATCGACGTCACCGATCTGCGCAAGTCCTACGGGGGGCACGCGGCAGTCGACGGTGTCTCCTTCACCGTCGAGGAGGGCGAGATCTTCGGGATCCTCGGCCCGAACGGCGCCGGCAAGACCACCACCGTCGAGTGCGTCGAGGGCCTGCGCGTCCCCGACGCCGGCCGCGTACGCGTCACCGGCCTCGACCCCGTCACCGACCACCGGGAGGTCGCCCGCGTTCTCGGCGCCCAGCTCCAGCAGAGCCGGCTCCAGCCGAAACTCACCGTCCGCGAGGCCCTGGAGCTGTACGCCTCCTTCTATCCGCACCCCGCCGACTGGCGGCAGCTCTGCGAACGCCTCGGCCTCACCGGGAAACTGGGCACCCGGTTCGCCACACTCTCCGGCGGCCAGAAGCAGCGCCTGTCCATCGCGCTCGCCCTGATCGGCGACCCCCGGATCGTGGTGCTGGACGAGCTGACCACCGGCCTCGACCCGCGCGCCCGGCGTGACACCTGGGAGCTCATCGAGGACATCCGCGCGGGCGGTGTCACCGTCGTCCTCGTCACCCACTTCATGGAGGAGGCGCAGCGCCTCTGCGACCGCATCGCGGTGATCGACAAGGGACGGGTCGCCGCCCTGGACACCCCGGCCGGGCTGATCCGCCGCTCGGCGGGCGGCACCGTCATCAGCTTCACCCCCTCCGCCCCACTGGACGACGCCGACCTGAACGCGCTGCCGCAGCTCGCGTCGATCCAGCACAAGGACGGCCGCGTCACCCTCTCCGGCACCGACGAGACGGTCAACGCCGTCATCACCCTCCTCGCCCGCACCCGCGTCACCGCCCACCAGCTGCGCGTCACCGACGCCACACTGGACGACGCCTTCCTGGACCTCACGGAGGCCACGTCATGAGCACCGACGTCCTCAACACGGCCGTCCTCAGGACCGAGATCCGCCTCTTCGGGCGCGAACCCGGCGGCATCTTCTGGATCCTCCTCTTCCCCACCCTGCTGCTGGGGATCCTGGGGCTCATCCCCTCCTTCCGCGAGGCGGACCCCCATATGGGCGGACTGCGTCCGATCGACGTCTACGTACCGGTGGCCGTCCTCCTCGGCCTGCTGGTCAGCGGTCTGCAGGCCATGCCGCAGACCCTCACCGGGTACCGGGAGACCGGCGTGCTGCGCCGCATGTCCACCACGCCCGTACGCCCCGCCACCCTGCTGACGGCGCAGATGCTGGTCTTCGGCGGTGCCTCGGTGCTCTCCGCCCTGATCGCCCTCGCGGTCGGCCGGCTGGCCTTCGGCGTGGCACTGCCGGAGCAGCCGCTGGGCTACCTCCTCGCGCTGCTGCTCGCGCTCCTCAGCTGCCTCGCCCTGGGTGCCGTGCTCTCCGCCCTGTCCCGCACCACGAAGATCGCCACCGCGCTCGGGTCGACCGCGCTCTTCCCCGCGATGTTCTGCGCCGGTGTGTGGCTCCCGGTCGCGGCCATGCCGGACCTCCTCGCCGACATCGTCGGCTGGACCCCGTTCGGCGCCGCCGCGCAGGCCCTGGACCAGGCCGCGGCCGGCGACTGGCCGGACCTGCTCCACCTCGGCGTACTGACGGCCTGGACGCTGCTGCTCACGGCGGCTGCCTCGCGCTGGTTCCGCTGGGAATGACGACGACAGGGAGCCGGGACACGACGACAGGCAGCCGGGACACGACGACAGGGAGCCGGGACACATGGACGCGGCCGACAATGACGTCGTGACGGAGACGACCGAACTCGACGACCGGTGGGCCGTGTTCGACCGCTGGGGCCCGTACGGACTCCTCCTCATGAGTACGGTCATCGCCTGGGCGACCGCCGACGCCCTCGGCATGGACTCCGGCGCACGGTGGGCGTGCGGCGCCCTGATCGTCGCCGCCGTGGGCCTGGAGCTCTGGTGGGGCAGGGGGGCGGCCCACCGCACCGGACCGTCACCGGCGGGCGTCCGGCACTACGCCCTGCGCTGGGCGGTCGGGTTCGCCCTGACCTGGATGCACCCCTTGTTCGCCTTCTACGCCGTCATCGGCTACTTCAGCACCGAGCGCATGCTTCCGCGCCGTCTGCGCAAGACCGGTCTGTTCGCGACCGCCGTGACGCTGGCCGGTTCCCAGTCGGGCGGACTGCCGCCGGACAACGGGCTGGGCTGGGTGCTCTTCGGCTCCCTCCTCGCCGCCAACACCGCGCTGGTCTTCCTCTTCGGTCACTTCGCCGACCTGGAGGAGGACCGGGGGCGGGCCCGGCTGGAGACCATCGCCGAACTCGAACGCACCAACACCGCGTTGCAGCAGGCCCTCGACGAGAACGCCGCTCTGCACAGCCAGCTTCTGGTGCAGGCGAGGGAGGCCGGTGTCGCCGACGAGCGCCGCCGGCTGGCCGCCGAGATCCACGACACCCTCGCCCAGGGCCTGACCGGCATCATCGCCCAGCTCCAGGCCGTCGCGAACGCACGGAACGCGGACCTGGCCCGGGAGCACACGGACCGGGCCCTCGCCCTGGCCCGGCACAGCCTCGGCGAGGCCCGCCGCTCCGTGCACAACCTCTCCCCGGTCGCCCTCGCCGACGACGGGCTGCCGGACGCCCTGCGGAAGACGGTGACGGAATGGGGCGAACGGACGGGCGTGCGGGCCGGGTTCACCACCACCGGCACCGCCGAGCCGCTCCACGACGAGGTCGCCGCCACCCTCCTGCGCATCGCCCAGGAGGCCCTGTCCAACACCGCCCGGCACGCCACCGCCGGCCGCGTCGGCGTCACCCTCTCCTACATGGGCGACGAGGTCACCCTCGACATCCGTGACGACGGCCGGGGTTTCGACCCGCTCGCCCTCCCCGCGCGCACCGCCGTCGGCGGCTTCGGCCTCGACGGCATGCGGGCCCGCGCCGAACGCGTCGCCGGGGCGCTGACCGTCGAGGCGGAGCCCGGCCAGGGGACGGCCGTCTCGGCTCGCGTACCGTTGGTCCGCCATGACTGACGAAGCCGTGATCTCCCTCCTCATCGTCGACGACCACCCCGTCGTACGGGACGGCCTGCGCGGCATGTTCGACTCCGCGCCCGGGTTCCGTGTCCTCGGTGAGGCCTCGAGCGGCGTCGAGGCGCTGGAACGGGCCGCCGCCCTGGACCCCGACGTGATCCTCATGGACCTGCGGATGCCGGGCGGGGGCGGGGTCGACGCCATCCGGGAACTGTCCCGCAGGGGCGCCCGCGCTCAGGTGCTGGTGCTGACCACGTACGACACCGACGCCGACACGATCCCCGCGATCGAGGCGGGCGCCACCGGCTACCTGCTCAAGGACGCCCCGCGCGAGGAACTGTTCACCGCCGTCCGCGCGGCGGCCGAGGGCCGTACGGTGCTCTCCCCGGCCGTCGCCTCCCGCCTGGTCTCCGCCGTCCGCGCGCCCGCGGCCCCCGCCGGCGAGCCGCTCTCCGCCCGCGAACGCGAGGTGCTGGTCCTGGTCGCCAGGGGCACGTCCAACCGCGAGATCGCCCGGGAGCTGTTCATCAGCGAGGCGACCGTGAAGACCCACCTCACGCACATCTTCGGCAAGCTCGGCGCCAAGGACCGCGCGGCGGCGGTGGCGGTCGGGTACGACCGGGGCATCCTCGGCTGACGCGGGCGACGGCCACGGCGCCGCCACCGCCGCTCAGTTCCGTACCCGCAGCAGCAGCACCGACCGCTCCGGCACGGTGATCCGCGCCCCCGCGCGGTGCTCCACCTCCGGAGCCCGGTCCTGCTCCTCCCGCGCGGTGTCGACGACCACCTCGTACCGCCCGGCCCAGGGCGGCCCCGGCAGCTCGAACTCCACCGGGCCGTGCCCCGCGTGCAGGACCGCCAGGAAACTGTCGTCGACGACCGGCGCCCCCTGCTCGTCCCGGCCCGGGATGTCCCGCCCGGAGAGGTACATGCCGAGCGTGGCCGCCGGCGCGTACCAGTCGTCCTCCGTCATCTCCGTGCCGTGCGGCGTGAACCAGGCCAGGTCGCGCAGTCCGTCCGCGGAGTGCGGGCGGCCGGAGAAGAAGGCGCGCCGGCGCAGCACCGGGTGCCGGTGGCGCAGGGCGGTCAGCCGGGACGTCAGCTCGGACAGGGGCCGCCACTCCGGGTCGTCCAGGAGGCTCCAGTCGACCCAGCCGATCTCGTTGTCCTGGCAGTAGGCGTTGTTGTTGCCGCGCTGGGTGCGGCCCATCTCGTCGCCCGCGACCAGCATCGGCACGCCCGTCGACAGCAGCAGCGTGGTCAGCAGGTTGCGCGACTGCCGCCGCCGCAGGGCCCGTACGTCCTCGTCGTCCGTCTGCCCCTCCGCGCCGCAGTTCCAGGAGCGGTTGTCGTCCGTGCCGTCCCGGTTGCCCTCGCCGTTCGCCTCGTTGTGCTTGCGGTCGTACGACACGAGGTCCCGCAGGGTGAAACCGTCGTGTGCGGTGACGAAGTTGACCGATGCGTACGGCCGCCGCCCGCCCCACGCGTACAGGTCGCTGGAGCCGGACAGCCGGTAGCCCATCTCCCGCACGTCCGGCAGCGCGTGCCGCCAGAAGTCCCGCACGGTGTCGCGGTACCGGTCGTTCCACTCCGTCCACAGCGGCGGGAACGCCCCCACCTGGTAGCCCCCGGAGCCCACGTCCCACGGCTCGGCGATCAGTTTCACCCGGCGCAGCACCGGGTCCTGCGCGATCACCGCGAGGAACGGCGACAGCATGTCGACGTCGTGCATGGAACGGGCCAGCGCCGCCGCCAGGTCGAACCGGAAACCGTCGACGCCCATCTCCGTCACCCAGTAGCGCAGCGAGTCCGTGATCAGCCGCAGCACGTGCGGCTGGACGACGTGCAGGGTGTTGCCGCAGCCCGTGTAGTCGGCGTAGCGGCGCGCGTCCGGCTGGAGGCGGTAGTAGCCGCGGTTGTCGACGCCCTTCAGGGAGAGCGTGGGGCCCAGCTCGCCCGCCTCCGCGGTGTGGTTGTAGACCACGTCGAGGATCACCTCGATCCCGGCCGCGTGCAGGGCGCGCACCATCCGCTTGAACTCGCCGACCTGCTGCCCGGTCGTCCCCGAGGCCGCGTAGCCGGCGTGCGGGGCGAAGTAGCCGATGGAGTTGTAGCCCCAGTAGTTGCGCAGGCCCCGGCGCAGCAGGTGGTCCTCGTGCGCGAACTGGTGCACCGGCAGCAGCTCCACGGCCGTCACGCCCAGCCGCACCAGGTGGTCGATCGCGGCGGGGTGCGCGAGACCGGCGTACGTGCCGCGCAGTTCCTCCGGGACCCCCGGGTGCCGCTGGGTGAAACCCCTGACGTGCAGCTCGTAGATGACCGAGTCCGCCCACGGGGTCTTCGGCCGGCGGTCGTCCGCCCAGTCGTCGTCGTCATGGACGACCACGCCCTTGGGGACGAACGGCGCCGAGTCCCGGTCGTCGCGCACGGTGTCCGCGACATGCTGCTCCGGCCAGTCCCGGACATGCCCGTACACCTCGGCCGGGAGCGCGAAGTCCCCGTCCACCGCGCGGGCGTACGGATCGAGCAGCAGCTTCGCCGGGTTCCAGCGGGCGCCCGTCCACGGGTCCCAGCGGCCGTGCACCCGGTAGCCGTACCGCTGCCCGGGGAGCACACCCGGCACGAAGCCGTGCCAGATCCCGTGCGTCAGCTCGGTGAGCCGGGCGCGGCCCTCCCTGCCACGCTCGTCGAACAGACACAGCTCGACCCCCTCCGCGCCGCCCGCCCACAGCGCGAAGTTGGTCCCCGCCACCCCGTCCGGGCCGACCCGGAACCGGGCGCCCAGCGGCGTCGGCCGCCCCGGACGCACCGGCACCGTGGGCACGGGCGGCGCCGGCCGCGCGCCGTTCACGACGACGGCCGGGCGCCCGTCCCCGGTGGCCCGCTCTCCGGCCACCGCCTCCTGCTCGGCTGCGCTGGACACCTGTCAGCCTCCCGCGGCTCGTGGGGGGACGACGGCGGACAGGGGGCCGCGGCGGCCCGTCCCATGGCCCCGGCCGCGGCTCCCCGGCGCGTCGTCCTCCCACTGTTCTGCCCAGAGCGCGCCTCGCCCTCACGTTTCCCCGGGGGGCGGCATGGTCGTTTCCGGAGGCGGGGCCCGTCGTTGGGTACCGCGTGAGGCACGTAACTGGGCGCGCACGGCGCGCGAGGGCCGCACTGGCCGTCGTAGTGACATGGGCAGGACTGCTGGCCGGGACCGCCGGGTGCACCCCGGACGGACCCGTCCGGGGGGCGTTCGGGCCCCCGGGCGGCGGGGACGCCATCCGGGTGATCCCCGACGACGGCAGCGAGGACGTACGGCCCGGCTCCCCCCTGCGGGTACGCGTCCCGGACGGGAAGCTGGAGTCGGTGAAGGTCGTCGTGTCGCAGGACGCGCGGGAGTCACCGGTCCCGGGGCGGGTCTCCGCCGACGGGCTGACCTGGAAGCCCGACGACGACCGGCTGGCGCTCGCCGCGAAGTACACCGTCGACGCGGTGGCCGTGGACGGCGAGGGCCGCCGCTCCGCCCGGCACACCACGTTCACCACCTTCGTCCCGGAGGAACGCTTCATCGGCTACGTCGCCCCCGAGGACCGCGCCACCGTCGGCACCGGCATGATCGTCTCCCTGGAGTTCAACCGGAAGATCGCCCACCGCGCGGCCGTCGAACGCGCCGTCCGCGTCACCGCGCGCCCCGCCGTGGAGATCCGCCCGCACTGGTTCGGCGACTCCCGCCTCGACTTCCGCCCCGAGCACTACTGGAAACCCGGCACCGAGGTCACCGTCGACCTGAACCTGCGCGACGTCGAGGGAGCGCCCGGGGTGTACGGCCTCCAGCACCGCACCTTCACCTTCACCGTCGGCCGCAGCCAGGTGTCGGTGGTGGACGCCTCCCGGCACACCCTGCGGGTGCGGCGGGACGGGGAACTCCTCGCCACCGTGCCGATCACGGCCGGGGCGGCCAGGACGCCCACCTACAACGGGAAAATGGTGATCACCGAGATGCTCGAGGTCACCCGCATGAACAGCCGCACGGTCGGCTTCGGGGGCGAGTACGACATCCCCGACGTCCCGCACGCGATCCGCCTGACCAGCTCGGGCACCTTCCTGCACGGCAACTACTGGGCCGAGCCCGAGGTCTTCGGCAGCGACAACGTCAGCCACGGCTGCGTGGGTCTGCGCGATGTGAAGGGCGGCGGCGCCGACACCCCGGCCGGCTGGTTCTTCGACCGCAGCCTCATCGGCGACGTCGTCGAGGTCGTCAACAGCGAGGACAAGAAGGTGGCCCCCGACAACGGGCTCGGCGGCTGGAACATGAACTGGAAGGAGTGGAAGGCGGGCGGCGCCGTGAAGCAGGGCTGAACCCACCCCCTTCGGGCGGTCCGTTGAACTTGGAACGGAACGGTGACAAAACCGCCGCCGAGAACGCCCCTGGCCTGTGGTTACTATGCGGCCGAGTGCGCGAGGGGCGCACTGGGGCGCGGGGCCGGCGAACAGGGCCGGGGCCGCCGAGGGGAGAAACAAGTGAACGTGGGGCCGATATCGGGGGCGTCGGTGGGCGCGCGGCGACGGGGCGGCAGGAGACTGGCGGCGCTGGCGCTCGGTCTGGCGCTGGCGGTCACCGCCTGCGGCGGCGGGGGAGCGGACGCGGGAAGCGCCTCGGGCGACGCCGAGGCCGAGGGCAAGGGCTCCACCGCGGCGCAGAGCAAGCAGTCCGAGGCCGTGGTGAGCATCGCGCCCGGGGACGGCGCCGAGTCCGTCAAGACCAGCGGCGCGCTGAAGGTGACCGTCGGCAAGGGCAAACTGACCGAGGTCGTCGTCAAGAACCCGGACGGCGGCAAGGTCGAGGGCGAGATATCCGGCGACGGCGCCACCTGGACGCCGTCCACCCACCTGGCCGCCTCCACCAAATACACGGTGCACGCGGTCGCCAAGGACTCCGAGGGCCGTACCGCCGCCGAGGACGCCAGCTTCACCACCCTGACGCCGAAGAACACCTTCATCGGTCACTTCACCCCCGAGGACGGCTCCAAGGTCGGCGTCGGCATGCCGTTCTCGCTGCGCTTCACCCGGGGCATCACCAACCCCGACGAGGTCGAGAAGGCCATCCGCATCACCACCGAGCCGGCCGTCGAGGTCGAGGGCCACTGGTTCGGCAACGACCGCCTCGACTTCCGCCCGGAGAACTACTGGAAGGCCGGCACCAAGGTCACCGTCGACCTCAACCTCGACGGCGTCGAGGGCCGTGACGGCGTCTACGGCGAGCAGTCCAAGAAGGTCTCCTTCACCATCGGCCGCTCCCAGGTCTCCGTCGTGGACGTCAAGAAGCACACGATGAAGGTCGAGCGGGACGGCAAGGTCGTCAAGACCATCCCCATCACCGCGGGCGCGGCCGGCATGGAGACCTGGAACGGCCAGATGGTCATCAGCGAGCGGCTGAAGGTGACCCGGATGAACGGCGCGACGGTCGGCTACGGCGGCGAGTACGACATCAAGGACGTCCCGCACGCCATGCGCCTCACCACCTCCGGCACCTTCCTGCACGGCAACTACTGGGGCGGCGACGCCTTCGGCAACTACAACGCCAGCCACGGCTGCATCGGCCTGCGCGACGTGCGCGGCGGCTGGGACAAGAAGGCGCCCGGCGCCTGGTTCTTCGAGAACTCCATGATCGGCGACGTGGTGGTGGTCAAGAACTCCAACGACGCGGTCGTCGCCCCGGACAACGGCCTCAACGGCTGGAACATGTCCTGGGAGAAGTGGAAGGCGTAGCGGGCGGGACGGCAGCCCCGCGCCCCGTCGAGGGGTGCGGGGCTGTCTCGATGGAGTGAACGCCCGCTAACCTGCGGGGCATGACCGTACATCTCGAAGTCGCCGAAGGCGTCGGCACGCTGCGGCTGGACCGGCCGCCCATGAACGCGCTGGACGTCGCCACGCAGGACCGTCTGAAGGAACTCGCCGAGGAGGCCACCCGCCGCGACGACGTGCGCGCCGTGGTGATCTACGGCGGCGAGAAGGTGTTCGCGGCGGGCGCGGACATCAAGGAGATGCAGGCCATGGACCACGCGGCGATGGTCCTGCGGGCCCGCGCGCTCCAGGACTCCTTCACCGCGGTGGCCCGCATCCCCAAGCCGGTCGTGGCCGCCGTCACCGGCTACGCGCTCGGCGGGGGCTGCGAACTCGCCCTCTGCGCCGACTACCGCATCGCCGGGGAGAACGCCAAGCTCGGCCAGCCGGAGATCCTGCTCGGCCTGATCCCGGGCGCCGGCGGCACCCAGCGGCTGTCCCGGCTGATCGGCCCCTCCCGGGCCAAGGACCTCATCTTCACCGGCCGCCAGGTCCGGGCCGACGAGGCGCTGACGCTCGGCCTGGTCGACCGTGTGGTCCCCGCCGAGGAGGTCTACACGCAGGCGCACGCGTGGGCGGCGAAGCTGGCCCAGGGCCCGGCGATCGCGCTGCGCGCGGCCAAGGAGTCGGTCGACACCGGCCTGGAGACCGACATCGAGACCGGCCTCGCCGTCGAACGCAACTGGTTCGCGGGCCTGTTCGCCACGGAGGACCGGGAGCGCGGGATGCGCAGCTTCGTCGAAGAGGGCCCCGGCAAGGCGAAGTTCCTGTGACGCCCCGCTGAAGAACCTCTTCGGGGGCTTGCCATTGACGCGATGTCTGATCCGGGTCCCTCGATGGGGCGGATTGTGGGAGCCTTGGGGCACCCTTAAGCCGCTCGTGTCGAGGGAGCCCGTCGATTGCCTGAGAGCGAGTCGTTTCCGCAGGTCGGGCGGGCTTTCGAGGGCTCCGAAGTGCCGGCCGCACATGCCGGGGGCCCGCTGCCCGGCGCGGGTGCGCAGGGGGCGCATTCCCCCGGAACGGCCCCGGAGGACACGGCGGGCGGCCATGATGGGGGCATGGCGGGGCTGGATGGCAGGGAACAGCCGCGGGGAGACGGACGTGCGACCGTGTCGCGCTGGTCGCCGACGGTCGAGGACGAAAGCGCCCTGAAGGCGCTGGAGTTATTCGGCAACCCCACGGAAGCGGAGGTTCCGTTACCCTCCCGCCCCGAGTCCGCCGCCACCGCGCGCCGGCTCGTCCAGGTGGTCGTCCTGCGACAGTGGGGCCTGGGCGCCAGGATCACCGAGGACGCCGTCCTGCTCGTCTCCGAGCTGGTCGGCAACGCCGTACGCCACACCGGAGCCCGCGTCTTCGGCCTCCGTATGCGCCACCGGCGCGGCTGGGTCCGCATCGAGGTCCGCGACCCGTCCCGCGGCCTGCCCTGCCTCATGCCGGTCCAGGAGCTGGACGTCAGCGGCCGCGGGCTCTTCCTCGTCGACGAACTCGCCGACCGCTGGGGCGTCGACCTGCTGCCCCGCGGCAAGACCACCTGGTTCGAGATGCGCGTCATCGACCGCTGAGCCCCCACGAATCTCCGGACGTGCGCCCCCCGCGTGGCACGCCCCGAAGCCGACGCCGAACACACCCACCGGGGAACACGCCCCACCCCGCGAGCACCGCCCGCTACCCGCGCCTCCCCGTCCGCAGATCCGCCCCCTCCCACACCACACCGACGGCAACGACCGTCCCGCATGGACACCGCCCGGTGCCGGTGCCGGTGCCCTTCCCTGACGGAGGGCGTACCCGCACCGGACGGGCGCAGCGACCGTCCCGCCACCCGCCACCGCGCACGACCCACCCTCGTGGGTGCCGCCTGGTCCGGACGGTGCCCCGGTGCCTGAGCCCTTTCTCGGCGAGGGCGTTGCCGTGCCGGACCGGGGGCAGCGACCGTCCCGGCACCCGCTGCCGCGCACGGCCGCCCCTGTGGACGCCGCCCGGTGCCGGCCCTGACGGAGGGCGTTCCCGCACCGGCCGGGCGCAGCGACCGGCCCGGCACCCGCCACCGCGCACGACCCACCCTCGTGGGTGCCGCCTGGTCCGGACGGTGCCCCGGTGCTTGAGCCTTTCCATGGCGGACGGCGTTGCCGTGCCGGACCGGGGGCAGCGACCGTCCCGCCACCCGCTGCCGCGCACGGCCGCCCCCGTGGACGCCGCCCGGTGCCTGCGCCTTTCCGTGGCGGAGGGCGTTCCCGTGCCGGACGGGCGCAGCGACCGTCCCGCGCCACCCGCTGCCGCGTACGGCCGCCGCCCCGTGGGTGCCGCTTGGTCCGGGACGGTGCCCCGGTGCCTGCGCCCTTCCGTGGCGGAGGGCGTTCGCGCGCCGGACGGGCGCAGCGACCGGCCCGGCACCCGTTGCCGCGCACGGCCGCCCCCGTGGACGCAGCCCGGTGCCTGCGCCCTTCCTCGGCGAGGGCGTTCGCGCGCCGGACCGGGGGCAGCGACCGTGCCGGCACCCGTTGCCGCGTACGGCCGCCGCCTCGTGGGAGCCGCCTGGTCCGGGACGGCGCCCCGGTGCCTGCGCCCTTCCTCGGCGAGGGCGTTCCCGTGCCGGACGGGGGCAGCGACCGTCCCGGCGCCCGCTGCCGGACTCCCTCCACCAGCCCCTCAGTCCGGTAGGAACAACGCCTCCGAGCCCACCGGTCGGTACCCCGCCGCCTGGAACGCCCGCAGGCTGCGCGCGTTCCCCGGCGAGATCTGTGCCCATACCGGCTCGCCCCCCGCCAGCCGCCGTGCCGCCAGCGCCAGCCGGCGCCCCAGTCCCCGGTGCCGTGCCTCCTCCGTCACCTCCACGGCGACCTCCAGCCGCCCCGCGAGGCCCCGCCCCAGGACCAGCACACCGCCGTCCGCCGTCCACACCCGCACGTCGTCACGCCGCCGCAGGGCGCTCACCACCCGGGGGTGGCCGGGGTCGCCGACCTCCTCCAGGGCGAGCGGCGGAGCATCCGTGAGCGCGGGCGCCACCGTCATGACGTCGATCGTGTCCGTCCGCCGCCCCGTGCGCTCCATGAACGCGGCCAGGAACCGGACGTTCATGGTGGCGGCCAGGGCGTCGCAGTCGGCCGAGGCCAGCGTCCGCCGCACCCACGCGGGATCCTCGTCGGTGAAGACGACGGAGTGCGCCGTGAACGCCAGCACCCCCGCGTCCCGGCCGGACGGCTGGGGCACCACCGTCGTCCCCCCGTCCGCCGCCGGGAAGACGCCGCGCGCCGCCGCGTCGAGCATGTCCCGCAGAGTCTCCGCCACCGTGCCGCTCCCCGAGTGTCACTTTCCGCCCACTGGAAGGCCCAGACTGGCAGACGTGAACCGGGTGGGTGGTCGCCGCATGGCGGTCCCGGGCCGCCGGATAATCTGACCTCCGTCAGAAAGACGGCAAGGTACGACACGAGGGGCGGTCCGGTGGCGGACATCGAGGAAGCGCGCAAGCAGTTCGAGCGGATCGACACGGACGGGGACGGGTTCATCACCGCTGCCGAGTTCAAGACCGCTCTGGCCGAGGGCGGGGACTGGAACGTCACCGAGACCGTCGCGGAGGCCGTGATCAAGTCCCGCGACCTGAACGGCGACAAGGTCCTCTCCTTCGACGAGTTCTGGGCCCACCTGAACAAGTAGGCCCGGTCCGGCCCGCAACAGCCCGCCCGTCCGGGAGGCCGGTGCCGATCACGCGGGGTCCCGAAGGGGACCGGATCGGACATCGACTCCCGGAAGGGCCGAGCGGGGGCCGGGGTTCCGCGGGTAGCTAGGCGCCCTCCGCCCACTCCTTCAGCGCCGACCTGCTGGAGAAGTCCGCCACGTTCTTGTCCAACGGGTCGTCGGTGTACTGGTGGAAGCGCCACGCGGCCTCGATGCGGGGCTTGCCGGCGGAGACGTAGTCGGCGATCCAGAGGCCGTCGCCCGCGTAGGAGGTGGTGTCGACGTTGAGCCAGAAGTTCCGGTTGCAGTAGAGGACGACCCTGTGGTGGGGCCGGAGCTTCTTCACCTTGCGGATGAAGCGGTCCTTCTCCGCGTTGCCGGCCCGCGTGCCGTCGCCCGTCGTCTCCCAGTCGACCGCGAGGATGTCGCCCCGCTTCTCCGGGGCCTTCTTCACGAAGTGCTCCGCCTGGGCGGTGAGGTTGCCGGGCCAGAGGAAATGGTAGAAGCCGACGACCAGTCCCGCGTCGCGCGCCCGCTTCGTCTGGGCCGAGAGCTTGGGGTTGGTGTACGTACGGCCCTCCGTCGCCTTCACGAAGACGAAGGACAGACCGTCGGTGTCGTACGAGGACGACTGGTACGAACTCACGTCGATGCCGCGCAGCATTGCCTGCTCCCTGATGTGCTCGTGGGGGGAGGGGAGTTGAATGATTACTTCCCCCTCACGACGACGTCCACGCGTCGGGACAGCCGCCAAGGAGCGTGACCGTGCAGCGCATCGGCCTGTACTACCCGTACGTCCACTTCCGCGATCCGGCCTGGGTCAAGGCCGCCGCCCTGTATCTGCCCCAGGTGGCCCGGGTCGTGCCGCAAGGGTTCCGGCTCGCGGACCCGGACCACGTCAGGGTGCTGCGGGAGGGGCTCGGCTTCGTCGAGGACATCGATCCCGAGGACGCCGTCGCCGTGGCCTCCGGCCGTCTGCTGCGGCTGGTCGAGGAGCGGGAGGAAGAGGTGCGGAGGCGTTTCGGCGTCCGTGACGGTGACGCGCCCGACGCCGGGGACGTGATCAACGCCGAGCCCGCACCGCCGGGCCCCCGGGTGCCGGCGGGCAACGGCGGGCACGGCCTCCGGCCCGGCGACCGGCAACTGGCGGGCCTGTACCCGGGGGAGATGACGCCGGAGCTCACGGAGGTCCTGTTCGACACAGGGCTGGCGGTGTGGCGCGTACGCAACAGTTTCAGCCACGGCACCCCGCACCCCTGGGTTGCGCTGGACCCGGCGCTCGCCTGGGTCTACAAATGCGCGCTGACGGCCGAACTCGCCGCGCGCGCCGCTCTCCTGCCCGTCACCGACCAGGAGGCTTCCCACACGGCCGTGGGCGCCTGGGACACCGCACGCATGGCGGCCGTCCTGCTGGACGGCGCCCCCGCTCCCGTGGAGACCGGCGGTCTGACCGAGCGGGTCGGGGTGCTCTCCGTGCGGTGCGTCCTGCCCGCGCGGCTCGCCATGGTGCCCGCCGAGCGGATCGTGGACCTCCGCACGCGGTACGAGCCGGAGTTCCACGCCTACATGGACGCCGTCGCCCGCACGGTCGCGGACCTGTCCGGGGAACTGGCCGGCATCAGCAGTGCTCAGGCCCTGGACCTGTACGTACGGCAGGCGGTGCACCAGAACTTCGACGTCGAGCTGGAGAAGCTGCGCAGGGCGATCAACGGCGTGGGCCTCCAGACGATCACCACGTCCGTCAGCACCACCTTCGACACCCCCACCTCGGCGGCCGTGGCGGGCGGGCTGATCGGCGCGCTCGGCGGCACCCTGGCGGGCAGCGCGACGGGTCTCGTAGCCGGTGTCGGCGCCGCGGCCGTCGGTGTCCTCGGCGGGGCGCGCAGACAGCGCGACGAAGCGCTCGCCGCCTCCCCGGTCAGTTTTCTCCTGCGGGTCGAGCGGGGGCTGGCGCCCGCCACCGCGGTGCGGAGGATCGGGCGCGCCCTGCGGCGTGGTGCCGGCGCCGGCGCGTGAGCCTCAGCACTCGATGATGTTCACCGCGAGCCCGCCCCGGGCCGTCTCCTTGTACTTGACCGACATGTCCGCGCCGGTCTCCTTCATGGTCTTGATGACCTTGTCCAGGGACACCTTGTGCGAGCCGTCGCCGCGCATCGCCATCCGTGCCGCCGTGACCGCCTTCACCGCGGCCATGCCGTTGCGCTCGATGCACGGGATCTGGACGAGGCCGCCGACCGGGTCGCAGGTCAGGCCGAGATTGTGCTCCATGCCGATCTCGGCGGCGTTCTCCACCTGCTCCGGGGAGCCGCCCAGCACCTCGGCGAGGGCGCCCGCGGCCATCGAGCAGGCCGAGCCGACCTCGCCCTGGCAGCCGACCTCCGCGCCGGAGATGGAGGCGTTCTCCTTGAAGAGCATGCCGATCGCGCCGGCCGCCAGCAGGAAGCGGACCACGCCCTCCTCGTCGGCGCCGGGCACGAAGTTCATGTAGTAGTGCAGGACGGCCGGGATGATTCCGGCCGCGCCGTTCGTCGGCGCCGTGACGACCCGGCCGCCGGCCGCGTTCTCCTCGTTCACGGCCATCGCGTAGAGGGTGATCCACTCCATGGCGAGCGCCTGCGGGTCGCCCTCGGAGCGCAGCTTGCGCGCGGTGTTCGCGGCGCGGCGGCGCACCTTCAGCCCGCCCGGCAGGATGCCCTCGCGGGACATGCCCCGGTCCACGCAGGCCCGCATCACCTGCCAGATCTCCAGCAGGCCCGCCCGGATCTCCTCCTCGCTGCGCCAGGCGCGCTCGTTCTCCAGCATCAGCGCGGAGATCGACAGACCGGTCTCCCGGGTCAGGCGCAGCAGCTCGTCGCCCGTGCGGAAGGGGTACTTCAGGACGGTGTCGTCGAGCTTGATGCGGTCCGCGCCCACGGCCTCCTCGTCGACGACGAACCCGCCGCCCACCGAGTAGTACGTCTTCGACAGCAGCTCCGCGTCGGAGGCGTCGTGCGCCCACAGCGTCATGCCGTTGGCGTGGTACGGCAGTGCCTTGCGGCGGTGCAGCACCATGTCGTCGTCGAAGGAGAACGCGATCTCGTGCTCGCCGAGCAGCCGGATCCGGCCGCCGTCCTTGATCTTCTCCACCCGTTCGTCGGCGGACTCCACGTCCACCGTGCGCGGCGAGTCGCCCTCCAGGCCCAGCAGCACCGCCTTGGGCGTGCCGTGGCCGTGGCCGGTGGCGCCCAGGGAGCCGTACAGCTCCGCCCGCACCGAGGCGACGGAGTCCAACAGGTCCTCGTTGCGCAGCCGCCGGGCGAACATCCGGGCCGCCCGCATCGGGCCGACCGTGTGCGAGCTGGACGGGCCGATGCCGATCGAGAACAGATCGAAGACCGAGATGGCCACGGGAGGACTCCTAAGGGTTCGGCGGACGACGCTGTCCACCGGGAAGGGGTGGTTCGGCAGAGCGACGGGTGAGGGAACGTTCATGCGGTTCACGGTGCGGGGCACCGCGCCCACCGACCCAGTGTGCGCGATGCCCCGGATGTCCGTACCAATAAAAGCGTACGAAATTACTTCAGACCGGGGTACAACGGGTGCTTGCCGGCGAGCGCCGTCACCCGGGCCCGGAGCGCCTCGACGTCGTAGGACGGCTTCAGCGTCTCGGCGATCACGTCCGCGACCTCGGCGAAGTCCTCGGCCGTGAAGCCGCGGGTGGCGAGGGCGGGCGTGCCGATCCGCAGACCCGAGGTCACCATCGGCGGGCGCGGGTCGTTCGGGATCGTGTTGCGGTTGACGGTGATGCCGACCTCGTGCAGCCGGTCCTCCGCCTGCTGCCCGTCCAGCTCGGAGTCGCGCAGGTCCACCAGGACCAGGTGCACGTCCGTACCGCCGGACAGCACGTCCACACCCACGGCCCGGACGTCGTCCTCGACCAGGCGCTCGGCCAGGATGCGGGCGCCCTCCAGGGTGCGGCGCTGGCGCTCCTTGAACTCCTCGGTGGCGCACACCTTGAAGGCGACCGCCTTGGCGGCGACCACGTGCTCCAGCGGACCGCCCTGCTGACCGGGGAAGACCGCGGAGTTGATCTTCTTGGCCAGCTCGGCCGTGGAGAGGATCACACCGCCGCGCGGACCGCCGAGGGTCTTGTGCGTGGTGGTCGTCACCACGTGGGCGTGCGGCACCGGGTTCGGGTGCAGACCCGCGGCGACCAGACCGGCGAAGTGCGCCATGTCGACCATGAGGTACGCGCCGACCTCGTCCGCGATCCGGCGGAACGCCGCGAAGTCCAGCCGGCGCGGGTACGCCGACCAGCCGGCCACGATCAGCTTCGGCTTGTTCTCCTTGGCCAGGCGCTCCACCTCGGCCATGTCGACCCGGCCGTCGTCGCCGACGTGGTAGGCGACCACGTTGTAGAGCTTGCCGGAGAAGTTGATCTTCATGCCGTGGGTCAGGTGCCCGCCGTGCGCGAGGTTCAGGCCCATGATCGTGTCACCGGGCTTGAGCAGCGCGAACATCGCGGCCGCGTTGGCCTGCGCACCCGAGTGCGGCTGCACGTTGGCGTGCTCGGCGCCGAAGAGCTCCTTGACCCGGTCGATCGCGATCTGCTCGATCACGTCGACGTGCTCGCAGCCGCCGTAGTAGCGGCGGCCGGGGTAGCCCTCGGCGTACTTGTTCGTCAGGACCGAGCCCTGGGCCTCCATGACCGCGACCGGGGCGAAGTTCTCCGAGGCGATCATCTCGAGGGTGGACTGCTGACGGTGCAGTTCGGCGTCGACCGCGGCGGCCACCGCGGGGTCGAGTTCGTGCAGGGGCGTGTTCAGAAGCGACATACGGATACGACTCCTCAGCCCGCGATCGCGGCTTCGTACTCGGCGGCGGTCATCAGGTCGGCCTGCTCGTCGGTGACGCGCACCTTGAACAGCCAGCCGTCCCCGAACGGCGCCGAGTTCACCAGCGACGGGTCGTTCACGACGTCCTCGTTGACCTCGGTGATCTCACCGCTGACCGGGGAGTAGAGGTCGCTGACCGACTTGGTCGACTCCAGCTCGCCGCAGGTCTCGCCCGCGGTCACGGTGTCACCGACCTCGGGGAGCTGGACGAAGACCACGTCGCCGAGCGCGTTGGCCGCGTGCTCCGTGATGCCGACCGTCGACACGCCGTCCTCGGCGGCCGTCAGCCACTCGTGCTCCTTGCTGTAACGCAGCTGCGTGGGGTTGCTCATGGCCTGAATTCTCCTGTACAGGGGGATGACGGATGACTGAGGGGGCTGCGCGCGGCGCCCGTGAGCAGGCACGACCTGCTCACCTCAGGCGCGCGGGGCGTCCGACGACGGTGTCACTTCCGCCGCTTGTAGAACGGCAGCGCCACGACCTCGTACGGCTCGTGGCTGCCGCGGATGTCCACGCCGACGCCCTCGGTGCCGGGCGCCGCGTGCGCCGGGTCGACGTACGCCATGGCGATCGGCTTGCCCAGGGTGGGGGAGGGGGCGCCGGAGGTGACCTCGCCGATCACCTCGCCGCCCGCCACCACCGCGTACCCGGCGCGCGGGACGCGGCGGCCCTCGGCGACCAGGCCGACCAGGACGCGGGGCGGCTGCGCCGCGGCCCGCTCGGCGGCCTCGGCCAGCGCCGCGCGGCCCACGAAGTCGCCCTCCTTCTCGAACTTCACCACCCGGCCGAAACCGGCGTCGAAGGGCGTCAGGGAGGGGCTCAGTTCGTTCCCGTACAGCGGCATGCCCGCCTCCAGGCGGAGCGTGTCCCGGCAGGACAGCCCGCACGGGACCAGGCCCGCGCCCTCGCCGGCCTTGGTCAGCGCCTGCCACAGCTCCACCGCGTGCTCCGGCTTCACGAACAGCTCGAAGCCGTCCTCGCCGGTGTACCCCGTGCGGGCGATGAGCGCGGGGACACCGGCGACCGTGCCGGGCAGACCGGCGTAGTACTTCAGGCCGTCCAGGTCGGCGTCGGTGAGCGAGGCGAGGATGCCCTGCGACTCGGGGCCCTGCACCGCGAGCAGCGCGTAGGCGTCACGGTCGTCGCGGACCTCGGCGTCGAAACCGGCCGAGCGCTCGACGAGCGCGTCCAGCACCGTCTGCGCGTTGGAGGCGTTGGCGACGACCAGGAACTCCGTCTCGCCGAGCCGGTAGACGATCAGGTCGTCCAGGATGCCGCCGTCCTCGCGGCAGATCATGGTGTAGCGGGCGCGGCCGGGCTTCACACCGCCGATGTTGCCGACGAGGGCATGGTCGAGGAGCGCGGCGGCCTGCGGGCCGGCGACCGCGATCTCGCCCATGTGCGAGAGGTCGAAGAGGCCGGCCTTCGTGCGCACGGCGTTGTGCTCGTCGCGCTCGGAGCCGTAGCGCAGGGGCATGTCCCAGCCGGCGAAGTCGGTCATCGTCGCACCGAGCGACCGGTGCAGGGCATCGAGCGCGGTCCGGCGAGGTTCGGTACTGCTCATCGGTCGGTCTCCCAGGAGGCATGAAGGGCGAGGGCACTTCCTCCCCATCTGTCATCGGAACCTGAGAGGTTCGCCATGACCGCCCGCACAGCGGAGGAGCACGGCTTGCACCTTGGGTGGAGCCACTGGAGCACGGCTGCAGCGGCCCGCTTTTCAGATGTGCCTCGCCCGCGCGGTAACGGGGCCTGAGAGATTCAAGGGAGGGACTTGCTCCTTCGGCGCCCCGGCGGCAAACGGTGCCGGGGACTCTCCCGCGCGGATTCAAACGGCCGGTATGCAGTTGGCGCGCACATCATTGCACGCATCTTGAGCGTGCGGCAGGGGGACCCTTTCCTGGGATGCACAGGTTGTACGGGCACGGTCACAGGGAGCTGTGACAGGCCTGTTGCGGGAAAGGCACGGAAACGGGAGACCGGGGCATTACCTTCTCTTTACACTCGGCGGGGAACCGGACTCACAGCCGGTCCCAGGGGAGGACCAACACGGTGAACAGGACCACGGCGTGCGCCGCCACCACGGGCGTCACGCTGCCCCCGCAGTCGGCCGACCGGGCCGGCAGGGACTCCGGCGCACTGCCGGCGCCCCTCGTCCGCGATCTGCGCGGCCGGGACGGCCGCAGCCCGCGCGCCCTGCTCTTCGGGCCCCGCGACCTCGTCGTGGTCACCGGACTGCCCGGCAGCGGCAAGTCCACGCTGATGCGCCGCACGGTGCGCGGCACCCGCATCGACTCCCAGGACACCCGCGACCGCTGGGACCGCCGCATGCCCGGCCTGCTGCCCTACGCCGTCTACCGCCCCCTGGTACGCCTCGCCCACTACGCCGGTCTGCGCCGCGCGCTGCGCGCCGGGGCGGCGGTCGTCGTGCACGACTGCGGCACCCAGGCCTGGGTGCGGCGCTGGCTGGCCCGCGAGGCCCGCCGCCGGGGGGCGCGCCTGCATCTGCTCCTGCTCGACGTCACCCCGCAGCAGGCCCTGGCCGGCCAGCGCGAGCGCGGGCGCGGGGTCTCCCGGTACGCGTTCCGGCGGCACCGCGCGGCGAGCGAGCGGCTGCTGCGCGCGGTGGAGCGCGGATGGCTGCCCGCGGACTGCGGCTCGGCGGTGCTGGTGGACCGGCACGCGGCGGACGCACTGCGCCGGATCGGCTTCGCGGGCTGACCGGATAACCTTGCCGCCCACAGCAGTGGTTCCAGGCAGGCGGTAGACGAAAGATGGACTTCCCGGCGTTCCCGGCCCAGACGCACCCCCATCCGCACGGCGGATGGCCCGGCAACGAGCTGGAGGAGGTGCTCTCCGCCTCGCTCGGCGTCCCCTCGGCGGGGAGCCGGATCATCGAGGTACTGGGCCGCAGCTTCGTCTGGGTCCCGCTGCCGAACGGCGGCGGCCCGCACAGCGGCCCGCTGGACCTGCCCACCCTGGAGATCGACGGCCAGGCCTACGTCCCCGTCTTCACCTCCGAGGAACAGTTCCGCCGGGTCGTCGGCTCCCACATGTCGTACACGATCGCCCCCGCCGTGGAGTTCGCCCGCGGGCTGCCGCCGCAGGCTGGGATCGCGGTGAACCCCGGTGGCGTGGTCGCCGTACCGCTGCCGCCGCCGGCCGTGGCCGAACTGTGCCGGGCCGGACACACCCCGCTGGACGGCGCGGCGAGCGGCGGCCGGGTCCGCCTGTTCGAACCCGACTGGCAGGAGGACCCGGTGGACTTCCTGGCGGCCGCCTCGGAGGAGTTCGAGGCCACCGGCGTGGTGACGACCGCCCGCCGCTGCCTGGCCGCGATCGAGACGGAGGCGCCCGTCCTCTTCGTCGGCGTGGAACTCTCCCACTGGGAGGGCGAGGTACGCACCCTCCCCCTGGACGCCCTCGGCCGAGCCCTGGGCCGCACCCCGACCCCCTGGCCGGTCAACCTCGTCCTCATGGACATCGCCCAGGACCCGGTGGCCGACTGGCTCCACACCAGGGTCACCCCCTTCTACACCCGCCACCACTAGCGCCCCGAAGGGGCGCGGGACCGTACTGAGATGCGGCTCCGCCGCGCGGGCGCGATCAACCACAACAAACCCGCACCCGCCCGACGATGCGTAGCCCCCGAGCTCTCCCGCGCCCCCCGAAACCACCCGGCGCTGCACAGCCCACCCCGCCCATCCGCCGGAGGCTTACGCTAGGTTCATCCGCTGGCGAGGTTGTACGGAGGGGCGATACAAAGTGAGCGCTGGCACCGCGGCGGCCGGACAGGTCGAGCACATGCTGCGCCAGGTGACGCCCGGGCGTTACGACGCCTACGAGGCGTTGCTGCGCGCCCTGGCCACCCCCTCGTCCGGCCAGGTCTGGATGCTGCTGTGGCACGGCCAGGCCGGCTCCCCCGACGCCCAGTACGGGAACATGGAGGTGGACGGCCTCGGCTACGCGCCCTGTGTCACCTCCGCGCAGGAGCTCTCCGCCAGCGGCTGGAACCGGTCCTACGAGGTCGTCGACGGCCTCGAAGCGGCCCGCGCGCTCTACCCCGACCGCTACGGTCTCTGGCTCAATCCGCACGCCCCCGGCGGCGGCGTCGGCATCCCCTGGCTGGATCTGCGCCGGATCGCCGGCGGTCTGGACCGTCAGCCCGCGGGGCCGCTGAGACTGTCCGAACCGGCCATCGAGATCCCTCAGTTCTACGCCCTCCTCGCGCAGAACGCCCACCGCACCCCCGCCGTCCGCGCCCTGCGCCGGGCCTGGGTGCAGCCCGCGCTGGGCGCCCCGTACCTCGCCATCGGCCTGGACGTGTACGACACCTCCCCGCCCGCCGTGGACGCGGTGCGGGCGATGATGCAGCAGTCCCTGGGCGCCGTCCCGGACGGACTGCCCGTGTCGACCGTCGCGATGTCCGACGAGCACGACCCGGTCGCGATGTGGCTGCGCGCCAACGCCCGGCCCTTCTACGACCGTGAGGCGCACGGCGCCGCCCGGCCCCCCGCCGCGGGGTACGGCTACCCGCCCGCGCACCAGCGCTGACCGGGTCGTATCCGTACATCCTGACGCGCTCACCGGGTCGCGCCACGTCCTCGCCCGCGCTGACTCAGCGTCACCGTGTCCACGATGTGGACACATGCTCCGACATGGTCCGGACCTCGGCCCGCCCGTAGGTGATTTTCCGTCAGGTTTTCGGCCATGCGCACTCAGCGACCACCCACTGACCCCCTGTCACCTGCGGTTTCACCCGGTCTCCACGCCGACAGCCGGTCGCAGAACCGGCCTTGGGCGGCTGCGCTCCGTGTCCGCGGGGTCGAAACCCGGCGGGGGAGCGCCTGAACCGCCCCATATGTCAAGTGTTCAGATCTCAGGTAGGTATCACCGGTATCCGGACTGTTCCTGACTCCCTGCGAACGTGAGTAGTGTTCGGGCGGTCAAGATGCATCCACATAGCGGACCCGGAGTGGCCCCAATATGCGCATACCCAAGTCCCGAGTCGCTCGGGCGATCACGGCCGCGGTGGCGGTCGGTCTGATTGCCACGGGCTGCTCCAGCGAGCGGGACAGTGACAACGAAAGCAGTGGCGACAAGGACACCTTCGTCTTCGCCGGTGCCGGTGACCCGGGTTCCCTGGACCCTGCCCTCGCGAGCGACGGCGAAACCTTCCGTGTGACGCGCCAGGCGTTCGAGGCCCTGCTCGAGCACGAGTCCGGCGGCACCGAGCTGGTCGGCGGTCTCGCCGAGACCTGGTCGAGCAACGACGCGGGCACCGTCTGGACCTTCAACCTCCGCAAGGACGTGAAGTTCCACGACGGCGAGAAGCTCAACGCCGCGGCCGTCTGCGCCAACTACGACCACTGGTTCAACTGGACGGGCACCTACCAGTCCAGCGCGGTCTCCTACTACTGGCAGACCATCATGGGCGGCTTCGCGAAGAACGAGGACCCCGAGACGCCCGAGGCGAACTACAAGTCCTGCACCGCGAAGGACGAGAACACCGCCGTCATCGAGGTCAAGAAGCCCTCCGCCAACCTCCCCGGCGGCTTCTCCCTCAACGCCCTCGCGATCCACTCGCCGAAGGCCATCGAGGCGTACAAGAAGCAGGACGCCTCCGCCAAGGGCGACGCCATCACGTACCCCAAGTACAGCCAGGAGGCCGGCACGGTCGCCGGTACCGGCCCGTACAAGATCACGAAGTGGAACAAGGGCAACAAGGAAGTCACCCTTGAGCGCTTCGACGACTACTGGGGCGACAAGGCGAAGATCAAGAACCTGGTCTTCCGCACCATCGACACCGAGGAGGGCCGCCGCCAGGCGCTCCAGGCCGGTGACATCGACGGCTACGACCTGGTCGCCCCGGCCGACGTCGAGACCCTCAAGAAGGAGGGCTACGTCGTCCCGACCCGTGGCGTCTTCAACCTCTTCTACGTGGGCATGAGCCAGGAGGCCAACCCGGCGCTCAAGAAGAAGGAAGTCCGCCAGGCGATCGCGCAGGCGATCGACAAGGAGAACCTGGTCAAGACCCAGCTGCCCGAGGGCGGCAAGGTGGCCGACCAGTTCATGCCGGACACCATCGCGGGCTACTCCAAGAACGTCACGAAGTACCCGTTCGACACCGCCGCGGCCAAGGGTCTGCTGAAGAAGGCCGGGGAGGAGAAGCTCGAGATCGAGTTCTGCTACCCGACCGAGGTCACCCGCCCGTACATGCCTGCCCCGCAGGACCTGTTCGAGCTGATGAAGGCCGACCTGGAGAAGGCCGGCATCACCGTCAAGCCCAAGGCCATGAAGTGGGCCCCGGACTACATCGACGCCACCGAGGCGGGCTCCTGCGCCCTGCACATGCTCGGCTGGACCGGTGACTTCAACGACGGCTACAACTTCATCGGCACCTGGTTCGCCGGGTACGACAAGCAGTGGGGCTTCAAGGACCAGAAGGTCTTCGACGCCGTGAACGCCGGCTCGAAGATGGGCAAGGCCGAGGAGCGCGTCGCGGCCTACGAGAAGGCCAACGAGGCCATCATGGCCTACATCCCGGGTGTCCCGATCTCGTCCTCCCCGCCGGCCATCGCGTTCGCCAAGAACGTGAACCCGCCGAACGTCTCCCCGCTGACGCAGGAAGTCTTCTCCGAGACGTCCTTCAAGTAGGCACGTAAACGGCAGTAGTAGTTCAACGGGGGGAGTCCGCCCGGCCGCCGCAACTCGGCGGCCGGGCGGGTCCATTCATGTAAGACATCACGCAAGAAAGGGGCATGCGGGGTGCTGCGTCTCGTCGTACGAAGACTGCTCCAGCTCATACCCACGCTGCTCGGCCTGTCGGTTCTTCTCTTCCTGTGGCTCGACCGGCTGCCCGGTGGACCCGCCTCAGCGATCCTGGGGGAAAAGGCCACCGAGGCCGAAGTGGCGCGCATCAACCGTGCGCTCGGGCTGGACCAGCCCGTCTACGTTCAGTACTGGCGCTTCCTCAAGCGCATCTTCGAACTCGACCTGGGCACCTCCACCCAGACCGGACAGCCGGTGTGGGACGAGTTCGTCCTGCGTTTCCCCGCGACCGTGGAGCTGTCGCTCCTCGCGATCCTCATCGCCGTCGCGGTCGGCGTGCCCCTCGGCTACTTCGCGGCCCGCAACCGCGGTGGCTGGCTCGACGTCACCGCCGTCTCCGGCTCGCTCGTCGGCATCTGCATCCCGGTCTTCTTCCTGGCCCTGATCCTCAAGCAGATCTTCGCCGTCCAGCTCGGGATCTTCCCCAGTTACGGACGCCAGGACACCGGTATCAACGCCACCGACGTGACCGGTTTCGCCGTCCTGGACGGCATCCTCACCGGGGAGTTCGACGCGTCCTGGGACGCGATCACCCACCTGATCCTGCCCTCCATCGCCCTGGCCTCCATCCCGCTCGCGGTCATCGTTCGTATGACCCGCGCCAGCGTGCTCGAGGTGCAGGACGAGGACTACGTCCGCACCGCCGAGGCCAAGGGCCTCAAGCGGAGCGTCGTCCGCGGCCGGCACGTCATGCGCAACGCGCTGCTCCCCGTGATCACGGCGGTCGGTCTGCTCACCGGCTCCCTGCTGTCCGGCGCGGTCCTGACCGAGTCGGTGTTCTCCTTCGGCGGCATCGGCTCCTTCATCCGGACCGCGATCGACGGCCGCGACTACCCGGTGCTCGTCGGGTTCATCATGTTCATCGCGCTGATTTACGTCCTGATCAACTTGCTGGTGGACCTGGCGTACAGCCTCATCGACCCGAGAGTGCGGGTGCACTAATGAGCGTCGCCACCAAGACCGACAAGATCCAGCGTCTCGCCGAACTGGCCGCGACCAAGGAGACCAGCACCGGCGCCAGCCTGTGGCGGGAGGCGTTCCGGCGTCTCAAGCGCAGCAAGATGGCGATCATCGGCGCGGTCGTCATCGCGCTGTTCATCCTCCTCGCGATCGTCGGCCCCTACATCGCCCCGTACTCCCCGACCGCCCAGACCTGGCGGGACGAGGTCTTCGCCAACCGGGGCGAGTTCGTCGGCATGCGCCCCGACAACTGGTTCGGCCTCGACCACCTCGGCCGGGACATGTTCTCCCGCATGCTCGTCGGCGCCCGCCAGACGCTGCTCGTCGGTGTCGTCGCCACGACCATCGGCCTGCTGATCGGCTTCCTGATCGGCGGCCTGGCCGGCGCCTTCGCCACCCTCGGCGGCGAGCGCGGCAAGCGCATCGACTCCGTCATCATGCGCTTCATCGACATCATGCTGGCGATGCCCTCGCTGCTGCTGGCCGTGTCGATCGCCGCCGTCATGGGGCAGTCACTGACCACCGTCATGATCGCCGTGGGTGTCGTGCAGATCCCGGTGTTCGCGCGGCTGCTGCGCGGCTCCATGCTGGCCCAGGGCAGCGCGGACTACGTGCTTGCCGCCAAGTCCCTCGGCGTGCGCAAGCGGCGCATCGTCCTCTCGCAGATCATCCCCAACTCGCTCAGCCCGGTGATCGTGCAGGCCACGCTCTCCCTGGCCACCGCGATCATCGAGGCCGCCGCCCTGTCCTACCTGGGCCTCGGCAACCCCGACCCGGCCATCCCGGAGTGGGGCGTCATGCTCACCCAGGCGCAGCGGTTCTTCGACAACGCGCCGATGATGGCGGTCTACCCCGCCGTCGGCATCATCATCACCGCCCTCGGCTTCACCCTCCTCGGCGAGGCCATGCGGGAAGCCCTCGACCCGAAGCTGAGGGGCTGAACCACCATGTCTCTGCTCTCTGTCGACGAACTGACCATCACCTTCGGCGGCGCCGGCCGCAAGGAGTCCCGGGCGGTCGACGGCGTCTCCTTCGAGGTCGACCAGGGCCAGGTCGTGGGCCTGGTCGGCGAGTCCGGCTGCGGAAAGTCCGTCACCTCCCTGGCCCTGATGGGGCTGCTGCCCCACAAGGGCGTGAAGATCGGCGGCCGTGCCACGTTCGACGGCACGGACCTGTTCACGATGAGCCCGTCCGCCCGCCGCGACCTGCGCGGCAGCCAGATGGCGATGATCTTCCAGGACCCGCTGTCCTCCCTCAACCCGGTCATCCCGGTCGGGGTGCAGGTCACCGAGATCCTGGAGCGCCACCGCGGGATGAAGGGGGAGGCCGCCCGCAAGGAGGCCGCCCACCTGCTGGACCGGGTCGGCATCCCCGACCCGACCCGCCGGCTCAAGGAGTACCCGCACCAGCTCTCCGGCGGTATGCGCCAGCGCGCGCTGATCGCCATGGCGGTGGCCTGCGCCCCGAGCCTGCTCATCGCCGACGAGCCCACCACGGCGCTCGACGTGACGATCCAGGCGCAGATCCTGGAGCTGCTCAAGGAGCTCGTGGACCAGGAGGGCACCGCCCTGCTGATGATCACCCACGACCTCGGTGTGGTCGCCGGTCTCTGCGACCAGGTCAACGTGCTCTACGCGGGCAAGGTCGTGGAGTCCGCCGGGCGCCGCGAGCTGTTCGCCCACCCCACCCACCCCTACGCGCACGGGCTGCTGGGTTCCATCCCGCGTCTGGACGCCCCCCGGGGCGAGGCGCTCAAGCCCATCCGCGGCTCCATCAACGACCGCATCGCCTGGGCCGACGGCTGCGCCTTCGCGCCCCGCTGCGACCGGTACGAGATGAACTGCCTGACCGGCACCCCGCCGCTCACCGAGCCGCGCGCCACCGGTCACGAGGTGCGGTGCGTCCACCCCGTACTCGACGACGCGAAGGCCGAGGAGGTCCCCGCATGAGCCTGCTCGAACTGGACGGCGTCAAGGTCCACTTCCCCATCAAGAAGGGTGTCCTCTTCGACCGCACGGTCGGCCACGTCTACGCCGTGGACGGGATCTCCCTGAAGGTCGAGGCCGGCCAGACCTACGGCCTGGTCGGCGAGTCCGGCTGCGGCAAGACCACCCTCGGGCGGTCGGTGCTGCGGCTGGTGGACATCACCGAGGGTTCCGTCGTCCTCGACGGCACCGACCTGGCGAAGCTGCCGAGCGAGGAGATGCGCCGTTTCCGGCGCCGGCTCCAGATGGTCTTCCAGGACCCGCTGGGCTCCCTCAACCCCCGGCAGAACATCGAGTCGATCCTGTCCGAGGGCATGGTCGCGCACGGTATCGGCAAGGACCAGGAGGAGCGCCGGGAGAAGATCAAGTCGATCCTCGACAAGGTCGGCCTGCCCTCCAACGCGCTCGCCCGCTACCCGCACGAGTTCTCCGGCGGCCAGCGCCAGCGCATCGGCATCGCCCGCGCCCTCGTCCTCGAACCCGACGTGATCATCTGCGACGAGCCGGTCTCCGCGCTCGACGTGTCGGTCCAGGCCCAGGTCATCAACCTGCTCGAGGAGCTCCAGGAGGAGCTCGGCCTGACCTATGTGGTGATCGCCCACGACCTCGCGGTGGTCCGGCACATCTCCGACGTGATCGGCGTGATGTACCTGGGCGCCCTGGTCGAGGAGGCACCGAGCGACGCGCTCTACGCCGAGCCGAAGCACCCGTACACCAAGGCCCTGATGTCGGCCGTGCCGGTGCCGGACCCCGAGGTGGAGGACCGGCGCGAGCGCATCCTGCTCATCGGTGACCTGCCCTCCCCGGCGAACCCGCCGAGCGGCTGCCGTTTCCACACCCGCTGCCCGTGGGCCCAGGCCGAGCGGTGCTCGACCGAACGCCCCGAGCTGCGGGACGTCGGCGGCGGTCACCGGGTGGCCTGCCACTTCGCGGAGGAGATCGCGGCCGGGACGCTGAAGCGGACCACCGGCGAGGTCGTGCCGGCCACGCGCGAGGGAGTGGAGGACGTCCCGCCGACGCTGCCGGAGCAGGCCGGGAAGGCGGAGGCCGCGGCCGGGAAGGCGGAGGAGGCCGCGAAGTCGGTGAAGGCCGAGAAGGCGGACGACGCCGAGAAGGCCGGAGAAGCCGTATAGGCCGCAGCTCCCTCTGGAGATAGCAAGCTCACAGCGCCCCTCGCCTTCTTTTTGAAAGGCGAGGGGCGCTTCTGAGTAAGAATATATGGGTGTTGCAGCAGCTGTTCAGTCCGTCCGTCCTGCATACGCTCGACCTGATGGGCATCTTCGTCTTCGCGATATCCGGCGCCCTGCTGGCCGTTCGCAAGAACTTCGACGTGTTCGGCATCGCCGTGCTCGCCGAGGTCACGGCGCTGGGCGGCGGACTCTTCCGCGACCTGGTCATCGGTGCCGTGCCGCCCGCCGCCTTCACGGACCTGGGCTACTTCGTCACCCCCCTGATCGCCGCCGCCCTGGTGTTCTTCCTCCACCCGCACGTGGAGCGCATCCAGGTCGGGGTCAACGTCTTCGACGCGGCCGGACTCGGCCTCTTCTGCGTCGTCGGGACCACCAAGGCGTACGACTACGGGCTCGGCCTGACCGCCTCCGCCTGCCTCGGGCTGGCCACCGCGGTCGGCGGCGGTGTGCTGCGCGACGTGCTCGCCAACGAGGTGCCCTCGCTGCTGCGCTGGGACCGTGATCTGTACGCGGTCCCGGCCATCGTCGGCGCCGCCATGGTCGCCCTGTGCCTCCGCTACGACACGCTGAACGCGATGACCGGCTCCTTCGCCGCGGTCACGGCCTTCGTGCTGCGCCTGCTGGCGATGCGCTACCACTGGCGGGCTCCCCGCGCCTGGCACCGCCGCTCGACGGTCACGGAGGATTAGGGCCCGTCCGGGGTTCCCCCGGCGTCCGCCGTGCGGTGCCCGCCCAGCTCCTCGGTCAGCCAGCGGAAGGCCGGTATCACCTGCGGCCGCCACAGCGCCATGGTGTGTCCGCCCGCGCTCCGCGGCACCTTCACCACCTGCACGCTCGTCGGATCCTTCGCGGCCCGCCCGAGAGCCATCGCGTCCTCGTACCCGTCCTTCTCCTGGCCGGAGAGGTAGAGCGAGATCCGGGGCGGCACCGCCGCCCCGCGCAGCATGCGGAGGGGATCGCTCGCGGCCCGCAGGGCCGGGTCGCGCCCGGTGAGCGAGGCGCGTTCGACGGCCGGGTCGTTGTAGCCGGACAGACTGACCGCCGCGCCGAAGCGGTCGGGGTGGGCGACGGCGAGGCGGGTCGCGCAGTGCCCGCCGGCCGAGTACCCGGCGACCGACCACCCGCGCGGGTCGCTCCGCACCCGGAAGTTGTCGATCACCATGCGCGGCACGTCGATGCTGAGCCAGCTCTCCGCGTTCACCCGGCCGGGAAGGTTGGCGCAGCCGGTGTCCACGCCGGGCAGCAGGGCGGTGCGCGGTGCCACCAGCACGAAGGGGGCGATCCTGCCGTCCCGCATCAGCGGCAGCAGCTGTTCGTGCGCGTCCAGCGTGCCGAACCAGGCCTTCGCCGAACCCGGGTAGCCCTGCAGCAGCTCCACCACGGGGAACCGGTGATCGCGCCAGGCGGGATCGTCGTACTGCGGCGGCAGCCAGACGTACACCTCGGCCTTCACCCCGGAGACCCGGCCCGTCAGCTCGGTCGCGCGGACCCCGCCCGCCGCCCGCATGCCCGGTCCGCCGGCGGACCGGAACGTCTGGCGGACCTTGGGCAGCCGCTCCGGTACGACTCCGCCGGTGCCGTCGGCGCCGAGGTCCGCGGCGTGCTCCACGTGGTCGCCGGTGCCGAGCAGGTCGGACCAGTCGTCGTAGAGCTGGTTGGCGTTGTTGACCAGGGCGAAGACCAGGGCGACCGCCGTGATCTGGGCGAACAGCAGCATGGTCACCCGGGTGACGGCCCGCACGGCACGGGGCCCGCGCACCCGTGTCCAGAGCGCGAGCGGCAGTCCGAGGGCGACGACGGCCAGGACGGCCAGGGCGCAGAGGAACGGGGTCCCGGTGAGGCTCATGTCCGGACAGAGGGCGAAAACCGGCACGAGGTTCACGGCGTCCGTCGGCCGCTCCACAAAGCTACCGCTTAGTATTATCTTCTTGTACTGTTCATCCATGCCAGAAGCAGCCCCCGCCCAGGCCACCCGGGCCACGATCGGCGCCAGCGAGTTCGACCGCGACACCGCTCTCACCCAGCGGGCGCCCGGCGTCTACGACATCGACCTCTCCGCCGGCTGGACGATCATCAACGCCGTCAACGGCGGCTACCTGCTGGCCGTCCTGGGCCGCGCCCTCGCGGACGCCCTGCCGCACCCCGACCCGTTCGCCATCTCCGCGCACTACCTGACCGCCTCCCAGCCGGGACCGGCGGTGGTGCGCACCGAGACCGTGCGCACCGGGCGGACCCTGTCGACCGGCCAGGCCTCCCTGTTCCAGCGGGACGAGCAGGGCCGGGAGGTCGAACGCATCCGCGTGCTCGCCTCCTACGGCGACCTGGACGCCCTCCCCGACCACGTCCGTACGACGGCGAAACCGCCCGCGATCCCGCCGATGGAGCAGTGCTTCGGCCCGGAGGACGGCCCCGCCCCCGTCGAGGGCAGCTCCGCCATCACCGACCGCCTGATGCTCAAGCTCGACCCGTCGACCCTGGGCTGGGCCCTCGGGCAGCCCTCCGGCAAGGGGGAGATGCGGGCCTGGTTCGGCCTCGCCGACGGCCGGGACCCCGACCCGCTCGCCCTGCTGCTCGCGGTGGACGCCCTGCCGCCGACCGCCTTCGAGCTGGGCATCTCCGGCTGGGTCCCCACCGTGGAGCTCACCGCCCACGTCCGCTGCCGCCCCGCGCCGGGCCCCCTGCGCGTCTCCATCACCACCCGCAACCTCGCCGGCGGCTTCCTGGAGGAGGACGCCGAGGTCTGGGACAGCAGCGACCGCCTGGTGGCCCAGTCCCGCCAACTGGCAAGGGTCCGCCTGCAGGACAGCCCGTCCGGCGTTTGAGGACGAGGCCCGTTCAGGGCCGAAAGGGGGTCCGGGGGCACAGCCCCCGGGGACGGGAAGGGAAGGGGCGGCGGGGGCGAAAACCCCTACCGCCCCGCCGGGCAGCTACGCGCCCCCACCCGGCCGGCCAGGCCAATGCTCCCGCCCGATCCCGATCAACCGCATCTGCCGCGCAGCCACCCCCGCCACCCGCTCCCGCTCCCGCGCCCCCGCTTCCCCCGCCGGCGCCTCCAGCAGCAGCGACGCCGTACCCAGCATCAGATCCACATACAGCTGCGCCAGCATCAGCACATCCTCCTCGCTCCACCCCGCGGACACCGCGTCCCCGGCCAGCACCCGGCCGACCTCCGCGGTGAACAGCCCCAGCCGGCCGTGGATCGCCTCCCGCACCGACCGCACCCCGCCGTGCCGCTCGCGTGCGATGAACCGGACGTGCGCCGGGTACGCGTCCACATGACCGGCGATCAACTCGATGGCACGCGCGATGCGTTCCTCCCCGTCGCCGGTCGTGGACACCGTCGTCCGGATCATCGTGTGCAGACTGCCCAGCGCCTCCTCGACCAGGGCCACCCCCAGGTCCTCGACCGACCGGAAGTGCCGGTAGAAGGCGGTCGGGGCGATCCCCACGGCACGGGTGACCTCCCGCAGGCCCAGGCTGCTCAGGCTCTGCCCCTCGAGCAGCTCCAGCGCCGCGTCGAGCAGCGCCTGCCGGGTCTTCCTCTTCTGGGTCTGCCGAATGCCGCCGGAGATGTGACTCATGCCATGCAGTCAACAACCGTTCTCCGGAACGGGAAAGTCATGAGTCTCGTTAGACTGGGAAGTCAGTGAACAACTGTACTCGCACACCTGTACTTGCAAGCGTTCGCCGAAACTGAGGGACCCACTCATGCTGTTCCTGGTCGCCGCGCTTCTGCTGCTGGGCGTCGCCCTGGGCACCGTGGCCCACGCCCCGCTCCCCTTCTCCGTCGCCGCCGGCGCCGTCATCGCCGTCTGGCTCGGCGTCTTCGCGCTGCGCGAACGCCACGGCCGCCGACGCGGCACATCAACGCGCTGACCCGCGCGAAAACCAGCCCCCGACCACTCCGACCGCGGGAGCCGATCACCATGCACCTCACCGCACCGGCCGGCCGCCGCACCGGCATCCACGACACCGACGGGATGGCCGTCGCCTCCTTCGTCCTGGGCCTGCTGGGCCTGCTCGTCCTCAACGTCTTCCTCGGCCCGACCGCCATCGTGCTGGCGGTTCTCGCCCTCCGGCGGGGCACGCCCCGGCGCGGCCGCGCCCTCCTCGGCCTCGGGCTCGGCATCGCCGACCTCGTCGTCCTCGCGGCGTTCATGCACGCCGACGGCACGATCTCGTGGAGCTTCTGAGCCGGCGTCGAAACCCGGCCGACCGCGGCCCGGGTCCGGCGTCCGGGGCCCCGTAGAATCGGCCCCACCATGGCTTACCTCGACCACGCCGCGACCACCCCGATGCTCCCCGAGGCAGTCGAGGCGCTCGCCGCGCACCTGGGCGTCACCGGCAACGCCTCCTCCCTCCACGCGGCCGGACGCCGCGCCCGGCGCACCGTCGAGGAGGCCCGCGAGACCCTCGCCGAAGCACTCGGCGCCCGCCCCAGCGAGATCGTCCTCACCTCGGGCGGCACGGAGGCCGACAACCTCGCCGTGAAGGGCCTGTACTGGTCCCGCCGCGACGCCGACCCGGCCCGCACCCGGGTCCTGACCAGCCCCGTCGAGCACCACGCCGTCCTCGACGCCGTCCACTGGCTCGGCGAGCACGAGGGCGCGACCGTCGAATACCTGCCGGTCGACTCCCACGGCCGGGTCCACCCGGACACCCTGCGCGAGGCCATCGCCCGCAACCCCGACGACGTCGCCCTCGCCACCGTCATGTGGGCCAACAACGAGATCGGGACCATTCTGCCGGTCCGTGAACTCGCCGAGACCGCCGCCGAGTTCGGGGTCCCGCTGCACTCCGACGCGGTCCAGGCCTTCGGCCAGGTGCCGGTCGACTTCGCCGCCTCCGGGCTGGCCGCGATGACCGTCTCCGGCCACAAGATCGGCGGCCCGTACGGCATCGGCGCGCTGGTCCTCGGCCGGGAACACACCCCCGTGCCCGTGCTGCACGGAGGCGGCCAGGAGCGCCACGTCCGCTCGGGCACCCTCGACGTACCCGCCATCGCCGCGTTCGCGGTCGCCGGACGGCTCGCCGCCGGACAGCGGGAGTGGTTCGCCCGCGAGATCGGGAGGCTGCGCGACGACCTCGTCACCGCGGTCCGCGAGGCCGTCCCCGACGCCCTCCTCGGCGGCGACCCCGCTCCCGGGGGCCGTCTGCCGGCCAACGCCCACTTCACCTTCCCCGGGTGCGAGGGCGACTCCCTGCTCCTCCTCCTCGACGCCCAGGGCATCGAGTGCTCCACCGGCTCCGCGTGCACCGCCGGTGTGGCGCAGCCCAGCCACGTCCTGCTGGCCACCGGAACGGATCCCGATCTGGCCCGCGGGACCCTGCGCTTCTCCCTGGGGCACACCTCGACGGAGGCCGACGTGGAGGCGCTGGCGAAGGCGATCGGGCCGGCGGTGGAGCGGGCCCGGGCGGCGGGGCTGACGTAAGGGGGTGTTCCCCGTGTTCCCCGCGCCCCCTCGTCCCTACGGGAGCGCTTTCGTGTCCGGTTCCGTCCCGGTGCGGGAGGTGCGGGCCGCGCGGACGAGCTTCAGATAGCGGTTCCAGTCCCAGTGGGGCCCCGGGTCGGTGTGGTCCGTGCCGGGGACCTCGATGTGGCCGATGATGTGCTCCCGGTCGACGGGGATGTCGTAGCGGGCGCATATCCGGGCCGTGAGGCGGGCCGAGGCCTCGTACATCTCGTCCGTGAGGTCCTCCGGGCGGTCCACGAACCCCTCGTGCTCGATGCCGACGCTGCGCTCGTTGTAGTCGCGGTTGCCCGCGTGGTACGCCACGTCCAGCTCGCGGATCATCTGCGTGATCCGGCCGTCCTGGCCCACGATGTAGTGCGTCGACGCCTTGTGCCCCGGATCCTGGAACGCCCGCACCGCGCTGTCGAAACTGCCCTGGGTGACATGCACGATCACCATGTCGATGCGGAAGTCGTCCGGCCGGTCCGCCCGCCGCCAGTTGGCCTCCGAGGCCGCCACCCAGCGGGCGCCCGCGTAGTCGACCGCGCCCGCCTCGCGCGGCTTCTCGACGCCCGGCACACGCCACCACAGCCGCGCCAGCTCGTCCCGCGCCAGCACCGCCGTGCCCGTCGCGGCCGCCAGCCCGCCCACGATCAGGGCCCGCCGCCCCAAGCGCCGGTCCCCGTCCTCGGAAGCCCTGTTCTCCCCCATGTGATCGTGAACGCATACCCGGCCGCCGTGGTTCCCGCGCCCCCGTACCCTTGAAGGGCTATGACTGACACCCCGCAGCCCTCCCGCCCCCTCCGCGTCCTGGCCGCCATGTCCGGCGGAGTCGACTCCGCCGTCGCCGCCGCCCGCGCGGCCGAGGCGGGCCACGACGTGACCGGAGTCCACCTCGCGCTCTCCGCGAATCCGCAGTCGTTCCGCACGGGCGCGCGGGGCTGCTGCACCATCGAGGACTCGCGTGACGCCCGCCGCGCCGCCGACGTCATCGGCATCCCGTTCTACGTGTGGGACCTCGCCGACCGCTTCCGCGAGGACGTCGTCGAGGACTTCGTCGCCGAGTACGAGGCCGGCCGCACCCCCAATCCGTGCCTGCGCTGCAACGAGAAGATCAAGTTCGCCGCGCTGCTGGACAAGGCGCTCGCGCTCGGCTTCGACGCCGTGTGCACCGGCCACTACGCCCAGGTGATCCTGCGCGAGGACGGCACACGTGAGCTGCACCGCGCCTCCGACATGGCCAAGGACCAGAGCTACGTCCTCGGCGTGCTCGACGACCGCCAGCTCGCCCACGCGATGTTCCCGCTCGGCGACACGGTCACCACCAAGGAGGAGATCCGCGCGGAGGCCGAGCGCCGGGGCCTCGCCGTCGCCAAGAAGCCCGACTCGCACGACATCTGCTTCATCGCCGACGGCGACACCCAGGGCTTCCTCGCCGGGCGGCTGGGACGCGCCGAGGGCGACATCGTCGACGAGTCCGGCACCAAGATCGGCACCCACGAGGGTGCGTACGGCTTCACCATCGGCCAGCGCAAGGGCCTCAGGATCGGCACCCCCGCCCCCGACGGCAAGCCCCGCTACGTCCTCGACATCTCCCCGGTGAACAACACCGTCACCGTCGGCCCCGCCGCCGCCCTCGACGTCACCGCCCTCACCGCGATCAAGCCCCGCTGGTGCGGCGCCGCCCCCTCCGGCCCCGGCACCTACACCGCCCAGCTGCGCGCCCACGGCGGCGAGACCGAGGTGACGGCGGAACTCGTCGACGGGGAGCTCCGGGTGAGCTTCACCGAGCCCGTCCGCGGCGTCGCCCCCGGCCAGGCGATCGTGCTGTACGACGGCACACGTGTGGTCGGCTCGGCGACGATCGCGTCCACCGTGCGGGCCAGGGAAGCGACCTCGCCGGTCTGACGCACGGCTGCGGTGCCGGCGCGGCCGGTCCCGGTGACCGGTCGCGTTGCCGTCCCCGCCGCGCGGGGCGAACGCCCGCGCGGGATGGAACGGATGAGCTGGACGCGGTTCCCCCACCCGGGTGATCACTCGGCGGACACCGGCCCGGAACCGTGTCCCGGACGTCCCCTGTGACGATCACCGGGTGTGACTCATCGAATCCCCGGCCTCTCACGCCGGACCCGCACCGCGGCCACCACCGGGCTCAGCGCCCTGGTCCTGCTCTCCTCTCCCGCCGTCCTGCCCACCGCCCAGGCCGACCCGCGCGTGTCCGACGCGCCCCGCGCGGCGGCGCCGCCGTCCCCGCGCCCGGCGACCGCCACCGAGGCCGCCGCGGCCGCCCGCCTGGACGCGATCCGCGACACCCCGCGCCTGGCCGAGGACTTCTTCCGCAGGCTGCCCAAGGGCGGTGATCTGCACAACCACCTCTCCGGCGCGGTCTCCACCGAGTACCTCATCGAACTGGCCGCCGAGGACGGGCTGTGCGTCGACACCTCGACGATGACCGCCGTCGCCCCGCCGTGCGGCCCGGGCACCCGCCCCGCCGCGGACGCCCGCACCGACCGCGCCTTCCACGACGCGATCGTGCGCGCCTGGTCCATGCAGGACTCCCCGGCCGACGGCAACGGCCACGACCACTTCTTCGACACCTTCGGCAAGTTCGGCGAGGTGACCTGGCGCCACCGCGGGAAACTGCTCGCCCAGGTGGCCAACGACATCGCCGCACAGAACCAGTTCTATCTGGAGACCATGGTCACCCCGGCCTCCGACGGGGCGAAAGCACTCGCGGCCGAGGTCGGCTGGGACCCGGACCTGGCCCGGCTGCACCAGCGGCTGACGGCCGGGGGCAAGCTGGACCGGCTGGTCACCGAGGCGCGGAAGGAATCCGACGACGCCGACGCCGAGTTCCGTACCGCCGCCCGCTGCGACACCGGCAGCCCCGAACCCGCCTGCCGCGTCCCGGTCCGCTGGATCTCCCAGGTCTCGCGCGGCAGCGCACCGGAACGGGTCTTCACCCAGATGGCCCTCGGCATGCGCCTGGCCGAGCGGGACCCGCGGTTCGTCGCCGTGAACCTGGTCCAGCCCGAGGACTCGGAGACGGCGCTGCGCGACTACAGCCTGCAGATGCGCATGCTGCGGTACCTCCGGAGTGTCTACCCGGAGGCCCGTGTCACCCTGCACGCGGGTGAGCTGTGGCCCGGGCTGGTCAAGCCCGAAGACCTCGCCTTCCACATCCAGGAGGCCGTGGACGTCGCCCGCGCCGACCGCATCGGCCACGGGGTCGACCTCGTCCACGAGGACGACTGGCAGCGCACCGCGCGCACCATGGCCGCCCGCGAGACCGCCGTCGAGGTCCCCTTCACCAGCAACGCCCAGATCCTCGGCGTGCGCGGCGACGACCACCCCTTCGAGACCTACCGCGCCTACGGCGTGCCCGTCGTGCTGGCCACCGACGACCCCGGCGTCAGCCGCATCGACATCAGCCACGAGTACCGGTACGCCGCCGACACGTACGACCTGTCCTACCCGGAGCTGAAGGACCTCGCCCGCGCCTCCCTGGAGTACGCCTTCCTCCCCGGCGCGAGCCTCTGGCGGGGCAACCCCACCCGTGACGGCTACCGTCCGGCCGCCGCCTGCCGGGGCACCGGGCTCGGCACCGCCCGCCCCGGCGCGGACTGCCGGCGCCTGCTGGACGCCAGCCCCAAGGCCGCCGCGCAGTGGGAGCAGGAAAGGGCCTTCCAGCGGTTCGAGTCGAGGTTCCGCGCCCACCCCTGAGCCCCGTCGGGCCCCGCCTGGTCCGCATGCGTCCGGGCGCCGTGCAGCCCCGTGAGCGCACCCGCGCCGCGGGGACTCACGGCTTCGGGCCCCGCCGCTCACCGTGCGAAGAAGTCCCCCAGCACCGGTGCCAGGACGTCCGGTTCGACCATGTGGGTCTGGCCCCCGAGGGTGCGGTACGTGCCCCGGGGGACGGACTCCGCGATCGCCCGCGCGGCCTCACGCATCCATGCCGGGCTCGCGTCCCCCGCGATCGACAGCACCGGCACCCCGATCCCCGACAGCAGCTCGCGCGGGACGCTCCCGTCGCCCATCACGGCGTCGTCGTACGCCAGGCTCGGTGCCATCGACTCCATCCCGGCCCACATGGGCGACTGCCGCGCGCCCCGGATGACCGCCTCGCCCAGCCCGGTCAGCCGCAGGAAGAGCTCCACCGCGTCCCCGCGCCGCCCGTCCGCGAGCGCCGCCGTCAGCTCATCGGTGTACCGCGCGCGTTCCGCCAGTTCGCCGGACGACATCGCGTACGGCGTCTCGTACACGGCGACATGGTGCACCGGCAGCCCGCTCGCCGCCGCCCTGAGCGCCAGCGCACCCCCCGAGGAGACGCCGTACAGCGCCGCCTCGCCGCCCACCGCCTCGATCAGCGCCGCCAGGTCCTCGACCTCGCGCTCCACCGCGTACGGCGCCGTGTCACCGCTCGCGCCCCGGCCCCGGCGGTCGTACACGACCACCCGGAACCGCTCCGACAGGGGGGCCGCCAGCGGCGCCACCGTGGCGCCCGTCGACATCGCGCCGCTGACGAGGACGATCGTCAACCCCCGCCCGGCGCTCTCGTAGGCCAGGGAGGTGCCGTCGCGCGAAGAGATGTTCTTGTCCATGTCTCGACAGACTGCCGCACGGCGCGAAATTCGTCGGGGAGGCGGGCGGCGCGTCCGCCGATCGCAACCCTTCTACGCGATCAGCCCACTTCCACGTCGTAGAAGCACAGGTGGTCCTTGATCCGCGCGACGTCCGCCTTCGGCTCCGGATACGCCCAGACCAGGTCCGCGGCGTCCGGCAGCGACCAGTAGGAGGCGTCGCCCTTGAACGGGCAGTGCGTGTGCGTGTCCGACGGCGTCAGCAGATCGAGGCGCACGTCCTCCGGCGGGATGTAGTACCGCGCGGGACAGCCCGTCTCGTGCAGCACCAGTGCACGGTCGCTCTCCGCCAGCACCCGCCCGCCGTGCACCACGCGCACGTGCCGTTCACTGGGTTCGATGGTGATGCGGTGGCCCTTGGTCACGATCGCTCCTTCCGGGTAGCCGATCCGGCGATTACAGCGCACCCTGTAGCGGAGTTCTTCCCGAGGAGGCCCCATGGGAGCCAGGAACACCGGAAGGAACCGGGCGACCCTCGCCCACCGGGCCCGATACGCCCTGGGCCACCCCCGCCGCGTCCCCGCCCACGCGCGGCGCGCCCTGCGCGACGCCTGGCTGCGGCTGCGGCACCGCGACCACATCGCGTACTACCGCGCGGTGATGGCCTCCGACGCCGCCCGCAGCGCCGAGGCCGCCGTCGGCCACAACCCCTCGCGCGAGCAGTGGGCGCGCATCGGCCGGATGCAGTTCGACTACCTGGTGGGACACGGTCTGCGGCCGCACCACCGGATGCTGGAGATCGGCTGCGGCAACCTCCGCGCGGGGCGTCTCTTCATCGACCACCTGGAACCCGGCCACTACTACGGCATCGACATCTCGCCGCACATCCTGCTCGCCGCCCAGGACACCCTCGTACGCGACGGACTCCAGGCCAAGCTGCCCCACCTGACCCTCGCCGCCGACCTCACCTTCGCCTTCCTGCCCGACGGCCACTTCGACGTCGTCCACGCGCACAGCGTCTTCTCGCACTCGCCCCGGCACGTCATCGAGGAGTGCTTCGCCCACGTGGGCAGGGTGCTGGCGCCCGGCGGGTTCTTCGACTTCACCTTCGACCGCACCGACGGCGAGGAGCACCAGGTGCTGCACGAGGACTTCTACTACCGGACCGAGACGCTGGCGGAGCTCGCCGCCGGGTACGGCCTGTCCGCGCGGTTCATGGACGACTGGGAGGAGCTGCCGCACCGGCAGTCGAAGATGCGGCTGACCGCGATGGCCGACCGGGCCCGTACTGTGGGCCCGTGAACATCTGCGTCTTCCTCTCCGCCGCCGACCTCGACGACCGCTACACGCGCCCCGCGCGGGACTTCGCCCGGCTGCTCGGCAAGGGCGGCCACACCCTCGTGTGGGGCGGCTCGAACGTGGGCCTGATGAAGGTCGTCGCCGACGGCGTGGAGGAGGCGGGCGGCCGGCTCCTCGGCGTCTCGGTGGAGTTCCTCGCGGCGAAGGCCCGTGACGGCGTCGACGAGATGGTGGTCGCGAAGGACCTCGCCGAGCGCAAGCGGCTGCTGCTGGAGAAGGCCGACGCGGTCGTCGTCATGGTCGGCGGCACCGGCACCCTCGACGAGGCGACCGAGATCCTGGAGCTCAAGAAGCACGGGCACACCGAGAAGCCGGTGGTGCTGCTCAACACCGCGGGGTTCTACGACGGGCTCAAGGAACAGTTCCGTCGCATGGAGGACGAGGGCTTCCTGCCGCGCCCCCTCACCGACCTGGTGTTCTTCGCCGAGGAGCCGGTGGGCGCGCTGGCGTACCTGGAGGAGAGCCTGGGCGTGGAGTGAACGCCCGGTGATGCGAGCATGGCGGTCATGGCTACCCATGTGATCACCGGCGCGGGCTCCGGCATCGGCGCCGCCGTCGCCCGCCGCCTGCACGCGCGCGGCGACGAACTCGTGCTGCACGCGCGTGACGCGGGCCGGGCGAAGGAACTGGCGGCCGGGCTCCCCGGCGCCCGCACCCTCGTCGGCGACCTCGCGGACCCCGACCGGCTCTCCTGGGCCTTCTCCCACCAGTCGCTCCCCGAGCGGGTGGACTCCCTCCTCCACATCGCCGGAGTGGTCGACCTCGGGCCGGTCGGTGAACTGACCCCGAAGGCCTGGCGCAACCAGCTCAACGTCAACCTCGTGGCCCCCGCCGAGCTGACCCGCCACTTCCTTCCCCAGCTCCGCGCGAGCCGCGGCCACGTGATCTTCGTGAACTCCGGCGCCGGCCTGAACGCCCACGCCGACTGGTCCGCCTACGCCGCCTCCAAGCACGGCCTGAAGGCCCTCGCCGACTCCCTGCGCCACGAGGAGCACGGAAACGGCGTCCGCGTGACGTCGGTCTACCCCGGTCGCACGGCCAGCCCCATGCAGGCCAAGGTCCACCGGCAGGAGGGCAAGGAGTACGACCCCGCGCGATGGATCGACCCCGAGTCGATCGCCACGACGATCGTGACGGCCCTGGACCTCCCGAGGGACGCGGAGATCAACGACCTGACGGTGCGACCGGGGCGGTAGTACTGGCCTGTCCGGCACCATCCGGCACCATCCAGCCCCTCCGGTGTTTGAGGAGCGGGGGTCCGGGGGCAGCGCCCCGGGGACGGGACGGGGAGGGGCGGCGGGGGCGAAAAACCTCCGGCCGCCCCCTGCGTACGCTCTACAGGTGAGCGAAAACAGCCAGTTCAGCCTCGGCCCCGCCACGGGCATCGGCTCCATGCCGGGCGGGGACGCCCGAGAAGCCGCCAAAACAGCCACCGGCAGCTTCGAAACCTTCCCGCACCTCCCCGAACTCCCCGCCCGCGGCCCCGGCGCGGACATGATCGGCCGCACCGCGGGCATGCTCGTGGACCTGTACGCCCGCGTAGAACCCAGCGGCTGGCGCATCGGCGACCACCCCGGCCGCGACACCAAACGCGCCCGCTCCTGGCTCGGCGAGGACCTCGACGCACTGGAGGAGTTCACCCAGGGCCACCAGGGCCCGCTCAAGGTCCAGGCCGTCGGCCCCTGGACCCTCGCCGCCGCCCTGGAGCTGAGGAACGGCGAGGCGGCCCTCTCCGACCCCGGCGCCTGCCGCGACCTCGCCGCCTCCCTCGCCGAAGGGCTCCGCCTCCACCTCGCCGAGGTGCGGCGGCGCTTCCCCGGCGCGCAGCCCGTCCTGCAACTCGACGAACCGTCCCTCACCGCCGTACTGCGCGGACGGGTGCGGACCGCCAGCGGCTACCGCACCCACCGCGCGGTGGACCGGCAACTCGTCGAGGCCACGCTGCGCGATGTCGTCGGGGCTCACGACGGCGGGCCCGTCGTGGTCCACTCGTGCGCACCGGACGTGCCGTTCGCCCTGCTGCGCCGGGCGGGCGCGGCGGGCGTCTCCTTCGACTTCTCCCTTCTCACCGAGCGTGACGACGAGGCGATCGGGGAAGCGGTGGAGAGCGGGACCAGGCTGTTCGCCGGTGTCGTCCCGGGCACGGACGGTCCGTTGTCGGACCCTGGCGGTAGCGTCATGGGTGTCAGGACGCTCTGGCGCAGGCTGGGGCTGCGGCCGGGACTCCTCCCGGAGGCGGTCACGATCACCCCGGCGTGCGGACTCGCGGGAGCTTCGCCCGCGTACGCGCGCGCGGCCTACGCCCACTGCGTCCGGGCGGCGAGATCCCTCGCGGACAACCCAGAGTAACGGGAGGACACACGGTGGCCGGCGACAAGCAAGCGGAGACGACGAGCGTGCCAGCCGAGGCACGGGAGAAGCACGTCAAGCTCGCCGAGCAGATCGAGGAGCACCGCTTCCGGTACTACGTGAACGACGCGCCCGTCATCAGCGACGCCGACTTCGACCGGCTGCTGCGCGAGCTGGAGGCGCTGGAGGAGGAGCACCCCGAGCTGCGCACTCCGGACTCGCCGACCCAGAAGGTCGCCGGGGCGTACGAGACGGAGTTCACCTCCGTGCAGCACGTCTCGCGCATGCTCTCCCTCGACAACACCTTCAACGACGACGCCCTCGCCGCCTGGGTCGAGCGCATCCACAAGGAGCTGGGCGAGCAGAAGTTCCACTTCCTGTGCGAGCTGAAGGTCGACGGCCTCGCCGTCAACCTCACCTACGAGCGGGGCCGCCTCGTCCGCGCGGCGACCCGCGGCGACGGCCGCACCGGCGAGGACATCACGCCCAACGTCCGCACCATCGCCGAGATCCCGGACCGGCTGAAGGGCGACAAGGTGCCGGACCTCGTGGAGATCCGGGGCGAGGTCTACTTCCCGATGGAGGAGTTCCAGGAGCTCAACGCCCGCCTGGTCGAGGCCGGGGACAAGCCCTTCGCCAACCCGCGCAACGCGGCGGCCGGTTCGCTGCGCCAGAAGGACCCGCGCGTCACCGCCACCCGCCCGCTGCACATGGTGGTCCACGGCATCGGCGTCCTGGAGGGCTACCAGGGCATGACCCGCCTCTCCCAGGGCTACGACCTGCTCAAGACCTGGGGCATGCCCACCTCCGAGCACAACAAGGTCGTCGACGACCTCACCGGCGTACGGGAGTTCATCGCCTACTACGGCGAGAACCGGCACTCCGTGGCGCACGAGATCGACGGCGTCGTCGTCAAGCTCGACGAGATCCCGCTCCAGGGCCGCCTCGGCACCACCTCGCGCGCCCCGCGCTGGGCCATCGCGTACAAGTACGCGCCGGAGGAGGTCAACACCAAGCTGGTCAACATCCGCGTGGGCGTGGGCCGTACGGGCAGGGTCACGCCGTACGCGCAGGTCGAGCCGGTGACGGTGGCCGGCTCCGAGGTGGAGTTCGCCACCCTGCACAACCAGGACGTGGTCAAGGCCAAGGGCGTCCTCATCGGCGACACGGTGGTGCTGCGCAAGGCCGGTGACGTGATCCCCGAGATCCTCGGCCCGGTCGCCGACCTGCGGGACGGCAGCGAGCGGGAGTTCGTGATGCCGGCCGAGTGCCCCGAGTGCGGTACGCCGCTGAAGGCGATGAAGAAGGGCGACGTCGACCTGCGCTGTCCCAACGCCCGTACGTGCCCGGCTCAGTTGCGGGAGCGGCTGTTCTACCTGGCCGGGCGGAAGGCGCTGGACATCGAGCACTTCGGCTATGTCGCCGCGGCGGCGCTGACCAGGCCGCTGGAGCCCGCGGACCCGCCGTTGCGGGACGAGGGCGACCTGTTCGACCTCACCATCGAGCAGTTGCTGCCCATCAGGGCGTACGTCCTCGACCAGGACAGCGGGCTGCCCAAGCGGGACCCGGAGACCGGCGAGGAGAAGACCGCCACCGTCTTCGCCAACCAGGAGGGCGAGCCGAGGAAGAACGCGGTCGCGATGCTGGCGAACATCGCGGCGGCCAAGGAGCGTCCGCTGGCGCGCGTGCTGACGAGTCTGTCGATCCGTCATGTCGGGCCGGTCGCGGCGGAGGCGCTGGCCCGTGAGTTCGGCTCCGTCGACCGCATCGAGCAGGCCACCGAGGAGGAGCTGGCGGGCACCGAGGGGGTCGGCCCGACCATCGCCGCCTCGCTCAGGCAGTGGTTCGCCGAGGACTGGCACCGGGAGATCATCCGCAAGTGGAAAGCGGCCGGAGTCCGCATGGAGGACGAGAGGTCGGGGGAGGACGAGGGGCCGCGTCCACTGGAAGGGCTCACCGTCGTGGTGACCGGAACTCTGGAGAACTTCACCCGGGATGGCGCGAAAGAGGCGCTGCAGAATCAGGGCGCGAAGGTGACCGGATCCGTCTCCAAGAAGACGTCCTTCGTCGTGGTCGGAGACAATCCCGGGTCAAAATATGACAAGGCGATGCAGCTCAAGGTGCCGGTGCTGAACGAGGAGGGTTTCACCGTCCTCCTCGAGCACGGACCGAAGGCCGCGGCCGACGCCGCTCTTTCGGCCGAGGAGTAACGGTTGAACCCCACCCGATCGGCGCATACCAGATGCATACGGGTGGCTGGGGCGCATTCGGGCAACCGTCGGCGACCGGTGCCCCTGGAAGCCGTCCGCGGCCTACTGTTGAGATGTGCGCCTGCCGTGCCCAGCTGCGGTCGGGGCAAACCCGCACCCGTGAAGGGTCCGGGGAAGGGCTTTCCACCGCGGAGCCGCTGAGGGTAGTCGGGCACCGGGCCGCGTGGCGTGGGCACCGCCGGCTGTGAGAGGGACGGGAATGGAACCGACCGAGAGCGCCGCCCCGGGCTCACGGCTGCGCCTGCGCCGTATGGCGGTCGCCTGGCGGCGCGGCGCGGGACCGCCGGACGCGGGACCGGCGGGCGGCGGGTTGCGGTCCGGCGGGTTGCCGTCCGGCGGGTTGGCGGGCGGCGGGTTGCCGTCCGGCGGGTTGGCGGGCGGTGGACATGGGCACGGGCTGTCCGAGTCGCTGTCCGCGTCCCTGGGCGAGGCGGACACCGAACGGCACCCGTCCTGGCCCGCGTTGCCCACCGCGGTCGTCGCGGCGGCCGGGTTCGTGCTGGGTGCCGGGTTCCTGCGGGCGTTCACCGGAGGGCACGCGCTCTTCCCGTCCGGGACCGTCGGCTGGTCCCTGGCCGTGCTGACCGGGATCATCGTCGGACACCTGGTGATGCTGGGGCGGTCGCGCTGGTGGGGCGGCACCGGCTCGGGCGCCGCCCTGACGCTGGCCGTCCTGATGCTGTACGGCTGGGTCGCGGCCGGCATGGTCAGCCTCACCGTCGTCGTGCTGGTCGGCATCGCCCGGCGGGGCCGCTGGCGGCAGGGCGTGCTGCACGGGGCGGTGGACCTCCTCGGCATCGGCGCCGGGGCGCTGGTGCTGGCCGCGTTCGGCTGCGTGCCGTCCGTCGAGTCGCCGTCGACTCCGGACACCTGGACGCTGTACACCGCCCCCGGGGTGGTGCTCGTCGCCGCCGTCTACCTCGCGGTCACCCGCGGGCTGCTGTGGTACCTGCACACCCCCCGCGCGGGGCTGCCGACCGTGGCCCGCACCGCCTTGGTGCGGCAGGGGCTCGTCGCGGTCGCCCTGCTCGGCATAGCGCCCCTGGTGTGTGTCGTCGCCGACGCCAAACCCGTACTGCTGCCGCTGTTCTCCATCCCGCTGATCGCCCTCGACTCCACCCTCTGGATAGCCCGCGCGCGGGCCGAGGAACAGCTGCGCGATCCGCTCACCGGGCTGCCCAACCGGCAGTGGCTGCTGGAACGTATCTGGACCGCGCTGGACGACGCCGAGCGGATGGGCGTACGTACCGCGCTCATGCTGATCGACCTGGACCGGTTCCGGTCGGTCAACGACACGCTCGGGCACCTCGCCGGTGACCGGCTGCTGCTGCAGATCGCCGACCGGCTGAGAGCCGCCCTGCCGCGCGGGGCGGAGGCCGCGCGGCTCGGCGGTGACGAGTTCGCCGTCCTACTGCCCGTCGCCGACTCCACGACGTCCGCGACCCGCGTCGCCCGCGGACTGGTCGCCGCTCTCAGCTCCCCGCTCGACCTCGACGGGCTCACCCTCGTCCTGGAGGCGAGTGCGGGGGTCGCCGTGTTCCCGGACCACGCGGTCGACGCGGAAGGGCTGCTGCGGCGGGCCGACGTGGCGATGTACCAGGCGAAGCGGGACCGCACGGGTGTCGAGGCGTACGAGTCCAAGCGCGACTCCAACACCCCGGACCGGCTGGGGCTGCTGGGTGATCTGCGGCGGGCGCTGGACGCTCGTGAGGTGGAGCTGCACTACCAGCCGAAGGTGCGCTTCGACGGGCAGGTCTCCGGGCTGGAGGCGCTGGTGCGGTGGGTGCATCCGGAGCGGGGCAGGGTGCCGCCGGACGAGTTCATAGCGATCGCCGAGTCGTCCGGGCTGATGCCGCACCTCACCGAGTACGTGCTGGAGACGGCGCTCGGGCAGGTCGCCGAGTGGCGGGCGCAGGGGCTGTTCGTGCCGGTCGCCGTCAACGTGTCGCCGCGCGACGTCCACATTCCCGGCTTCGCCGGGTCCGTCGCGGCGCGGCTGGCCCGGCACGGGGTGCCGGCGGGAGCGCTTCAGCTGGAGATCACCGAGCATGTCCTGCTGGAGGACCCGCAGCGTGCGGCCGACACGCTGAACGCGCTGACCGGGCACGGCGTGAAAATGTCGCTGGACGACTTCGGGACCGGGTACTCCTCCCTGGTGCATCTGCGGCGGCTGCCGGTGAGCGAGCTGAAGATCGACCGTTCGTTCGTGGCGCGGCTGGCCGTCGACACCGAGGACGCGGAGATCGTGCGGTGCACGATCGATCTGGCGCACTCGCTGGGGCTGCTCGTGGTGGCGGAGGGGGTCGAGGACGACGAGACGTGGGAGCGGTTGCGGGACCTGCGCTGCGATGCGGTGCAGGGGTGGCTGGTGGCCGCGGCGATGCCGCCGGACGAGACCACGGCGTGGTTGCTCGCGCGTGGTTCGCGGGGGTGGCAACGCCCGGCGGCGGCACTGCCCGCGGCGACGACGACAGCCGAGGACTGACCCGCGGGGCGGGTGCGGGTGGGTGGTCGTATGCCTGCGGCGCCGCTGTCCCTGTGGTGGGGGTGCGCGTAGCGCCTACGGGCGGTGGGTGGGTCGGGGCCGGGTCGGGGGTGGCCGTCCTCGGACTGGCGCGGAATAGGCCGACTGGTAGGGGTTCGGGGCGTGGACGCGCCAGTCGCTGCGGGCGGCCACCCCCGCCCCGTCCCCTTCCCGCCGCGCGCGACCACTGCCGCACCGCACCATCCACCCCGGCCGCCGTACGCGCCCGCAGACAGCCCACGGCCACCCCTCCGCCCGCCGCTCCCCGCCCTCCGCGGGCAGTCATGCCGCTCCTCCGCGCCCCGCGGGCGGTTGCGCGCTCCTCCGCGCCCCGCGGGCGGTCGTGCCGCTCTTCCGCGCGCCCCGCGGGCGGTCGTGCCGCTCCTCCGCGCCCCGCGGGTGGTCGTGCCGCGCCTCCGCTCTCCGCGGGCAGTCGTGCCGCTGGGGCGGCACGGGTGGGCGCGACGGCACCCCGCTCGCGCCGGGCTGCGCGAACACCCCCCGGCCCACACCCACGCCGGCCGCCGCGTACTCCGCGGGCAACAGCAGCCCCGGGTCCCGCGAGCGACCGGTCGCAGCACCCCCCACCGAACGCACGGCGACGTACAAGCACCGGTTACCACAACCCACCCCCCGGCCCCCCTCCCGGCAAGGGACACGGCACGGCCGCCCGCCCCATAGGATTGACCCCAAAACACACACACTCACCCCAGAGGATCGCTGCATGCCTGGCATTACGCGCGAGGAGGTCGCCCACCTCGCCCGGCTGGCGCGTCTGGAGCTGAAGCCCGAAGAGCTCGACCACTTCGCAGGCCAGCTCGACGACATCATCGGCGCGGTCGCCCGCGTCAGCGAGGTCGCCGACCAAGACGTACCGCCGACCTCGCACCCCCTCCCGCTGACCAACGTCATGCGGCCGGACGAGGTCCGTCCCTCGCTCACCCCCGAGCAGGCGCTCTCCGGCGCCCCGGCCCAGGAGCAGCAGCGTTTCAAGGTGCCGCAGATCCTGGGGGAGGAGTAACCCGCCATGAGCGATCACATCATCAAGCTCACCGCCGCCGAGACCGCCGCGAAGATCGCCTCCGGCGAGCTCACCGCCGTCGAGGTCACCGAGGCCCACCTGGCCCGTATCGAGGCCGTCGACGAGAAGGTGCACGCCTTCCTGCACGTCGACCGTGAGGGCGCCCTCGCGCAGGCGCGCGCCGTCGACGAGAAGCGGGCCAAGGGGGAGAAGCTCGGTCCGCTGGCCGGCGTTCCCCTCGCGCTCAAGGACATCTTCACCACCGAGGGCATCCCGACCACCGTCGGTTCCAAGATCCTCGAGGGCTGGATCCCGCCGTACGACGCGACGCTCACCAAGCGGCTCAAGGCCGCCGACGTCGTCATCCTCGGCAAGACCAACATGGACGAGTTCGCCATGGGGTCCAGCACCGAGAACAGTGCCTACGGGCCGACCGGCAACCCCTGGGACCTGACCCGGATCCCCGGCGGGTCGGGTGGCGGGTCGTCCGCCGCGCTCGCCTCCTTCCAGGCGCCGCTCGCCATCGGCACCGACACCGGTGGTTCGATCCGCCAGCCCGCCGCCGTCACCGGCACCGTCGGTGTGAAGCCGACGTACGGCGCCGTCTCGCGGTACGGCATGGTCGCCTTCTCCAGCTCCCTCGACCAGGGCGGCCCCTGTGCCCGTACGGTCCTCGACGCGGCGCTGCTGCACGAGGTGATCGCCGGGCACGACCCGATGGACTCCACCTCCATCGACGAGCCGGTCCCGGCGGTCGTCGAGGCCGCCCGCAACGGGTCCGTGGCCGGCATGCGCGTCGGCGTCGTCAAGCAGTTCCGGGGCGAGGGCTACCAGGCCGGCGTCGTCCAGCGGTTCGACGAGGCCGTCGAGATGATGAAGGGGCTCGGGGCGGAGATCGTCGAGCTGGACTGTCCCTCGTTCGACCTCGCCCTGTCGGCCTACTACCTGATCGCCCCCTCCGAGTGCTCGTCCAACCTCGCCCGCTTCGACGGCCTGCGCTACGGCCTGCGGACCGGCGACGACGGCTCGCACTCCGCCGAGGAGGTCACCTCGCTGACCCGCGAGGCCGGCTTCGGTGACGAGGTCAAGCGCCGCATCATGCTCGGCACCTACGCGCTCAGCTCCGGCTACTACGACGCGTACTACGGCAGCGCCCAGAAGGTCCGTACGCTGATCAAGCAGGACTTCGACAAGGCGTTCGAGCAGGTCGACGTGATCGTCTCCCCGACGACGCCCACGACGGCCTTCCCGATCGGTGAGCGTGCCGACGACCCCATGGCGATGTACCTCGCCGACCTGTGCACCATCCCGACCAACCTGGCCGGCAACGCCGCCATGTCGCTGCCCTGCGGCCTGGCACCGGAGGACAACCTGCCGGTCGGACTGCAGATCATCGCCCCGGTCATGAAGGACGACCGCCTCTACAAGGTGGGTGCAGCCGTCGAGGCCGCCTTCGTGGAAAAGTGGGGCCACCCGCTGCTCGAGGAGGCTCCGTCGCTGTGAGTGCACTGACCAAGGCCAAGGGCTTCAAGAAGTCCAAGTCCGGTACGTACCTGTCCATGGCCGCCACCGCCTTCGGCGCGATCGGTGTCGCCAAGCGTGTCAAGAAGGCGCGGCTGGAGAAGGACACCCTGGTCCTGATCGACGCCACCGTGTCCGCCGCCGCCATCGTCACCGGCCTCGCCATCCTCTACCGCGAGCTGAAGCGGCTGGGCGACGACGACGTCCTGCTGGGCTGAGAGGGAAGTTTCACCGTGACCACCACGACCGACCTGGTGTCGTACGAGGACGCTCTCGCGTCGTACGACCCCGTCATGGGCCTCGAGGTCCATGTCGAACTCGGCACCAAGACCAAGATGTTCTGCGGGTGCTCCACCGAGCTGGGCGCCGACGCCAACGCGCAGACCTGCCCCGTCTGCCTCGGCCTGCCCGGCGCACTCCCGGTCGTCAACGCGATCGGCGTCGAGTCCGCGATCAAGATCGGTCTCGCGCTGAACTGCGAGATCGCCGAATGGTGCCGCTTCGCCCGGAAGAACTACTTCTATCCGGACATGCCGAAGAACTTCCAGACCTCCCAGTACGACGAGCCGATCGCCTTCAACGGCTACCTCGACGTGCAGCTGGAGGACGGCGAGACCTTCCGCGTGGAGATCGAGCGCGCCCACATGGAGGAGGACACCGGGAAGTCCACGCACGTGGGCGGCGCCACCGGGCGCATCCACGGTGCCTCCCACTCGCTGCTCGACTACAACCGCGCGGGCATCCCGCTCATCGAGATCGTCACCAAGCCCATCGTCGGTGCCGGCGAGCGCGCTCCCGAGGTCGCGCGGGCGTACGTCCGTGAGCTGCGCGAGCTCATCCGGGCGCTCGGCGTGTCCGAGGCCCGGATGGAGATGGGCCAGATGCGGTGCGACGTGAACCTGTCGCTGCGCCCGCACGGCCGGGAGAAGTTCGGCACGCGCTCGGAGACGAAGAACGTCAACTCGCTCAGGTCCGTCGAGCGGGCCGCCCGGTTCGAGATCCAGCGGCACGCCGCCGTGCTGAACGACGGCGGGACGATCATCCAGGAGACCCGGCACTTCCACGAGGACACGGGGTCCACGACCTCGGGCCGCGTGAAGGAGGAGGCCGAGGACTACCGGTACTTCCCCGAGCCCGACCTGGTGCCGGTGGCGCCGTCGCGGGAATGGGTCGAGGAACTGCGTGCGGGGCTGCCCGAGCTGCCTCTCGTACGCCGCAACCGGCTCCGTGAGGAGTGGGGCGTGTCCGGCACGGACATGCAGGCCATTCTCAACGCCGGCGCGCTGGACCCGATCGTCGCCACGATCGACGCCGGCGCGGACGCCGCTTCCGCCCGCAAGTGGTGGATGGGTGAGCTGGCCCGCGCCGCCAACGAGTCCGGCAAGGCGCTCGACGAGCTCGCGATCACCCCGGCGCAGGTCGCCCGGGTGACCGAGCTGGTGAACGCCGGGGACCTCAACGACAAGCTGGCCCGCCAGGTCATCGAGGGCGTCCTCGCCGGTGAGGGCACTCCGGACGAGGTCGTCGACAAGCGCGGTCTGAAGGTCGTGTCCGACGAGGGCGCGCTCACCACGGCCGTGGAGGAGGCCATCGCCGGCAACCCGGCCATCGCGGACAAGATCCGCGGCGGCAAGGTCGCCGCGGCCGGTGCGCTGGTCGGCGCCGTCATGAAGGCCACACGCGGCCAGGCGGACGCGGCCCGCGTGAAGGAGCTGATCCTGGAGAAGCTGGGCGTCGGCGAGGGCTGAGTCCGGCGGAGTGTGACAGAGGGGACGCATCGGTCGATGCGTCCCCTCTGTCATGGGATCAGCGTGGGGCGGCGGTCAGTGCTTGCGGCCCACCACGCGGGTGAAGCCCAGGGTGCGGCCCCGGTCCGCGTGCAGCAGTTCCGCGTTCTCCCTGCTCATCCGCACGTGGAACTCCTCCGTGGACGCCTCGGAGACGACGTCGCACCAGAGCAGCCACTCCTTCCAGCCGTCCTGGAGCCAGTCCGCCGTCTCGACCTGCACGGCCCCGCTGCGGGTCCAGTGGCGGCGCCACCAGGCGGGGTTGTGGAAGCACCAGAACGCGGGGTCCCAGTGGGCCTTCAGGTGCTCGGGCGGTTCGCTGCCCTCGATCTCCTCGCGCATCGCCGGGACGACGACACCGATCCGGCCGCCGGGCTTCAGCAGCCGGGTCAGCGTCGGGAGGTAGAGGTCGTCGGTGCCGAAGTACTGGTAGGCGTCGATCGAGACGATCGCGTCGAAGCTCTCCTCCCCGAAGGGCAGGTCGTGCGCCTCGGCGAGCACCGGCAGTACGCGGTCGGCGACGCCCGCCTCGGCGATCCGCCGCGCGTTCTCGTCCGGCTTGATCCACAGATCGGCGGCGGTGACCTGAAGGTCGTACTCCCTGGCCAGGAAGACCGACGTCATGGCGCGTCCGCAGCCCAGGTCGAGCACGCGTGCGCCGGGGGGCAGGGTGTCGAGGCCGAGCGCCGGGGCGAGCCACTCCAGCAGCCACAGCGCGTGCGGGCCCATCGCGTTCTCGACGGTCCAGCGGGCGTCGTACGTGCTGCTGCGGGGGTAGCGGGGGAGGGTGAGGCGACTAGCGAGATCGTCGTCGTGCGGTGTGATGTCCGACATCGGTGAACGGGCTCCTTGGGGCCGTGAAAAGGGAATGGATCGCGTCGGAGAGCGGGCGGACAAGCATCAAAGCACCTGCTTCGGCCGGCGGCCGGTGGCCGCGGAATGTCGGACCGACGGACCGTAGCAGGCTGCCCGCGGTACCCGCATCAGGATTTGCGGGGCGGAGGCGCGACGCTCCCGCGCCATGAGTGGGCCAGGGGGAGGCGCGGCGGACCGGTTCGACTGACCGGATCGCGAATGTGAGTTAGTGCACGAAAGCGACAAACGATCATTTCCGCCTGCAACAGTGTCAGTGCATTGCTCATGCGTTCTTTGCGGGCTGTTCGGTCATCGCTCGACTGTTCCCGGTCAAAGATCCACACCGAGTCACCCTGGGAGCACATTCGTGGCAGCCCTAGCACGCTGGTGTGTCCAACGCCGTCTGATCACCGTTCTGCTGTGGCTTCTCGCCCTCGTCGGGGTCGCGGGGGGCGCCTTCGCCGCAGGTTCCGCCTACTCCAACGACTACAAGGTGCCGGGCACCGAGTCCGGGCGGGCCACCGAGCTGCTGAAGGAGGGCTTCCCCGGCCTCGGCGGCGACAGCGACAACGTGGTCTGGCACACAGCGTCCGGCACGGTCCGGGACACCGGCGTCGAGCAGGCCATGACCCGCACCCTGGACCGCATCGAGGACCTCCCGGGCGTGGCCGCCGTGAGCGGCCCCTACGACGACGGGGGCGCCGGACGCGTCAGCCAGGACGGCCGCACCGCGTACGCCACGGTCACCTTCGACGACGAGGCCAAGGACATCGCCGCGGGCGACGCGGCCGCCGTGGTGGAGACGGCCAAGTCCGCGGAGACCGACGGACTGCGCGTCGAACTGAGCGGCAGCGCCGTCGAGAGCGGTACGGCCCCCGGCGGCCACACCGCGGAGATCGTCGGCGTAGTGGTCGCCACCCTCGTCCTCCTCGTCGCCTTCGGCTCGCTCGCCGCGGCCCTGCTGCCCATCGCCACCGCCCTGGTCAGCGTGGGCACCGCCTACGCGGGCATCGTGCTGCTCGGCCACGTCATGACCGTCGCCGACTTCGCGCCCATGCTCGGCATGCTGATCGGGCTCGGCGTGGGCATCGACTACGCGCTGTTCATTGTCACCCGGCACCGACGCGGACTGAAGCGCGGCCTCACCGTCACCGAGGCCGCCGCCAACGCCGTCGCCACCACCGGACGGGCGGTCGTCTTCGCGGGTGCGACGGTGTGCATCGCCCTGCTGGGCATGCTGATCCTCCGGCTGAACTTCCTCAACGGCGTCGCCATAGCCGCCGCGCTCACCGTGGTGCTGACCGTCGCCGCCTCCGTCACCCTGCTGCCCGCCCTGCTGTCGTTCATCGGCATGCGCGCGCTCAGCCGCCGGGAGCGGCGCCGGCTGGCGGAGAACGGGCCCGAGCCGGAGCTGCCCACCGGCTTCGCCGCCCGCTGGTCGGCGTTCGTGGAGCGCCACCCCAAGCTGCTCGGCGCGGTCGCGGTCGTCGTCATGGCCGTCCTCGCGCTGCCCACCCTCTCGCTGCACCTGGGCACCTCCGACCAGGGCAACGACCCCAAGTCCTCCACCACCCGACAGGCCTACGACCTCCTCGCCGACGGCTTCGGCCCCGGCGTGAACGGCCCCCTCACCCTCGTCACCGAGGTCGACGGCGCCCAGGACCGGCTCGCCCTGGACAACCTCGGCAGCACCCTGCGCGACACCGACGGGATCGCCTCCGTGTCCCCGGTGACCTACGGCCAGGGCGGCGACACCGCCCACATCACCGTCGTCCCCGAGTCGTCGCCGCAGTCGAAGGCGACCAGTGACCTCGTCGACCGGCTGCGCGACGACGTGCTGCCGCGGGCCGAGTCGGGCACCTCGCTCGACCTGCACGTCGGCGGTGTGACGGCCGGCTACGACGACTTCGCCGACGTCATCATCGACAAGCTGCCCCTCTTCGTGGGCGTCGTGATCGGCCTCGGCTGTCTGCTGCTCCTGCTGGCCTTCCGTTCCATCGGCATCCCGCTCAAGGCCGCCGCGATGAACGTGGCCGCCGTCGCCGCCGCGTTCGGCGTCGTCGTCGCGATCTTCCAGTGGGGCTGGGGCAGCGAACTGCTCGGTCTGGGCAGCGCGGGCCCCATCGAACCCTTCCTGCCCGTGATCATGGTGTCGGTCCTCTTCGGGCTCTCCATGGACTACCAGGTGTTCCTGGTGAGCCGGATGTACGAGGAGTGGCTGGAGACCGGCGACAACCGGCGTGCCGTCCGCGTCGGCCTCGCGGAGACCAGCCGGGTGATCAACTCCGCCGCCGTGATCATGATCTCGGTCTTCCTCGCCTTCGTCCTCACCGGCGACCGCGTGATCGCCATGTTCGGCATCGCACTGGCCGCGGCCGTCGCCCTCGACGCCTTCGTGCTGCGCACGCTGCTCGTGCCCGCGCTCATGCATCTCCTCGGCGGAGCCAACTGGTGGCTGCCGCGCCGGCTGGACCGACTCCTGCCGCGGATCAGCATCGAGCCGCCCGAGGCCCGTGCCGCCCATGAGAGGCTGGCCGCCGCCACGGACGCCGAGGTGGCGGACGTGCTGGCCGAGGAGGAGCGACAGCGGGATGTACGCGATACGATTGGGTGACGACGGAGCCGAACTGCGTCCGCTGGAGCCCTGGCACGCCGAGGAGTTCCTCGCCCACCTGGACCGGGGCCGGGAGTTCATCAACCAGTACGTCCCCTTCGCCTCCCAGGCCAGGGACTCGGCCGGCGCGCGGGAGGTGCTCCAGCGGTACGCCGACTGGCGCGCCGCCGACACGGCCTCGCTGCACGGGCTGTGGCTGGACGGCACCCTCGTGGGCGGCGTCCTCACCCTGAACTTCGACGCCGCGAACGGCACGGGAGAGGTCGGCTGCTGGCTGGAGCCGGCCGCCACCGGCCGCGGGCTCGTCACCCGCGCGATGCGGGTGCTCATCGACTGGGCGGTCGAGCAGCGCGGGATCCACCGGGTCGAATGGGTCGCCGCGGCCGGCAACGCGCCGAGCCTCGCCGTCGCGCGCCGGCTCGGCATGACCCGTGACGGTGTGCGCCGTGAGGCCCATCTCCACCACGGGGTGCGCCACGACCTGGAGGTGTGGTCGGTCCTCGCCCCCGAATGGCGTGCGCGCCGCGGTCACCCGCACGACGATCATTAAGCGGACTCTCAGAGAGCCTCCGTACGGTGCGGAGCATGGGAACCAGGACAGTGGACGCGACCGGAGCCGAGAGCGAACGCGACGAGACGGCAGTGGACGCCACTGAAGCCGACGACGCCACCGAGACCGACGACGTCACGGAGACGGAGACCGGGGCGGAAGAGGCGGAAGGGGAGCAGGACGCGCCCGGGGCGGGGGAGAGCCCGTCCGGTGTCGGGCAGGGTGCCGGGGCCGTCGTCTCGGCCGCGCTCGGCCTGGTCTCGCTCACCGGCAGCTGGCTGGGCACCGTCGCCGCCGCCCGCGAGACCCTCGTGGGACAGCTCGAGACGGCGGCGGACGCCGGCGTGGCCACCCAGGTCAAGGAGATGTACGGCGACGCCTGGAACACCAGCGCCCTGTGGAGCGGCCTCTTCGCCCTCACCGCGCTGGTCGTCGCCGTGGCGGTGCTCGCCAGGCCCGCCTTCGGGACGCCCGGCCGGACGGTCCAGGCACCCTGGATCAAGTCGGTCGCCTGGGCCGGTGTCACGCTCGGCGTCATCGGACTGCTGCTGGCGGTCCTCAAGTACACCGACGTACTGCTGGGGCTGCCCGCCGCCGGCTGAGCCGGCGCGGGTGAGCCCGGTGACCGTACTAAGTGCGTTCTAAGGCCCCCCGCCCGCCGAAGATACGGAACCTTCCCGATGTGGCCGGCCCCCCTCGGAGACGAAGGTGGAGGCATCGCGGAAAGCGATACCGACACCCACTCCCCAGGGGGGCCACACCATGTTCGAGCACGCACTCCACCAGCTGCGCCACGACGACCTCGTCCGCCGCGCCGAGCACGAGCGCCTGGCCCGCGAGGCACTCCGCCTCCGCCGTGCCGCCCGCCGCGAAGCCGCCGCACGCGCCGCCGAGCGCGAAAGCCATAGCCACAGCCACCTCCCACGCCGACGGCGGTTCGCCCGAGCCGCCTGAACCTCCGCAGGACGGTGGCCGGACGGGGGTCGGCCGCCGTCCCCGGCTCCCCGGACCGGGCGGTGCCGTGGGTGCCGCTTCCGGGGCGGAAAACGGTGCTCTGTTTTCGGAGGTGCGTGCGATGCTCGGTGGCGTGGAGACCAAGTCCGTCAGTCCTGTGTTCGTCGGCCGCACCGGTGAGCTCGACACCCTGAACGACGCGCTCGCCCGTGCCGGCGCCGGTGAACCGCAGGCCCTGCTGGTCGGGGGCGAGGCCGGGGTCGGCAAGAGCCGCCTCGTCGAGGAGTTCGCCGCCGCGGCCCGCCGCCGGGGCGCGATCGTCGCACTCGGCGGCTGCGTCGAGATCGGCGCCGACGGACTGCCCTTCGCCCCGTTCTCCACCGCGCTGCGCCAGCTGCGCCGCGAACTGCCCGAACAACTCGCCGCCGCCTCCTCGGGACAGGAGGAGGAACTCGCCCGCCTGCTGCCCGAGTTCGGTACCGCCGCCCGGGAGGCCCGCCGCGACGAACAGGGGGTGGCCCGCCTCTTCGAACTCACCGCCCGCCTGCTGGAACGCCTCGCCACCGAACACACCGTCGTCCTCGTCCTCGAGGACCTGCACTGGGCCGACGCCTCCACCCGTCACCTCCTCGCCTACCTGCTCCGCACCCTGCGCACCGGCCGGCTCGTCGTCCTCGCCACCTACCGCTCCGACGACATCCACCGCCGCCACCCGCTGCGCCCCCTCCTCGCCGAACTCGACCGGCTCCGCACGGTGCAGCGCGTCGAACTCGGCCGGTTCAACCGCGACGAGGTGCACCGCCAGATCGCCGGCATCCTCGCCCGCGAACCCGACCCGGGCCGGGTCGACGACATCTTCGACCGCTCCGACGGCAACGCCTTCTTCGTCGAGGAACTCGCCGTCGCCGCCGACCAGGGCTGCTGCACCGGCCTCACCGACTCCCTGCGCGACCTGCTCCTGGTCCGCGTCGAGGGCCTGCCCGAGAGCGCCCAGCGGGTTGCCCGGATCGTCGCCGAGGGCGGTTCCACCGTCGAGGACCGGCTGCTGGCCGCCGTCGCCGGGCTCACCGAGGACGACCTCATCGAGGCCCTGCGCGCCGGCGTCAACGCCAGCATCCTCGCCCCCGCGCCCGACCGTGACGGCTACCGCTTCCGCCACTCCCTGGTCCGCGAGGCCGTCAGCGACGACCTGCTGCCCGGCGAGCGCTCCCGCCTCAACCGCCGCTACGCCGAGGCACTGGAGGCCGACCCCACGCTCGTCCCCGCCGACGAGCGGGCGACCCGCCTGGCCAGCTACTGGTACCACGCCCACGACGCCACCAAGGCCCTGCCCGCCGTCCTCGACGCCTCCGTCGAGGCCCGCCGGCGCCACGCCTACTCCGAGCAACTGCGCCTGCTGGAGCGGGCCATGGAACTGTGGGACGCCGTCCCCGACGCCGTACGCGCCACCCTGCGCCCGGTCGACTACGCCGAGGTCTACCCGGCCCCGCTGCCTGACGGGCATGCGGGCACGCCCGGCGGCAGCGACCCGGGGCCGACGCCGCTGCGCTACCTGGACCTGATGGCCGAAGCCGCCGTCGCCGGCCGGCTCTGCGGGGAACGCGAACGCGCGATGAAGATCATCAAACGGGCGCTGCGCCTCCTCGACGAGGACCCCGACCCGCTGCGCGCCGCCTGGTTCTGGGTGCAGCGCTCCCGGCTCACCCAGGCCCTCGCCCGCGGCGACGGCTGGGCCGAGCTCGGCACCGCGCAGGACCTGGTGCGCGGCCTGCCCCCGTCCGAGGTGCACGCCGAGGTCCTCGCCTCCGCGGCCAACTGGTCGATGCTGCACGAACCCGGACCGGAGGCCATGGCCGCCGCCGAACGCGCCGTCGAGTACGCGCGCATGGTCGGCGCCCACGACATCGAGCTCAACGCCCGGCTCACCCTCGGCGGCCTCCTGGTCGAGGCGGGCGACCTCACGACCGGACTCGCCGAGATGTACGAGGTCAAGGACCGGGCGACCGAGCTGGGCGTGGACATGGTGGTGGCCCGCGCCCATGTGAACCTCCCGTCCGTCCTCGAAGGCGTCGGCCGCTCCCAGGAGGCCGTGGACCTCCTCCGCGAGGGCATCCACGTCACCCGCGAGCTGGGGCTGGACTCCGAGGGCTGGGTGTGGGGCAACCTCGCCGAGTCCCTCCACTCCCTCGGCCACTGGGACGAGGCGGCCCGGGCCGCGGCCAAGGCCCAACGCCTCGAACAGAGCGCCAAGCCGCGCGCCGGCGGCTCGATACGCCTGGCCTCCCTCGCCCAGGACCGCGGGAACCCGGCCGAGGCGGCACGCCGTCTCGCCGAGGCCCGCGGCTTCTTCGCCACCCACGACCCGGTGCCGCAGTACGCCCTGCCCCTGAAGCGGGTCGCCATCGGTGTCGCCGCGGCCGAGGGACGCCTCCCGGACGCCCGCGCCGAACTGCTCGATGCCCTCGACACCGGACTTCCGCCCGGCACCCAGCGCTACGGCTGGCCTCTGCTGCTCGCCGCCACGACCGCCGAGGCGGACGCCCACGGCGAGGCGGCGACCGAGCCCGGCCGGCCGGAGATCCTGCGGCGGATCCGCAAGGCCGCCAAGTCCCTGACGACCGGAGTGCCCCTCTGGCGGGCCTACGACCTGTGGCTGCGCGCCGAACTGCTGCGCGCGGAGGGAAGGTTGGCACCGGACGAGTGGTCCGCGGCCGTCGAGGCGATGGAGCCACTGGGGCGGCCCTACGACCTCGCACGGGTGCGGTACCGGCTCGCCGAGGCGCTGCTCGCCTCCGGCGCGGGCGACGACGAGCGCACCCGCGCCACGGAACTGCTGCGGCTGGTCGACGCCGTCGCCGGCCACCTCGGCGCCGCCCCGCTGGCCCGCTCGGCCACGCTGCTGGCACAGCGCGCGCGTCTGGCACTGGCGCCCGCCGTCCGCGAAGCGGCTCCCGGCCCGCCCGACCCGGTGGAGGCGCTCGGTCTCACCAGCCGGGAGCGCGATGTGCTGCGCCTGGTGGCGGCCGGCCACACCAACCGCCGTATCGCCGAGGAACTGTTCATCTCCCCGAAGACGGCCAGCGTTCATGTGTCCAACATCCTGGGAAAACTGGGCGTATCCGGGCGTGGTGAGGCCGCGGCGGTGGCCCACCGGCTCGGTCTGTTCCCGGACGGGGAACGGCTGACGGCGGGACAATGGGTGCACGATGCATGCGGCCCTGGAAAGGGGAGCGATGTTCAACGCCTTGGAGGAACTGTTCGCGCCGGGCCGCAAGCACACCCGTGACGAGCAGAAACGCCTGGAACTGACCCGGGTGGACGTCGGCGACGCCGACCCCGGACGCGGGCCGATAGACCTCGCGTCCGGAAAGGTCACGATGCGGCGGCCGAAGCCGACGGAGGACCGGGACGGGCACGGGGACTGAATACCGGCTAGCTCACCTTCAGCTCCAGGATGCGGTCGTCGCCGTCGTGGGGATTGCCCCGGCCGTCCGTGTTGCTGGTGACCAGCCACAGCTTGTCGTCGCCCGCCGCGACCACCGTGCGCAGCCGGCCGTACTCGCCCTCCAGGAAGGACTGTGGGTCCGCCGAGGTCTCCGTGCCCTTGAGGGGTATGCGCCACAGACGCTCGCCGCGCAGGCCCGCCATCCAGACCGAGCCCTCGGCGTACGCGATGCCGCTGGGGGAGGCCTCTTCCGGGCTCCACTGGTCGACCGGGTTGTGGAAGTCCCCGTCGTCGGATTCGCCCTCCACCTCCGGCCAGCCGTAGTTGTCACCCGGCTTGATCGCGTTCAGCTCGTCCCAGGTGTTCTGGCCGAACTCCGAGGCGAACAACCGCTGCTTGCCATCCCAGGCCAGGCCCTGCACATTGCGGTGCCCGTAGGTGTACACCGCGGAGTCGGGGAACGGGTTGCCCGGCGCCGGCTCGCCGTCCGGGGTCAGCCGCAGGATCTTGCCGCCGAGGGACTCCTTGTCCTGCGACAGACCGGTGTCACCGCTCTCGCCCGTGCCCACGTACAGCATCTTGTCCGGGCCGAAGGCGATCCGGCCGCCGTTGTGCACTCCGCCCTTGGGGATGCCGCGGAAGACCGTGTCCGGTTCTCCGAGCTGCTCTCCGGCCGGCTTCTTCTCGTCGTGTATCAGGCGGACGATGCGGTTGTCGGAGGCCGAGGTGAAGTAGGCGTAGATCATGTGGTCCGACGCGTACTCGGGGGAGAGGGCGATGCCCAGGAGGCCGCCCTCGCCGGAGGGTGCCACCCCCGCCACCTCGCCCAGCTCGGTCTTCTCTCCGGTCTCGCCGTCGACCCGGGTGATCGTCGCCTCGTCCCGGGAGGACACCAGGAGGTCACCGCCCGGGAGGGGGGCCAGGCCCCAGGGGCTCTTCAGGCCCGTCGCGACCGTGCGGACCACCTTCACCGAGCCCTTCGCGGGCGGGGTCTCCTCTCCGGTCCGGGCCGGGGCCGACGACGGCGCAGCCTTGTCACCCGGGGTGGCGCTGCCGTTCCCGCCGGCTGTTCCTCCGTCGTCGGAGGAGCAGCCGGCCGTCAGCAGGAGCGCGGCGGCGGCCAGCACGGCCGGCACGGCTCGATGTCGCACGATGTTGTCCCTTCGACGCGGCGGGTTCTACCTGTCATACACCGCTCGCGCCTCCCAGGTTCCCGATCGCCCGACCCCGAACCACGAGCCCCCGAGCGCCCCGCGCCGCCGGCCCCCGGACCAGGAGTCCCCAGTCGCCTGCACCGCCGGCCCCGGCCGGCCCTCACCGGTCACCCGGTCACCCGGCCATCTGCTCACCCGGCTATCCGGCCCCCACCGGTCACCCGGTCACCCGGGCATCTGGTCACCCGGCTATCCGGCCCCCACCGGTCACCCGGTCACCCGGCCATCTGCTCACCCGGCTATCCGGCCCCCACCGGTCACCCGGTCACCCGGCCATCTGCTCACCCGGCTATCCGGCCCCCACCGGTCACCCGGCCATCCGGCCATCTGGTCACCCGGTCACCCGGTCACCCGGTCACCCGGTCACCCGGCCACGAGATCCGGCCGCCGGCCGCCCCCGTGCCCTGCCCGCGCCCCCGCGGTGCGTTCCGCGCCCGCCGATCGGGGCGCAGGCCCGGGGTTCCGTCGCCGGACCCCGGACCCCGGCCCCCGCCGACCGGGGTCAGTCCCACGACCCCTGCGCCGCGGGCAGCCGCGCGATCTCGGCGAGGTCCTGTTCCGTCAGGCGCAGGTCCGCCGCCGCCGCGTTCTCCGTGACCCAGTGTTCCCGCTTGGTGCCGGGGACCGGGATGACCTGCCGGCCACGGCTCAGGACCCAGGCCAGGGCCACCTGCGCCGGGGTGACGTGCTCGCCGTGGCGGCGGGCGACGCGCCGCAGGCCGGCCACGATCGGCTGGTTCGCGGCCATCATCTCGGCCGTGAACCGGGGATGCCGGGCGCGCAGATCGTCCGCCTCGAAGCCCACGCCGGGCGTCAGCGTCCCGCTCAGGAAGCCGTTGCCCAGCGGCATCGCGGCCAGGAAACCGATCCCGCGCGACCGGCACCACGGCAGCAGCGCATCCAGGGCCTCCGGCGACCACACCGACAGCTCCGCCTCCACCGCGCTCACCGGGAAGACCTGCTGCACCCGCTCCAGTTGCCGGATCGTCGTGTCGTGCAGCCGCGCCCCCGGACGCCGGGACGAGCGGGCCCCGACCGCGCACAGCCCCAACGCCCGTACCTTGCCCGCCCGTACGAGTTCCGCCATCGCGCCCCAGGTCTCCTCGACCGGGACCTCCGGGTCGGCACGGTGCAGCTGGTAGAGGTCGATGACGTCGGTCTGGAGCCGGCGCAGCGACGCGTCGCAGGCCCTTCTCACGTACCCGGGACGGCCGTTGGCCACGATGTGCTGGTCGCCCACCAGCAGACCGACCTTCGTGGACACGAAGGCGTCGGAGCGCCGCTCCTTCAGCACCCGTCCGAGCAGCAGCTCGTTGGTGAACGGGCCGTACATGTCGGCGGTGTCGAGGAGGGTCGAGCCCGCGTCCAGCGCCCGGTGCACCGCCCTGAGCGACTCCTCGCCGCGCTGCCGGGAGGAGCTGTAGGCCCAGCTCATCGGCATGCACCCGAGCCCTACGGCCCCCACCGCGAGCGCCGCCGCGCCGATCGTCCTGCGCTCCACCTGCTCGTGACCCTCCCTCTCCGGCCCCCCAACCTAACCTCTGCCGCGAACGGCCCCTGAACTAGCCTCCCGACCATGACTGCTGCTGACGTATGGCTCCCCATCCCGCCGGACGAGATCGACGGCCTCCCCGAGGGCCCGCGCTACCGCTTCTGGGACGGGGCCGAGGAGTACCCCGCCGACCCGGCCGACTGCGCCTTCTACGTCGTGCCGTACATGAAGCCCGCCGGGGTGGGTGTGCGGCCGATGCCGCTGATGCGTTCCGTGCGGGTCGTGCAGACCCTGTCGGCCGGCACCGACCACGTGGAGCCGGGGCTGAAGGACCTGCCCCCCGGGGTGCGGCTGTGCAACGCGCGCGGAGTGCACGAGGCCAGCACCGCGGAGCTCACCCTCGCGCTGATCCTGGCCTCCCTGCGCGGCATCCCCGGTTTCGTGCGGGCCCAGGACAAGGGGGAGTGGCGGGGCGGGTTCCGGCCCGCGCTCGCCGACAGGAACGTGCTCATCGTGGGATACGGATCGATCGGCGCGGCCATCGAGGACCGGCTCGTTCCGTTCGAGCTCGCGCGGGTGGCACGCGTCGCGCGCTCCGCCCGCACCACGGAGCGCGGGCCGGTGCACCCGCTCACCGAACTGCCCTCCCTGCTCCCGGAGGCGGACGTCGTGGTGCTCTCCACCCCGCTGACCGAGACCACCCGGCACCTCGTGGACGCCGGCTTCCTGGCCCGGATGAAGGACGGCGCCCTGCTCGTGAACGTGGCCCGCGGAGGGGTGGTCGACACCAAGGCACTGCTCAACGAGCTGGAGAGCGGACGCATCACCGCCGCCCTCGACGTCACGGATCCGGAACCGCTCCCCTCGGATCACCCCTTGTGGCGGGCGCCGGGCGTGCTCGTCACCCCGCACGTCGGCGGACCCACGTCCGCCTTCCTGCCGCGGGCCGAGCGGTTGCTGCGGGATCAGCTGCGCCGTTATGTGAACCGGGAGGAGCTCGGCAACGTGGTCCTGGTGACGGGAGCGGAAGGCGTGTAGTCCGCTTCGAGTACCGTCCGCGTTTCCCCGGGCGCGGTGGGTACGCATATATCAGTTGATCGTTACGGAGCGTAGAGAACCTATGTCCCTGAGTGACGAGACTGGTGTATCGTCCCGACAGGGGCTGCGCCGCTGACCGACGGCGCGGGGGACGGACACGGAGACTGCGAGGGGGGCGACGGACGATGCACGGCCTGTGGACGAGCGATCCGACGCGGCGGAGCCGTCGGCTGCGACACTGGCGCGCGGACGCGCGCGGCCGCGGCCACCACGGCGGCCGGCACACCCGGCACGGCGACCGGTCCGACCGCCCCGGTCCACCGCACCACCACCACGCCGCCCGCGGGAGGCACGCCCCACCGGCGCACCGAGGGCCGGGGAATCCGGGAGCGGCGCGGACCGGGAGCGCCCGGTGAGCGCGCCCCCTCCCACGTCGACCCTCGACGGAGCGCTGCGCCCGCCACCCGCCGCGCGGTCCGCGCCGGCCGGTACGCCGACCGCCGCCCGCCGGCCCGGCCCGGTGGCGCAACTCGTCCTCGCCCTCGTCTGCGCGGCCTACGCCGTCGGTGCCGCGCTCGGCTGGGGTTCGGAGCACCTCGCGCTGGTCATGGGCGACTTCGGGCTGAGCGCCGCCGCCGCTGCCGCGGCCGTCTCCTGCTTCGTCTACGCCCGCATCCCGCGCACCCGGTTCCGGCCGGCCTGGCTGCTGTTCGGCCTCTCCTCGGCCATGGCCTCCCTGGGCAACCTGGTCTGGGGGTGGTACGAGGTCGTGCTGGGCCTCCCCGTCCCCAGCCCCAGCTACGCCGACCTGTTCTTCCTGTGCTTCGCGCCGCCCGCCATCGTGGGACTGCTGGTGCTCGCCAAACGGCCCGTGACCAAGGCCGGCTGGGTCTGTCTCGCCCTGGACGCCTGGCTGATCGGCGGCTCCCTGCTCACCCTGGCGTGGAGCCTCGCCCTCGCCCAGGCCGCGCGGGCCGAGGGCTCGGACGTCGCGCACACCGCGCTGTCACTGGCGTACCCGCTGCTCGACATCGCCCTGGTCAGCATGGTGCTCGCCCTGCACTTCCGGCGTTCGGCGGTGAACCGGTCCGCGGTCAACACCGCGATCGGCGCCCTCGCGCTGACCGTCATGTGCGACGCCCTGTTCACCTCCCCGCTGCTGCACGCCGGCTACCGCTCGGGACAACTGCTCGACGCGGGCTGGTTCGCCGGCTCGCTGCTGCTGGCGTACGCGCCCTGGGCCGCGCCGCGCGGCGGTCCGCCCGAGCCTGAGGGGTGCACCCGTGTGGTCCGCGAACACCTGCCGGGGCGGCGCGGCGGACCGGACACCCAGCCACCCGCGCCCGGCGGCGAGTCCGGCCGGTATCCGCCCTCCCGGCCCACCGCGGGCTCCCTCGCCGCGCTCACCCCGTACCTCGCCGCGGCTGTGTGCACCCTGGGGATCCTCTACAACGTCCTCAACGGCCGCAGCGTCGACCGCGTCGTACTGATCACCGGGGGCACGGTGGTGCTGGCGCTCGTCGTGCGCCAGGGCATCATGCTGCTCGACAACATCACCCTCACCCAGGAACTGGCGCAGACGGAGAACCACTTCCGCTCCCTGGTGCAGGGCTCCAGCGACGTGATCATGATCGCCGCCCCCAGCGGCATCCTCCGCTACGTCTCCCCGGCCGCCACCGGGGTGTACCGCCGCCCCGCGGAGGACCTGGTGGGGACGGAGCTGGCCGGGCTGATCCACCCCGAGGACCTCGGCCCCGTCGTGCACGAGGTGCGCCGCTTCCTCGCCGCGGACCCGGTCGAGGAACCCACCACCCGCATCGAGTGCCGCTTCCGCTCCGGCGACGGAGGCTGGCTGAACGTCGAGTCGACCGTCAACCGGCACCACGGCGGCCTCATCTTCAACAGCCGTGACGTGACCGAGAGAGTGCGGCTCCAGGCCCAGCTCCAGCACAACGCGGAACACGACCCGCTCACCGACCTGCCCAACCGCGCGCTGTTCACCCGGCGCGTCCAGCAGGCCCTGTCCGGCCGCCGCGCCTCCGACCGCGGGGCCGCCCTCAGGGGCACGGCCGTGCTCTTCATCGACCTCGACGGCTTCAAGGGCGTCAACGACACCATCGGGCACCAGGCCGGGGACGAACTGCTCGTGCAGGCCGCCCGCAGGCTCCAGGACGCGGTCCGCAAGGGCGACACCGCCTCCAGACTGGGCGGCGACGAGTTCGCCGCCCTGATCGCCGGGGACGGCGTCCGCGACCGGGAAGCCCGCGAGCGGCACATGGTGGAACTCGCCGACCGCCTCAGAGCCACCCTGTCCCAGCCCTACCTCATCGACGGCAACGATGTCCGCGTCAACGCCTCCATCGGTGTGGCCTTCGCGGAACCAGGCGTCGGCGCGGGTGAGTTGCTGCGCAACGCCGACCTCGCCATGTACCGGGCGAAGGCGGCCGGCAAGGGCCGGGTGGAGCTGTACGAGCCGCACATGCAGCAGGACGTCGTCCGCAAGGCGGAGCTGGCCGCGCGGCTGCGCGCGGCGCTGCACCACGGCGAGTTCGCCCTGCTGCACCAGCCGGTGGTGTGCCTGGCGGACGGCCGGATCACCTCGGTCTGCGCGCAGGCGCGCTGGCGCTCCTCCCAGGGAGTGCTCTTCACGCCCGCGGAGTTCCTGCGGGTGGCCGAGGACAGCGAGAAGGCCGCCGAGCTGGGCCGGTGGGTGCTGGAAGAGGCCGTCGAGCAGGCCGCCGAACGGCACGCGACGGGGCTGCCGGTACCCGTGGCCGTCCGGCTGAGCGCCCGCCGGCTGCTGGACCGGTCGCTGCCGCTCGGCTCGATCGAGGCCCTGCTCACCCGGCACGGGCTGCCGTCCGGTTCCCTGATCGTCGAGCTGGCCGACACCGACCCCCGGGTCCCGCTCGACGAACTGGAGCGCCGGCTCACCGTGCTCAAGCGGCTCGGTGTCCGGATCGCCCTCGACGGCTTCGGCGGCGGACCCGCGGCGATCACGGCCCTCAGGCGGCTCCCCGTCGACGTCCTCAAGCTCGACCGCAGCCTGGTCGACGGCGTCGCCGAGTCCGCGCGGCTGCACAAGATCACCAGCGGGCTGCTGCGGATCGCCTCCGACCTCGGAATGCACTCCGTGGCCGTGGGGGTGGACCAGCCCGAGCAGGCCGTGACCCTGCGCGCGATGGGCTGTACGCACGGACAGGGCCTCGCCTTCTCCGGACCGCTGGACGAGTACCGGCTGCGCAGAGCCCTGACCGCCGGGCACTGTCCGGTGCCGCCCGGGCCGGTCGAGCCTGTCTTCGTCGGCGGGGGAGCGGGGGTGTACTCCGGAGGAGTGACCGCCGTACTCAAAGGCGGTACGGCACTGCGCTCACATAATGAGACTCCCGTCCCACCCACTTGACAGTGGGTGCGCGCCGGAGAGAGGGTCAGTCCCATGCGCACCCGAATTCTCGTACTTGGACAGCGCGTCGGCTGACGCTGAGCCCCGATCGCTCAGCGACCACCACCCGGCGCGCTTCCCCTCGCTTGCCTTATGGCACGAGGGGTTTTTTGTTGCACAGGCACCTGCCGAGCAGCACGCGTAACCCGCACGAACTTCGCAAAAACCCTCAGCATCGAGAAGAGAATGCCGATGACCGAGCAGGCCACCGGGGCCCATCACCCGCAGCCCCGGCCCCGATCCGGAGGACAGTCCGCCCCCGTCGAGCACGTCACGGGAGCCCAGTCCCTCATTCGCTCTCTCGAGGAGGTCGGCGCCGACACGGTATTCGGCATTCCCGGCGGTGCGATCCTTCCCGCCTACGACCCGCTGATGGACTCCACCCGGGTGCGTCACGTCCTGGTCCGGCACGAGCAGGGCGCCGGCCACGCGGCCACCGGCTACGCGCAGGCCACCGGCAAGGTGGGCGTCTGCATGGCGACCTCCGGACCCGGCGCCACCAACCTGGTCACCCCGATCGCCGACGCGCACATGGACTCGGTGCCGATGGTCGCGATCACCGGCCAGGTCGCCTCCAAGGCGATCGGCACGGACGCCTTCCAGGAGGCGGACATCGTCGGCATCACCATGCCGATCACCAAGCACAACTTCCTGGTCACCAAGGCCGAGGACATCCCGCGGGTGATCGCGCAGGCGTTCCACATCGCCTCCACCGGCCGCCCCGGCCCGGTGCTCGTCGACATCGCCAAGGACGCCCTCCAGGCGAAGACCACCTTCTCCTGGCCCCCCGCCATGGACCTGCCCGGCTACCGGCCCGTCACCAAGCCGCACGCCAAGCAGATCCGCGAGGCCGCCAAGCTGATCACCTCCGCGAAGCGCCCGGTGCTCTACGTCGGCGGCGGCGTCATCAAGGCCCGCGCCACGGCCGAGCTGAGGGTCCTCGCGGAACTCACCGGAGCTCCCGTCACCACCACCCTGATGGGACTCGGCGCATTCCCCGACAGCCACGAGCTGCACGTGGGGATGCCGGGCATGCACGGTTCGGTCACCGCCGTCACCGCGCTGCAGAAGGCCGACCTGATCGTCGCCCTCGGAGCCCGCTTCGACGACCGCGTCACCGGCAAGCTGGACAGCTTCGCTCCGTACGCCAAGATCGTCCACGCCGACATCGACCCGGCGGAGATCGGCAAGAACCGCGCCGCCGACGTGCCGATCGTCGGTGACGCCCGCGAGGTCCTCGCCGACCTCATCCAGGCCGTCCAGAAGGAGCACGCCGACGGCAACCGGGGCGACTACACGGCCTGGTGGAAGGACCTCGACCGCTGGCGCGAGACCTACCCGCTCGGCTACGACCAGCCCGGCGACGGCTCGCTCTCCCCGCAGCAGGTCATCGAGCGCATCGGGCAGCTGGCGCCCGAGGGCACGATCTTCGCCGCCGGAGTCGGCCAGCACCAGATGTGGGCCGCGCACTTCATCGAGTACGACAAGCCCGCCACCTGGCTGAACTCCGGCGGCGCCGGAACCATGGGCTACGCGGTCCCGGCCGCCATGGGCGCCAAGGCCGGCGCGCCCGACCGCGCCGTCTGGGCGATCGACGGCGACGGCTGCTTCCAGATGACCAACCAGGAACTCACCACCTGCGCCCTGAACAACATCCCGATCAAGGTCGCCATCATCAACAACGGCGCCCTCGGGATGGTCCGCCAGTGGCAGACCCTCTTCTACAACCAGCGGTATTCCAACACGGTGCTGCACTCCGGCCCCGGCGCGGACACCGCCGAGAAGAGCGCGGGCACCCGGGTGCCCGACTTCGTGAAGCTGTCCGAGGCCATGGGCTGCTACGCGATCCGCTGCGAGGACCCCGCCGACCTCGACAAGGTCATCGAGGAGGCCAACTCCGTCAACGACCGCCCGGTCGTCGTGGACTTCATCGTCCACGAGGACGCGATGGTGTGGCCGATGGTCGCCGCCGGCACCTCCAACGACGAGATCATGGCCGCCCGGGACGTCCGCCCCGACTTCGGCGACAACGAAGACGACTGAGAGCCGTAAAGGAAGCACATCATGTCCAAGCACACGCTCTCCGTCCTGGTGGAGAACACCCCCGGCATCCTGGCCCGGATCGCCGCCCTGTTCTCCCGCCGCGGCTTCAACATCGACTCCCTCGCCGTCGGGGTCACCGAGCACCCGGACATCTCCCGCATCACCATCGTGGTGAGCGTCGAGGAGTTCCCGCTGGAGCAGGTGACCAAGCAGCTCAACAAGCTCGTCAACGTGCTGAAGATCGTCGAGCTCGAACCCGGGCAGGCCGTCCAGCGCGAACTCGTTCTGGTGAAGGTGCGCGCCGACAACGAGACGCGCTCCCAGATCGTCGAGATCGTCCAGCTGTTCCGCGCCAAGACCGTGGACGTCTCCCCGGAGGCCGTGACCATCGAGGCCACCGGCAGCAGCGACAAGCTGTCCGCCATGCTCAAGATGCTGGAGCCGTTCGGCATCAAGGAGCTCGTCCAGTCCGGCACCATCGCGATCGGACGCGGTGCCCGTTCGATCACGGACCGGTCGCTGCGCGCTCTGGACCGGTCGGCGTAAGACAGGGACCGGGCGGCCGGCCGCGACACCGGCCGCCCGTATTCCGAGACTCCGAAACTTCCCCTCCCCCCGCCGTCATACGGTGGGACGCAACACCTGCACTCAAGGAGAGAACCCAAAGTGGCCGAGCTGTTCTACGACGCCGACGCCGACCTGTCCATCATCCAGGGCCGCAAGGTCGCGGTCATCGGTTACGGCAGCCAGGGCCACGCCCACGCCCTGTCGCTGCGCGACTCCGGCGTCGACGTGCGCGTCGGTCTGCACGAGGGCTCCACGTCCAAGGCCAGGGCCGAGGAGCAGGGCCTGCGCGTGGTGACCCCGTCCGAGGCCGCCGCCGAGGCCGACGTCATCATGATCCTCGTCCCGGACCCGATCCAGGCCCAGGTCTACGAGGAGCACATCAAGGACAACCTGAAGGACGGCGACGCCCTGTTCTTCGGCCACGGTCTGAACATCCGCTACGGCTTCATCAAGCCCCCGGCCGGCGTGGACGTCTGCATGGTCGCCCCCAAGGGCCCGGGCCACCTGGTGCGCCGTCAGTACGAGGAGGGCCGCGGCGTTCCCTGCATCGCCGCCGTCGAGCAGGACGCCTCCGGCAACGCCTTCGCGCTGGCCCTGTCGTACGCCAAGGGCATCGGCGGCACCCGCGCCGGCGTCATCAAGACCACCTTCACCGAGGAGACCGAGACCGACCTCTTCGGCGAGCAGGCCGTCCTGTGCGGTGGCACGGCGGCGCTGGTCAAGGCGGGCTTCGAGACCCTGACCGAGGCCGGCTACCAGCCGGAGATCGCCTACTTCGAGTGCCTGCACGAGCTGAAGCTGATCGTGGACCTCATGTACGAGGGCGGCCTGGAGAAGATGCGCTGGTCGATCTCCGAGACCGCCGAGTGGGGCGACTACGTCACCGGTCCCCGCATCATCACCGACGCCACCAAGGCCGAGATGAAGAAGGTCCTCGCCGAGATCCAGGACGGCACCTTCGCGCGGCAGTGGATGGACGAGTACCACGGCGGTCTGAAGAAGTACAACGAGTACAAGCAGCAGGACTCCGAGCACCTGCTGGAGACCACCGGCAAGGAGCTGCGCAAGCTGATGAGCTGGGTCGACGAAGAGGCGTGAGCCCCTGCGCCCCGCGACGGTGCCGCCGGTTCCGGGTGCCGTCGCGGGGCGCTGCCCCGTGCCCCGCTCGCGCCACGGGGCCGAACCGGTGATCAATCCGCAGAGGCGCAAGACGACCCGCCCCGCGCCACTAGACTGCTGTCAGCAAACGCGTCAGGCCCACAGCGTCGTGCGTCTTCCACGCGGCTAGCACTTCTTCACCGCCTGCGGCCGTCGGGACGGCCGTCCGCATTGGACTTGTGAGGACTCACGTGAGCTCGAAACCCGTCGTACTCATCGCTGAAGAGCTGTCGCCCGCCACCGTCGACGCACTCGGCCCTGACTTCGAGATCCGCCACTGCAACGGCGCGGACCGCGCCGAACTGCTCCCGGCCATCGCCGATGTGGACGCGATCCTGGTCCGCTCGGCCACCAAGGTCGACGCCGAGGCGATCGCGGCCGCGCACAAGCTGAAGGTCGTCGCCCGCGCGGGCGTCGGCCTCGACAACGTCGACGTCTCCGCCGCCACCAAGGCCGGCGTGATGGTCGTCAACGCCCCCACCTCGAACATCGTGACCGCCGCCGAGCTCGCCTGCGGTCTGATCGTCGCCACCGCGCGCAACATCCCGCAGGCCAACGCCGCGCTGAAGAACGGCGAGTGGAAGCGCAGCAAGTACACGGGTGTCGAGCTGGCCGAGAAGACCCTCGGTGTCGTGGGCCTGGGCCGCATCGGCGCCCTCGTCGCGCAGCGCATGTCCGCCTTCGGCATGAAGGTCGTCGCCTACGACCCCTATGTACAGCCCGCGCGGGCCGCGCAGATGGGCGTCAAGGTGCTGTCGCTGGACGAGCTGCTCGAGGTCTCCGACTTCATCACCGTCCACCTGCCCAAGACGCCCGAGACCCTCGGCCTCATCGGCGACGAGGCGCTGCGCAAGGTCAAGCCGGGCGTGCGCGTCATCAACGCCGCGCGCGGCGGCATCGTCGACGAGGAGGCGCTGTACTCGGCGCTCAAGGAGGGCCGCGTCGCCGGCGCCGGCCTCGACGTGTACGCGAAGGAGCCGTGCACCGACTCCCCGCTGTTCGAGTTCGACCAGGTCGTCTGCACCCCGCACCTCGGCGCCTCCACCGACGAGGCCCAGGAGAAGGCCGGTATCGCCGTCGCCCGCTCGGTGCGCCTCGCGCTCGCCGGTGAACTGGTCCCGGACGCGGTGAACGTGCAGGGCGGGGTCATCGCCGAGGACGTCAAGCCGGGTCTGCCGCTCGCCGAGCGCCTCGGCCGGATCTTCACCGCGCTCGCCGGCGAGGTCGCGGTCCGCCTCGACGTCGAGGTGTACGGCGAGATCACCCAGCACGATGTGAAGGTGCTGGAGCTGTCCGCGCTCAAGGGTGTCTTCGAGGACGTCGTCGACGAGACGGTGTCGTACGTCAACGCCCCGCTGTTCGCGCAGGAGCGCGGTGTCGAGGTGCGGCTGACCACCAGCTCCGAGTCGGCCGACCACCGCAACGTCGTCACGGTGCGCGGCACCCTCTCCGACGGCGAGGAGATCGCGGTCTCCGGCACGCTGGCCGGCCCCAAGCACGTCCAGAAGATCGTCGCGGTCGGCGAGTACGACGTGGACCTCGCCCTCGCCGACCACATGGTCGTCCTGCGCTACGAGGACCGTCCGGGTGTCGTCGGCACCGTGGGCCGCATCCTCGGCGAGGCGGGCATCAACATCGCCGGCATGCAGGTCGCGCGCGCGACGGTCGGCGGCGAGGCGCTCGCCGTGCTGACGGTCGACGACACGGTGTCCACCGGGGTGCTGGCCGAACTGTCGGCGGAGATCGGGGCGACCTCCGCCCGGTCGGTCAACCTGGTCTGACCTCTTCGGGCCCGTATCCGCCGAACGGGCCTGTCGTCGAACGCCGGACGGGCTGTGCAGAGCCGCCTGTCCGGCGTTTTCCGTGCACGCGCGCGTGTCCTCTCGTACCCGCACCCGGCGCAGCGTGACCGACGCGGGCACCGCCGCCCCCCGCATCCCCACACCGCAGGCGACCAGGGTCGGTACCAGCGCGTCCGTGTCGACGAACCACAGCGAGCAGGCCGACGGTGACCGCGACGACGTACCGGGTCCCGCCGTCGCCGCGAGACGCGGACACCCTCCGCGGGACTGCGGATATCCTTGTCGGGCTCGGGATGACCCTGACGCCGGGCTCGTCGCCCGGTGGATCTTCGATCCGCTCCCCCGGTGCGGAGGGCGTGCCGCCCGTCCGTGCCTGGTTCTGGAGAGCGCGGGCCGGGTGACGTGATGAGCGCCTCGCCATCTCACCCTGGAAGCCTGTCGAACTTATATGGTCAGAGTGTTAGTAATTTGTGTGCGCTGTGATGTTCGTGAAACGGGGGGGAGCGGGGGCGTGGCCGGTGTCGTGGCCGCGGACCTCGGCTCTCGTATGTTCGTGCGGTCGCCCAGGCGGCCGCGCGATGTGCGGAGGGAGGCACGGGCATGACCCGGGTTGGCCAGGGGGACGAGGAGCACGGAGACGGCGAGACGCCGCCGCCCGCGCCGGACGCCACCATGCAGTTGGGGGTCGAGCAGCTGCGGGCGGCCGTGGACGAGACCATGCAGCTGCGGGTGCCCGAGGGGGGCATACCCGAGAGCGGCATACCCGAGCGGGAGACGCCCGCCGCCCGGCCGTCCCGCAGGGCCGCCCGTAAGCCCGCCGCCGGTCGCACCGCGGCCCTCCGCGCCCGGCTGGCGCCCGTCCTCCGTCCCGTCGCCGCCCGGCTGGAGCCCGTCCTCGGCCCCGTCGTCGCCCTGCTCGGTCCGTACGCCCGCCGGCTGCGCCCCCACTACCCCCGGCCGGGCCGCACGGGATGGCGTCGCTGGGTGCCCTCCTGGCGGCAGACGCTCGGGGGCTTCCTCGCCTCCTTCGGCCTGAGCACCCTCTTCCTGGTGGTCGCCTACGCCACCACCGACATCCCGGAGGACCTCAACACGCACGCCATCCAGCAGGACAACGTGTACTTCTGGGCGGACGGCACCCCCCTGGCCCGTACCGGCTGGGTGCAGCGGCAGGCGATGCCGCTGGACGAGATCCCCGAAGACGTCCGCTGGGCGGTGCTCGCCGCCGAGAACGACAGCTTCTACAGCGACCCGGGCATCTCCGTGTCGGGCATCACCCGCGCCGTGTTCCGCACCTTCGGCCGGGGGGAGACCGAGGGCGGCTCCACCATCACCCAGCAGTACGTCAAGAACGTCTACCTCAACCAGGACCGCACGATCGGGCGGAAGTTCGACGAGGCGATGATCGCGCTCAAGCTCGACAACGAGATGAGCAAGGACAAGATCCTCGAGGGCTACCTCAACACCAGCTGGTACGGCCGCGGCACCTACGGCATCCAGCGCGCCGCGCAGGCCTACTACGGCAAAGAGGTCCAGGAGCTGAACGTCAGCGAGGCCGCCTTCCTCGCCTCCCTGCTCAAGGGCGCCGGCCTGTACGACCCCACGCTCAGCGCGGCCAACCGCGAGCGGGCGGTGGAGCGGTGGTCGTGGATCCTCGACCGGATGGTGACGATCGGCAAGCTGTCCTCCGAGGAGCGCGCCAAGTACCGGGAGTTCCCCGAGCCGCTGAAGAGCAACCCGCTGTACGCCACCGGTGAGCAGAGCGACTACCTGGTGGAACTCGCCGCCCAGTACGTCAAGAAGACCGCGAAGATCTCCGACCGGGACTTCGACCTCGGCGGCTACCAGATCTACACGACGTTCGACAAGAAGCGCGAGGCCAGTCTCACCGACGCCGTCACGAAGGCCCGCGAGAAGGGCCGGAAGGAGCATCCCAAAGCGGCCGAGGCGGCCCACTACGGTGCCGCCACCATCGCCGCCGACGGCCGGATCCTCGCCGTCCACGGCGGCCCCGACCACCGCAAACAGGGCTACAACGAGTCCAACGCGACCACCGTGCCCGCCGGTTCGGCGTTCCAGCCGTTCGTGTACGCGGCCGGCCTGGAGCACGGGGTGCGCAGGACCCGCGACGGCGGGACCACGCCGGTGAGCGGCGAGACCCTCTACAACGGCGACGACCGCGTCCCCGTCACCACGCCCGAGGGCCCCTACTGGGACCGCAGCGGCCGCAAGGTGGCCGCGCGCAACGACGGTGGCAAGTCCCACGGCCAGATCTCCCTGCACCGGGCGCTGGCCCTGTCCGTCAACACCCCGTTCATGCAACTCGGCATGGACACCGGGCTGGAGAAGGTGCGTGCCACCGCCGAGGCAGCGGGGCTGCTCCCCTCCAGCATCGGCGCCCAGGTGCCCGCCCTGGCCACCGGCAGCGCCCGGCCCAGTGCCATCCGCATGGCCAGTGGTTACGCCACGTTCGTCGCCGACGGGGTGCACACCGAGCCGTACTCGGTACGGAAGATCACCCGCCAGGGCCACAAGGTGCACCTGCCCCGGCCGGCCGTCCGCCGCGCGATGAGCGCCGGCACCGCGCGCGAGGTCCAGTCCGCCCTGACCGACGCCTACCGCACCGCCCACGAGGACGCTCCCGCCGGGGTCGCCGGCAAGATCGGCACGACCGAGGACGACACCGCCGCCTGGTACGCCGGCAGCGTGGGCGAGGCGGCCACCGCGGTGGTCGTCTACCGCATCGATCTGACCGAGAGTCTCGAACCCCTGCCGCTGGAGGGCCTCGGCGGCACACCCGCTGACAGCGTTCCGTACGGCATCTGGTCGAGTGCCCTCAGACCAGGCGGCTGAGCCGCCGGTGCCGCCGGAACCGCACCGCACCAGCCACCGCACCCAGCCCACCGTCCCCTGTCCCAAGAGGTCGAGTCGCAGATGAAGCAGCCGTCGGGCCGCCGCCGCAAGGCCCCAGCAACCCGCCGTCCCGCCCGCCGACAACTCCTCACCCTGACGGCGGCCCTCGCAGCCGCCTCCCTCCTCGGCGGCTACCTCGCGCTCTCCGGCGACGACGCCACCGCCCCGACCGCGTCCGCCAAGGACGACGCGCCGCGCCGGTCGGACGTGCGGGCGAGCGAGGAGCCGGAGTGGGACGGCCGCACCAAGGTGATCGGTGACGGATCGACCTCCTACACGGGCCCCCAGAAGAACCAGTTGAAGGCGGAGCCGCTCAAGCCCGGGCAGAAACCGCCCCAGTTCGTGGTCTTCTCCTGGGACGGCGCGCTCCAGGGCGACGACGGGCTCTTCGCCCACTTCCGGGAGACGGCCAAGAAGTACGACGCCCACATGACCTTCTTCCTCACGGGCATCTACCTCCTGCCCAAGACCAAGAGGGACCTCTACGATCCGCCGCAGCACGCCACCGGCAGCGCGGCGATCAGCCTCCCCACCGACGAGCACATCCGCACCACCCTGGAACAGCTCTCCGGTGCCTGGAAGGACGGCCACGAGATAGGCACCCACTTCAACGGCCACTTCTGCGGCGAGAAGGGCGGCGGCGACTGGAGCGTCGAGGAGTGGAGGAGCGAGATCGACCAGTTCTACGGGTTCGTGAAGAAGTGGAAGACCAACACCGGCTTCACCGACATCGATCCGCTGCCCTTCGACATCGAGAAGGAGGTCATCGGCGGCCGTGCCCCCTGCCTGGAGGGACAGGCCAACCTGCTGAAGGCGGCCGAGGACTACGACTGGCGCTACGACGCGAGCTCCGCCGGTGACTTCCAGATCTGGCCGGTGAAGAAGGAAGGCATCTGGGACTTCCCGCTCCAGATGCTGCCGTACGAGGGTGGCAAGTACCAGGGGCTGTCCATGGACTTCAACTTCCTCTACAACCAGTCCGACGGGGAGACCGACGGCGACCCCGCCCAGTACCCGCGCTGGCAGAAGGAGACCGTCGACACCTACATGGCGGGTTTCAACCGCGTCTACTTCGGCAGCCGGGCGCCGCTGTTCATCGGCAACCACTTCGAGGAGTGGAACGGCGGCATCTACATGAAGGCCGTCGAGGAGGTCATCAAGAACGTGTGCACCAAGAAGGACGTCAAGTGCGTGTCGTTCAGGGAACTCACGGACTGGATGGACGCCCAGGACCCGGCCACGCTGCAGCGGCTGCGCAGTCTTGACCCGGCGCAGTCGCCGGACTGGTCCACGGTCGTGAAGTGACCGGCACCGCGGCCGGCACCGGTGCGTACGGGCACTGGTGACGGTCCGGTAACTACCGCGTGAATGTGGGCGCCACCCTCTTCACATCAGTCACATACGGCGTGCGAGACTCCGCTTACCCCGGCATCCTCCGCCGGTAAGAGGGGAGTTTCAGTGAAGTCAAGAAAGCTGCGCCCGACCCGGCGTCGCGCGACCATACTCACGGCGGCCGCCGCATCGGCCATCGCGGGAGCGGCGCTGCTTCCCAACTGGAGTGCGGGCGCGGCCACCACGGCCGAGCCCGAGGTGGACGCCCGGACCAAGGCGACGTTCCAGCGGCTGGCGGACGCGGTCTTCACCGACCGCACCGACGCGCTGGTCGACCGGCCGGGCGCGCGAAAGAAGCCGAAGACCGACGGCTTCTCCGGCAGGGTCGCGCTGTCCTCCGGGACCGCCCGTACCGAGGACAAGGCACTGGACCGGCTCGGTGACCGCAGGGAACGGCTGGCCAGGCACGGCGAGAAGTACAGCGCCGCCGACACCACCGTCACCCTGAACCGCACCCGGGTCGAGGGCCGCAGGGCGGTCGTCGACGTCACCGAGACCACGACGCTGACGTACAAGAAGGTCCGCGGCGACGAGCCGAGGACGACCGGGTTCCAGGCGAACCACCGGCTGACCTTCCAGGCGGACCGGCGCGGCGACTGGCGCCTGACCGGCATCCGCGAGACCGGCGACGACCAGCTCGCGGTCAACCAGCCGGACCAGCCGGAGGTCGAGCCCGCGCCCCGCCCCACCGCGTCGGCCTCCACCACCGCCGCCGCCAACACCACCCCGTCGTCCCCGCGCGCGGCCATCACGCGGCCCGCGCCGGCCGCCCCGAAGGACCTCACGGGCGGCGCGTACGACTACAAGGCGATGGCCGCCTACGCGGAGAAGCACTGGCGGGACTACAACCCGGACTACCCGAGCTTCGACGGTCAGGGCGCCGGCGGCGACTGCACCAACTTCGTCAGCCAGGCCCTCAAGGCGGGCGGCTGGAAGCACGTGCCCGGCTATGTGTACGACTACACCAGGTGGTTCGGCAACGCCACCATCCAGTCGCACTCGTTCATCGGGGTCAACGAGTGGTCCTGGTTCGCGCTGAACTCCGAGCGCGCCACCAGCCTCGCCAACGTGTACCAGATGGACGTCGGCGACGTGCTGCAGGTGGACTTCGACCGGGACGGGTCCAAGGACCACACGATGATCGTCACCCACCGCAGCAGTCAGGGCGTGCCGTACCTGACCTACCACTCCACCAACACGCACCGCCGTTCGGTCGCGAGCGTCATCGCCTCGTACCCGAACGCCGCGTACTACGCCTACCGCACCTGACCGGCGCGGCCGTGCGGCGGGCGGGTCAGAGCCGGGCCGCCTTGAGCGCCATGTGGAGCAGCAGCCGGGCCTCGCCGTCGTCGAGGTCGAGGCCCGTCAGCTTCTCGATCCGCGACAGACGGTAGTAGAGCGTCTGCCGGTGGATGCCCAGCTCGGCCGCCGCACGGCCGGCCTGGCCCGCACAGTCCAGGTACACCTCGGCGGTGCGGGCCAGTTCCGCCTGCGCGGGGGAGAGCAGGGGGCGGACGGCGGGATCCCGGGCGGCCACCGGGGGCAGCGCGGTCAGCAGGCGGAACGGGCCGATCGAGGCCCACTCGGCGATCGGCCCCAGCCGGGGTTCGGCCAGCGCCGCCCGCGCCGCCGCCGACGCCTCCCGCCACGCGGTGCCCAGGTCCGCCAGGCCCACGCGGGGCACGGCGATCCCGGCGGCCACCGCGGGACCGCCGCCCGGGCCGCCGGGACGCGCCCGCTCCAGCAGCCGCGCGGCGGCCGTCGTCGCGGGGGCCGTGACATCCGCCGAACGCAGCCGCAGCAACAGGGCCAGGGCCGGCTTGCCCGCCACCGCCGCGGACGCGTGGGAGCCGCCCCACGCAAGGGTGCACAGCGCCGTCGCCCCCGGCACCGTACGCACCGACGGGGCGTCCTCGGGGTCGGCGGAGGGCCAGGGGGCGACACAGACCACCGTGTGGGGGCCGTCGGCCCGGCCGCCGAGGGCGGTGCGCAGCTCGGCGACCGCCATCTCCCGCTGCCATTCCCGCTCCGCGGTCAGCACCGCCCGCAGCTCGCGTGTCAGGTCGGCGCCGTGCTGCGCCTCGTCCGCGAGCAGCGCGCCGATCCGCCCCGTCACCCGCATGGCCGCGTCCAGCTGCTGCCCGGACGGCCCCGGGTCGTAGTCCAGCAGCCAGACGTAGCCGAGGACCACACCCCGGTGGCGTACCGGAAGGCAGATGCGTCCGCGGTGCACTCCGGCCTCCGGGGTCCGCGGGATGCGCACCGGGCCGGTCGCGCGCGTGATGCCGAACCCCTCGAACCAGGCACGGACGGCGGCCGTCGAACGGCGGGTCAGGATCGACCGGGTGCGCACCGGGTCCAGCGCGGACGGATCGAGGTCGCCCTCGCTGTCGTACGCCCCGAAGGCGATCAGCTCGAAGTCACGGTTCTCCAGGGTCGCCGGAGCGCCCAGCAGCTCCGAGATCTCGTCCACCAGCTCCTGGTAGTCGTCCCTGTATTCCGACGTCACCCGGGCATTCTGCCGCAAATTCCCGGACTCCTCATACACATGTCTGAGATCCGTGGCACGGATGCGTGACAGCTGTCGATGGCCCACGATCGGGGGCATCCGTAGGTTTCACGGTGGTTCTCCGTGCCGTACCCGAAACGTCGGGTGACGGCCTCATGCAGCTTGTTGGAGGTGCCCCGTGCTGGGTCCCGTGATTCTCGCCGCGTCGCGCAGCGACCGGATGCGACGCCTGATCTCGGCGGCCCCGGTCACCAAGCAGGTCGTCGACCGCTTCATCCCCGGCGAGACCGTCGACGAGGTCCTGCCGATCATCCGGGAGCTCACCGGCAACGGCCTGGAGCTCACCATGGACGTCGTTGGCGAGGACATCACCACCCCCGAGCAGGCCGCCGCCGCGCGGGACGCGTACCTGGAGCTGATCGACCGCCTCAAGCCGCTGGAGCTCGGCACCCGCGCCGAGATGTCGGTGAAGCTGTCGATGTTCGGCCAGGCGCTGGACGGCGGCCACGAGCTGGCCCTCGCCAACGTCCGCCCGGTCGTCGAGGCCGCCGCCGAGATCGGCACCACGGTCACCCTGGACGCGGAGGACCACACCACCCTGGACTCGATGTTCGCCATCCACGAGGAGCTCCGCAAGGACGTCCCGCAGACGGGCTGCGTCATCCAGGCCTACCTCTTCCGCACCGAGGAGGACGCGCGCCGCCTCGCCGCGGCCGGCAGTCGCGTACGGTTGGTGAAGGGCGCCTACAAGGAGCCCGCAGAGGTCGCCTACCAGCAGAAGCACGAGATCGACAAGGCGTACGTGCGGATCCTGCGGACGCTGATGGAGGGCGAGGGCTACCCGATGATCGGGTCCCACGACCCGCGCCTGATCTCCATCACCCAGGAACTGGCCCGCACCGCCGGACGCAAGCTCGACGAGTACGAGTTCCAGATGCTCTACGGCATCCGCAGCGACGAGCACCTGCGACTGGCCGCCGAGGGCCACCGCATGCGCGTCTACACGGCCTACGGCACCGACTGGTACGGCTACTTCATGCGCCGTCTGGCTGAGAAGCCTGCGAACTTGCAGTTCTTCGCGCGGAGCATGATCAGCCGTGGCTGAGACAACTCGGCTGTGCCGCGGCCCCGGCTCCGGCCGGGGGTCCGGGGGTGTCCCCCGGGAAAGCACAGCGCCCGAAGCATGATCACCAAGGGCTGACGCCACAACACCGCTCACGACAAGGAGTTACGCCACCCATGGACGCTGTGACCCAGGTCCCCACCCCCGTCAACGAGCCGGTGCACGGCTACGCCCCCGGGTCGCCCGAGCGCGCCCGGCTGGAGGCCAAGCTCAAGGAGCTGGCCGACAACCCGATCGACCTGCCCTGCACCATCGGCGGTGAGCGGCGGATGGGCGGCGGCGAGCGCTTCGACGTCGTGCAGCCGCACAACCACAAGGCCCGCCTGGGCACCTACGCCAACGCCACGCAGGCGGACGCCCAGGACGCCATCGACGCGGCCCTCGCCGCCGCGCCCGCCTGGCGCGCCATGTCCTTCGACGACCGCGCGGCGATCATCCTGCGCGCCGCCGAGCTGCTGTCCGGCCCCTGGCGCGAGACCATCGCCGCCTCCACCATGCTCGGCCAGTCCAAGACGGCGCAGCAGGCCGAGATCGACAGCCCCTGCGAGCTGATCGACTTCTGGCGCTTCAACGTCCACTACGCCCGGGGCATCCTCGCCGAGCAGCCCCCGGCCAACTCGCCGGGCGTGTGGAACCGCATGGACCACCGCCCGCTGGAGGGCTTCGTCTACGCGATCACGCCGTTCAACTTCAGCGCGATCGCCGCCAACCTGCCCACCGCGCCGGCGCTGATGGGCAACGTCGTCGTGTGGAAGCCGTCCCCGACGCAGACCCACGCCGCCGTGCTGCTGATGCAGCTGCTGGAGGAGGCCGGTCTGCCCAAGGGCGTCATCAACCTCGTCACCGGCGACGGCATCGCGGTCTCCGAGGTCGCCCTCGAGCACCGTGACCTGGCCGGCATCCACTTCACCGGCTCGACCAAGACCTTCCAGCACCTGTGGAAGACGGTCGGCAACAACATCGAGAAGTACCGCACCTACCCGCGTCTGGTCGGCGAGACCGGCGGCAAGGACTTCCTCGTCGCCCACCCGAGCGCCGACCGCGCGATCCTCAAGACCGCGCTGACCCGCGGTGCCTTCGAGTACCAGGGCCAGAAGTGCAGCGCCACCTCGCGCGCGTACGTCCCGGCGTCGATCTGGAACGACGGCTTCAAGGAGGAGTTCGCCGCCGAGGTCGACTACATCACCATGGGTGACGTCACCGACCTGACCAACTTCATCGGCGCCGTCATCGACGAGCGGTCCTTCGCCAAGAACAAGGCCGCGATCGACCGCGCGAAGGAGGACCCGTCCTGCACGATCGTCGCGGGCGGCTCCTACGACGACTCGGTCGGCTACTTCGTCCGCCCGACCGTCATCGAGTGCGACGACCCGGAGAACGAGGTGTTCCGCACCGAGTACTTCGGCCCGATCCTCGCCGTGCACGTCTACGACGACGAGAAGTACGACGAGATGCTGACCCAGATGGAGTCGGTGTCGGACTACGCCCTGACCGGCTCGGTCATCGCGAACGACCGCGCCGCCGCCGCGTACACGATGGACAAGCTGCGCTACGCGGCCGGCAACTTCTACATCAACGACAAGTCGACCGGCGCCGTCGTCGGCCAGCAGCCCTTCGGCGGCGGCCGTGCCTCCGGCACCAACGACAAGGCCGGTGCGCCGCAGAACCTGATGCGCTGGACGCTGACCCGCGCCATCAAGGAGACGCTGGTCCCGCCGACCGACTACACCTACCCCCACATGGGCTGACGCCCACCCGACCCCGGACGGGCCAGGTCTCCCCCCGACCTGGCCCGTCCGGCCTTTTCGCAGGTCGGAGCGGTGTGACCGGGTCCACCGTCTCAGATAGTAGGAAGTCCGAGTAATTGTGCAGACAGAAGCACCGGGCTCCCTTACTTTTGTAGGAGCCGAACGTCCCGCTCGATCGAGCGGAAGGCGGTCGTGAGCCGGACCCGTGCAGGCAATCCCTGCGGTCCGCCGCTCCCCGCCCCACTCGGCGTCTCGTACCCCCTTTCCGCACTCCACGTATGCCCAAGGAGTCGATGCATCATGGCCGAGACGACCGTCCGCCGCCGCGTCCGCCACACCTCCCGCACCAGCGAATCCGACCGCAAGAACGCCGCGGCCGCCCTCCAGCGCGCCCTCGACCGCCGGGACAACGGCGGCTCGACCGGCCACTGACACGCCCACGGCGTCCGTATGCCGGACGCCGTATGTCATCCCGTGGGACGAGGAGTAGGGTGCCCGCATGTCTCGCAGCATCAATCTCGCAGTGATCCCCGGTGACGGCATCGGCCAGGAGGTCGTGGCCGAAGGCCTGAAGGTCCTCTCCGCCGTCCTTCCGCAGGATGTGAAGCTGGAGACCAAGGACTACGACTTCGGCGCCAGGCGCTACCACGCCACCGGTGAGACCCTCACCGACGCCGACCTCGACGAGCTGAAGCGGCACGACGCCATCCTGCTCGGCGCCATCGGCGACCCCTCGGTCCCCTCCGGCGTCCTCGAGCGCGGCTTCCTGCTCAAGCTCCGCTTCGCCTTCGACCACCACGTCAACCTGCGTCCGTCGAAGCTCCTCCCCGGTGTCGCCACCCCGCTCGCCGGCCAGCCCGAGATCGACTTCGTCGTGGTCCGCGAGGGCACCGAGGGCCCCTACACGGGCAACGGCGGCACCATCCGCAAGGGCACCGAGCACGAGGTCGCCACCGAGGTCTCGGTCAACACGGCCTTCGGTGTCGAGCGCGTGGTCCGCGACGCCTTCGCCCGTGCCCAGGCCCGGCCCCGCAAGAAGCTCACGCTGGTCCACAAGAACAACGTGCTGACCTTCGCCGGCCACCTGTGGACGAACGTCTTCAACAGGGTGGCCGAGGAGTACCCCGAGGTCACCACCGACTACATCCACGTCGACGCCGCGACCATCTACCTGGTCACCGACCCGGCCCGCTTCGACGTCATCGTCACCGACAACCTCTTCGGCGACATCATCACCGACCTCGCCGCGGCCGTCTCCGGCGGCATCGGCGTCGCCGCGAGCGGGAACATCAACCCCTCCGGCGCGTTCCCGTCCATGTTCGAGCCCGTGCACGGCTCGGCCCCGGACATCGCCGGCCAGGGCAAGGCCGACCCCAGCGCCACGGTCCTGTCCGTCGCCCTCCTGCTGCGTCACCTCGGTCACGAGACCGAGGCCGCCCGCATCGAGGACGCCGTCTCCGCCGACCTCGCGGAGCGCGGCGACCTGCCCGCCCGCAGCACCTCGGAGATCGGCGACGCGCTCGCCGCACGAGTAGCCGGCTGACCCGGCGCGCTCACTCGAACCATTCGAAGCCGCCGGGTCACCACCGCACCCGGCGGCTTCTCCTGTCCCCGCCGGGTGCCATCATCGACCACCGGGCCGCCATCACCTGTTCCTTCCGCCGTCGCCTCCGGGCGATAATCGAACGCGGAGCCGCGGAATGAGGGAATGCTCGGACGTCCTAGTACAGGCCACCGGCCGTACGGGCGTGTGCGCGGCCCGTCACTACAACCGGTGAAGGACAACCACTCATGACGACGCCCACGATCGAGCTCAAGCCCTCCGCCCATCCCCTCAGCGACGCAGAGCGCGAGGCGATCCTGGCCAGTCCCGGGTTCGGCCGCCACTTCACCGATCACATGGTGACGATCAAGTGGACCGAGGGCCGCGGCTGGCACGACGGCCAGCTCGTCCCGTACGCGCCGATCTCCCTCGACCCGGCGACCACCGTGCTGCACTACGCGCAGGAGATCTTCGAGGGTCTCAAGGCCTACCGCCGGCCCGACGGCTCCGTCGCCACCTTCCGCCCCGAGAAGAACGCCGAACGCTTCCAGCGCTCCGCCCGCCGCCTCGCCATGCCCGAGCTGCCGGTCGAGACCTTCATCGCCGCCTGCGACGCCCTGGTCACCCAGGACAAGGCATGGGTGCCCGCGCACGGTGGCGAGGAGTCCCTCTACCTGCGCCCCTTCATGATCGCGACCGAGGTCGGGCTGGGTGTGAAGCCCGCCAACGAGTACCTGTTCCTGGTCATCGCCTCCCCGGCCGGCGCCTACTTCCCCGGCGGCGTGAAGCCGGTCTCCATCTGGGTCTCCGAGGACCGGGTCCGCGCCGTCCCCGGCGGCATGGGCGACGCCAAGACCGGCGGCAACTACGCGGCCTCCCTGCTCGCCCAGGCCGAAGCGGCCGCCAAGGGCTGCGACCAGGTCTGCTACCTCGACGCCGTGGAGCACAAGTGGGTCGAGGAACTCGGCGGCATGAACCTGTACTTCGTGTACGGGGACAAGATCGTCACCCCCGCCCTCACCGGCTCCATCCTGGAGGGCGTCACCCGCGACTCCCTCCTCGGTGTCGCCCGTGACCTCGGGTACGAGGCCGTCGAGGAGCGGGTCTCCGCCGAGCAGTGGCAGCGCGACTCGGAGAACGGCAGCCTCACCGAGGTCTTCGCCTGCGGTACGGCGGCGGTCATCACCCCGGTGGGAACGGTGAAGCGGGACGGCGCGCAGTGGCAGCAGAGCGGCGGCGAGCCGGGTGAGGTCACCCTCCGCCTGCGCCAGGCGCTGCTCGACATCCAGCGGGGCACGGCCGAGGACAAGCACGGCTGGATGCACAAGCTGGCGTAGCGACGGCCGGGCGGTTCCTCGCGGACGCCTGAACCCGTGCCCGGGTTGTACTCAGAACGGCGGATTGACCCCCCGGCCGCAGGTGCGGTTGGCTCTGGGCAGCCCGCGGCGCGGGGCCGGGGGGAGCGTCGTCCACGGAGACACGGGGGATCCGGGTCACGGGGACACGGGGGAACTGGGGGGAAGCATGCGCAGAGCGTTACGAGGGGCGTCCGTCGCGGTGATCGCGGGGGCGATGGCCGTGCTGTCGGCGGCCTCGGCGGTATCGGCACCGGGGCCGGCACAGAGGCCGGACACCGAGCGGGTCACGCTGTCGGCGACGGGGGAGCAGGCCGACGGTGCCGCGTACGGCCCCCTGCTGAGCGCCGACGGGCGGTTCGCCGCCTTCGGCGCGGACGCCTCCAACCTGGTGCCCGGCGACACCAACGGGCTCGCGGACGTCTTCGTCCGCGACCTGCGCAAGGGCACCGTCGAGCGGGTCAGCGTCGGTCCGGGCGGCACCCAGGCCGACGGCGACTCCACCGCGCTGGGGATCAGCGCCGACGGCCGGTACGTCCTCTTCCGCTCCCAGGCCGGGAACCTGGTCCACTGGGACAACCCGCCGGCGGACACCGGGGTGTACGACATCTACCTGCACGACCGCCGCACCCGCCGCACCGAGCGGATCAGTACCGGCCTCGACGGCGGGTCCGCCTACGCGGGCGGTGCCGTCATGTCGGCGGACGCCCGCCACATCGCCTTCTCCGCCAAGGCCGACCGCATGGAGAGCGGCCCCGGCGACCTCTTCGGGGCCGTGTACGTCCTCGACCGGCGCACCGGCGCCGTGGAGCGGGTCAGCAACCGGGACCGCCCGACCGACCAGACCCAGCTGCACGACATCAGCTCCGACGGCGCCTTCGTGGCGTACACCCAGATGGTGCCGCGCAGTTCCCACGGCGCCACCTGGGTGCACGACCGCCGCACCGGCACCGAGGAGCGGGTCAACGTCCGGGCGGACGGCTCCCCGGCCCAGCGGTACGCCCTGCCCGCCTCGCTCTCGGCCGACGGCCGGACCGTCGCTTTCCAGTACTGGGGCGACGACCTGGTCCCCGGCGAGGAACCCGGGGACGGCATCCACCTGTACGTCCGCGATCTGCGGGACGACGTCACCCGGCGCGTCGATCCCGGTCCGGCCGGCGAGTACCGGCCCCAGGAACCCCTGCTCAGCCCCGACGGGCGGTACCTGGCCTACCGGGCGGAGCCGCGTCTCGCGGACGGACGGCCGGGCCCGGCCAACGTCTACCTCCGCGACCTGCGCACCGGAGCCACCCGGCTGGTCAGCGAGTCCACCGGTTCGGGACCCGTGACGGACGCCGCCGTGACGGTCTTCTCGCTGAGTGCGGGAGCCCGGCGGATCGGCCTCGGCAGCGCCTCCGCCCAGCTGGTCCCGGACGACTCCAACGGCCACTACGACGGCTTCGTCCGCCGCCTGCGCTGACCACCCACCGCCCGCATCCTGAGACGCACGAGGAGCGCGGGGGCGGCTTGTGCCAGACTGCCCCCGTGCTCTCGTTCGCCACGATTATTGGCAGCAGGCGCGCCGGTCCGCAGTGACCGCACGTACGACACCGTACGGGCGGACACCGTCGTCCTCGACCCGCGCGCAGACCTCTCGCACCCGCGAGAGGTTTTTCTGTTTCCTGGCCCAACCGCAGCCGGGGGACGGGCGTGAGGGACCATGGGAGAACGGTGGAACCGGTCATTCCGGTAGACCGAGATCAATATCAGGAGCCTTCAGACCATGACCGCAACCAGCCGACCCGACGACTCGTTCCACGTCTTCGACACCACCCTGCGCGACGGCGCCCAGCGCGAGGGCATCAACCTCACCGTCGCCGACAAGCTGGCCATCGCACGGCACCTGGACGAGTTCGGCGTGGGGTTCATCGAGGGCGGCTGGCCCGGGGCGAACCCGCGGGACACCGAGTTCTTCGCCCGCGCCCAGCAGGAGATCGAGTTCCGGCACGCGGAGCTGGTCGCCTTCGGCGCCACGCGCCGCGCCGGCACCACAGCCGACCAGGACCCGCAGGTCAAGGCGCTGCTCGACTCCGGCGCGCAGGTGATCACGCTGGTCGCGAAGTCCCACGACCGGCATGTCGAGCTCGCCCTGCGCACCACCCTCGACGAGAACCTCGCGATGGTCCGCGACACGGTCGCCCACCTCAAGGCGCAGGGCCGCCGGGTGTTCGTCGACTGCGAGCACTTCTTCGACGGCTACCGCGCCAACCCCGAGTACGCCAAGTCGGTCGTCCGCACCGCCTCCGAGGCCGGCGCCGACGTCGTCGTCCTGTGCGACACCAACGGCGGCATGCTCCCCGCCCGGATCCAGGCCGTGGTCGCCACCGTGCTCGCCGACACCGGCGCCCGGCTCGGCATCCACGCCCAGGACGACACCGGCTGCGCCGTCGCCAACACCCTCGCCGCCGTCGACGCGGGCGCCACCCACGTGCAGTGCACCGCCAACGGCTACGGCGAACGGGTCGGCAACGCCAACCTGTTCCCGGTCGTGGCGGCCCTGGAGCTCAAGTACGGCAGGAAGGTCCTCCCCGAGGGCCGGCTGCGCGAGATGACCCGTATCTCGCACGCCATCGCCGAGGTCGTGAACCTCACCCCCTCCACCCACCAGCCGTACGTCGGTGTCTCCGCGTTCGCGCACAAGGCGGGCCTGCACGCCTCCGCGATCAAGGTCGATCCGGACCTGTACCAGCACATCGACCCCGAGCAGGTCGGCAACACCATGCGGATGCTGGTCTCCGACATGGCCGGCCGCGCCTCCATCGAGCTCAAGGGCAAGGAGCTCGGCATCGACCTCGGCGGCGACCGCGAACTGGTCGGCCGGGTCGTCGAGCGGGTCAAGGAGCGCGAGCTCAAGGGCTACACCTACGAGGCCGCCGACGCGAGCTTCGAGCTGCTGCTGCGCGCGGAGGCCGAGGGCAGGCCGCTGAAGTACTTCGGCGTCGAGTCCTGGCGCGCGATCGTGGAGGACCGTCCCGACGGCAGCCACGCCAACGAGGCCACCGTCAAGCTGTGGGCCAAGAGCGAGCGCATCGTCGCCACCGCCGAGGGCAACGGCCCGGTCAACGCCCTGGACCGCGCGCTGCGGGTCGCCCTGGAGAAGATCTACCCCCAGCTGGCCAAGCTGGAGCTGGTCGACTACAAGGTCCGCATCCTCGAGGGCAAGCACGGCACGCAGTCCACCACCCGGGTCCTCATCTCCACCTCCGACGGGGCGGGGGAGTGGTCGACGGTGGGCGTCGCGGACAACGTCATCGCCGCGTCCTGGCAGGCGCTGGAGGACGCGTACACGTACGGGCTGCTGCGGGCCGGCGTGGAACCGGCCGCGTAGGAGCGGCTCGTCCGGACCCGGCAGGGGTGGCGGCATCGAAATCCCTGCCGGTCCGAATGTCTGTTTTTAGGCTGTTCGGGTAACTTCGTAGGTATGAAGGCCGCGCTGACGCGTACTTTCGTACGCCTGCTGATCGTGCCGGTGGCCGCCGCTCTGGCGGTCCTGATGGCCGGTGCGCCGGGGGCGCAGGCGGCCACGGACATCTCGGTGATCGCCGAGGAACTCCGCCAGAGCCCCGTCTACGTCGATCCGGAGGCCGAGGACATCCTCGCGCCCTCGGACGCCGAGGCGCTGGCCGACAAGATCGAGGACGCGGACGCACCGATCTTCATCGCGGTCCTCCCGGCGGACTACCCCACCCAGAACCTCTTCGGGAACCTGCGCACCGAGACCGGCGTGACCGGTCTGTACGGCGTCCGGCTCGGCGACGAGTTCGACGCCCGCGCCGACAGCAGCGTGCTGAGCCGGCAGGGTGTGCGGAACCTGGTCGCGTCCGTGCAGGGCGCCGGGGACGCCAAGGCCCAGCTCAACGACTTCGTCGACAGCGCGCTGCGCAACACCGGCGGCGGTGCGCCGGACTCCTGGAGCGAGGGGTCCGGTGAGGTGCCGGTCGGCGGGCTGATCACCGTCGGCGCGCTGCTGGCGGCAGGCGGCGCGGGCGTGTACGCCGTGACCCGCCGCAACCGGCGCCGCCACGAGGAGGAGCAGCGGGCCGCGCTGGAGAAGCTGCGGGTGGTGGTCGACGAGGACATCACCGCGTTCGGCGAGGAACTCGACCGGCTGGACTTCCACCCGGGCGAGCCGGGCGCGGACGACGCGATGCGCGGGGACTACGCGCACGCGCTGGACGCCTACGAGCAGGCCAAGTCGCACATGGCCGCGGCCCGGAAGCCGGAGGACGTGCGGGCCGTCACCAAGGCCGTGGAGGACGGCCGCTTCGCCCTGGCCCGGCTCGACGCCCGCCGCGACGGGCGCCCGCTGCCCGAGCGCCGCCCGCCCTGCTTCTTCGACCCGCGGCACGGGCCCTCGGTCGCCGACGCCACCTGGACGCCGCCCGGCGGTGCCGAGCGCCGGGTCCCGGTGTGCGCGGCCGACCGGGCACGGCTCGCCGACGGCGTCGGCCCGGCCGTGCGCGAGGTCGACACCGAGTACGGCCGCCGCCCCTACTGGGAGGCGGGTCCCGCTTACGGCCCCTGGGCCGGCGGCTACTTCGGCGGCGGTCTCCTGCCCGGCCTGCTCGTCGGCACCATGCTCGGCGGCATGATGGCCGGCCCCGGCTACGCGGCCGACTACGGCGCCGGCTACGGCGACTTCGGCGGTTACGGCGGCGGCGACGTCTCCGGGGCCGACTTCGACGGCGGGGACTTCGGCGGGGACTTCGGTGGCGGTTTCGGCGGTGGGGACTTCGGCGGCGGCGGTTTCGGCGGCGGTGGCGACTTCGGCGGGGGCTTCTGAGCGGCGGGTCCCTCCACCGGGCCGTTCCGCACCGGCCATCCGCGTTCCACCGCGTACCGCTCCCCGGCGGCGTGCCACCAGGCCGGCGGCGAGGCGTCGCCGGCCTCCGGGGTGCCGGCCGGGCCGGTGCGCAGTCCCAGCCGGAGCAGGGCCTCCGCGTCCACGGCGACCGTGACCCACCCGCGCCACCGCCCGTCCCGGTCCGGGCCGCAGGCGTGGTCGTACCGCAGTTCGGCCGGGGCGGACGGCATCCAGTCGATCCCCCGCCCGCGCGGGACGTTCCGGGCGGGCGGGGCCCCGGAAACGCCGAGCGCCCGCCCACCCCTTGCGGGGTGGCGGGCGCGCTCAGGGGTGGCACCCGCGTGGGGTGCCCGGGCCGGCGTCAGGCCTTGCGGATCGCCGAGATGTCGAAGTTCAGCTTGATCTTGTCGGAGACCAGAACGCCGCCCGTCTCCAGCGCCGCGTTCCACGTCAGGCCCCACTCGGAGCGCAGGATCTCCGCCTTGCCCTCGAAGCCGACGCGCTGGTTGCCGAAGGGGTCGGTCGCCGCGCCGTTGAACTCCAGGTCGATGCTGAGCTGCTTCGTGGTGCCCAGGACCGTCAGGTCACCGGTGATGCGGTAGTCGTCGCCGCCGAGGGCCTCCGCCTTGGTGGTGCGGAAGGTCATCGTCGGGAACTCCTCGATCTTGAAGAAGTCCGAGCTCTTCAGGTGGCCGTCACGGTCGGCGTTGCCCGTGTCGATGCTCTCCATCACCACGTCGATGGTGGCCGTGGACTTGGACGGGTCGGAGCCGTCGAGGTGCAGCGTGCCGGTGAAGTCCTGGAAGCTGCCCTTGACGTTGGTGACCATCGCGTGGCGGGCGACGAAGCCGATCGTGGTGTGCGCCGGGTCGATCTCGTACTCGCCGGTCACCGCGGCCAGGTCCGGGTTCACCGCGGCGGGGGTGGTCGCGGTGGCGGTCTCGTCGTTCTTGCGGCCGAAGATGCCCATGGTGTTCCTCCTGGGGAGTTGCCGTTGAATGTTCAACTAACTGAACAAGACCCACCGTAGACCCATTCCCTTCAAAGTTCAACATCTTTGGAGGGGGTGTCGCGATCGGGTCCCTGAATCGCCTGAAAGACGTCCCCGCGCCGCGCCGGAACCGCCTCGTCCCGCGCGCGGTGCCGTGCGGCCCGGGTTCCCGGCCGCACCGGCGGCACACCGCACGGGCCGGCCCGGCTACGCCCTCGGCGAGCGGGAGCGGGCCGACGGGTCCCGGGCCGCGTCCCGCGTGTGCACGTACAGCGCGCGCCGGTCACCGACGTCGAGACGCTTCGGGAGCGGCAGCTCGTAGCGCACCGGCCGCGCGTGGTCGGCCAGCTGCCGGCGCGGGTTGTACACCTGGTTGAACTTCCACAGCATGCGGGCGAAGTTCGTCTGCCCGTGCGCCAGGTTGCGGGCGAGCACCCGCGCTGCGCCGAACGCCGTGCGCATCCCCAGGTGCTTGCGGTTGATGACCGCCTGCGTGCGCACCAGCTCCTCGTAGAACCGCGGCAGCGGCAGCTTCGTGGGCACCACCGCGTGCTGGATGTCGAACAGGCGGTAGTCCAGGGTGGTGAGCCGGCGCGACTCGGTGTGCCAGATCTCCGTACCCGGGTACGGCGTCATCACGGTGAAGTGGACGATCTCCGGCACGGCCATCGCGAACTCCCGCACCACACGGAAGCGCTCCTCGTCCCACGCCGGGTCCACGATCAGGTTGATGGCGACCCGGATGCCCAGCCGGCGGGCGGTCTCCAGCGCCTTCAGGTTCTCGTCGGGACTGACCCGCTTGCGGTACAGGTCGAGACCCTCGGCGTCGATCGCCTCCATCCCGAGGAACATGTAGCGCAGCCCCAGCCGCGCCCACCGCTCGAACACCTCCGGATGGCGCAGCAGCACGTCGGAGCGGGTCTCCAGGTAGTACTGCTTGCGGATGCCGCGCCGCTCCACCTCGGCGGCGATGGCGTTGCCGTGCTCGGGCCGGATGAACGCCACGTCGTCCACGATGAACACGTTCGGCTCGCGGATCCTCGCCAGGTCCTCCGCCGCCGCCTCGGGCGAGGCCTTGCGGTAGCTGCGGCCGTAGAACGTCCACGCCGAACAGAACGAGCAGTCCCAGGGACAGCCGCGGGTGAACTCGATCGAGGCGCACGGATCCAGCTCGCCGATGAAGTAGCGGCGGCGGTTGCGCATCAGGTCCCGGGCCGGAAGCGGTCCGTCGATGCTGTGCAGCATCAGCGGCGCGGGGCCGCGTCCGGACGCGGTGACGACGCCCGGCACGCCCTCCACCCCGCCGTCGCGCACCGCCTCCAGCAGCGGCGCGACGGCCGGCTCGCCCTCCCCGCGCACCACCGCGTCGACCGCGCCCGCCGCCTGTGCGATCACCTCCTCGGCCACGAAGGAGACGCTGTGCCCGCCGAGGAAGACGAAGCAGCCCGGCACCTCCTCCTTCACCCGCTTGGCCAGCGCGATCGCCTCGGGAATGTTCGCCAGGTAGTTCAGCGAGATGCCGAGGGCCTCCGGCCGGAAGGACCGCACCTCGTCGCGCAGCCGCCGGACGCCGAGCACCTGGAGATCGACGACCCGGACCTGGTGACCCGCCTCCCGGGCGGCGCCCGCCACCCGCTCCAGGCCCAGGGGTTCCAGCCGGAGGAAGATCTCGGAGTACATGAGGGCGCTGGGATGGACGAGCAGCAGACGCATGGGGTGACCTCGTCACGGGGGTCGGACGGACCGGATACGGAAGGGTGCCTTCTTCGTAACCCGGCCGACCGCACGCCGTACGCCCCGTACGCCCGGATGGCCGCACGCCGCGCACGCAGGAGTGGTCCCGCGGCGCGTCGCATGCGGGCCCGGGGAGCCGCGCGCTACGGCCGCGGGCCGGGGAACGGCCCGCGTCGTCCGGGCGCCGCCGGGGCGGGCGAACGGACTCCAGCGCTGGCGCGGTCCGCCCCACCGGAGGTGTCCTGGATGCGGACCCGCAGCGACAGCCACTGGGAGACCGACTCGTGACCACCACCGGATCCGGTTCCACCTACGACCCCCCGGCGGACCCGGATCGCGGTGCCGCCCCGGCCGCCGCCTCCGCCCGCGCGGCGCCCCGCGGCCACGGGCGGCCGCGCACGGACCGGCCCGTCGTCCTCGTCACCGGCGCGTCCTCCGGCATCGGCGCGGCCACCGCGCGGCGCTTCGCCGCCGGCGGCTGGCAGCTGCTGCTCAGCGGACGCGACCGGCGCCGGCTGGAGGAAACGGCGTCCGGCACCTCGGCGGTCCTCCTGCCCGCCGACCTCGCCGCCCCGGACGGGGCGAGGCTGCTCGCGGAGGCCGCGCTCCGGGAGAGCGGCCGGATCGACGTGCTGGTCGCCGGGGCGGGCATCGGCTGGGCGGGCCCGTTCCTGACCATGCCGCACACCGACATCGACCGCGTGCTCTTCCTGGACCTCAACGCCACGCTGCATCTCGTACGGGAGGTGCTGCCCGCGATGGTGGCCGCAGGCCGGGGCCGGGTGGTACTCGTCGGCTCCGTGGCCGGTGCCGTCGGCGTGCGGGAGGAAGCGGTGTACTCGGCGGCCAAGGCGGGGCTCGCCGCGTTCGCCGAGGCGCTGCGGCAGGAACTGCGCGGCACGGGCGTGGGGGTGAGCCTCGTCGTGCCCGGGCCCGTCGAGACGGGCTTCTTCGCCCGCCGCGGCAGGCCCTACCACCGCGCCCACCCCCGCCCCACCTCGCCCGGCCGGGTCGCGGCCGCCGTCTGGGACGCCGTCTCCCGCGCCCGCGACGACACCTACGTCCCCACCTGGCTCACCCTCCCGCCCCGCGTCCGCGCTCTCACCCCCAACCTCTACCGCCGACTCCTCAACCGCTTCGGCTGACCTCCGACGCCCGGCGTCGGCGGGACGGACGGGCAGCCCCGCGCCGTGTCGTGCCGGGCCTGTTCCGGTCCGTCCGCCGCGGCGCCCGTCCGTGCCTCGTCCAGAGCCCCCGGGGCGGCTGCCCTTGGCGTGCGCATGACGCGCAAGATGGCGCTGGCCGGTGCGGGGTGGCACAGGCGGGCACTCCACGCCGTGTCCTGCCTGACGCTGTTTCGCGCGGCCCGGCGCAGCGCGTCCCCGCAGGACCGAAGGGGGACCGGGGGAACAGCCCCCGGGGCCGCGGCGGGAAGGCGCGGCGGGGGCGGAAACCTTCCGGAGCGACGGCCCCCCACCGTGGCCCGAGCATCGCCATGGCCGGCGACCGCACAATCCGACGTGCGCTGGGTCGGCGGCACCACTGACGGCGAGTACGCGGCGACCGGCCGGCACCTCAAGGGCCCCGGCTCCACCTCGACGCCCGCAACCCGGGGGAGTCGGGCATCCCTGGATCCTCGCCGACGACCCAGCCCGCCAGGCCGTCTCCGTCCCTTCCCTCGGCCTCACGGCCGCCTGCTTCCGGCCGCGGCCGTACCGCTACCCTCTGCGTGAGCGAGCCGACCCGAACGGGTGAACCGGTGGAGATCGTCTGGGATCACCCGGTGCGCACGGTGCTGAGGGCCCCGGACTCCGTGGAGATCCTGGCCGCCGGCCCCCGGCTACGGCTGCGCGTCACTCCGGGGGAGGCATGCGCTACCCATGAATGTGAGGTGGCTCTCAGATGACGTCTTTGTGCGACCCCTACAAGCCGGAAGCGCTCTGAGCAGTCGGAACGCCTGCATGTCGCCATGGTTCTGTTCAGTGGTACCAGGAAAACGCGCCGGAGACTGTGAGGAGTCGACGGCTCGCATTCGCCGGTGTGCTTCGTAAGGTCACTACATGACCGTTTTGGATGAGGCGCCGGGTGAGCCGACCGACGCGCGCGGACGCGTGGCCGAACTGCACGAGATCCGTGCCCAGGCACTGGCCGGACCGAGCGAGAAGGCGACCCGGGCGCAGCACGCCAAGGGCAAGCTGACCGCGCGGGAGCGCATCGAACTCCTGCTGGACCCCGGCTCCTTCCGCGAGGTCGAGCAGCTGCGCCGGCACCGGGCCACCGGGTTCGGTCTGGAGGAGAAGAAGCCCTACACCGACGGTGTCCTCACCGGCTGGGGCACGGTCGAGGGCCGTACGGTCTTCGTCTACGCCCACGACTTCCGGATCTTCGGCGGCGCACTGGGCGAGGCCCACGCCACCAAGATCCACAAGATCATGGACATGGCCATCGCGGCGGGCGCGCCCCTGGTCTCGCTGAACGACGGCGCCGGCGCGCGCATCCAGGAGGGCGTCTCCGCCCTCGCCGGGTACGGCGGCATCTTCCAGCGCAACACCAAGGCCTCCGGCGTCATCCCGCAGATCAGCGTGATGCTCGGCCCCTGCGCGGGCGGCGCGGCCTACAGCCCCGCCCTCACCGACTTCGTGTTCATGGTCCGCGACACCTCGCAGATGTTCATCACCGGCCCGGACGTGGTCAAGGCCGTCACCGGCGAGGAGATCACCCAGAACGGCCTGGGCGGCGCGGACGTGCACGCCGAGACCTCCGGCGTCTGCCACTTCGCCTACGACGACGAGGAGACGTGCATCCACGAGGTGCGCTACCTCCTGTCGCTGCTCCCGCAGAACAACCGGGAGAACCCGCCGCGCGCGGAGAGCGCCGACGCCGCCGACCGCCGCGGCGAGGTCCTGCTGGACCTGGTCCCGGCCGACGGCAACCGGCCGTACGACATGGCCAAGGTCATCGAGGAGATCGTCGACGACGGCGAGTACCTGGAGGTCCACGAGCGCTGGGCGCGGAACATCATCTGCGCGCTGGCCCGGATGGACGGCCAGGTCGTCGGCATCGTCGCCAACCAGCCGCAGTCGCTGGCCGGTGTGCTGGACATCGAGGCGTCCGAGAAGGCCGCCCGCTTCGTCCAGATGTGCGACGCCTTCAACATCCCGATCCTCACCTTCCTGGACGTCCCCGGCTTCCTCCCGGGCGTCGACCAGGAGCACGGCGGCATCATCCGGCACGGCGCGAAGCTGCTCTACGCCTACTGCAACGCCACGGTGCCCCGCATCTCCCTGATCCTGCGCAAGGCGTACGGCGGCGCGTACATCGTCATGGACTCCCAGTCCATCGGCGCCGACCTCACCTACGCCTGGCCGACCAACGAGATCGCCGTGATGGGCGCGGAGGGCGCGGCCAACGTCATCTTCCGCCGGCAGATCGCCGAGGCGGAGGACCCCGAGGCGATGCGGGCCCGCATGGTCAAGGAGTACAAGTCCGAGCTGATGCACCCGTACTACGCCGCCGAGCGGGGTCTGGTCGACGACGTCATCGACCCCGCGGAGACGCGTGAGGTGCTGATCCGTTCGCTGGCGATGCTGCAGTCCAAGCACGCCGACCTGCCGTCCCGCAAGCACGGCAACCCGCCGCAGTAAGGGAGACGCACGCCCATGAGCACACCTGACATCCGTGTCGAGAAGGGTCACGCGGAGCCGGAGGAGGTCGCCGCGATCACGGCGATCCTGCTGGCGCGGGCCGCGACGCCGGCGCCGGCCGCGGTCCACCGGGGGCGCGCCCGGGCGGGGTGGCGCCGCCTGGAACGCGAGAACGGCTTCCGCGCCCCCCACAGCTGGCGCTGACCCCCACCACCAACGACCCCAGGGCCCCTCCCACACGGAGGGGCCCTGACTCATGACACCCCCTCAGGGGCGCGGGGAACTGCGCGACCGGCCACGACGCGCCCCGCACCCGGCGTCGACCAGGTACCCCGCAGACGCGTGGCAGGGGGACTGCACAACCCCCTCAGGGGCGCGGGGAACTGCGCGACCAGCCACCCACGGACCGGCACCCGGTATGCAACAGCCCCCGGCAGCTCAATGGCCGCGGGGGCACTGCACAGCCCCCTCAGGGGCGCGGGGAACTGCGCGACCGGCCACGACGCGCCCCGCACCCGGCGTCGACCAGGTACCCCGCAGACGCGTGGCCGGAGGGCGCCGCGCAACTCGGCGCTACGAGGTGCTGCCTGCGCCCACCCGTGCCGCCCCAGCGGCACGACTGCCCGCAGGCTGCGGCAAGGAGCCGCAGGCTGCGGGCAGGGAGCCGTGGGCTGCGGTGGGCGGCCGGCCGCGGGTGGGGGCGGCCGCCGGTGGGCGGCGTAGGTCGGCGGTAGCCGTCAGCGGAGGCGGGCCATCAGGGCGTGCTCGACCAGCGTGATCAGCGCGCTCTTCGCATCGGCCCGATGCCGCGCGTCCGTCGTGATGATCGGAGTGTCCGGACCGATCTGCAGAGCCTCCCGCACCTCGTCCGGGTTGTACGGCTGCTGCCCGTCGAACCCGTTCAGCGCGATGACGAACGGCAGCCCGCTGTTCTCGAAGTAGTCCACCGCCGGGAAGCAGTCGGCGAGACGACGCGTGTCGACGAGCACGATCGCGCCGATCGCGCCGCGCACCAGGTCGTCCCACATGAACCAGAACCGGTCCTGACCGGGCGTACCGAACAGGTACAGGATCAGATCCTGGTCCAGGGTGATACGTCCGAAGTCCATGGCGACCGTCGTGGTCGTCTTGTCCCCGGTGTGGGTGAGGTCGTCGATGCCTGCCGAAGCAGACGTCATGACGGCCTCCGTGCGCAGCGGGTTGATCTCCGAAACGGCCCCGACGAACGTGGTCTTGCCCACGCCGAAGCCACCCGCCACCACGATCTTCGCCGAGGTGGTGGAGCGGGAAGGACCGCCGCTAGAGCTTGCGAAGTCCACTGAGCACCCTTTCGAGCAGTGTCACGTCTGGCTGGCCGCCGGCGTTCTCGTCGCCGCCGGGCTGATGGATGGCGACCAGTCCCGCCTCCGCCAAGTCGGCGACGAGGATCCTGGCCACGCCGAGAGGGATGGTCAGCAGGGCCGAGATCTCGGCCACCGACTTGATTTCCCGGCAGAGGTTGCAGATCCGCTGATGCTCGGGCAGCTGGCCCTGCATCTGGTGCGGCTGCGCGGTGGTGTGCACCAGCGCCTCGATGGCGAGCTGGTACCGCGGCCTGGTGCGGCCGCCCGTCATCGCGTACGGGCGCACCAGGGGGTTGTTCGACGCCCCGGCGGGCGACGGTTCCGGGGTGCGACGCTGCGGCTGCACGGGCTGGATGCGCGGCGCGTGCGGCTGGTCGTACGGCGCGGGGCCCGGGCCCTGCGGCGCGTACGGCTGCCGGTGGTTCGGGGCGGAAGGGTAGCCGTACCCGCTCTGGCCACCGTCGTTCTGGCCCTGTGCGGGGCCGTACGACCAGTTGCCCGACGACGAACCGCCTGGGGGTGTTGCCACTTTCTCCTCCTCCGACTGTGCCTGGCACCCATCACTGTGGAGCCGCGTCCCGAAACCTTACGGCCACGGGACGCCAAACCGCACCGTTCGTCCTTTAGTTGAGAAGGCTCCCCTGGAGCTCCGCACGAAGGTCCGGTGTGAGGACCGTACCGGCACGATCGACCAGAAGGGCCATCTCGTACCCAATGAGGCCGATGTCCGCCTCCGGATGTGCGAGAACCGCGAGCGACGAACCGTCGGAAATGGACATGATGAAGAGGAATCCCCGCTCCATCTCCACAACCGTCTGGTTCACGCTGCCGCCCTCGAAGATCCGGGAGGCGCCTGCCGTCAGGGACGTCAGGCCGGAGGCGACCGCCGCGAGCTGGTCGGCCCGGTCGCGGGGGAACCCTTCGGACATCGCCAGAAGGAGTCCGTCGGCGGAGACCACCACGGTGTGGGACACCCCCGGGGTGTTGTCCACGAAGTTGGTGATCAACCAGTTCAGGTTCTGTGCCGCCTGGCTCATCGGGCTCACACTAACGCTCCTGGTTGTAGGTGCTGTCAGAACCGAAGCTCTGACCGTTCGTTTCACTGCCCGCGCTGCGGCCCTTTTGGACGCCGCGGCGCAGGTTGCTCAGCCTGCCCCGGACGTCTTCCGGGGCGCGGGAGACCTGGGGGCCTCCCTGGGGGGTGGTTTCGGCGGCTCCCTGGACCAGGTTGGCCTTGGGGACCCGTCGCGGCAGACCGGAGGAGGTCACTCCGCCCGCCTTGGGCTTGCGGAGCGACGAGGCCTGCTGCCAGCGCTCGTCGTTCGCCGAACGCCAGCCGTTGTCGCCGTCGCTCTCCGCGGGGGAGGCCGGCTCCTGGCCGGCGCCCGGGGCGCCGCCCGTGCCGTTCACTCCGCTCGCGGTGGATCCGCGGCGGGGGAGCCCGGCGTTGGTCAGGTCGTGACCCCCTGCGGCGGCCGGTCCCGGACGGTCGAAGCCTACGCTGTCCTGCTCACGTACGTCAGCGGCCTGCGCGGGTTCCGCATCCGGGGCCTGAGCAGGGTACTGGTCCGGGTGACCGTTCCGGTAGCCGTCCTGCTGCGGCCAGTCGTCCTCCCGGCGCCGGTCCGCGAAGGACGGGAAGCCGTCGGAGGCGGGGGCGCCCGCCGCCGTGTGGTCGCCCCGGGCCGGCTCCGCGTAGGAGGCGTCCGGGTAACCGCCGTTGGACGAGAAGGAGTCGTTCTGCGGCAGGTGGCCGTTCTGCGCGTAGTAGCCCTCGCCGTACGCCTGCTGCTGCTGACCGTCGTACGCCGTCTGCTGCCCGTTGTCGTACGCCTGGCCGTAGCCGGCGCTGCCCTGCGGCTGCTCCTGGAATCCGTCGAAGCCCTGGCCGTTGTCGTAGCCCTGCGGGCCGGCGAACTCGTCCTGGTAGCCGGGTGCCTCGGGTGCCTCCTGGGCGTTCGAGGCGGTCAGCTCGGGCTGCGCCTGGGCCTCCAGGGCCGCCCGGCGCTCCTCGCGCATCAGCGAACGGCCGACGGGGTCCAGGTCACGGATGTCGTCGGGGACCTCCGCGTAGCGGCTGTCGTCGAAGCCCAGCTCCGCGGCGGTGCGCAGCGGCTGGTGGTTGAAGTCCTCACCCTGGTAGTTCTGCTCCGGGATGATCTGCGAGACCGTGAACTCGTCGTGGGCCGGCTGCTGTTCGCCGCCACCACCGTGGGTGATCGCGTCCGGCAGCATGACCAGCGAGGTGGTGCCCGCCTGCTCGCCCGAGGGGCGCAGCTGGACCCGGATGCCGTGCCGGTCGGACAGCCGGCCGACCACGAACAGGCCCATGCGCTGCGAGATCGCGGCGTCCACGGTCGGCGGGTTGGCCAGCTTGTGGTTGATGTCCGCGAAGTCCTCTGCGGTGAGGCCGATGCCCTTGTCGTGGATCTCGATCATCACGCGGCCGTCGGGGAGACGGGTCGCGGTGACACGGACCTTGGTCTGCGGGGAGGAGAACGTGGTGGCGTTCTCCAGGAGCTCGGCGAGCAGGTGCACGAGGTCGGTCACCGCGCGGCCGTGGATCTCGGCCTCCGGAACGCCGGACAGCTCGATGCGCTCGTACTGCTCCACCTCGGAGGAGGCGGCGCGCAGCACGTCGACCAGCGGCACCGGCTGGTCCCAGCGGCGGCCGGGCTCCTCGCCGGCGAGGACGAGCAGGTTCTCGCCGTTGCGGCGCATACGGGTGGCCAGGTGGTCCAGACGGAAGAGGTTCTCCAGCTGGTCCGGGTCGGCCTCGTTGTTCTCCAGGTCGGTGATCAGGGTCAGCTGGCCCTCGATCAGCGACTGGTTGCGGCGCGAGAGGTTGGTGAAGATCGCGTTGATGTTGCCCCGCAGCAGCGCCTGCTCGGAGGCGAGCCGGACGGCCTCGCGGTGGACCTGGTCGAAGGCGCGGGCGACCTCGCCGATCTCGTCGGTGGAGGAGATCGGGATCGGCGCGACCTTGGTGTCGACCCGGCCGGGGTCGGTCCGGGAGAGCTGGTCGACCAGCATCGGCAGACGCTGCTCGGCGATGCCGAACGCGGCGTTGCGCAGCTGGCGCATCGAGCGGCTCATCTGGCGGGCCACCATGCCGGCCAGGATGAACGCGGCGAGCAGGGCGATCACGACGGCCGCACCGGTGATGAACGCGTCGCGCTGGGCGTCGTCGGCGATCTGGGCGGCCTCGTTCACCGCCCCGTCGGCCAGGTCCGACTCGATCTGGCCGTAGCCGTCGAACTTGAGGGTGTTCACCGCCCACCAGTTCTCGGGGGTGACGCCCCGGCCGCCGAGCTCCGCGCGGCCGGACGGGTCCGTGGTGTCGAGCCGTGCCAGCTCGGTGACGAGCGTGACCGGGTTCGCGGGCGGCGGGACGTAGTCGGGGTCGTTCGCCGCGGCTTCCTTGGCCATGGCCGCGCCGTCGGCCCGGATGTCCTGCTCCAGCTGCTCCAGCTTGGCCTTGTCGCCCTCGGTGCCACCGCCGATGTACTCGCGCATGGCGATGCCCTCGAGGTAGGCGTAGGACGAGAGCGCGACGCGCTGGCTGGCGAGCTGGCCGGCGGTGGGGCCGGGCTTCACCAGCATGTGCATACCGATGGACCGCTGGAGCGACACGGCGGCCTTGGTCAGCGAGATCGCGTAGACGGTACGGCCGTAGCTGGTGATGTTGCCGGTGCCCAGACCGAGTTCGTTGGAGAACTGCATCAGGGGGTTGGCCAGCTCGACGTAACCCTCTTCGGTCTCCACGCCCTTGAGCTTGGAGGTGTACGCGGCGGTGCGCAGCTCGGCCAGCTTCGGCTCGGCCTCCCGGAACAGCCGCAGGCGGCGCTCCAGTCCGGGCGTGGACGGCATGCTCCCCGCGGCCTCGTCGAAGGCGTCGGCCGCCTTGTCGGTCGCGGCACGCGCCTTGGTGACGGTCTCGTCGTCGTCCTTGCCCTGGAGCAGCGGTGCCGCAGTGACGTCCCGCTCGTGGTAGAGGGCGCTGGCGTAGGTGAGGGAGGCACGCACCAGACGCGCGGTGCTCTCCGCGTCCTCGGCCTCGTTCCAGGTGTCGATCGAGCCCTTCACCTGGAAGCCGCCCATGACGAGGCCGACCAGCACGGGTATGAGCAGGATCGCGTTCAGCCTGGTCGCCACCCGCCAGTTGCGCGGGGACATACGGCCCCCGCTCCGGTCGGGCTCGGCCGTGGTTTCGGGTCCGGGCACGGGGGCGGGCGCCGCTGTGCGCGGCGGCGGCGTGAAGTTGCCCCGGGCCGACGGCTCGGGACTGTTCTTGCTTCGCCTCACTCGACCAACAACCTTCCGGCGGTCGGCACCTTCGTCGTGCCGCGGTGTCTCAGGGCCCGGTATGCCATCGACTGCTGAGTACGTCTTTGACTATGGGGCAGTTCAGGCATTCCAGCATGCCGACCAGCGCTCTTCCAAACATGGGAAGGCGGGGAATTCGAGTGATGTAAGTCCCAGATAAATCGGTCATACAGAGCGAGCTCCGGCAAAAGACGGGCCGTTCGTGAGCGCAGCGGTACCGCGCGACCGCGTCGCGTGTCGGCCTCCCCCGATTCCTCTGCCGAAACGTTATGAACACCGGGGCCGGCCGTGTCAAAGGACACAGCCGGCACCGGTGCATCTACGACAACCGCAGTATGCCGCTTCCGTATTGGGTCTACCGGGTCTACCTGAGACGTGCCATGAGAGCGTGTTCGACCAGCGTGATCAGCGCGCTCTTCGCATCCGCGCGGTGCCGGGCGTCCGTCGTGATGATCGGGGCGTCGGGCCCGATCTGGAGTGCCTCGCGCACCTCCTCGGGCGAGTACGGCTGCTGGCCGTCGAAGCCGTTGAGGGCGACCACGAACGGCAGCCCGCTGTTCTCGAAGTAGTCCACCGCGGGGAAGCAGTCCGCCAGCCGGCGGGTGTCGCACAGCACGATCGCGCCGATGGCGCCGCGTACCAGGTCGTCCCACATGAACCAGAAGCGGTCCTGACCGGGCGTACCGAACAGGTACAGGATCAGGTCCTGGTCCAGGGTGATACGTCCGAAGTCCATGGCCACCGTGGTGGTGGTCTTGCCCCCGGTGTGGGTGAGGTCGTCGATACCCGCGCTGGCGGAGGTCATCACGGCCTCGGTGCGCAGCGGGTTGATCTCCGAGACGGCGCCGACGAACGTGGTCTTGCCCACGCCGAAGCCGCCCGCCACCACGATCTTCGCGGATGTGGTGGCACGGCTGTCGGAGACCGCCCCGCCGCTAGAGCTTGCGAAGTCCACTGAGCACCCTTTCGAGCAGTGTCACGTCCGGGGCGCCGGTCGTCTCGTCGCCGCCCGGCTGGTGGACGGCGACGAGTCCCGCCTCCGCCAGGTCGGCCACCAGGATCCGGGCAACACCCAGGGGCATGTTGAGCAGCGCCGAGACCTCGGCGACCGACTTCACCTCACGGCACAGGTGGCAGATGCGCTGATGCTCCGGAAGGAGCCCCATGAGCGCTGCCGGGTCGGCCGTCGTACTGATCAGTGCCTCGATGGCCAGCTGATAGCGCGGCCTGGTCCGGCCACCGGTCATCGCATAGGGACGGACCAGTGGCTGGTCGCCCTCATCCTCGTACGGCTCCGCGTACGGATCATGAGAGGCGGTGGGCGGGGTCATGGATCCTCCGGGCGGGACAGCAAGTCGGTCAGTCAAGCCGTCTGACGGGGCCGGTGGGGGGAATGTGGCGGCCGGACGGTGATTTGGTGAGACGGGTGGTGCCGGGGCCGATCAGTGGAGCAGACTTCCCTGTAGTTCGGCGCGCAGGTCCGGGGTGAGGACCGCCCCCGCGCGGTCGACCAGGAGCGCCATTTCGTAGCCGACGAGGCCGATGTCGCACTCGGGGTGCGCGAGAACGGCCAGGGACGACCCGTCGGAGACGGACATGAGGAAGAGGAATCCTCGTTCCATCTCGACAACCGTCTGGGCGACGTTGCCGCCTTCGAAGATCCGGGAAGCGCCGGCCGTCAGGGAGGTCAGTCCCGAAGCGACGGCCGCGAGCTGGTCCGCGCGGTCGCGCGGGAAGCCCTCGGAGAGCGCCAGGAGGAGACCGTCGGCCGACACGACGACGGTGTGGGACACCCCGGGGGTGTTGTCCACGAAGTTGGTGATCAACCAGTTGAGGTTCTGTGCCGCCTGGCTCATCGGGCTCAACTAACGCTCCTGCGGGTGAGTGGGGTGCGGGAAGCTGCCGGTCTGGGTGGAGCCGGCCTGACGACCCTGTGCGATGCCCCGGCGGAGATTGGTCAGCCGGCCGCGCACGTCATCGGGGGCGCGCGAGACCTGAGGACCGCTCTGGTGCGATTGCTGCTGAGCCGTGCCCGGGACGAGGTTCGCCTTGGGCACCCGGCGCGGCAGGCCGGAGGTGGTGACGCCGCCCGCGGCCGGCTGCCGGACGCGTTCGGCCTGCCGGACCAGCTCGTCGTTGGGCGAGCTGCGCCAGGCGGCGGAGGCGGACCGCTGCGGCCCGGTGGGGGCCTGCGGCTGCTGCGGCTGGGACTGCTGCTGCGGCTGGGGGGACGCCGGAGCCTGGCCGTTGCCCTGCTCCTGCGCCCCGCCGCCCTGACGGAACCAGTTGGTCTCCAGCGTGTCGTACAGCGGCGTACGGCCGTCACCGGGGCCGGTCGCCGGCGGCAGTGCCCAGGCGTCGGACGCCGCCCGTCCGGCGTCGGGCCGCGGCGCGGGCTCCTGGCGGGCCGGCGGCCGCTGCTGCGGGGCCGGGGGACGCGGGGCGCCGAGGTCGCTGCCGTTGGTCTGCGGACGCTCGAACTGTCCGGTGGCGGCGGGGTCCGCGGCCGGACGCTCGGGGAGGGCGTACTGGCCGGTGGAGCCGTTGTCCTGGCCCGGGGCGCGGTACTGGCCGGTGGAGCCGTTGTCGTAGCCCTGCGCGACGGGGAACTGGCCCGTCGCGGCCGGGTCCTGACCGCCCTGCGGTGCGCCGAAGAGGTCACCGCGGGCGAACTGGCCCGTGTTCTGGGCGTCGTTCGTGCCGGGCCGGGCGTACTGGCCGGTGTTCTGGGCGTCGTCCGCACCGGGCCGGGCGTACTGGCCCGTGTGCTGCGGGTCGGAACCGTAGGCGGGCGAACCGGTGTTCTGACGCTCGTCGAACCGGGGGATCTCCGCCGTCGCGCCGGGACCCTGACGGTCGTCGAACCGCGGCATGGCCGAGGTGCGGGAGACGTCCGGCTCCTCGTGACCGCGCGGGGAGTCCAGCGAGGCACGCGGCACCGGCGGCTGGGCGTTCTCGTCGCTCCAGCTGGGCCGCTGCTGCTGGTCACCGCCGGGCAGTTCGGCGCGCGCGCCACCGCGGGGCGGGAGCTGCGGGCGCCGGCCGCGCTCGGCGCTGCCGTTGCCGCGCTGAGGCGGCACCTGGCCCCGGCCGCCACCGAAGGCGTCCTGGTCCTGCTTGCCGTTCGGGCCCGCGGCCTGCATCCCCTGCGGGGCGCCGGGCGCCTGAGCGCCGAAGCCGGCACCCGCGCCGGCGGGCGCGGGACGGCCCTGCGGGGGAGCGGAGGGAGCACCCTGGTCGAACAGCGAGGGGGTCTGGCTGCCGGAGGAACCCTGCGGTCCCCGGCCCCCGGGACGGCCACCGCCGTCCCGCCCGGGCAGCGCGGCGCGCGGACCCTGGCCGGCGGCGAGCCGGCCACCGGGCGCACCGGCACCGAGGGCACCGGAGGGGGACTGGCCCGGACCGGCGGCACGGCGCGCGGCCGCGGCACCGGCGGCCGCCTGCGCGGCGGCGGGGCCACCGCCGCCCGGCTGACCGGGCTTGCCCTGAGGCTTCTTGCCGCCCTGGGCGACATCGACGGGCAGCATGACCAGCGCGGTCGTACCACCGGAGTCGGACGGGCGGAGCTGGATGCGGATGCCGTGGCGCTGGGACAGCCGGCCGACCACGAACAGACCCATGCGGCGGGAGACGGAGACGTCCACGGTGGGCGGCGAGGCGAGCCGCTCGTTGATCGCCGCCAGGTCCTCCGGCGACAGACCGATACCGGTGTCGTGGATCTCGATCAGCACCCGGCCGTCGGGCAGCGCGTGACCGGTGACCTTGACCTTGGTCTGCGGGGAGGAGAACGAGGTCGCGTTCTCCAGCAGCTCGGCGAGCAGGTGCACGAGGTCGTTGACGACCCGGCCGGCCACTTCGGTGGTCGGCACGGAGGAGAGTTCGATGCGCTCGTACTGCTCCACCTCGGACGCGGCGGCACGCAGCACGTCGACGAGCGGGACCGGGCGGGTCCACCGGCGGCCGGGCTCCTCACCTGCGAGGACGAGGAGGTTCTCACCGTTACGGCGCATACGCGTGGCGAGGTGGTCCAGCTTGAACAGCGAGGACAGCTGGTCCGGGTCCGCCTCGCGGGACTCCAGTTCGGAGATCAGCGACAGCTGGCGCTGGATCAGGCCCTGGGAGCGGCGCGAGAGGTTGGTGAACATCGCGTTGACGTTGCCCCGCAGCAGGGCCTGCTCGGCGGCGAGGCGGACCGCCTCGCGGTGCACGTCGTCGAAGGCCGCGGCCACTCGGCCGATCTCGTCCCGGGAGTGCACACCGACGGACTCGACGGACGTGTCGACGTCCTGCGGGTCGGCCTCGGACAGCTGCTTGACCAGGTCGGGCAGGCGTTCCTGGGCGACCTTGGTCGCGGTGTCCTCCAGGCGGCGCAGCGAGCGGATCATGGAGCGGGCCACGACGAAGGCGCCGACCAGCGACACACCGAGCACGATGAGGATGACGACACCGGAGATGATCGCGTCGCGCTCGGTGGCGCTGCGCAGCTCTCGTGCCTTCTGTTCCATCTCCTCGAGCAGCGAGCGCTCGATGTTCGTCATCTGCTCGATCTTGACCGAGCTGGCGTCCACCCAGTCCTTGTAGGACCGCGCGCCGACCGAGGCGAGACCGAACTCCGAGGCCAGCGCGCGGCCGGCGTACTCGTCGCTGGCCTTGATCTGGCTGTTGCCCTCTTCGATGGGGAGCAGCAGTTCGGCCGCGCCGGCCTCACCGTAGATGCTCTTGAAGCTCTGGAGTTCGGACTTCTGGCTCTGCAGCGCCGAATCGGCGTAGAGCCGGTCGGTCTCGGAGAGCTTGCCCTTGGAGGTGTTGCTCGCGGGCAGCGCCGCGGCGAGGACCGCGCGCTGGATCGAGGCGTACTCCTTGGCGGAGGAGAAGGACGCCAGGGCACGCGTGCGCTGGATCATGTCGGGGTTGCTGGTCGCCTCCGCCATGTCCTGGGAGAGGTCGATCAGGTTCTCGATCAGGCGGTGGTAGGCCTCGACGGTCTGGGTGGAGTTCTTCTCCGTCTGGAAGGCCGTGTTGCGGATCTTCGCGAGCTGGCCCAGTTCGCCGGCGAGCTGCACCAGGTTGTCGCGGACGCCCTTGAGATTGCCGTCCCGGCTTGCGGCGTCGATGGCTTCCGAACTGTCGAGGAAGTTGTCGCGCGCCCGGTCGGTCTTCTCGCGGTGACCCTTGATCGCGTAGTCGGTGCCCTTGGCGCCGTGCGCGAGCGGGCCGGCCGACTGGTCGCGCTCCTCCTGGAGCGCGGCGGCCAGCGCGGTGGCCTCCTGGGTCATCTCCGTCAGCAGCTTCATGTTGTCGAGCTGCTGGATGTCGTCCATCGACTGCTGGATACGCAGGGCACCCAGCGAGGTGGCCGCGACCACCGGCAGGGCGAGCAGCGACACCAGACGGGTCGAGATGCGCCAGTTGCGCAGCGCTATTCGCGGCCCGGGGCCGGTCGGGGTCCTGGGGGCGGACGATGCCGGTGCCGGCGATGCCGTCGGCCCGGAGGCACCCGGGTGTTCACCGTTGCTCCCGGGCGTGGTCGGGCCCTGGTTCTGGGCGTGCGGGGGCGAGGAGCTGACGGCCTTGGGGCCAGTCCCGCCCTGCGGCTCCGGCTCCGCCGAAGCGCTGCCATCCCTCTTGAAACGTCCCTGCACTAGCGTCGCAACCTCTGAACCAGGCGCCCCTCCGCGTGAACGGCGAGGCACGGTGTCGGCGTCATAGGGGCGCCCTGAATACGCCCCCGTGGTGGTCGTGAGTGACCGGCGCTGGCTCCCCCTTCTCGCCCGCCACTCGGCGCGTCGGTGCGCCCCCTGTGCGCCGGCTCGATCCCTGCGGCGGTCCGTGGAATTCCAGCACAGTGCAGGATCTCCAACAAGGCCCGTGGCCTTACGGGTGGGTTACGTGACACCGCGTGAGGGTCGAGTCACCGGGGGTAGAAAGTGATCTCGCCCATAACGGGCACAGGGGGGCGAACCGTACGGGCGGGCCGAGTGTCCCAGTCGCCATGATCAGGAGCGGAATGGTGGCTTCAGGGGGTGAATGTCCGATTCCGTCGACCGGAGGGCGAGTCCGGATTGTTAGGTTCGTTCCACCCTCCGTGAGCAAACTCACACCCGGATCGGGGTCCCCGGGCCCGGTCGGCAGGGAATTGCATGTTTAGCCTGACGCTTTACAGGGATGGCACAACCGACAACCCGCGCCCGCACCGAGGTCAGCCGACCCCTCCGGGCGCCCGTGAACAGGACGGGTCAAGTAAACCGTGAAGACGACGACGATGTTCCACAAGATCGCCAACCCTCGGCGCACGACGCTGGCCCACCTCGAGGGCGCCGACGATCTGCAGACGCCCCTCCAGCTGGAGCACCCCGTCGAACTCCCGGCCCAGACCGCCAATCCCAAGCGCACCGTCCTCATGGAGATCCCGGTCGCGGCGCTCGCCGCGAACTGACACCGATCCATACGCGCCACGGCCGCGAAACGCTCAAGGCCCACGAGGGGCGCCCCACAGCAGGTGGGGCGCCCCTCGTTATTGCGTGAGGCCCCGGCCCCACCGCGTTAGCCTGGAGCGTCAGACTCCAGCCGACCGGTCAAGGGGACAAGCATCCCGTGCGCATCGCCAGATTCTCCATCGACGGGAACGTCGCCTTCGGCGCTGTCGAGGGCGAGAAGCAGGACGAACTCGTCCTGGACATCATCAAGGGCATCCCGTTCGCCGACTTCGAGCTCTCCGGCACCAAGGTCCCGCTGAACAAGGTCCGGCTGCTGCCCCCGGTGCTCCCCAACAAGGTGGTCGCCTTCGGCCGCAACTACGCCGATCACGCGAAGGAAATGGGCAACGAGGTACCGGAGGCCCCCTTCGCCTTCCTCAAGCCCTCCACCTCGGTCATCGGACCCGGCGACGAGATCCGCTACCCCTCCTTCTCCGAGGAGGTGCACCACGAGGCCGAGCTGGCCGTGGTCATCGGGCGCATGTGCCGCGAGGTCCCCCGCGACCGCGTCAAGGACGTGATCTTCGGCTACACCTGCGCCAACGACATCACCGCGCGCGACGTCCAGAAGCGCGAGAAGCAGTGGGCCCGGGCCAAGGGCTTCGACACCTCCTGCCCGCTCGGCCCCTGGGTGGAGACCGGGCTGGACATCGCCGCCGCGAACGACCTGACCATCCAGCTCACCGTCGACGGCGCCCAGCGCCAGCTCGGCCGCACCAGCGAGATGATCCACTCCATCGAGGACCTGATCGTCAACATCTCCGAGGCCATGACCCTGCTCCCCGGCGACGTCATCCTCACGGGCACCCCGGCTGGGGTCGGCCCCCTCCACGACGGCGACGAGGTCGCCGTCACCATCGAAGGCATCGGCACTCTCACCAACAAGGTTGTCAAGCGTGGCTAGCGCACCCGGCTCCCCCGTACGCGTCCGTTTCTGTCCGTCGCCCACCGGTAACCCCCATGTGGGCCTGGTCCGCACCGCCCTGTTCAACTGGGCGTTCGCCAAGCACCACGGCGGCACCCTGGTCTTCCGCATCGAGGACACCGACGCGGCCCGCGACTCCGAGGAGTCCTACACCCAGCTCCTCGACGCGATGCGCTGGCTCGGCTTCGACTGGGACGAGGGCCCCGAGGTCGGCGGCCCCCACGCGCCCTACCGCCAGTCGCAGCGCATGGACCTCTACAAGGAGGTCGCGGGGAAGCTCCTGGACGCCGGCCACGCCTACCGCTGCTACTGCTCCCAGGAGGAGCTCGACACCCGCCGCGAGGCCGCCCGCGCCGCCGGCAGGCCCTCCGGCTACGACGGCCACTGCCGCGAGCTGACCGACGCCCAGGTCGAGGAGTACACGGCCCAGGGCCGCGAGCCGATCGTCCGCTTCCGGATGCCCGACGAGCCGATCACCTTCACCGACCTGGTCCGCGGCGAGATCACCTACCTGCCGGAGAACGTCCCGGACTACGGCATCGTGCGCGCCAACGGCGCCCCGCTGTACACGCTGGTCAACCCGGTCGACGACGCCCTGATGGAGATCACCCACGTCCTGCGCGGCGAGGACCTGCTCTCCTCCACCCCGCGCCAGATCGCCCTCTACAAGGCGCTGATCGAGCTGGGCGTCGCCAAGGAGATCCCCGCCTTCGGCCACCTGCCGTACGTCATGGGCGAGGGCAACAAGAAGCTCTCCAAGCGCGACCCGCAGTCCTCGCTCAACCTCTACCGCGAGCGCGGCTTCCTCCCCGAGGGCCTGCTCAACTACCTCTCCCTCCTCGGCTGGTCGCTCTCCGCCGACCAGGACGTCTTCTCCGTCGACGAGATGGTCGCCGCCTTCGACGTCACCGACGTGCAGCCGAACCCGGCCCGCTTCGACCTGAAGAAGTGCGAGGCGATCAACGCCGACCACATCCGCATGCTCGACGTGAAGGACTTCACCGAGCGCTGCGCCCCCTGGCTCAAGGCCCCCTTCGCGCCCTGGGCGCCCGAGGCCTTCGACGAGACCAAGTGGCAGGCCATCGCCCCGCACGCGCAGACCCGCCTGAAGGTGCTGTCGGAGATCACCGACAACGTCGACTTCCTCTTCCTCCCGGAGCCGGTCTTCGACGAGGCGAGCTGGAACAAGGCGATGAAGGAAGGCAGCGACGCCCTCCTGCGCACCGCCCGCGAGAAGCTGGACGCGGCCGACTGGACGTCCCCCGACTCCCTCAAGGAGGCCGTCCTGGCCGCCGGCGAGGCCCACGGCCTCAAGCTCGGCAAGGCCCAGGCCCCGGTCCGCGTCGCCGTCACCGGCCGCACGGTCGGCCTGCCCCTCTTCGAGTCCCTCGAGGTCCTGGGCAAGGAGCAGACGCTGGCACGGATCGACGCGGCGCTGGCGAGGCTCGCGGCGTAACGCACGGACGTATGCGTGAAGGGCGGCAGCCGGCAAGGCTGCCGCCCTCTGGCATCCGGGGCCGGATCCTGCCGTCCGGCCGGTCTCCCGACCGCCGTGCCACCCGTCCGGTTCGACGGGACCCGGTCGGTGCTCCGGCTGCCTAAGCTGGGTTCATGCCGATCAAAGCCGTGGTCTGGGACGTCGACGACACACTCTTCGACTACACCACCGCCGACCGCGAGGGCATGCGCGCCCATCTGGAGGCCGAGGGGCTGCTCGCCGGGTACGGGTCGGCCGAGGAGGCCCTCGTGCGGTGGCGGGAGATCACCGAGTTCCAGTGGGCGCGGTTCGCCGCCGGGGAGGTGGACTTCGAGACACAGCGGCGCGACCGCACCCGGGTCTTCCTGGGACGTGAGATGAGCGACACCGAGGCGGACGACTGGTTCCGGCGGTACGTCACGCACTACGAGTCGGCCTGGAGCCTCTTCCCGGACGTGCTGCCCGTGCTCGACGCGCTCGCCGCCAGCCACCGGCACGCCGTGCTCTCCAACTCCAGCGTCCACGTACAGGACCGCAAGCTGCGCCTCCTCGGCGTGCACGACCGTTTCGAGGCCATCCTGTGCGCCGCCGAGCTGGGCGTGTCCAAGCCCGAGGCCGGCGCGTTCCTCGCCGCGTGCGACGCCTTGGAGCTGCCCCCGCACCAGGTGGCGTACGTCGGGGACCACCCGGAGATCGACGGCCGGGGCGCCGCCGACGCAGGGCTGCTGTCGGTGTGGATCGACCGCGGCGGCGCGTACGCGACCGTCGAGCCGCCCGTGGGGCCGCGCCGTATCGCCTCGCTCGCCGAACTCCCGGCGCTGCTGCGTGCCGATACTCGTTTTGGAGCGTCGTCCACCTTCAGGTAATGTTCTTCCTGCGCCGCGGGGAGCGGGCCGGAAGGCCGGATCCCTCAAGCGCAGAACTAGAACAAAGAGCTCGCAGGGGCTTGCGTTCCAGTGGCCTATGGTGTAATTGGCAGCACGACTGATTCTGGTTCAGTTAGTCTTGGTTCGAGTCCAGGTAGGCCAGCTCGCAGAGCTCATCTGCACCCGCGGATCACATCCGCAAGCCCCCGTTGTGTAGCGGCCTAGCACGCCGCCCTCTCAAGGCGGTAGCGCCGGTTCGAATCCGGTCGGGGGTACAGATCCTTCCCGCGAGGAGAGATCGGGTCGCACCCTCTCTTCTTGATGCAGGATCGCTAGGGCCCCCGTTGTGTAGCGGCCTAGCACGCCGCCCTCTCAAGGCGGTAGCGCCGGTTCGAATCCGGTCGGGGGTACTGACTGGTCTAAACCATCATTGGTCTATGGTGTAATTGGCAGCACGACTGATTCTGGTTCAGTTAGTCTTGGTTCGAGTCCAGGTAGACCAGCAGGATCTGCGGAAACGCATGATCCACGCCCCCGTTGTGTAGCGGCCTAGCACGCCGCCCTCTCAAGGCGGTAGCGCCGGTTCGAATCCGGTCGGGGGTACGCACAGCGAAAGCCCTCCACTTCGGTGGAGGGCTTTCGGCGTTCCGGCACAAGGGACCGTGGGGCGCTGCCCGGAGGCCGGGGAAGGGGCCCGCCGCGGCGTTGAGGCGGGCCCGCTCCCGCGGGACGGAACGGACGGGGTTCAGGAGCGGCGCAGCGCCTCGGAGAGGCGGTCGGCGGCGTCGATGACGGCCTGGGCGTGCATACGGCCCGGATGACGGGTCAGCCGCTCGATGGGACCGGAGACCGAAACGGCCGCCACCACACGGTTCGACGGACCCCGCACCGGCGCCGAGACGGACGCCACGCCCGGCTCGCGCTCACCGATCGACTGCGCCCAGCCGCGGCGCCGTACGCCCGACAGGGCCGTCGCCGTGAAACGGGCGCCCTGCAGACCGCGGTGAAGCCGCTCGGGCTCCTCCCAGGCCATCAGGATCTGCGCCGAGGAACCGGCCTTCATCGTCAGGGTGGAACCCACCGGCACCGTGTCCCGCAGGCCCGAAAGGCGCTCCGCGGCGGCCACGCAGATACGCATGTCGCCCTGGCGGCGATAGAGCTGGGCGCTCTCGCCGGTCACGTCACGGAGGTGCGTGAGCACCGGGCCCGCCGTGGCGAGCAGCCGGTCCTCGCCCGCCGCCGCGGCCAGTTCGGCCAGCCGCGGACCGAGGATGAACCGGCCCTGCATGTCGCGTGCCACCATGCGGTGGTGTTCCAGCGCCACGGCCAAGCGGTGGGCCGTGGGTCGTGCCAGTCCGGTCGCCCCGACCAACCCCGCGAGGGTGGCCGGACCGGACTCCAGAGCGCTCAGGACGAGGGCCGCCTTGTCCAGAACGCCGACGCCGCTACTGTTGTCCATGCAACGATACTTGCGTCTCACTCTGTGAAACGCAAGTTCAATTTTCCGTGGAACCCGCCACTCTTGAAGCACGGAAGCAACGCGGCCCGTGGACCACCGGGCCTGGCGGCGGACGCCCGGTGTCAGGGGTGTGGGCGCCGCCTCCCCACAGATCTAGTTGGGCCGGCGCACCACCTGCCGGCCGGAGGGAAAGCGATGGGTAGGACACTCGCGGAGAAGGTCTGGGACGACCATGTCGTCCGGCGCGCCGAGGGCGAGCCCGACCTCCTCTTCATCGATCTGCACCTGCTGCACGAGGTGACCAGCCCGCAGGCCTTCGACGGCCTCCGCAAGAACGGCCGCCGGGTGCGCCGTCTCGACCTCACCATCGCCACCGAGGACCACAACACCCCCACGCTCGACATCGACAAGCCGATCGCCGACCCGGTCTCCCGGGTCCAGCTGGAGACGCTGCGCAAGAACTGCGCGGAGTTCGGCGTCCGGCTGCACCCGCTGGGCGACGTCGAGCAGGGCGTCGTCCACGTCGTCGGCCCCCAGCTCGGTCTGACCCAGCCCGGCATGACCGTCGTCTGCGGCGACTCGCACACCTCCACGCACGGCGCCTTCGGCGGCCTGGCGTTCGGCATCGGCACCTCCCAGGTCGAGCACGTGCTGGCCACCCAGACGCTGCCGATGGCCCGCCCGAAGACCATGGCGATCACGGTCAACGGCGCACTGCCCGACGGTGTCACCGCCAAGGACCTGATCCTGGCGATCATCGCGAGGATCGGCACGGGCGGCGGCCAGGGCTACGTCCTGGAGTACCGCGGCGAGGCCATCGAGAAGCTCTCGATGGAGGCCCGGATGACCATCTGCAACATGTCGATCGAGGCCGGCGCCCGCGCGGGCATGATCGCCCCCGACGAGACCACGTTCGCCTATCTCGAGGGCCGTCCGCACGCCCCCGAGGGCGAGGACTGGGACGCGGCCGTCGCCTACTGGAAGACGCTGAAGTCCGACGACGACGCCGAGTTCGACGCCGAGGTCGTCATCGAGGCCGCCGAACTGTCGCCGTTCGTCACCTGGGGCACCAACCCGGGCCAGGGCGCGCCGCTCTCGGCGTCCGTCCCCGACCCCGCCTCGTACGACGACGCCTCGGAGCGGCTCGCCGCCGAAAAGGCCCTGGAGTACATGGGGTTGGAGGCCGGCCAGGAGCTGCGCTCCATCAACGTGGACACCGTCTTCGTAGGCTCCTGCACCAACGGCCGCATCGAGGACCTGCGCGCCGTCGCCGGCATCATCAAGGGCCGCAAAGTCGCCGACGGCGTACGGATGCTGGTCGTCCCGGGCTCCGCGCGGGTGGGTCTGCAGGCCGTCTCCGAGGGCCTGGACGTCGTCTTCAAGGAGGCCGGCGCCGAGTGGCGGCACGCGGGCTGTTCGATGTGCCTGGGCATGAACCCCGACCAGCTCGCCCCCGGTGAGCGCTCCGCCTCCACCTCCAACCGCAACTTCGAGGGCAGGCAGGGCAAGGGCGGCCGTACCCACCTGGTCTCCCCGCAGGTCGCCGCCGCCACCGCGGTCCTCGGCCACCTGGCCTCCCCGGCCGACCTCGCCGAAGCCGACGCCCGTACGCCCGCTGGAGTCTGATCAGTCATGGAAGCATTCACCACGCACACCGGCCGGGCCGTCCCGCTGCGCCGCAGCAACGTCGACACCGACCAGATCATCCCCGCCCACTGGCTCAAGAAGGTGACCCGCGACGGGTTCGAGGACGGGCTGTTCGAGGCCTGGCGCAAGGACCCGGAGTTCGTGCTCAACCGCCCCGAGCGCGAAGGCGCCACCGTGCTGGTGGCCGGCCCCGACTTCGGTACCGGCTCCTCCCGCGAGCACGCGGTCTGGGCGCTGCAGAACTACGGCTTCAAGACCGTGATCTCCTCCCGCTTCGCCGACATCTTCCGCGGCAACTCGCTGAAGAACGGGCTGCTGACGGTCGTCCTCGACCAGAAGATCGTCGACGCGCTGTGGGAGCTCACCGAAGCCGACCCCACGGCGGAGATCACCGTCGACCTCGAGGCCCGCGAGGTGCGCGCCGAGGGCGTCACCGCCTCCTTCGAGCTCGACGAGAACTCCCGCTGGCGGCTGCTGAACGGGCTCGACGACATCTCCATCACGCTGCGGAACGAGGCGGACATCGCCGCGTACGAGGCGAAGCGCCCCTCGTTCAAGCCGGCGACGCTCACGGCCTGACCCGCCGCCGCCGAAGTCCTCGCCCAACGGCGACTTTCGGCCACCGCATCCCCCTCGCGTACCCCCGATCGGCCCGATCGGGGGTACGCGCACGTCTGCACCCGTTCGGCCCTGCGCGCCTTCTTGGGAGGCCTCAACTCACCACGTTATGGAGGTGGTTGCTGGGGTACACGTGTCACGTGTGCGTGATCCCCGCGTGTGCGCGGACGGCCGTCCGAGGCGGCAGTTGCCCCCTGGGCAGGCGACAACTCGCCCCAGATGGCACAATCTGTGCATGGAACACGACGGCCAACTCCAGCTCTATGCGGCGGTCGCGGTCCAGCTCAAAGAAGCGCACGCAAGGGTGCGCGCACTGCAAGTCCCGGAGGGCGTACGGATGGCGCTGACCCGGAAGCTGCTGGTCATTACGGCCGCGGCCAAGCACGATCTCGCCGGTGCGGCAAGGCGTCTGGAGCGGTTCATCGCGGACCTCGACGCGGGTCGATTCCCCGAAGAGGAACGCTGAACCAGTCGAGACAGTCGAGTTCGTTGCGGCACAAGGGTGATTAGCCCGTTTCGTGTTTGATTTGCGGTATATATCTGCCTAACGTGCGAAAAAGCTTGAACACATTCGTTCTGGCGATGTCTCCGAAGGGGAAGACGTGAACAAGGCGCAGCTCGTAGAAGCGATTGCCGACAAGGTGGGCGGCCGCCAGCAGGCCGCCGACGCCGTCGACCACGTACTGGACGCCATCGTCCGCGCGGTGGTCGCGGGGGAGCGGGTCTCGGTCACCGGCTTCGGTTCGTTCGAGAAGGTCGACCGCCCGGCCCGCTACGCCCGCAACCCCCAGACGGGCGAGCGGGTTCGGGTCAAGAAGACCTCCGTTCCGCGGTTCCGCGCGGGCCAGGGCTTCAAGGACCTGGTGAGCGGTTCGAAGAAGCTGCCGCGCGGCGGTGAGGTCTCGGTCAAGAAGGCCCCCAAGGGCAGCCTGACCGGCGGCGCTTCGGCGACCGTGAAGAAGGCCGCGGCCAAGAAGACCACGGCCAAGAAGGCCGCCGGCGCGAAGAAGACGACCGCCAAGAAGACGACCGCGAAGAAGGCCCCCGCCAAGACGACGGCCAAGACCACGGCGAAGAAGGCGCCCGCCAAGACCGCGGCGACCGCGAAGAGCACCGCCGCGAAGAAGACGGCCGCCAAGAGCGCCCCGGCGAAGAAGGCGACGGCCAAGAAGGCCCCCGCCAAGAAGTCGACCGCGCGCAAGACCACCGCCAAGAAGACCACCGCACGCAAGAAGTAACGGCCTCCCCCGCCCCTTCGGGCACGTCGGGCGAGCGGTTCTCACGCGCCGGGCCGGACTCCCTCGAGGAGTCCGGCCCGCGGTCTGTCCGAGCGCCCGCGGCCGTCCGCCCGGGAGGTCCGCAGGCCGTCCCTCCGGGAGGTCGGCAGGAGGTCCGCAGGCCGTCCGTCCGCGCAGGACGGCGTCCTGCGTTCAGAACGTCTGGAGCGTCACCAGTGTGATCCGCCGGGCCTCGCCCTCGCCCTCGGTCTCGATCCGCACCCGTTGCCCGGGCCGCAGCAGCCGCAGACCCCCCGCGTCGAACGCGGGAGCGTCGAAGGGCACCGGGGTGCCGTCGTCCAGGAGCACCTGCCCGCTGCGGCTGCCGGGGTCGTAGGTGTACGCGGTGGCCTGCATGGCGGCAGCCTACTGCTCCGCCGTCAGCAACCGCGCGGTGACCGCGGCCGTGCGGGGGCCCACCCCCAGCGCCAGCGCCGCCCGCAGATCGTCCCCGGTGTCCACGTCCTGCCGTACGGAATCCACCGAATCCGGACGGAGTTCCACCGCTCCGGACGACCGGTGCCGGGCCCGGGAGGCGGGGCCGAAGAGCGGACGCAATTCCCGGCCCCGGCCCGCGGCCAGCAATGTCGTACCGAATGCGGCGGCATCGGCGAGAAAAGCGCGCGGAAATGCGGCCGCCGCGTCCAGAACGCGGGCCAGTTCCCAAGGGCGAAGGGCCGGCAGATCGGCGTTGAGGGCCGCTACGGAGGCCGAACGCCGTGCCGAGACCACCGCCGCCGCTCCGTGCGCGATGGCCGCGTTCAGGCCGTCGCGCGGCTCGTCGGGGACGACCGCGGCCCCCAGCGCGGCCAGCTCACGGGCGGCCAGGGCGTCGTCGGTGACGACCACCACATCCCGCACTGCCGGGCAGTCGAGCGCCGCCGCCACCGTGTCCTGGGCGAAGGCCAGTGCCAGGCCCGGGCGCAGGCCGTCGTCCGCGGTGTCCGAGAGCCTGCTCTTGGCCCGCTCCAGCGGCTTCAGGGGTACCACCAAGCTCCACTGCACGAGTGTTACGTCCCTCTCTTGTCGCGGTCATTCTCACCCGGAGCACCGGGAGGTAAGAGGAGCGGGGCGTACGGTGTTCTCGACAGACCGGCGGGCCGGGGCGACACTTGTGCGGCTCGCCCGGCCTCCGGGCCGGGCCCCGGGCCCGTCATTCGGAAGAGGAAGGTGTACTCGTGCCGCGCCGCAGAATCGGCTTCTGGTACCGCTTCGCCGCGGTGATCTGCAAACCGCCGCTGGTGGTTCTGCTCAAGCGGGACTGGCGCGGAATGGAGAACATTCCGGCGGAGGGTGGATTTATCACCGCGGTGAACCACAATTCGCACATCGATCCCTTCGCCTACGCGCACTTTCAGTACAACACCGGACGCGTTCCGCGATTCCTGGCGAAGAGCGGCCTTTTCAACAAGGGATTCATCGGCGCCGCGATGCGCGGCACCGGACAGATCCCCGTCTACCGCGAGAGCTCCGACGCGCTCAGCGCCTTCCGCGCCGCGATCGACGCCGTGGAGCGCGGCGAATGCGTCGCCTTCTACCCGGAGGGCACCCTCACCCGCGACCCGGACGGCTGGCCCATGACGGGCAAGACCGGTGCCGCGCGCGTCGCGCTGCAGACCAAGTGCCCGGTGATCCCGGTCGCCCAGTGGGGCGCCAACGAGTTGCTGCCGCCGTACGCCAAGAAGCCCAGCCTGCTGCCGCGCAAGACCAGCAGGGTGCTGGCCGGGCCGCCGGTGGACCTCGACCGCTTCTACGACCGGGAGATGACCCCGGAACTGCTCAAGGAGGCGACCGAGGCCATCATGGCGGCCGTCACCGGTCAGCTCGAGCAGCTCCGCGGCGAGAGGGCACCCGAGACGCCGTACGACCCGCGCCGGGAGCGGATCGAACAGCGTCGCAGGACACACACGCAGACGCGGCAGGAGCGGACGCGCGGCGGCAGGCCCACCGCGCGGGAAGAGGGGCTGGGCACGTGAGCAAGCCGGTCAAGGCGGCCGTCTTCGGCACCGGATCGTGGGGGACCGCCTTCGGCATGGTCCTGGCCGACGCGGGCTGCGACGTCGTGCTGTGGGGGCGGCGCCCCGAACTCGCCGAAGCGGTCAACTCCACCCGCACCAACCCCGACTACCTGCCGGGCGTCGAGCTCCCGGAGAACCTGCGGGCCACCGCGGACGCCGCCGAGGCCGCGCGGGGCGCCGACTTCACCGTCCTCGCGGTCCCCTCGCAGACCCTGCGCGGCAACCTCGCCGACTGGACACCACTGCTCGCCCCCGGCACGGTCCTGGTCTCGCTGATGAAGGGCGTCGAACTCGGCTCGGCGATGCGGATGAGCGAGGTGATCGACGACGTCGCCAAGGTCGGCGCCGAACGCATCGCCGTGGTCACCGGGCCCAACCTGGCCCGCGAGATCGCCGCCCGCATGCCGGCCGCCTCCGTGGTCGCCTGCACCGACGAGGCCGTCGCCCGGCGGCTCCAGACCGCCTGCCACACCCCGTACTTCCGGCCGTACACCAACACCGACGTCATCGGCTGCGAGCTGGGCGGCGCGGTGAAGAACGTGATCGGCCTCGCCGTCGGCATCGCGGACGGCATGGGGCTCGGCGACAACACCAAGGGCTCGCTCATCACGCGCGGCCTCGCCGAGACCACCCGGCTCGGTGTCGCGCTCGGCGCCGACCCGCTGACCTTCTCCGGACTCGCGGGCCTGGGCGACCTGGTGGCCACCTGCTCCTCGCCGCTGTCCCGCAACCACACCTTCGGCACCAACCTCGGCAAGGGGCTGACGCTGCAGGAGACCATCGCGGTCACCAAGCAGACCGCCGAGGGCGTCAAGTCCTGTGAGTCGGTGCTGGATCTGGCCCGCCGGCACGGCGTCGACATGCCGCTCACCGAGACGGTCGTCTCCATCGTGCACGAGGGCAAGCCCCCGGTGGTCGCCCTCAAGGAGCTCATGTCGCGCAGCGCGAAGCCCGAACGACGCTGAGCGACAGCCCCCTCCGTTCGGCTCACGCGCGGCGTTGCGGGCGCTGACTCCCGGCTCCGCCAGCGGGTACTCTCAACGCGATATGAGCACCGAGAACCTCCCCCAGAGCCCCGAGCCGCAGCCCTCCCGCAAGCCGCGGGTGGCCGTCGTGTTCGGCGGGCGCAGCTCCGAACACGGGATCTCCGTGGTCACCGCCGGCGCCGTCCTCAAGGCCATCGACCGGACCACGTACGACGTCCTGCCGATCGGCATCACCCAGGACGGCCGCTGGGCGCTCACCGCCGACGAGCCGGAACGCATGGCGATCACCGACCGCCGTACGCCCAGCGTGGACCAGCTCGCCGAGTCCGCGGAAGGCGCCGTGGTGCTCCCCGTCGACCCCGCCGACCGCGAGGTCGTCTACAGCGAGCCGGGCTCGGTGCCCAAGGCCCTGGGCGAGGTCGACGTGGTCTTCCCGGTGCTGCACGGCCCCTACGGCGAGGACGGCACCCTCCAGGGGCTCCTGGAGCTCTCCGGCGTCCCGTACGTGGGCTCGGGCGTGCTCGCCTCGGCCGTCGGCCAGGACAAGGAGTACATGAAGCGGGTGTTCACCTCCTTCGGGCTCAAGGTGGGCCCGTACCTGGTGATCCGGCCGCGCGAGTGGGAGCGGGACGAGTCCGCCGCCCGCAAGAGGATCATCGGCTTCGCCGGGGACCACGGCTGGCCGCTGTTCGTGAAGCCCGCCCGCGCGGGTTCGTCCATCGGCATCACCAAGGTCGACGACCTCTCCGGCCTGGACGACGCGATCGCCGAGGCCCGGCGCCACGACCCGAAGATCCTGGTCGAGGCGGCGCTGCGCGGCCGGGAGATCGAGTGCGGCGTGCTGGAGTTCGAGGACGGCCCGCGCGCCTCGGTGCCCGCCGAGATCCCGCCGCCCGACGCGCACGCGTACTACGACTTCGAGGCCAAGTACATCGACTCCACCCCCGGCATCGTGCCCGCGCCGCTCACCGCCGAGGAGACGGCCGAGGTGCGCCGGCTCGCGGTCGAGGCGTTCGACGCGGCGTCCTGCGAGGGGCTGGTCCGCGCGGACTTCTTCCTCACCGACGACGGCGAGTTCGTGATCAACGAGATCAACACCATGCCCGGCTTCACCCCCATCTCGATGTACCCGCAGATGTGGCAGGCCACCGGCGTGAGCTACCCCGAGCTGGTGGACCGGCTCGTGCAGGCGGCGCTGCGCAGGTCGACCGGGCTGCGCTGAGCGGCGGACGCACGCTTCAGGAGGCGATCCCCTCGGGGATCGCCTTCTTGACGGCCGGGGCGAGGTCGATCAGCACGCCCGTGCTGTCCCGTCCGTCGGTCACCCGCACCTCCACGTACGCCTCGCGGTTGGCGGTGGTGAAGCGGTGCGTACCGCCGTCCTGCTTCTCCATGAGCCAGTCCACCCCGTCGACCCCGCCGGGCACGGCGTCGGCGTCGCCGCCGTTGGCCACCTCGGGGTCGGTCATCTTCGGGGGCCGTTCGACGCCGCACCGCAGTATGATCGCCACGCCGCCCCAGCCCGCGGTCAGTTCGGACGCGGGTTCGGGATCGTCGCGACTCTCACCGTCCACCTTCGCCGGCAGGACATCGTCCAGGTCCTGACACAGTTCGGTGGTCTTCGCGTCCGGGCTGGGAACCGCCGCGGACGCGCTGCCGTCTGCCGGGGAACAGCCCGCGACGGCGGTGATCAGCACCGCGAGCGCGGGCAGTACGGTGCGCCGGTGAGGGAAGGAGTTCACCGGCACAGGGTAGACGGGGGCTACAGATGGACGACCGGGCAGGTCAGGGTGCGGGTGATGCCGTCCACTTGCTGGACCTTGGCGACCACCATGCGGCCCAGGTCGTCGACGGTGTCGGCCTGGGCGCGCACGATCACGTCGTACGGTCCGGTCACGTCCTCGGCCTGGATGACTCCAGGGATCTTGCCGATCAGATCGGCGACGGTCGACGCTTTGCCGACCTCCGTCTGGATCAGGATGTACGCCTGTACCACGGAACCTCCAGGGCGGCCACGAGGATCATGTGGGGAAAAGGAACGCCACGGTATCGCGTCGCCGCTCCCCGCGGGGAGACCTGCGGGAACCGGGCCGTGCGCGCCGGGGTACAGGCACGAGAGAAGTTGACGGTCATATCGACCGTAGCGAGGACCTCCGGGACTCGCGACCGGGCACGGACAGGGACAGAAGGGGCGCAAGGGAAATGAAGGGCACTGTTGGTGAGCTCGGGGAGTTCGGGCTCATCAGGGAGCTCACCTCCCGTCTCACCACCACCCCGGCGGTCCGGGTCGGCCCCGGCGACGACGCCGCGGTGGTCTCCGCGCCCGACCGCAGGGTCGTGGCCAGTACCGACATCCTGCTGGAGGGCCGGCACTTCCGGCGCGACTGGTCCACGGCCTACGACGTCGGCCGCAAGGCCGCCGCGCAGAACCTGGCCGACATCGCCGCCATGGGCGCCGTGCCGACCGCGCTGCTGCTCGGCCTCGTCGTCCCGGCGGAACTGCCGGTGACCTGGCCCAGCGAGCTGATGGACGGCCTGCGCGACGAGTGCCAGGTGGCCGGCGCCGCGGTCGTCGGCGGTGATGTCGTACGCGGGGACACGATCATGGTGTCGATCACCGCGCTCGGTGATCTGCGCAACCAGGAGCCCGTCACCCGGGGCGGAGCGCAGCCCGGTGACCTCGTCGCGGTGACCGGCTGGCTGGGCTGGTCCGCGGCCGGACACGCGGTGCTCTCGCGCGGGTTCCGCTCGCCGCGCGCCTTCGTCGAGGCGCACCGGCGACCCGAGCCGCCGTACCACGCGGGACCGGCCGCCGCCGGTCTCGGCGCCACCGCGATGTGCGACGTGAGCGACGGGCTCATCGCCGACCTCGGGCACATCGCCGAGGCCAGCAAGGTACGCATCGACATCCGCTCCGGCGCCATCGACATCCCCTCGCAGATGAACGACATCGGCCAGGCCGTCGGCGTCGACCCGATGCAGTGGGTGCTGACCGGGGGAGAGGACCACGCGATCGTGGCGACCTTCCCGCCGGACGTGAAGCTGCCCGCCCGCTGGAAGGTGATCGGCGAGGTGCTCAACCCCTCGGCGCTGCCCCAGGTGACGGTCGACGGGGCGCCCTGGACCAGCCAGGGCGGCTGGGACCACTTCGGGGACATCGAGTCGTGAGCGGCCGCACCGCCCCGCCCAGGGTCCTCACCGTCGCCGGCTCCGACTCCGGCGGCGGGGCCGGCATCCAGGCCGACCTGAAGACGATGCTCGCGCTCGGCGTGCATGGCATGAGCGTGCTCACCGCGGTGACCGCGCAGAACTCCCTGGGCGTGCAGGGCGCCTGGGAACTGCCGGTGGAGGCGGTGCGGGCGCAGTACCGCAGCGTCGTCGACGACATCGGTGTGCAGGCCCTCAAGACCGGCATGCTGTCCTCCGCCGAACTCGTCGAGACGGTGGCCGACTTGATCGCCGGCACCGACGCGCCGGCGGTGGTCGACCCGGTGGGGGTCTCCAAGCACGGGGACTCCCTGCTCGCCTCCTCCGCGCTGGACTCCGTACGGACCAGGCTGCTCCCGGTGGCGACCGTGGCCACCCCGAACCTGGACGAGGTGGCGCAGCTCACGGGCGTACGGGTCGCCTCGGAGCGTGATCTGCGCGGGGCGGCGGAGGCGGTGCTCGCGTTCGGGCCGCGCTGGGTGCTGATCAAGGGCGGCCATCTGTCCGGCGACGCGGTGGACCTGCTCACCGACGGTGCCGAGGAACACTGGCTGCGGGCCCCGCGGCACGACAACCGCCACACCCACGGGACGGGCTGCACACTGGCGTCGGCGATCGCGTCGGAACTGGCCAAGGGCCACCCGGTCCCGGAGGCGGCGAAGACGGCGAAAACCTACGTCACCGGCGCGATAGCCGCCGGCTTCCCCCTGGGCAAGGGCATAGGCCCGGTGCACCACGCCTGGAACCTGTAACCGATCCGCGGGCAGGTGTGCCGCCTTTCCGCGGGCGGTCGTGCCTCCCCCAGAGGGGGTACCCCCAGGGCGGCACGGGTGGGCGCGACGGCACCCCGCAAGCGCCGGGCTGCGCAACCACCCCGGCCCACACCAACGCCGGACCGCGGCACAGCAAAAAGCCGGCCCACCAAGGTGGACCGGCCGTTGCGGCGAAACCAGCCAGGGCCGCGCGCTCAGCGAATGCGTCAGCGCGAGACCTTGCCGGCCTTGATGCACGAGGTGCAGGCGTTCACGCGCTTCGGCGTCCCGCCGACCACGGTACGCACACGCTGGATGTTCGGGTTCCAGCGGCGGGACGTACGGCGGTGCGAGTGCGAGATGTTGTTGCCGAAGCCCGGCCCCTTGCCGCAGACGTCGCAGTTGGCAGCCACGGGTCACTCCAAAGACTTCAGATGCACTTACGGTTGATCCCGGCATGCCGGGATCAAGATCGAGGACTCCAGGAGCCCTGTGGATCTGAGTGGCGTTGCCAGGGGAGAGGCCCGATCGGATCGGGCAACCGGAGCAGCATACAACGGCTGCACCCGTAGAACGAAACTACCACGGCAGCTCAGGGCCCTGCCTGTGGCCCTCTTCCGGTGGGCAGGGGCCCAAGGTCTACGCTGCGTGCCACGGCCGGCAGCTCAGGGAGGCGCAGGTGGCGCAGGTGCCGCAGACATTCTTCGATGCTCTCGCGGTGCGTGCCTGGTGCGGTCTCGCGCTCGACGCCCTGGGGCGGGCCCGGGAGGAGATCGACGCGATCAACGTCTATCCCGTGGCGGACGGCGACACCGGAACGAATCTCTATCTGACCGTCGAGTCGGCCGCCGCCGCGGTGGAGGCGGTGTTCGAGGGCCATGAGGCGGGCGGGTCCGGGGGCCCGGGGCCGACCCTGGCCGAGGCGGTACGCGCGATGGCGCACGGAGCGCTGATCGGCGCCCGCGGGAACTCCGGGACGATCCTGGCGCAGCTGCTGCGCGGGATGGCCCAGGTACTGGCCGGTGACGAGGCCACGGGACAGGCCGACGGCCGGGGACTGCGCCGCGCCCTGCGGCAGGCGGCCGACTCCGCCCGCCAGGCGGTGGCGCACCCCGTCGAGGGCACCGTCCTCACCGTCGCCACGGCCGCCGCCGACGCCGCCGGCGGGGCGGAGGGCGACTGCGGGGCGGTGGCCCGGGCGGCCTACGAGGCGGCCCGCGCGGCGCTCGCCGAGACACCGGACCGGCTGGCCGTCCTCCGTCGCGCCGGGGTGGTGGACGCCGGCGGCAGGGGCCTGGTGGCGGTGCTCGCGGCACTGGTGGCGACGTTCACCGGGGAGACCCCGCGCGACCCGCACGCCCGCGCGGAAGCCCGCGACGCCGCCCACCGGGACGCGGAGGGGTGCACGGACGGGTGCACCGACGGCCCCGCCGCATCCGGGCCCGGTGGGCCCGCCTTCGAGGTCATCTACCTGCTGGAGGCCGAGGACGCGGCCGTCGCGCGGCTGCGGGAGCGGCTCGACGGGCTGGGCGACTCGCTCGTCGTGGTCGGCGGGGACGGGCTGTGGAACGTCCATGTCCACGTCGACGACGCGGGCGCCGCGGTGGAAGCCGGGGTCGAGGCCGGGCGGCCGTACCGGATCCGGATCACCCACTTCGGCGCCGGGGACGGCCACGCGGCAGCCGTCGAGCGGGCACAGGGGGAGCGTGCCCAGCGGGCCGTCGTCGCCGTGGTGCCCGGGGAGGGCCTGGCCGGGCTGTACGGCGAGGCCGGCGCGACCACCGTGCTCGCCCGCCCGGGGGAGCCGCCCGCGAGCGGCGAACTCGTCCAGGCGGTACGGCGTGCGCACGCGCGTGAGGTGGTGCTGCTGCCCAACGACGCGGACCTGCGCCACACCGCCGCCGCGGCGGCCGAGCAGGTCCGGGCCGAGGGGATCAGGGTGGCCCTCATCCCGACCCGCTCCGCGGTGCAGGGCATCGCCGCGCTCGCCGTGCACGAGCCGGGGCGGCGCTTCGACGAGGACGTGGTGTCGATGACCTCGGCGGCCGGCGCGACCCGCTACGCGGAGGTCACCGTCGCCGAACACCAGTCCTGGACCATGGCGGGCATCTGCCAGGCGGGGGACGTCCTCGGCCTGGTCGACGGCGACGTCGCCGTCATCGGACAGGACGTCACGGCCGTCGCCGAGGCCGTCCTCGACCGCATGCTCGCGGGCGGCGGAGAACTGGTCACCCTGGTCCTCGGCGACGACGCCCCCGGGTCCGTCGCCGCCCGTCTGGAGTCCCGGGTCCGCGAGGGCTACCTGGCCGTCGACACGGTGACCTACCACGGCGGCAGACAGGGCGCCGTCCTCCTCATCGGCGTCGAGTGACCCCGCCCCCCACATCCACTCCCGAGCCGGCCCCTCCGTCGCGCACCCGCCCGCGACCCGTCCCCGCGCGCGGCAGCCGACGGCCGCCGTCCCCACACGTGGGCCGTGCGCTTCGGCGCTGTTCACGACGCCCGCCCGTACGGGGTCGTCCCGCTCGCGGCCGTACGCGTGGGTTCCGACGTACGGACGACAGCAGGCGTCCGGTGGACGTACTCGCGGACGTCCACCGGTGACCCGACCGTGGGTGTGGCCCGGGGCCGCTTCCCCCGCGCGAGGGCGTGAGCCCCACCCAAGGGCACGTACCGCCGGTGGTCGGCCGTACACCCTCACCGTGACCGGCGCCCTGCCGCCCCGGGCGAGGTGTCCGTCGAGATCCGCCGGGGAAGCCGGGCCACCCGGACGACACGGGCCTCCTCGCACGGTTTCCGCGCGGTCCCCTGGACGGCGATCGCCGGGGTGTTCGGCCGAAACCGGGTCCCGCGGGCCACGCGCTGTCAGTGTCGTGGTGTCCAATGGATCTCGTGCCCGCACTGGAAGAACCACTGAAGAAGGTGCTCGGCCCCGCCACCGCGAAGGTGATGGCCGAGCATCTCGGCCTGCACACCGTCGGCGACCTCCTCCACCACTACCCCCGACGGTACGAGGAGCGCGGCCGGCTCACCCACCTCGCCGACCTCCCCATGGACGAGCACGTCACCGTGGTCGCGCAGGTCGCCGACGCCCGGCTGCACACCTTCGCCTCCGCCAAGGCCCCGCGCGGCAAGGGCCAGCGGCTGGAAGTGACGATCACGGACGGCAGCGGCCGGCTGCAACTGGTCTTCTTCGGCGCAGGTGTCCACAAACCGCACAAGGAACTCCTGCCGGGCACCCGCGCGATGTTCGCCGGCAAGGTCTCCGTCTTCAACCGTCGTCTCCAACTCGCCCACCCCGCCTACGAGCTGCTGCGCGGTGACACCGAGGAGACGGTCGAGACCTGGGCCGGGGCCCTCATCCCGATCTACCCCGCCACCGCCAAGATGGAGTCCTGGAAGATCGGCAAGGCGCTCCAGACGGTCCTGCCCAGCGCCCAGGAGGCGCTCGACCCGCTCCCGGACTCCCTGCGTGCCGGCCGTGGCTTGGTCCCGCTCCCCGAGGCCCTGCTGAAGATCCACCGTCCGCACACCCAGGCGGACATCGCCGACGCCCGCGCGCGGCTCAAGTGGGACGAGGCCTTCGTCCTCCAGACCGCCCTCGCCCGCCGCCGGCACGCCGACGCGCAGTTGCCCGCCGTCGCCCGCCGCCCGAAGCCCGACGGCCTCCTCGCCGCCTTCGACGCCCGCCTCCCCTTCACCCTCACCGAGGGCCAGCGGAAGGTCTCCGAGGAGATCTTCACCGACCTCGCCACCGAGCACCCCATGCACCGCCTGCTCCAGGGCGAGGTCGGCAGCGGGAAGACCATGGTCGCCCTGCGCGCCATGCTCGCCGTCGTCGACGCGGGCGGGCAGGCGGCGATGCTCGCGCCGACCGAGGTGCTCGCCCAGCAGCACCACCGCTCGGTCACCGAGATGATGGGCGAGCTCGCCGAGGGCGGGATGCTCGGGGGAGCGGACGACGCCACCAAGGTGGTGCTGCTCACCGGATCCATGGGCGCGGCGGCCCGCCGTCAGGCCCTGCTCGACCTGGTCACCGGCGAGGCCGGCATCGTCATCGGCACGCACGCGCTGATCGAGGACAAGGTGCAGTTCCACGACCTGGGCCTGGTAGTCGTCGACGAACAGCACCGCTTCGGTGTGGAGCAGCGCGACGCCCTGCGCGGCAAGGGCAGACAGCCCCCGCACCTGCTGGTGATGACCGCCACGCCCATTCCGCGCACGGTCGCGATGACGGTCTTCGGCGACCTGGAGACCTCCGTCCTCGACCAGCTCCCCGCAGGCCGCTCGCCGATCGCCAGCCATGTCGTCCCGGCCGCCGACAAGCCGCACTTCCTCGCCCGCGCCTGGGAGCGGGTCCGCGAGGAGGTCGCGAACGGTCACCAGGCGTACGTGGTCTGCCCGCGCATCGGCGACGAGGAGGACGACCCGAAGAAGGCCGGCCGGAAGAAGTCCCCCGAGGACGAGGCCGAGAAGCGGCCCCCGCTCGCCGTCCTGGACATCGCGGAGCAGCTCGCGAAGGGGCCCCTGCGAGGGCTCCGCGTCGAGGTCCTGCACGGGCGCATGCAGCCCGACGACAAGGACGCCGTCATGCGCCGCTTCGCCGCCGGCGACGCGGACGTCCTGGTCGCCACGACCGTCATCGAGGTCGGGGTCAACGTGCCGAACGCCACCGCGATGGTGATCATGGACGCCGACCGTTTCGGCGTCTCGCAACTCCACCAGCTGCGCGGCCGCGTCGGCCGCGGCTCGGCCCCCGGCCTGTGTCTGCTGGTCACCGAGATGCCCGAGGCGAGCCCGGCCCGGCAGCGGCTGAACGCCGTCGCCGCCACCCTCGACGGCTTCGAACTCTCCCGTATCGACCTGGAACAGCGCCGCGAGGGTGACGTCCTGGGCCAGGCCCAGTCCGGCACCCGCTCCAGCCTGCGCATGCTCGCCGTCATCGACGACGAGGAGATCATCGCCGAGGCCCGGGAGGAGGCCACGAAGGTCGTCGCCGCCGACCCGGACCTGGACCGCCTGCCCGCCCTGCGCACGGCCCTGGACGCACTGCTGGACGAGGAGCGGGAGCAGTACCTGGAGAAGGGCTGACAGACTGGGAACGGCCACCGACCCGCACACACCGACAAGGACCGAGGACATGACTCGCGTGATCGCCGGCACGGCCGGCGGACGCCGCCTGGCCGTCCCGCCGGGGCAGGGGACCCGACCGACCTCCGACCGGGCGCGCGAAGGTCTCTTCTCCACCTGGCAGTCGCTGCTCGGCGGCCCGCTGGACGGCGAACGCGTCCTCGACCTGTACGCCGGTTCCGGCGCCGTCGGCCTGGAGGCCCTGTCCCGGGGCGCCGGACACGTCCTGCTCGTCGAGGCCGACGCCCGGGCCGTCCGCACGGTCCGGGAGAACGTGAAGTCGCTCCGGCTCCCCGGCGCCGAGGTCAGATCCGGCAAAGCGGAACAGATCATCCGCGCGGCACCCCCGCAGGAGCCGTACGGCATCGTCTTCCTCGACCCGCCCTACGCCGTCTCCGACGACGATCTTCGCGAGATCCTGCTCACACTCCGCTCGCAGGGGTGGCTCACCGAAGACGCGCTGGTCACCGTGGAGCGCAGCACCAGAGGCGGCGAATTCGCCTGGCCGCCCGGCTTCGAGGCGGTCCGGGCCAGGCGCTACGGCGAGGGAACGTTTTGGTACGGTCGCGCCGCCTCTACGTGCGAAGACGCACGATGACCGGACCGGAGAGCGAGGGATCAACAGTGCGCCGCGCCGTATGCCCCGGGTCGTTCGACCCGATCACCAACGGACACATCGACATCATCGCCCGGGCCTCCCGGCTGTACGACGAGGTCTACGTCGCGGTGATGATCAACCAGTCCAAGAAGGGCCTGTTCGAGATCGAGGAGCGGATCGACCTGATCCGCCGGGTCACCGCCGAGTACGGCAACGTCCGTGTCGAGGCCTTCCACGGCCTCCTCGTCGACTTCTGCAAGCAGCGCGAGATCCCCGCCATCGTCAAGGGCCTGCGCGCCGTCAGCGACTTCGACTACGAACTCCAGATGGCCCAGATGAACAACGGCCTCTCCGGAGTGGAGACCCTCTTCGTCCCCACCAACCCCACCTACAGCTTCCTGTCCTCCTCGCTGGTCAAGGAGGTCGCGGCCTGGGGCGGCGACGTCTCGCACCTGGTGCCGCCGGAGGTCCTGAGCGCCCTCGGCGAACGCCTGCGCAAGGACTGACCCGGCGTACGGCCGTCGTCGTGCGGGCGGCCGGTGTCCACCGGGCGCCCCAGGGCCGTACAGTCGTCCCGTCCGTCTCCAACACAGCTGTAGAGAGTGGCGAGCACAGGTGGACGTGCAGAAGAAGCTGGACGAGATCGTCGCCGCGGTCTCCGGCGCCCGGTCGATGCCCATGTCGGCCTCGTGCGTGGTCAACCGCGCCGAACTGCTCTCGATGCTCGACGAGGTGCGCGCGGCGCTGCCCGACTCCCTCGCCCAGGCACAGGAGTTGATCGGCGGCCGGGAGCAGATGGTCGAGCAGGCCCGCCAGGAGGCCGAGCGGATCATCGAGAGCGCCCACGCCCAGCGCGGCTCCCTGATCTCCGACACGGAGGTCGCCCGCCGCTCACAGACCGAGGCCGACCGGATCCTCACCGAGGCCCGCCAGGAGGCCGAGGAGATCCGCGCGGAGGCCGACGACTACGTCGACTCCAAGCTCGCCAACTTCGAGGTCGTCCTCACCAAGACCCTCGGCTCCGTCGGCCGCGGCCGCGAGAAGCTGCTCGGCACCGGCCCGGGACTCGACGAACAGGGCTACGAGGACGAGGACGCCCCCGAGCGCAGCCACGACCCCGAGACCCTGCGCCGGACCGCCGACGAGTACGTCGACGTCAAGCTCGGCGCCTTCGAGGCGGTCCTCGCCAAGACGCTGGAGGCGGTCGGCCGGGGCCGGCAGAAACTGCACGGCCGGATCGCCTCCGACGACCTCGGCGCCCTCGCCGACGACCTCACCTCCGTCCAGCACTCCAGCGACGCCGACTACCTCGCCGACCTCGCCTCGGTCGCCGACGGGAGCGTCGCCCCGCCCAAGCAGCCCGAGCACCGGCCGCGGCAGCCGGAGCCCCAGCCGCAGCCGTACGCCCAGCCGGAGCCCGCCTACGGCTATCAGCAGCAGCCGGACCCCTACGCCGGCTACCAGCAGCAGTACGGCGGCGGGCAGGACCCGTATGCCGCCGCCTCCGGCTACGCCCCGGCGGCGGGCGTCCCCGCCCAGCAGGCCGACCCGTACGCCGCCTACCAGGGCTACGACGCGCACACGCAGGCGTACGACCCGAACCAGGCCCAGCAGGCCCAGCAGGCCCAGCAGGTGCCGCAGGCCCAGCAGCCCCAGCAGGGGTACTCCCTGGACGAGACCAGCCTCTTCGACACCAGCATGATCACGCCGGAGCAGTTGCGCGCCTACGAGCGCGAGCGGGGCATGTAGGGGCGGATTGGGCCGAGAGCGAAAGGTCCAGTATCCTGGCTCATCGGTCGCGTGTGCGCTTGCGCTGTCCGCGTATACGTCCGCGATCCACGCTGCCCGGCACGTCCGTACGGCAGCGACCCCCCGAGCTCGAAGACCGAAAGCAGGAATGGCCCTGAACGCCCGCCTCGACCATCGCAATCCCCTCGTGTTCGACACGCACGAGCTGGGGCGGCGGCCCGGTGCGCTGCAGCGCCTGAACCGTACGGTCGACGCTCCCCGGGACCTCGGGATCAAAGGGGTCATCGGAGTGCCGGAAGGCGCCCCGGTGGAGCTCGAACTCCGGCTCGAGTCGGTCATGGAAGGTGTGCTCGTCACAGGCACCGCCCGTGCGAAGGCCGAGGGGGAGTGCGTAAGGTGTCTGGAGCCGCTGGAGCAGGAGCTCGCAGCGGACTTCCAGGAGCTGTTCTCGTACCCTGACGCCGACGACCGGGGCCGCGTGACCGCGGAACCGGGCGACGACGCCGAGGACGACGAGGACAGGCTCTTCCTCGAGGACGGCCTGTTCGACCTCGAGCCGGTGCTGCGCGATGCGGTGGTGCTCGCACTGCCGATGCAGCCGGTGTGCCAGGAAGACTGCCCGGGTCTGTGCTCCGAGTGCGGAGCGCGGCTGGCTGACGACCCGGACCACCACCACGATGCCGTCGACATCCGTTGGGCGGCTTTGCAGGGACTCGCCGACACCATGTCGGACGGCGAGAAGGACGAGATGAGCGGCGCCGAACCGGACGTCGACGAGAAGCAGGAGAAGTAGCCGTGGCTGTTCCGAAGCGGAAGATGTCGCGCAGCAACACGCGCCACCGCCGGTCGCAGTGGAAGGCTGCGGTCCCCACCCTGGTTGCGTGCGAGCGCTGCCACGAGCCCAAGCAGCAGCACATCGCGTGCCCGTCTTGCGGCACTTACAACAAGCGCCAGGTCCTCGAGGTCTGAGCGGCTGGTGAGAGGCACTGTGTCCACGCCGAAGAAAAACTCTGCGGACAACCAGGCCTCGTCCCACACGCTTCTGGAAGGGCGGCTCGGCTACCAGCTCGAGTCCGCCCTTCTGGTGCGAGCGCTGACCCACCGTTCCTACGCGTACGAGAACGGCGGCCTGCCGACGAACGAGCGACTGGAGTTCCTCGGGGACTCCGTGCTCGGCCTCGTCGTCACGGACACGCTGTACCGCACCCACCCCGATCTGCCCGAAGGCCAGCTGGCCAAGCTGCGGGCCGCGGTGGTCAACTCGCGGGCCCTGGCGGAAGTGGGCCGCGGGCTGGAACTGGGCTCCTTCATCCGGCTCGGCCGCGGTGAAGAGGGCACGGGAGGCCGGGACAAGGCATCCATCCTCGCCGACACCCTCGAAGCGGTGATCGGCGCCGTCTATCTCGACCAGGGCCTCGACGCGGCCTCCGAACTGGTGCACCGCCTGTTCGACCCGCTGATCGAGAAGTCCTCGAACCTCGGGGCCGGCCTGGACTGGAAGACCAGTCTCCAGGAGCTCACCGCGACCGAAGGACTCGGCGTCCCCGAGTACCTGGTCACGGAGACCGGCCCGGACCATGAGAAGACCTTCACTGCTGCCGCCCGCGTCGGAGGCGTCTCGTACGGCACCGGCACCGGCCGCAGCAAGAAGGAGGCGGAGCAGCAGGCCGCCGAATCCGCGTGGCGGGCCATCCGGGCCGCCGCGGACGAGCGCGCCAAAGCGGCGGCGGAAGCCGAGGAGGTCGTCAAGACCGCCGAAGCCGAAGCCTCCGGCACGAACGCCGACGCCCCGTCGGCCTCCGCCTGAAGCACAGCGCATCCAGAGCGCCCGCCCCGGCCCCGGGGCGGGCGCTCGGCGCGCTGAACCCGCTCAGCTCCGGCGACCGAGCCGGAGCGAGCCGACGACAGGCCCGCCCGGCACGAACCGCCGGAGGGCCCACCCCGGTCCACCGGTTCCTGGAGGGAGACCATGCCCGAACTGCCCGAGGTCGAGGTCGTACGGCGCGGACTCGAACGGTGGGTCGCCCACCGGACCGTCGCCGGCGCCGAGGTCCTGCACCCGCGGGCGGTACGCCGCCACCTCGCCGGCTCCGACGACTTCGCCCACCGGCTGGAGGGCCACCGCATCGGCGTCCCCAGCCGCCGCGGCAAGTACCTGTGGCTGCCCCTGGAGGACACCGGCCAGTCCGTCCTGGCCCACCTCGGCATGAGCGGCCAGCTCCTGGTCCAGCCGCACACCGCACCGGACGAGAAGCACCTGCGCGTCCGCGTCCGCTTCACCGACGCCCTGGACACCGAACTGCGCTTCGTCGACCAGCGCACCTTCGGCGGCCTGTCGCTGCACGACAACACCCCCGACGGACTGCCCGACGTCATCGCCCACATCGCCCGCGACCCCCTCGACCCGCTCTTCGACGACGAGGCCTTCCACCACGCGCTGCGCCGCAAGCGGACCACCATCAAACGGGCCCTGCTCGACCAGTCACTGATCAGCGGCGTCGGCAACATCTACGCCGACGAGGCGCTGTGGCGCGCCCGCATCCACTACGAACGCCCGACGGCCGGCTTCACCCGCCCCCGCACCCTGCTCCTCCTGGGCCATGTGCGGGACGTCATGAACGCGGCCCTCACCGCGGGCGGCACCAGCTTCGACAGCCTCTACGTCAACGTCAACGGGGAATCCGGCTACTTCGACCGTTCCCTGGACGCCTACGGCCGCGAAGGGCTGCCCTGCCGCCGCTGCGGTACGCCGATGCGCCGGCGGGCCTGGATGAACCGGTCCAGCTACTTCTGCCCGAGGTGTCAGCGGGCGCCGCGCGTCTCGTCGTAGCGCTCACGCGCCCGGAGCACGGCGTCCATGCTTCCCTCGACGTACCGGATGAGGGACAGCAGGCGCTCCGCCACCTCACGGCCCAGCGGCGTCAGCTCGTAGTCCACACGGGGCGGGTTGGTGGGCTGGGCCTCACGGTGCACCAGGCCGTCGCGCTCCAGCGCGTGCAGCGTCTGGGACAGCATCTTCTCGCTCACCCCGTCGACCCGGCGGCGCAGCTCGTTGAACCGCAGCGACCCCTCGAACAGCGCACCCAGCGTCAGCCCGCCCCACCGCCCGGTCACATGCTCCAGCGTGCCGCGCGAGGGACACGCCTTGGCGAACACGTCGAAGGGAAGCTCCCGCTCCCGCGGACGCGGCTCCGTGGTCGTCATACCCCCAGGCTACTTCAGAACACGCCAACCAGCAGGTTGCGCTAACCGACAGTGAGCGCGCCGGCCGCCCGTGCTCAGTAGCCGAAGTTCTGGGTCCACCACGGGCCGCCGGGGCCCATGTGGACTCCCACGCCCAGGGTCTTGAAGTCGCAGTTCAGTATGTTCGCCTTGTGGCCGGGGCTGTCCATCCAGGCCTGCATCACGGCCTCCGCGTCGGCCTGGCCCCGGGCGATGTTCTCGCCGCCCAGGCCGCTGACGCCGGCCGCCTTGGCCCTGTCCCACGGGGTGTCGCCGTCGGGGTCCGTGTGGTCGAAGAAGCCGCGCTCGGCCATGTCGTCGCTGAACGCCGTGGCCAGGTCGGTCAGCGCGCCGCTCGCGGTGACGGGGCTGCACCCGGCCTTGGCGCGCTCCGCGTTGACCAGCCGGAGGACCTCGGCGCCGGCGGCGGTCTCCGCCGAGACGGGACCCCGGTCGCCCTTCTCCTTCTCCTTCTCCGGCTCCGGCGCCGCCTCGCGGGCCGGCGGTTTCTCCGCGGTCTTCTCCGGGGCGGCCTCGGGCTGCTTCTCCTCCGGCTTCTCCTTCTCCGGCGCCTCGGTCGGCGAGGCGGCCGGAGCGGAGGGCGTCGCGGAGGGAGCGGGCGAGGCGGAGCGGTCGGAGTCCCGGCTCGCGGGGGCGCTCGCGTCCCGGCCGGGGGACTCCACGCTGCCGGACGTGCCGCCCTGCCCGGTGGGCAGGCTGGTCGCCAGGTCCCCGGCCTGCACTTCCTCGCCGGGGCTGCTGTCGCCGCCGAGCTTGTAGTTCTCCAGGCCCGGCACCGCGCCCGTGGCCACGGCGATCGTGCCGATGGCCATGGCGGCGGAGACGCCGAGCAGACCGGTGCGGACCGGGGTCGCGGCCTTCTTCTTGCGGCGGCGGCCGCTCGCGGACCGGCCGGCCTCGTCGGCGGTGAAGCCACCGGGGGAGGGGACGCCGTCGCGTCCGGCGAAGTCGTCGTGGGTGGCGTGGGTGGCCTGGGTGGCGTGGCCGCGGGGTGCGGGGAAACCGTCCCGTGCGGAGAAGTCCTCGCGTGCGGTGAAGCCGTCGTCGAAGTCGTCACCGGGGAAGGCGTGACCGGGCAGGTCCTGACCGCTCGAGAAGTCGCCGCCCGGGAAGCCGCCCCGGGAGAAGTCGGTGCCGGCGGAGTACGCGCCGCCGTCGTCCGTGGCGTAGAGGTACGCCTCGCTCCGCGCGTACGTCTCGGCGTAGGCCTCCGGGTTCAGATACGGCGCCGTGCCCATCGTGGGCGGGCCGCCGGCCCGGTCGCTCAGGGCCTCCGGGCCCGCGTCGTTGCGGCCGTCGTGGTGAGTGACCCCGGTGGCGCGGCCCGTGGCGGCGCGGCCGGCGGCGGAGCGTCGGTGGCGTCCCATGTCCCTGGCCTTCCTCGTCCTTGCGGTCGACTCGTCTTCGCGACCAGCCCCGAATTCGCGACCAGCCTGAAACTCGATGATCACAAAACTCACACCAACGAGTGAGTTTCATATGAGATTCATGGGTGGGGACGGTACCGCATGGCGCCAGGGGGCGGAGTGCCCGGTGTGACTTTGTCCGGTTAGGTTGCAGCCATGAGTGAGGATGTGCGACTGGTCGCCTGGGTGCGGGGGCGTGTCCAAGGTGTGGGTTTCCGCTGGTTCACCCGCGCCAAGGCCCTGGAGATCGGCGGCCTGAGTGGTTTTGCTCTCAATCTGGGCGACGGCAGGGTCCAAGTGGTGGCCGAAGGCTCCCGTGAACGGTGCGAGGGGCTGCTCGACTGGCTGCAGACCGGCGACACGCCCGGACGTGTGGACGGAGTCACCGAGATCTGGGACACACCGCGGGGCGGCTACGAGAGCTTCGCCATCCGCTGATCCGGCCCACCGGAACCGGGCCCGAGGGGGCCGACCGGTGCGTACGACGGGTCCTCGCCGGGGAAAACGTCCTGGTGACCGCGGAGAGCGGCTTGCCATGGCGGACGCCGGCCGCCAAGATGATCGCCACGCCCTCGAGGACCCGTGAGAGTCGCGACGCCGCCGCTTCCCGGCCGTACGCACCCGGTTGTCCGCCAATACGGGGCGTGATCGTGTTGACCCTCAAACTTTTTGGTGAGACGCTGAAAGCCCCGCGCACCTTAGCTGTTTGGCATGGCTGAACGGCAGCACAACTCCAGGCATGCCAAGCACCGCGGGTGCGAATCCCTCACGACCCACACCGCATCGGTCGGTCACTCATTGTGGAGGACCATCCATCATGGCAAAGGCGCTTCTCGGTTACGTCGGCGGCTCCGACCCTCGACTCCTCGCCGAGATGCGACGGCTCCAGCAGCGCGTACAGGACCTGGAATCCGAACTCGGAAGGATCCAGGCGGAGAACGACGCGCTGACGGCTGCCGCTTCTCACGACAGGATCATGGAGAGCGTTGACGCACACCAGGCGGAGCCTGCGCTCACCTGATCACTGCACCGCTCCACACACAGCACCAGCAGCGGTCGGGCCTGCCCGTCACCACCGCCAAGCAGTCGGAATGGCAAGGGACGCCCCGGCGTCCCTTCTTTCTTTCCAGCCTCCGCGTCCTCACCCCGGCGGCCCGCACCCCCGCGCACGGCGCCCAACACTCGTTGTTCCGCGCATCCTTTCACCCTCTTCAACGTTTGATGTGCCCTGCGCGTTCACCCGCGAAACCGGGCGTTCATGGAGTGAGACCCTGCCCGGCGGGTAAAGTCCGGCGGCGTGCACCTGAAGGCCCTGACCCTCCGCGGCTTCAAGTCGTTCGCCTCCGCGACCACCCTCCGGTTCGAGCCGGGGATCACGTGCGTCGTCGGCCCGAACGGCTCGGGCAAGTCCAATGTCGTGGACGCGCTCAGCTGGGTCATGGGCGAGCAGGGCGCCAAGTCGCTGCGCGGCGGCAAGATGGAGGACGTCATCTTCGCCGGCACCACCGGCCGTCCGCCGCTCGGCCGCGCCGAGGTGTCGCTGACCATCGACAACTCCGACGGGGCCCTGCCCATCGAGTACGCCGAGGTCACCATCACGCGGATCATGTTCCGCAACGGCGGCAGCGAGTACCAGATCAACGGCGACACCTGCCGGCTGCTCGACATCCAGGAACTGCTCTCCGACTCCGGCATCGGCCGCGAGATGCACGTCATCGTCGGCCAGGGCCGGCTCGACTCCGTCCTGCACGCCGACCCCATGGGCCGCCGCGCCTTTATCGAGGAGGCGGCGGGCGTCCTCAAGCACCGCAAGCGCAAGGAGAAGGCGCTGCGGAAACTGGACGCGATGCAGGCCAACCTCGCGCGCGTGCAGGACCTCACCGACGAACTGCGGCGCCGGCTCAAACCGCTCGGCCGCCAGGCCGCCGTCGCACGGCGGGCCGCCGTCATCCAGGCCGACCTGCGCGACGCGCGGCTGCGTCTGCTCGCCGACGACCTGGTACGGCTGCGCGAGGCACTCCAGGCGGAGATCGCCGACGAGGCCGCCCTCAAGGAGCGCAAGGAGGCGGCCGAGACCGAGCTGAGGAAGGCCCTCCAGCGCGAGGCCCTCCTGGAGGACGAGGTCCGCCGCCTCACCCCGCGCCTCCACAGCGCCCAGCAGACCTGGTACGAGCTCTCCCAGCTCGCCGAGCGGGTACGCGGCACCGTCTCGCTGGCCGACGCGCGGGTGAAGAGCGCGACATCCGCGCCCCCCGAGGAGCGGCGCGGACGGGACCCCGAGGACATGGAGCGGGAGGCCGCCCGGATCCGCGAGCAGGAGGCCGAGCTGGAGGCCGCCCTGGAGGCAGCCGAACGCGCGCTCGAGGACACGGTCGCCCACCGCGCGGAGCTGGAACGCGAGCTCGCCCAGGAGGAACGCCGTCTGAAGGACACCGCGCGGGCCATCGCCGACCGGCGCGAAGGCCTCGCCCGGCTCAAGGGACAGGTGGGCGCGGCCCGGTCACGGGCCGGCGCGGCCCAGGCCGAGATCGAGCGGCTGGCCGCCGCGCGTGACGAGGCCCAGGAGCGGGCCGTCACCGCACAGGAGGAGTACGAGGCGCTCCGGGCGGAGGTCGACGGCCTCGACGCCGGGGACGCCGAACTCGCCGAGCGGCACGAGGAGGCCAAGCGACGGCTCGCCGAGGCCGAGACCGCCCACACCGCCGCCCGCGAGGCGGTCACCGCGGCGGAACGCAAGCGCGCCGCGACTCAGGCCCGCCACGAGGCCCTCGCCCTCGGTCTGCGCCGCAAGGACGGGACCGGCGTGCTGCTCGGTGCGAAGGACAGCCTCACCGGGCTGCTGGGCCCGGCCGCGGAACTGCTGACGGTGCGGCCCGGCTACGAGGTCCCGCTCGCGGCCGCCTTCGGCGCGGCGGCGGACGCCCTCGCGATGACCTCCCCGTCCGCCGCGGCCGACGCCATCCGCCTCCTCCGCAAACAGGACGCGGGCCGAGCATCCCTCCTCCTCACCGGCCCCCCGACCACCACCGGGAACGCGGGCCACGACGCGCCCGACCCCGCCACCCCACAGACCCCGCCCGCCGCACCACCCCCCAACGCCGCGGCGACCCGCGCGCCCAGCCACGACGCCCCCGCACCCGCCGCCCCCTCCGCCACCCCCCTCCCCGCGGAGCGTCTCGTCAGTGGGCCCGCCGATCTCATGCCGGCCGTGCGCCGGCTGCTGCACCGCGTCGTCGTCGTCAGCACCCTGGAGGACGCCGAGGAACTCGTCCACGCCCACCCGGACCTCACCGCAGTCACCGCCGAAGGCGACCTCCTCGGCGCCCACTTCGCGCACGGTGGCTCCGCCGGCGCCCCCAGCCTGCTGGAAGTACAGGCGTCCGTGGACGAGGCCGTCGCCGAGCTCGAGGAGCTGGCGGTGCGGTGCGAGGAGCTCGCCGAGGCACAGGAAGCCGCGGCCGGCCGGCGCCGCGCGTGCGCGGCCCTCGTCGAGGAGCTCGGCGAGCGGCGCCGCGCCGCCGACCGGGAGAAGTCCTCCGTCGCCCAGCAGCTCGGCCGGCTCGCCGGACAGGCGCGCGGCGCGGCCGGGGAGGCCGAGCGGGCCGGTGCCGCCGCGGCCCGGGCACAGGAGGCCCTCGACAAGGCGCTCGCCGACGCGGAGGAACTCGCCGAGCGGCTCGAGGTCGCCGAGGAGATGCCGTACGAGGAGGAGCCCGACACCTCCGTACGCGACCGGCTCGCCGCGGACGGGGCCAACGCCCGCCAGACCGAGATGGAGGCGCGCCTCCAGGCCCGTACGCACGAGGAGCGGGTCAAGGGGCTGGCCGGACGGGCCGACTCCCTGGACCGTGCCGCCCGCGCGGAGCGCGAGGCACGCGCGCGTGCCGAACAGCGCCGCGCCCGGCTGCGCCACGAGGCCGCCGTCGCCGGGGCGGTCGCCGAAGGCGCCCGGCAGCTCCTCGCCCACGTCGAGGTGTCCCTCACCCGCGCCGCCGAGGAGCGCGCGGCCGCCGACGCCGCCAAGGCCCACCGCGAGCAGGAACTCGCCCGCGCCCGCACCCAGGGGCGCGACCTCAAGGCGGAACTCGACAAGTTGACGGATTCAGTTCACCGGGGCGAGGTACTCGGCGCCGAGAAACGGCTGCGGATGGAGCAGCTGGAGACCAAGGCGCTGGAGGAACTGGGTGTGGAGCCGGCGGGGCTGGTGTCGGAGTACGGCCCGCACCAGCTCGTGCCGCCCTCGCCCCCCGCCGAGGGCGAAGAGCTGCCCGAGGACCCGGAGCACCCGCGCAACAGCCCCCGCCCCTTCGTGCGGTCCGAGCAGGAGAAGCGCCTGAAAGCCGCCGAGCGCGCCTACCAGCAGCTCGGCAAGGTCAATCCGCTCGCCCTGGAGGAGTTCGCCGCGCTGGAGGAACGCCACCAGTTCCTCAGCGAGCAGCTGGAGGACCTGAAGAAGACCCGCGCGGACCTGCTCCAGGTCGTCAAGGAGGTCGACGAGCGGGTCGAGCAGGTCTTCACCGAGGCCTACCGGGACACCGCGCGCGAGTTCGAGGGCGTCTTCTCCCGGCTGTTCCCGGGCGGCGAGGGCCGTCTGGTGCTGACCGACCCCGACAACATGCTCACCACGGGCGTGGACGTCGAGGCGCGTCCGCCGGGCAAGAAGGTCAAGCGGCTGTCGCTGCTCTCGGGCGGTGAGCGCTCACTGACCGCCGTGGCGATGCTCGTGTCGATCTTCAAGGCGCGGCCCAGCCCGTTCTACGTCATGGACGAGGTCGAGGCGGCCCTCGACGACACCAACCTCCAGCGGCTGATCCGGATCATGCAGGAGCTGCAGGAGGCCTCGCAGCTGATCGTGATCACGCACCAGAAGCGCACCATGGAGGTCGCCGACGCGCTCTACGGCGTCTCCATGCAGGGCGACGGTGTGTCCAAGGTCATCAGTCAGCGCCTGCGCTAGAGCGACGACACAAACTCTTCAACTTCTGAATACCCATCACTCCGAAGCGTCTCAAAGCTCACACCAGACCCGCTGTTGACTTCAAGAATTGAAGACATAGTCTCTGCCATGTCGTTTTTACCTTCAGGTACCTACCGCTGGACCTCGAAGGGCTGACCCCCCACCCGGCGACGCTGCCGGTGGCCCGAGGAGTACACGTGACCAGCACACCGCAGGCGCAGCAAGGAGCCAGAACGGCTCACCCCGAACATCTCGGGCACGTCATCTTCATCGCGGCGGCGGCCGCCATGGGCGGTTTCCTCTTCGGCTACGACAGCTCCGTGATCAACGGCGCCGTCGAGGCCATCCGCGACCGCTACGACATCGGCTCCGCCGCGCTCGCACAGGTCATCGCCGTCGCCCTGATCGGCTGCGCCATCGGCGCCGCGACCGCCGGCCGCATAGCCGACCGCATCGGCCGCATCCGGTGCATGCAGATCGCCGCGGTCCTCTTCAGCGTCAGCGCCATCGGCTCCGCGCTGCCCTTCTCCCTCTACGACCTCGCCTTCTGGCGCGTCGTCGGCGGCTTCGCCATCGGCATGGCCTCGGTCATCGGCCCGGCCTACATCGCCGAGGTCGCCCCGCCCGCCTACCGCGGCCGGCTCGGCTCCTTCCAGCAGGCCGCGATCGTCATCGGCATCGCCGTGTCGCAGCTGGTCAACTGGGGCATCCTGAACGCCGCCGACGGCGACCAGCGCGGTGAGCTCCTGGGCCTGGAGGCCTGGCAGCTCATGCTCGGCGTCATGGTCGTGCCCGCCGTCCTCTACGGCCTGCTCTCCTTCGCCATCCCCGAGTCCCCGCGCTACCTGATCTCCGTCGGCAAGCGCGAGCGGGCCCGGCAGATCCTCGAAGAGGTCGAGGGCAAGGACGTCGACCTGGACGCCCGTGTCACCGAGATCGAGTCGGCGATGCACCGTGACGAGAAGTCCAGCTTCAAGGACCTGCTCGGCGGCAGCTTCTTCTTCAAGCCGATCGTCTGGATCGGCATCGGCCTCTCCGTCTTCCAGCAGTTCGTCGGCATCAACGTCGCCTTCTACTACTCGGCGACGCTGTGGCAGTCGGTCGGCGTCGACCCGACGGCCTCGTTCTTCTACTCCTTCACCACGTCGATCATCAACATCGTCGGCACCGTCATCGCGATGATCTTCGTCGACCGCATCGGCCGCAGGCCGCTCGCCATCATCGGCTCCGTCGGCATGGTGATCGGCCTCGCACTGGAGGCCTGGGCCTTCTCCTTCGACCTCGTCGACGGCAAGCTCCCCGCCACCCAGGGCTGGGTCGCCCTGATCGCCGCGCACGTCTTCGTCCTCTTCTTCGCCCTGTCGTGGGGCGTGGTCGTCTGGGTCATGCTCGGCGAGATGTTCCCCAACCGGATCCGCGCCGCCGCCCTCGGCGTCGCCGCCGCCGCGCAGTGGATCGCCAACTGGGCCATCACCGCGAGCTTCCCCTCGCTGGCCGACTGGAACCTGTCCGTCACGTACATGATCTACACCCTCTTCGCCGCGCTCTCCATCCCCTTCGTCCTGAAGTTCGTGAAGGAGACGAAGGGCAAGGCACTGGAGGAGATGGGCTGACCGGCAGCCCGCCGAGACCGGGGGAGGGGCTCAAGTCCCCGCTGCCCCTCTCCCCGTTCCCCCACCCCGGTGCAGCCCCCACCCGGAGCAGCCCCCCCACCCGGGGTGTCCCCCCACCCACCGCCCCGGCCCGGCACCGTCCGAGCCGGGGCGGCGGCATGCCCGCACCCGGGCGCCCGCGGCCCGGACCACATCCCGACCGGCACCGGCACCGCGCGGCACGCGCCGTCCGGCGCGCGTCACCATCGGCGCCACCGGGGTACCCATGGCCGATACTGGGGCTGTTATGGACATCGTCATCCTTGCTGTAGTCATCGCCGTGGTCGTCCTCGGCGCGCTCGGCGGGCTCATCGTCGGCAGCCGGCGCAAGAAGCCGCTGCCCCCGCCGCCGCCCGCCGCGCCCGACATCACCGCCCCTCCCGCCGAGCCGCACGTCGGCGAGGAGGCCGAGACGCCGCGGGAGGAACCGCGGCGCACCATCGAGGAGGTTGATCTTCCGGCGGGCGCCGGTCCCGTCGTCATCGAGGAACCGCCCGCCGCCGAGGCTCCCGAGATCGAGATCCCGGAGCCCACCGCCGGCCGGCTGGTCCGGCTGCGCGCCCGTCTCTCCCGTTCGCAGAACGCCCTGGGCCAGGGCCTGCTCACCCTGCTGTCCCGCGAGCACCTCGACGAGGACACCTGGGAGGAGATCGAGGACACCCTGCTCACCGCCGACGTCGGTGTGCAGCCCACACAGGAACTGGTCGACCGGCTCCGCGAGCGCGTGAAGGTGCTCGGCACCCGCACCCCCGAGGAACTGCGGGGACTGCTCCGCGAGGAGCTGGTCACGCTCGTCGGTCCCACGATGGACCGCACCGTGCACACGGAGAACGAGGCCGGCGGCCCCGGCATCGTGATGGTCGTCGGCGTCAACGGCACCGGCAAGACCACCACCACCGGCAAGCTCGCCCGGGTCCTGGTCGCCGACGGCAACACCGTCGTCCTCGGCGCCGCCGACACCTTCCGTGCCGCCGCCGCCGACCAGCTCCAGACCTGGGGCGAGCGGGTCGGCGCCCACACCGTGCGCGGCCCGGAGGGTGGTGACCCGGCCTCCGTCGCGTTCGACGCGGTCAAGGAGGGCAAGGACATGGCCGCCGACGCCGTGCTCATCGACACCGCGGGCCGGCTGCACACCAAGACCGGCCTCATGGACGAGCTCGGCAAGGTCAAGCGGGTCGTGGAGAAGCAGGCCCCGCTGGACGAGGTGCTGCTCGTGCTCGACGCCACCACCGGTCAGAACGGTCTGGTGCAGGCCCGGGTCTTCGCCGAGGTCGTCGACATCACCGGCATCGTGCTCACCAAGCTGGACGGCACCGCCAAGGGCGGCATCGTGATCGCCGTCCAGCGCGAGCTGGGCGTGCCGGTCAAGCTGATCGGGCTCGGCGAGGGCGCGGACGACCTGGCGCCGTTCGAGCCGCAGGCCTTCGTGGACGCCCTCATCGGGGAGTGACACCCCGGGGCTCGCCCGGCAGACGCGAGGAAGCGCCCGCCCCCGCACCGGGGGACGGGCGCTTCGCCGTGTCAGGAGGGGCTACAGACCCGAGCGGTGCGCCACGTACGCCAGCGTGCCCAGCAGCAGACGCGCCTCGGGCGGCCGGGAGGCCGAGTCCAGGGCGGGGGAGCGCAGCCAGCGCACCGGACCGAGGCCGCCCCGGTCGGACGGCGGCGCCGTGATGTGCGTACCGGCGCCGAGGCCGCGCAGATCCAGGGCGGCCGGGTCGTCCCAGCCCATGCGGTAGAGCAGATCGGGCAGGGCGGTGGCGGCACCGGGGGCGACGAAGAACTGGGCGCGGCCGTCCGGGGTGGCGGCGACCGGGCCGACCGGCAGGCCCATGCGCTCCAGCCGGGACAGCGCGTGGCACCCGGCGGGCCCGGCCACCTCGATCACGTCGAACGCCCGCCCCACCGGCAGCATCAGCGAGGCCCCGGGGAACTCGGACCAGAGGGCCGTCACCTCGTCCAGGGGTGCCCCGGCGCGGATCACGGGCGCCTGCCCCAGCGGGTGGGCGCCCGGTGCCCGGCAGCCGGAGCGCCCGCAGGAACAGGCGCCCGCGGCGGCCCGGACCCCCGGTACCACGTCCCATCCCCACAGTCCCGTGTACTCCGCCACGACGGTGCCGTCCGACGAGCGGCTCCGGCGACGCGAGCCGGTCCGGATGCCCCGGCTGATGCCGATCGTGAAGCCCATGCCCCCTCCAACGGGTCCGACGTACCGGTGGTTACGCAGCGGGCGCAGTGCGTGACGCTCTGTTTTCGCCTTCCCCGCGCCGCCCTGCCCACGCGGCGCTTCGGGGTGCCGGGGGTGGTGCGTCGAGCGGTGTGCGCCCTCGCGTGCACCGCTGCACTCACTCGTGGCTGTCCCGTGTCAAGTGAATCGTGGGTCGGCGACGGTGAGTTCATTCGAAGGGGTGGCGAATGGTGGCGATTGCGGTTCCGCCATGGTGGGACGGGTGATCGTAGGGTTACGTTGTGTGCACGGCTTCTTGGGGCACATGCACTCGTGGGTATGCCGGAGGCAACTCGGCTTTCCGTTCGAAGGGTGACAACCGCCGGACGGGCGGCCCCGACAACCGGCATTCTGATAGGGCTTGGCGCACTCAGCGACAAGTGGTCTTCAGGGATGGGGGCGTTCCAGTGAGCGGCAACGGCGGTGGCGGGACGAGCGTGGCGAGTCCGGAGAAACGCCCGAACGAGCTTCTCGCCTCGTGGTTCGTCCGCAGCGGCTGGTCCAAGGGCGAACTGGCCCGCCAAGTCAACCGCAGAGCACGCCAGTTGGGTGCCAACCACATCTCCACGGACACCTCGCGCGTGCGCCGCTGGCTCGACGGCGAGAACCCGCGCGAACCCATCCCCAGAATCCTGTCCGAACTGTTCTCCGAACGCTTCGGCGTCGTCGTCTCCGTCGAGGACCTGGGCCTGCGCACCGCCCGGCCCGTACCCTCCGCGACCGGCGTCGACCTGCCCTGGACGGGCCCGCAGACCGTGGCCCTGCTCAGCGAGTTCTCGCGCAGCGACCTGATGCTGGCGCGGCGCGGCTTCCTCGGGAGCTCGCTCGCCCTCTCCGCGGGCCCGTCCCTCATCGAGCCCATGCAGCGCTGGCTCGTCCCCACCCCGCCCGCTCCGCCGCCCCGGACCGAACCCGAACCGGTCCCCTCCGCCGCCCGCGCCCGCGGCCGGCTCTCCAAGCCGGAGCTGGACCTGCTGGAGACCACCACCGTGATGTTCCGGCAGTGGGACGCCCAGTGCGGCGGCGGCCTGCGCCGCAAGGCGGTCGTCGGACAGCTGCACGAGGTGACCGACCTCCTCCAGGAACCCCAGCCCGAGGCCACCGCCCGGCGCCTGTTCAAGGTCGCCGCCGAACTCGCCGAACTGGCCGGCTGGATGTCGTACGACGTCGGGCTCCAGCCCACCGCCCAGAAGTACTTCGTCCTCGCCCTGCACGCCGCCAAGGAAGCCGGTGACCGGCCGCTCGGCTCCTACGTGCTCTCCAACATGAGCCGCCAGATGATCCACCTCGGCCGCCCCGAGGACGCCCTGGAGCTGATCCACCTCGCCCAGTACGGCAGTCGCGACTGCGCCAGTCCGCGCACCCAGTCCATGCTGTATGCGATGGAGGCCCGCGCCTACGCCAACATGGGCCAGCCCGGCCGCTGCAAGCGGGCCGTGCGCATGGCCGAGGACACCTTCGCCGAGGCCGACGAGTGGGACGAGCCCGACGCCGACTGGATCCGCTTCTTCTCCGAGGCCGAGCTCTACGCCGAGAACTCCCACTCCTACCGCGACCTCGCCTACGTCGCCGGCCGCAGCCCCACCTACGCCTCGCTCGCCGAACCGCTGATGCGGCGCGCCGTGGAACTCTTCGGCAAGGAGAGCGGAGAGCACCAGCGTTCCTACGCCCTCAACCTGATCGGCATGGCCACGGTCCACCTGCTCCAGCGCGAACCCGAACAGAGCACGATCCTCGCCACCGAGGCCATCAAGGCGGCCAAGAAGGTCCGCTCCGAGCGCGTCAACACCCGTATCCGAAAGACCGTCGACACCGCCGTACGCGACTTCGGGGACCTCGCCGAAGTCGTCGAGCTCACCGAGCGGCTCGCCATCGAACTGCCCGAGGCCGCCGAAGCGGTCTGACCCCGAAGGAAACACCGGACCCCGGCCGCGGCCGGCCCTCCCGAACTGCCCGACTCGGCTCCCCCATGCCAGTCATTCGGAGGCCGACCGCGGCCGGTTTCTCGTCTCCCCGGCCACGGCTCACCGCCGTACACCGAAGGTTGCGCCACGATAACGATCGGCGCGACCCGGTTCCGGCAGTTCATCGACCCGTAACACGTCGGGTGCCTTCGTCACGGCGGCGAAACAACGAGGGGCTTCCACCGAAACGGCGCTGCGCCAATCTCATGGCGCATAACCGGCCCACCTCTCGATCCGCTCGAGGCTTCGCCCGCACGGGGCCGTACCAACGACGAGGAGACGCCGATGGCACCAGCCATCACCCTGGCCGCAGACGCGCCCACGCTGTCCGCCGCCAACACAGGGTTCATGCTCATCTGTTCCGCCCTGGTGATGCTCATGACCCCGGGCCTGGCCTTCTTCTACGGAGGCATGGTCCGCGTCAAGAGCACCCTCAACATGCTGATGATGAGCTTCATCAGCCTCGGCATCGTCACCGTCCTGTGGGTGCTGTACGGCTTCTCCCTGGCGTTCGGCACCGACTCCGCCGGCCTCATCGGCTGGAACTCCGACTGGGTCGGCCTCAGCGGCATCGGCCCGACCGAACTCTGGGACGGCTACACCATCCCGGTCTTCGTCTTCCTGGTCTTCCAGCTGATGTTCGCCGTCCTCACCCCCGCGCTGATCAGCGGCGCCCTCGCCGACCGCGTGAAGTTCACCGCGTGGGCCCTGTTCGTCGCCCTGTGGGCCACCATCGTCTACTTCCCCGTCGCCCACTGGGTCTGGGGCGCCGGCGGCTGGGCCTTCGAACTCGGCGTCATCGACTTCGCCGGCGGTACGGCCGTCCACATCAACGCCGGTGCCGCCGCGCTCGGCGTGATCCTGGTCATCGGCAAGCGCATCGGCTTCAAGAAGGACCCGATGCGCCCGCACAGCCTCCCCCTGGTCATGCTCGGCGCGGGCCTGCTGTGGTTCGGCTGGTTCGGCTTCAACGCCGGCTCCTGGCTCGGCAACGACGACGGCGTCGGCGCGCTGATGTTCGTCAACACCCAGGTCGCCACCGGCGCCGCCGTCCTCGGCTGGCTCGCCTACGAGAAGATCCGCCACGGCGCCTTCACCACCCTGGGAGCGGCCTCCGGCGCCGTCTCCGGACTGGTCGCCATCACCCCGGCCGGCGGCGCCGTCTCCCCGCTCGGCGCCATCGCCGTCGGCGCCGTCGCCGGTGTCCTGTGCGCCATGGCCGTCGGACTGAAGTACAAGCTGGGCTACGACGACTCCCTCGACGTCATCGGGGTCCATCTCGTCGGCGGCATCCTCGGCTCCCTCCTCATCGGCTTCTTCGCCACCGGCAAGGGCCAGTCCGATGTCGCCGGCCTCTTCTACGGCGGCGGCCCGGACCAGCTCTGGAAGCAGTGCGCCGGTGTCCTCGGCGTCCTCGCCTACTCCCTGGTCGTCTCCGCGATCCTCGCCTTCCTCCTCGACAGGACCATCGGCATGCGCGTCTCCGAGGACGACGAGGTGGCCGGCATCGACCAGGCCCAGCACGCCGAGACCGCATACGACTTCAGCGGCGCCGGCGGCGGCGCGGCCCGCACCGCCGCCACCGCCCCCGCCAGCCCGGCCGAGAGCAAGAAGGTGGACGCATGAAGCTCATCACCGCCGTCGTCAAGCCGCACCGGCTCGACGAGATCAAGGAGGCCCTGCAGGCCTTCGGAGTACACGGCCTGACCGTCACCGAGGCCAGCGGCTACGGCCGCCAGCGCGGCCACACCGAGGTCTACCGCGGCGCCGAGTACACCGTCGACCTGGTGCCCAAGATCCGCATCGAGGTGCTGGTCGAGGACGACGACGCCGAACAGCTCATCGACGTCGTGGTCAAGGCCGCCCGCACCGGCAAGATCGGCGACGGCAAGGTCTGGTCGATCCCCGTCGAGACGGCCGTACGGGTGCGCACCGGCGAGCGCGGCCCCGACGCGCTCTGACAGCGGACGAGCGGAACAGGAGTCGCCGGGTGACGGGTACGGACATGCACGACGCGGCAGAGGACTCGGGACCCAGCGGCTACGCGGCGGCCCGGCTGCGCCTTCTCACCGAGAAGGCGCGGTCCGGGCCGCCGCGCCGTTCCGCCCTCGCCGACCTCACGGACACCTGGCTCGCCGGGCTGTTCGCGGCGGGCGCCGAGGCCCTCCCGCGCGGGGTCTCCCTGATCGCCGTGGGCGGCTACGGACGCGCGGAACTCTCCCCGCGCAGCGACCTCGACCTGCTCCTGCTGCACGACGGCGGCGACCCCGAGGCGGTCGCCGCACTCGCCGACCGCCTCTGGTACCCCGTCTGGGACCTCGGCCTCGACCTCGACCACTCCGTCCGCACCCCGGCGGAGGCCCGCAGGACGGCGGGCGAGGACCTCAAGGCGCAGCTCGGCCTCCTCGACGCCCGGCACCTCGCCGGTGACCTCGGCCTCACCACCGCACTGCGCACCGCCGTACTCGCCGACTGGCGCAACCAGGCGCCGAAACGGCTTCCCGCCCTGCGGGAGATGTGCGAGGAACGCGCCGAACGCACGGGCGAGCTCCAGTACCTCCTGGAACCCGACCTCAAGGAGGCCCGCGGCGGCCTCCGCGACGCCACCGCCCTGCGCGCGGTGGCCGCCTCCTGGCTCGCCGACGCCCCGCGCGAGGGCCTCGCCGACGCCCGCCGCCGCCTCCTCGACGTACGGGACGCCCTCCACCTGACCACCGGCCGCGCCACCGACCGCCTCGCGCTCCAGGAACAGGACCAGGTCGCCGCCGAACTCGGCACCCTCGACGCGGACGCGCTGCTGCGCCAGGTCTACGAGGCCGCACGGATCATCGCCTACGCCACGGACGTCACCTGGCGCGAAGTGGGCCGCGTCCTGCGCGCCCGCGCGGTGCGGCCCCGGCTGCGCAGACTGGCAAGGGAGCGAGGCGACTTCCTCAGAAGGGCGGTGGTGGGCGACGGAAGGGCGCTCGGCGGAGGAAAACCGGCGTCCGAACGCTCCCCGCTCGCCGAAGGGGTCGTGGAACAGGACGGCGAAGCGGTACTCGCCCGTGCCGCGCGTCCCGAACGCGACCCCGTACTCCCCTTGCGCGCCGCGGCCGCCGCCGCACAGGCCGGACTCCCGCTCTCCCCGCACGCCGTACGGCGCCTGGCGACCGGCGCACGCCCGCTGCCCACACCATGGCCCGCCGAGGCACGCGAACAACTCGTCACCCTGCTCGGCTCCGGCCGGCCCACCGTGCAGGTCTGGGAGGCACTGGAGGCGGAAGGCCTGGTCAACCGCCTGCTCCCGGACTGGGAACGGGTCCGCTGCCGCCCCCAGCGCAACGCCGTCCACCTGTGGACCGTGGACCGGCACCTCATCGAGACCGCCGTACGCGCCTCCGAGTTCACCCGGCGCGTGCACCGGCCCGACCTGCTGCTGGTCGCCGCGCTGCTGCACGACATCGGCAAGGGCCGGCCCGGCGACCACTCGGTGGCCGGCGAGGTCATCGCCCGGGACGTGGCCGCCCGCATCGGCTTCGACCGGCACGACGTCACCGTGATCGCCGCCCTCGTACGCCACCACCTTCTGCTCGTCGAGACCGCCACCCGGCGCGACCTGGAGGACCCCGCCACCGTGCGCGCGGTCGCCGAGGCCGTCGGCTCCCAGGGCACCCTGGAACTGCTGCACGCCCTCACCGAGGCGGACGCCCTGGCCACCGGGCCGGCCGCCTGGTCGGCGTGGCGGGCCTCTCTCGTCGCCGACCTGGTGGGGCGGGTCTCCGCCGTGCTGTCCGGAGACGTCCCCGCCGACCCCGCGGAGGCGGCGCCCACCACGGAACACGAGCGTCTCGCGCTCGAGTGCGCCGCCACGGGCGCGCCCGTGCTGTCGCTGCGGGCGCAGGCCGAGCCGCCCGCCGAACCCACCGGCGCCCCCGAGCCGCTGGGCGTGGAGCTGGTCGTCGCCGTACCCGACCAGCCGGGCGTGCTCCCCGCGGTGGCCGGCGTGCTCGCCCTGCACCGGCTGACCGTGCGGACGGCGGAGCTGCGGGCCCTGGACCTCCCTGACGGCGTCGACGGCTCCGTGCTGCTGCTGGACTGGCGGGTCGCCGCCGAGTACGGCTCCCTGCCCCAGGCCACCCGGCTCCGCGCCGACCTCGTACGCGCCCTGGACGGCAGCCTCGACATCGCCGGCCGCCTCACCGAACGCGACGCCGCGTACCCGAGACGGCGGGGCGTGGTCGCGCCCCCGCCCCGCGTGACGGTCGCCCCGGCCGCCTCCCGGCACGCCACGGTGATCGAGGTCCGCGCGCAGGACGCACCGGGCCTGCTGTTCCGCATCGGACGGGCACTGGAGGACGCGGGGGTGCGGGTACGGAGCGCACACGCGAGCACGCTGGGGGCGAACGCGGTGGACGCGTTCTACGTCACGGGTTTCTCGGGAGCTCCCTTGCCCTGGGAAGAGGCGGTGGCGGTGGCCCAGAAGCTGGAGGACGCGCTGCGGGCATGACCTTGCGGGCGTTCGGCGCGTTGATGGGATGCGCTCCCCGCCGCTGCGGGGATCCGTCTCCGTCCGCTCAACGAAGCGGGCGGGGACGATTTGCCTGCGGAGCCGGATACTCTGGAGGGCAGCCCAAACGCCCCCGACATCGAGGACCGACGCCGCCGTGTTCGACACCCTCTCCGACCGCCTTAGCGCGACCTTCAAAAACCTCCGCGGAAAAGGCCGGCTGAGCGAAGCGGACATCGACGCCACGGCGCGTGAGATCCGCATTGCCCTCCTTGAAGCGGACGTGGCCCTGCCCGTCGTCCGAGCCTTCATCAAGAACGTGAAGGAAAGGTCGCTCGGAGCCGAGGTCTCCAAGGCGCTCAATCCCGCGCAGCAGATCATCAAAATCGTCAATGACGAACTGATCACCATCCTCGGCGGCGAGACCCGTCGCCTCCGTTTCGCCAAGCAGCCCCCCACCGTGATCATGCTGGCCGGTCTGCAGGGTGCCGGTAAGACCACCCTCGCGGGCAAGCTCGGCCGCTGGCTGAAGGAGCAGGGCCACTCGCCGGTGCTGGTCGCCGCCGACCTCCAGCGCCCCAACGCCGTCAACCAGCTCAGCGTCGTCGCCGAGCGCGCGGGCGTCGCCGTCTACGCGCCCGAGCCGGGCAACGGTGTGGGCGACCCGGTGAAGGTCGCCAAGGACTCCATCGAGTTCGCGAGGACCAAGGTCCACGACATCGTGATCGTGGACACCGCCGGCCGCCTGGGCATCGACCAGGAGATGATGCAGCAGGCCGCGGACATCAGGGACGCCGTCAGCCCTGACGAGATCCTGTTCGTCGTCGACGCCATGATCGGTCAGGACGCCGTCAACACGGCCGAGGCGTTCCGCGACGGCGTCGGCTTCGACGGCGTGGTGCTCTCCAAGCTCGACGGCGACGCGCGCGGTGGTGCGGCGCTGTCGATCCGCCAGGTCACCGGCAAGCCGATCATGTTCGCGTCCAACGGTGAGAAGCTCGACGACTTCGACGCCTTCCACCCGGACCGGATGGCCTCCCGCATCCTCGACATGGGTGACCTGCTCACCCTGATCGAGCAGGCGGAGAAGACCTTCAGCCAGGAAGAGGCCGCCCAGATGGCCTCGAAGCTGGCGTCCAAGAAGGGCCAGGACTTCACCCTGGACGACTTCCTGGCCCAGATGGAGCAGGTCAGGAAAATGGGCAGCATCTCGAAGCTGCTCGGCATGTTGCCCGGCATGGGTCAGATCAAGGACCAGATCAACAACCTCGACGAGCGGGACGTCGACCGCACCGCCGCCATCATCAAGTCGATGACCCCGGCCGAGCGCCAGGAGCCGACGATCATCAACGGCTCGCGCCGTGCCCGTATCGCCAAGGGCTCCGGTGTCGAGGTCAGCGCCGTGAAGAACCTGGTCGAGCGGTTCTTCGAGGCGCGGAAGATGATGTCCCGCATGGCGCAGGGTGGCGGTATGCCGGGGATGCCCGGGATGCCGGGCATGGGTGGCGGTCCGGGCCGGACGAAGAAGAAGCAGAAGCAGGCCAAGGGCAAGCAGCGCTCCGGCAACCCGATGAAGCGCAAGCAGCAGGAGCAGGAGGAGGCCGCGCGGCGCGCCGCCGCCGCGGAGGCCGGCGGCGCCTTCGGTCTGCCGCAGCAGGGCGGCAAGGACTTCGAGCTGCCCGACGAGTTCAAGAAGTTCATGGGCTGAGGCCCCCGGCGGTGCTCGGTCGGGGCGTCCCTCGTCATGAGGGGCGCCCCAACGGCGTGTCAGGGGGTCCGCGCGACGACGTAACGGAACACGTTCGGCATCCACACCGTCCCGTCCGGCCGCTGGTACGGGTGCAGGGCCTCGGTCAGTTCCTTGTCGACCTGTTCCTGGTCCGTGGCGGTGATCGCCGCGTCGAACAGTCCGGTCGAGAGCAGGCCCCGTACCGCGCTGTCCGGGTCGGCGTAACCGAACGGGCAGGCCACCCGCCCGGAGCCGTCGGGCCGCAGTCCCGCCCGCTCGGCGACCCGTTCCAGGTCGTCGCGGTCGGTGGGGCGCCAGGTTCCCCTGTCGCGCGGCGGCTCCGCCAGTTCGGTGGCCACCCTCAGCACGGATGACGTGGCGCACCGTTCGGGCGGGCCCCAGCCGGTCAGCACCACGGCCGCTCCGCGGGCGGCGAGCGGGACCGCCCCGGTGAGCAGTTCGCCCAGCCCTTCCGCGTCCCCGGCGAGACAGCCGAGCGGCTCGAAGGCGGTCACCACGGTGTACGCGGGCGCGCCCGCGCGGGCCGTGTCCGCCGGTGAGCCGTGCACGAGGCGCGTGTCCGGGCGCGCGTGTGCGTCCCGTTCGTCGGGGAGCAGTCGTTCCCGCGCGAGGGCGAGCCGTTCTTCGCGGGTGTCGACACCGGTGACGGCGGCACCGCGCGAGGCCGCCAGGAGCAGGGCCAGTCCGGAGCCGCAGCCGAGGCCGAGGAGGCGGGTCGTGGGACCCACGTCCAGTCGCTCGTGGACGGCCTCGTAGAGCGGTACGAGCATCCGTTCCTGGATCTCGGACCAGTCACGCGCGCGTGCGCGCCGGTCCACACGGGGGGCGGTCCCCGTGTGGGGCAGGTGCTGCCGCACGAGCGTAGGTGTCATAGGTAAGCGCCCCAATCAGCCGAGAGTTGCCGCAGTGCCCGATTCCCTGGCCCCCGTGCAGTGCGCCCGCACACCCCCCGTATGCCAGGAAACTCCGCCCTCGACGTGTCGTCCAGTGGAATGCGGCGGCGGCTTGGTAGTCGCTCGTGCCAGTGGCAAGAATTCACCTCCCGGTCATGCGGGGCCGTACGGGCCGCCGTGGCGGGGGCGTCCGGGTACCGGTTCCGGCCGGTGTCGTCGGGGCCGGTGCGGTGCCGGGGCGGGGCGGTGCGCGGTGCGGGTGGGGGACCGGGTAACGTCACGGTCGTGGCGGGCGCGGTGAGCCGGTCGCCGTGTCGCCGCGAGAGCGGCCGAAATGCCTCTTGCGCGTCCGGGGGCCCCAGGCGCATCGGCGCGCGGAGAGTCGCTTATGCATGGGGCGTACGTCAGCCTACGCACCACCTTGAGGTGAGCTGTGAGGCTTCTCCGCAGATCAGCGCACCCGTACTCGTCAGGACGCATCAGTGGCAACTGACGGGTACGTGCAAATTATTTGGGATGCCCCGGAATCGGAACACAGAGGCACCCGCGCTCGTTGTCATTACGTGAGCACGACACAGACACCACCTGTTCTCGCCGCAGAGCTGGCACAGGCGTGGGCCGACATTCAGCGGTACCACCCCGAATTGCCCGATCTTGCCGCGCCCGAGTCCCTGATCGGGGAGTCGTCGTCCGCGTGCGGTCACGAGCTCTCCTTCGAGCGACTGCTGCACGAGGCAGTCCATGGCGTCGCCGCCGCGCGCGGTGTACGCGACACATCCCGCGCCGGCCGCTACCACAACCGCAGATTCCTCGCGATCGCCGAGGAGCTGGGCCTGGACCACCCCGAGGAGCCGCATCCCAGCAGCGGTTTCTCACTGGTGACGCTCACCCCCGAGGCGAAGCGCCGCTACCGCCCGACGACGGAGCGTCTGCACCGCGCCCTGAAGGCCCACACCGCGGCGACGGCGGGCGACACCGCCCGCAGCTTCCGCGGCCCGGCCGCACGGCACGGTTCGTCCGGGGGCGGGGTGCGGGTCAAGGCCGTCTGCGACTGCGGGCGCAACGTCCGCGTCGTCCCGTCGGTCCTGGCCCAGGCACCCATCGTCTGCGGCGGCTGCGGCAAGCCCTTCCAGATCCCGGAAGTGGCAGCGGCGAGCTGACGGCCCGGCACCTCGTGGGTGCCGGGTCCGCTCGGCCGCTCGGTCCGGCCGCACCGCGCGAACGCCGGGCCGCGCACCCGCCGTACGTTCGACGGCGCCGGGTGCCGCGGCGGCGTGCCCGCTTCCGGGCGCCCCGCGGTCACCGGGCCTCGGAGGGTGTGGCAGAATGGCCAGCTGTACTCGACAGCCGCACAGGACCCCTCTCTCCTCCGGCTGACGCGTCCATCGGGCACTCGGGTACCGCAACCCCACGCGGCACATCCGCCGTGCCCCACCACGTCAATCCAGGAGAATCCACTCCCGTGGCAGTCAAGATCAAGCTGAAGCGTCTGGGCAAGATCCGTTCGCCTCACTACCGCATCGTCGTCGCCGACTCCCGTACCCGCCGTGACGGCCGGGCCATCGAGGAGATCGGCAAGTACCACCCGACGTACAACCCGTCGGTCATCGAGGTCGACGGCGAGCGCGTGGCGTACTGGCTCGGTGTCGGCGCCCAGCCGACCGAGCCCGTCCTCGCCATCCTGAAGAAGACCGGCGACTGGCAGAAGTTCAAGGGCGAGCCCGCCCCGGCTCCGCTGCTCCAGCAGGCCGAGAAGCCCGCCCGTCCGACGTTCGAGGCGCTCGGCGGCGACGAAGAGGGCAAGGGTGAGGCGATCACCCAGAAGAAGAAGGCTGAGAAGAAGGACGAGGCCGCCGCCGAGTCCTCGACCGAGGCCTGAGCATGCTCGAGGAGGCTCTCGAGCACCTCGTGAAGGGCATCGTCGACAACCCTGACGATGTGCAGGTCGCCTCGCGCAATCTGCGCCGCGGGCGGGTGCTCGAGGTCCGGGTCCACCCGGACGACCTCGGCAAGGTGATCGGCCGCAACGGCCGCACCGCACGCGCTCTGCGTACCGTCGTGGGCGCCATCGGCGGCCGCGGTGTCCGTGTCGACCTCGTCGACGTGGACCACGTCCGCTGACGCCAAAGCAGCACCGGCTCGGGCCGGGGAGGGCCACTGGGCCGTCCCCGGCCCGCAGTCGTATGACAGGAGATCAAGCACAGTGCAGCTGGTAGTCGCTCGCATCGGCCGCGCCCACGGCATCAAGGGCGAGGTCACCGTCGAGGTCCGCACCGACGAACCGGAGCTGAGGCTCGGGCCCGGCGCCGTCCTGACCACCGACCCCGCCTCCGTGGGGCCGCTCACCATCGAGACCGGCCGTGTGCACAGCGGCCGCCTCCTGCTGCGCTTCGAGGGCGTGCGCGACCGCAACGGCGCCGAGGCGCTGCGCAACACCCTTCTGATCGCCGAGGTGGATCCGGACGAGCGCCCCGAGGACGAGGACGAGTACTACGACCATCAGCTGATCGACCTCGACGTGGTGACCGTGGACGGCACCGCGGTCGGCCGGATCACCGAGATCTCGCACCTGCCCAGCCAGGACCTCTTCGTGGTCGAGCGCCCCGACGGCAGCGAGGTGTACGTGCCGTTCGTCGAGGAGATCGTCACCGGGATCGACCTGGCGGAGCAGCGCGCGGTCATCGATCCGCCGCCCGGCCTGATCGACGACCGCGCGGAGATCGCGTCCTCCCAGGACACCGGAGACGAGGCGTGATGCGGCTCGACGTCGTCACGATCTTCCCGGAGTACCTGGAACCGCTGAACGTCTCCCTCGTGGGCAAGGCACGCGCCCGCGGACAGCTCGACGTGCACGTCCACGACCTGCGTTCCTGGACCTACGACCGGCACCACACCGTCGACGACACCCCGTACGGCGGCGGTCCCGGCATGGTCATGAAGACGGAGCCGTGGGGGGACGCGCTGGATTCGGTCCTGGCGGACGGCTACGAGGCGGGCTCCCGCGAGCCCGCCCTGATCGTCCCGACCCCGAGCGGCCGTCCCTTCACCCAGGAACTGGCGGTCCACCTCTCCGAGCGCCCCTGGCTGATCTTCACCCCGGCCCGCTACGAGGGCATCGACCGGCGGGTCGTCGACGAGTACGCGTCCCGGATGCCCGTGTACGAGGTGTCCATCGGCGACTACGTCCTGGCCGGCGGCGAGGCGGCGGTCCTGGTCGTCACCGAGGCCGTGGCCCGGCTGCTCCCCGGTGTGCTCGGCAACGCCGAGTCGCACCGCGACGACTCCTTCGCGCCCGGCGCCATGGCGAGCCTGCTGGAGGGCCCCGTCCACACCAAGCCGCCGCTGTGGCGCGGCCGGGGCATCCCGGACGTGCTGCTCAGCGGCCACCACGGGAAGATCGCCCGCTGGCGGCGCGACGAGGCGCTGCGCCGCACCACCGCCCACCGGCCCGACCTCATCGAGCGCTGTGATCCCGGGGCCTTCGACAAGAAGGACCGCGAGATGCTGTCCATCCTGGGCTGGGCGCCGGACCCCGCGGGAGAGCCGTACGGCCGATTTTGGCGCAGGACCGACGGCGTGGAAGAATAGGGCGCTGTTGTGCGTCGTCCGGCGTGCGCCCCTGCCGCAGGGGGACACGACGCCCGCCCCCGCCGCACCTCCGTATCCCCGAACCCAGTTGCCGTTGATGACCTGCGGCATCAGCGAAGAAAGCAGACGAAATGTCTCACCTGCTCGACTCCGTCGACTCCGCGTCGCTGCGCAGCGACATCCCGGCGTTCCGCCCCGGCGACACCGTCAACGTCCACGTGCGCGTCATCGAGGGCAACCGCTCCCGTGTGCAGCAGTTCAAGGGCGTGGTGATCCGCCGCCAGGGCGCCGGCGTCCGCGAGACCTTCACGGTCCGCAAGGTCTCCTTCTCCGTCGGCGTCGAGCGCACCTTCCCGGTGCACACCCCGATCGTGGAGAAGATCGAGCTCGTCACCAAGGGTGACGTCCGCCGCGCCAAGCTGTACTACCTGCGCGAGCTGCGCGGCAAGGCGGCGAAGATCAAGGAGAAGCGCGAGAGCTGAGCGCTTTACCGGCGTCACATCCCGGCCGGATAGCATCTGGCCCCGATGGACACCGAAGCACAGCCGACGGAGCGCGACCGCTTCCTCCCCCCGGCAGGACCCGAGAACGGCTCGGGGACGCCGGGGCCGGAGGAGCGGTCGCGCTCCGCGTTGGTGCCGCGCCTCTCGCACTGGCTCCCCGGCGGGCGCGTCAGCCTGACCCTGCTGCTCTGTCTGCTGTTCCTGCTGGCCCTCAACACGTTCGTGGTGCGGCCGTTCGAGATCCCCAGCGGATCGATGGAACCCGGATTGAGGGCCGGGGACCGCGTTCTCGTAAACAAGTTGGCGTACCGCTTCGGCGACGGGCCGGACCGCGGCGACGTGATTGTGTTCGACGGCACCGGGTATTTCGGCGAGGCCGACTACATCAAACGGGTCGTCGGGGTGGGCGGCGACCATGTCGTCTGCTGTGAGGGGGAGGGGAGGATCCGGGTGAACGGCCGGTCGGTCGACGAGTCGGGCTTCCTGTTCCCCGGCGACAGCCCCTCCACGGTGCCGTTCGACGTCGTCGTGCCCGAGGGGCGGCTGTTCGTCCTCGGTGACCACCGCAGCGGCTCCAGTGACTCCCGGGACCGCCTCGGCTCGCCCGGCGGGGGCATGATCCCCGTGGACCGGGTGACCGGCCGCGCCGACGGGATCGTATGGCCCCTCGACCGGGCCACCCGGCTGCACCGGCCCGACGCCTATGCGCGCGTGCCCGGCCCGGAGGCCGGCGCGGCCCGTCCGGCGGAGGGCGGCCATGGGTAACCGGGGCAAGCCGCGCGGTGTGCCGGAGAGCGCCGCGGAGAACCTGCTGCCCACCGGCTCCCGCCGCGCGGCCGCCCCGGGCTCCGGGCGCACCCGCGCCGAGCGGCGCAAGCTCCAGCGCAAGGTCAAGCGGCGCCGCCGGCGCAGCGCGGTCAAGGAGATCCCCCTCCTCGTCGGTGTGGCCGTCCTGATCGCGCTCGTGCTCAAGACATTCCTCGTCCAGGCCTTCGTCATCCCCTCCGGCTCCATGGAGCAGACCATCCGGATCGGCGACCGGGTGCTGGTCGACAAGCTCACACCGTGGTTCGGGTCGAAGCCGCAGCGCGGCGACGTCGTCGTCTTCAAGGACCCCGGGGGCTGGCTGCAGACCGAGCAGCCCACGCCGAAGAAGGACGACCCCGTCGGGATCAAGCAGATCAAGGAAGGGCTCACCTTCATCGGACTGCTGCCCTCCGAGAACGACAAGGACCTCATCAAACGGGTGGTCGGCGTCGGCGGCGACCAGGTCCGGTGCTGCGACCAGCAGGGCCGGGTCACCGTCAACGGCGTACCCCTGGCCGAGGACGACTACCTCTACCCCGGCAACGCCCCCTCCACGATCCCGTTCGACATCACCGTGCCCGAGGGCCGGCTGTGGGTGATGGGCGACCACCGGTCGAACTCCGCCGACTCCCGTTCCCACCAGGACACCGACTACGGCGGCACCGTCTCCGAGGACCAGGTGGTGGGCCGGGCCATGGTCATCGCCTGGCCGCTCGGCCACTGGAGCACCCTGGACGAGCCCACGACCTACGCCTCCGTGTCGGACTCCGCGCCGGGGTCGGCCGCTGCCGTGCCGCTGTCGCATAGGGTTGCCACGGACGATCCCGACGGAATGGTCCAGCTCCCGAGCCCTGCGGAACTCCCGCTCGTTATGGGAGTGGTGGGCCTGCGCCGGACATGGCGCGGGCGGCGGCAGAGAGTGAGGAGATGGCGTGGGGGATGCGGCGGTTGGCGCACGGTCCGGGCGCGAGGGCGAGGAGCACCGCGGGCGCCCCGGGGAAGCGGCCCCTCCGGCGGCGGACGACTCCGTGACCTCGGAGAATCCCTCCTCCGCGGGCGGCGAAGGCCCCGGGGACGGGCAGCCCCCGACGGAGCAGGGAGGCTCGGGCCACGGCTCGCCACGGGCGAAACAGCCCCGTTCCTTCTGGAAGGAGCTGCCCATCCTGATCGGTATCGCCCTGGTGCTGGCGCTGCTGATCAAGACGTTCCTGGTGCAGGCGTTCTCGATCCCGTCCGACTCGATGCAGAACACCCTCCAGCAGGGTGACCGGGTCCTGGTCGACAAGCTCACCCCCTGGTTCGGCTCCGAGCCCGAGCGCGGCGAGGTCGTCGTCTTCCACGACCCCGACAACTGGCTGGCGGGCGAGCCGACGCCCGAGCCCAACCCGCTGCAGAAGGTCCTCAGCTGGATCGGCCTGATGCCGTCCGCCGAGGAGAAGGACCTGATCAAGCGGGTCATCGGCGTCGGCGGCGACACGGTCGAGTGCAAGGGCACCGGCCCGCTGAAGGTCAACGGCAAGGCGCTCGACGAAACGTCGTACGTGTACCCCGGCGACACCCCGTGCAGCCAGGACGACCAGGGCGGCCAGTTCAAGGTGAAGGTCCCCGAGGGCCACATCTGGGTGATGGGCGACCACCGCCAGAACTCCCGGGACTCGCGGTACAACCAGGCCGACAGGAACGAGGGCTTCGTCCCCGTGGACAAGGTCGTGGGCCGCGCCGTCGTCATCGCCTGGCCGATCGACCGCTGGACCAACCTGCCCGTCCCGGACACCTTCGACCAGCCCGGGCTGAACGCCGCGTCGCCGTCCGGCGCGGTCCCGCAGTCGGCGCCGCAGGCCCTCGCGCTCGTGGGCGCGGTGCCGCTGGTGCTCCTGCGGCGCCGTCGGTACGGCCACGGGGAGGGCCGGGAAGAGGGCTGACCGCGTCCGGTACCGCCGGGTAGGGTGCGGGCCATGAGTGGTCAGAGCACGACGCGTACGGTCCCCGGCACAGGCGGCCCGGGCAGCGCCCGGGCGGGCGGCCGCACCGGTCGGCTCCTGTCCAACCTGGCGGTGGCCCTCGGCCTGGTGATGTTCCTCGGCGGATTCGTCTGGGGAGCGGTGGTGTACCGGCCGTACACCGTGCCGACCACCTCGATGGCGCCGACGATCGACGCCGGCGACCGGGTGCTGGCCCAGCGCGTCGACGGCGGGGAGGTCCGCCGCGGTGACGTCGTCGTCTTCACGGACGCCACCTGGTCCAACGCGCCCATGGTGAAGCGGGTGGTCGCCGTCGGCGGTGACAAGGTCTCCTGCTGCGAGGGCGGCAAGCTGAAGGTCAACGGCGAGGAGATCGACGAACCGTACCTCTCCCGGGACACGGTGACCGGATTCGCCGCCTTCCCCGAGGTGACCGTCCCGGAGGGGCGGCTGTTCCTGCTGGGTGACGAACGTTCCGGGTCGGTGGACTCCACGGCCCATCTGACCGACGCCGCGAGCGGAACGGTCTCCCGCGGTGCCGTGCAGGCCCGGGTCGACGCCGTGGTCTGGCCGATGGACGGCATGCTGAAGGCGCCCGCCGGCTTCGAGCAGCTCGGTGCGCTCTCCTCGCCCGGCCCGCTCAGGGCCGTGTGCGCGCTGGTGATCGCCGGTGCCGTGCTCGTGCTCGGCGGGGCCGCGTACGGTCCCTTCGCCAAGCGGGCGGGGGCGTCCCGGGCCCGCGCAGGCGGGGGGAGCGCCGGTGTCCGCTGAGCCCGTCCCGGCGGTCGGGGACACCCCGGAGGGCGGGCCGCGCAGAGTCGCCCGGGTGGTGCTGCTCGATCCGCGTGACCGCATCCTCCTGCTGCACGGCCACGAGCCGGACGACCCCGCCGACGACTGGTGGTTCACACCCGGCGGCGGCGTCGAGGGGGAGGAGACCCGTGAGCAGGCCGCGCTGCGCGAACTCGCCGAGGAGACCGGCATCACGGACGTCGAGCTGGGGCCGGTGCTGTGGCGGCGCCGGTGCTCCTTCCCGTTCGCCGGGCGCCGCTGGGACCAGGACGAGTGGTACTACCTCGCCCGCACCACCCGGACCGCGACCGCGCCCACCGCGCTGACCGAGCTGGAGCGGCGCAGTGTCGTCGGAGCGCGCTGGTGGACGTGCCCGGAACTGGCCGGGGCACATGAGACGGTGTATCCGACCAGACTCGCCGGGCTGCTGCGGACACTGCTCGACGAGGGTCCCCCCGCCCGCCCCGTGACCCTGGACACCGAAATCGTCCGGTGACTCCCGGGACTGGCGCACAATGGGGGGATCGCACGGCTGAAGGGGAACATGCCATGAGCGCCGAGGACCTCGAGAAGTACGAGACCGAGATGGAGCTGAAGCTCTACCGGGAGTACCGAGACGTCGTCGGTCTGTTCAAATACGTGATCGAGACCGAGCGGCGCTTCTATCTCACCAACGACTACGAGATGCAGGTGCACTCCGTCCAGGGCGAGGTGTTCTTCGAGGTCTCCATGGCGGACGCCTGGGTGTGGGACATGTACCGGCCGGCCCGGTTCGTGAAGCAGGTGCGGGTCCTCACGTTCAAGGACGTGAACATCGAGGAGCTCAACAAGAGCGACCTGGAGCTCCCGAGCGGGTGACGGAGTTGTCCACAACCGCCGGGTAGTGCACAGAGATCCACTTCGCTCCGGCGGAATGCGTGATGTTGGGCGCCGGAGGTGGTGCCGACATGAACGCACAACGGGCACGCAGCGCGCTCGGCAGGTACGGCGAGACACTGGCCGCACGGCGGCTGACACAGGCGGGGATGACGGTCCTGGAGCGCAACTGGCGCTGCGGCAGGACCGGCGAGATCGACATCGTGGCCAGGGACGGCGACGCCCTGGTCGTCTGCGAGGTGAAGACCCGCAGGGCAGGGCCCTTCCAGCACCCCATGGAGGCGGTCACCCCGGCCAAGGCGGGCCGGCTGCGGAGTCTCGCCGAACGCTGGCTCCAGGAACACGGGGGAGCACCCCCCGGAGGCGTCCGCATCGACCTGGTCGGCGTGCTGCTGCCCGCCCGCGGCGCCCCCGTCGTCGAGCATGTCCGGGGGGTGGCCTGACATGGGGTTCGCCCGTACATGCTCGGTGGCGCTGGTGGGCGTCGAGGGCGTCGTCGTGGAGGTCCAGGCCGACCTGGAACCGGGAGTCGCGGCGTTCACCCTGGTGGGGCTGCCGGACAAGAGCCTGACCGAGAGCCGCGACCGGGTCAGGGCCGCCGTGGTCAATTCCGGCGGCGAGTGGCCGCAGAAGAAGCTCACCGTGGGACTCAGCCCCGCCTCGGTGCCGAAGGCCGGCAGTGGCTTCGACCTCGCCGTGGCCTGCGCGGTGCTCGGCGCCGCGGAGCGGATCGATCCGCGGGTGCTCGCCGACATCGTGATGATCGGCGAACTGGGGCTGGACGGCCGGGTGCGGCCGGTGCGCGGCATCCTGCCCGCCGTGCTGGCCGCGGCCGACGCGGGCTACGAGCAGGTGGTGGTGCCCGAGTGCGCCGCCGCCGAGGCCTCGCTGGTGCCGGGCGTGTCCGTCCTGGGCATCCGCAGCCTGCGGCAGCTGATCGCGGTGCTCACCGACGAGCCGGTGCCCGAGGAGGAGCCCGACGACCAGGAGCGGCCCGACCCGCTGCTGGCGGGCCTGCGCGTCCCCGGCACCGGAGCGGCCACCGGTATGCACGGCATCGGCGCGGCACCGCACGACCAGGGCCACGACCTCGCCGACGTGGTGGGCCAGCACTCGGCGCGGACGGCGGTGGAGGTGGCCGCGGCCGGCGGGCACCACCTCTTCCTGGAGGGCCCGCCCGGCGCCGGCAAGACCATGCTCGCCGAGCGGCTGCCGTCGATCCTGCCGCCGCTGGACCGGCAGGCGTCCCTCGAGGTGACCGCCGTGCACTCGGTGGCGGGCCTGCTCCCACCGGGCAAGCCCCTGATCGACACGGCTCCCTACTGCGCCCCGCACCACTCGGCCACCATGCAGGCCCTCGTCGGCGGAGGGCCCGGCACGGCCCGGCCGGGAGCGGTCTCCCTCTCGCACCGGGGTGTTCTCTTCCTCGACGAAACCCCGGAATTCAGCAGCAAGGCCCTGGACGCCCTGCGCCAGCCGCTGGAGGCCGGGCACGTGATCATCGCCCGCAGCGCCGGGGTCGTGCGCTTCCCGGCGCGGTTCCTGATGGTGCTCGCCGCCAACCCGTGCCCCTGCGGGCGGTTCTCGCTGACGCACGACCACTGCGACTGCCCGCCCGCCGCGGTCCGCCGCTACCAGGCCCGGCTGTCCGGGCCCCTGCTCGACCGGGTGGACCTGCGGGTCGAGGTCGACCGCGTCACCCGCTCCGCGCTGACGGCGGACGCGGCCCGGGGCGAGGCCACCGTCACGGTCGCCGACCGGGTCCGCACGGCCAGGGAACGCGCGGCGGCGCGACTCGCCGGCACCCCCTGGCGCACCAACAGCGAAATCCCGGGGCGGGAGCTGCGCAGCCGCTGGCAGGCCGCCCCCGGAGCCATGGACGACGCCGAGCGCAGCCTGGAACGGGGCGCGCTCAGCGCCCGGGGGCTGGACCGGGTCCTGCGGGTCGCCTGGACCGTCGCCGACCTCGCCGGGCACGACCGGCCCGACGCCGGGGACGTCGCGCTCGCCCTGCAACTGCGCACCGGCGTCCCCCGCGGGGTGCCCATGGCCATCGGGGCGGCGGTATGAGCACCGGCTCCGAGGGCGACCTGCTCGGGCGCGTCTTCCTCACCCGGGTCGTCGAGCCCGGCGACGAGACCGGCGGACGCTGGGTGCGGGAGCTCGGCGTGGACGCGGTGGTACGGCGGCTGCGGGAACGGGGCGATCCGCTGCCCGGGGTCAGCGGGAAGCGGTGGGCCGGTCTGCTGGCCCGGGCCGGGCGGGCCGAGCCACGCCGGGACCTCGCGCTCGCGCGGGACGCCGGGGTGCGGTTCGTCCGTCCCGGCGCCGCCGAATGGCCCGGGCAACTCGACGACCTGGGGGACGCGAGGCCCCTCGGACTGTGGGTGCGCGGCGGCGCGGACCTGCGGATGTGGGCGCTGCGCTCGGTCGCCGTCGTCGGCGCCCGCGCCTGCACCGAGTACGGCGCCCACATGGCCGCCACGCTCGCCGCGGGCCTGGCCGAACGAGGCTGGATCGTGGTCTCCGGCGGCGCCTACGGGGTGGACGGCGCCGCCCACCGCGGGGCGCTGGCCGCGGGCGGCGCCACCGTCGCGGTGCTCGCCTGCGGAGTCGACCGGCCCTATCCGCGCGGACACGCCGGGCTCATCGGCAGGATCGCCGAACAGGGACTGGTCGTCGGCGAGTTGCCGCCCGGCGACCACCCGACACCGAGCAGATTCATCCTCCGCAACAGGGTGATCGCCGCACTCACCAGGGGCACGGTCGTCGTCGAGGCCGCCCACCGCAGCGGCTCGCTGGTGACGGCCCGAGCGGCCCGGCGCCTGGGACGCCACATCATGGGCGTCCCGGGGCCGGCCACCAGCGGACTCTCCGCCGGGGTGCACGAACTGCTGCGCGAGGACGCCGTCCTGGTCACCGACGCCGCCGAGGTCGTCGAACTGGTCGGCGACATGGGCGAACTGGCGCCGGAGCGGCGGGGCCCTGTGCTGCCCCGGGACCTGCTCGACCCGGCCGCCCGGCAGGTCCTCGCCGCGCTGCCGGCGCGCCTCGCGGCCCGACCCGAGGAGATCGCGCTCGCCGCGCAGACCACCCCGGACGACGCGATCGCGAGACTGTACGAACTCCGAGCACTTGGTTACGTCGAACGACACGGCGACGGCTGGAAGTTGACGCGCCAGGCAATGATGCCGGTCCGTGACCGCCCCGGCAGCCGCTGACGGAGCGTGTTCGGCCGTCCGGGGGAACCGCGACACCCCAAGGCGGACACGCCAGTCGGTGCACCCGGGTGATCACGCAGAGCGACCGGCGTGCCCCGGTGGGACGGCACCCGGAACGAATCTGCGCACGGTCCTGCCTCGCCTCTTCGCACACCGCGACGCCGTAGTCACGCTACGCTCACGAGGATCCCGACACGGACAGGCAACTCGACATCGGACAGACAACGAATCCAGCCAGCACCAGCCCACGGCAGAACGGCACTAGGCGACGAATGCCCCAGCACACCTCCGGGTCCGACCGGGCGGCGATCCCCCCAGCCGCCCGCGACGGTGGCAGCGTGCGGCCGCCCGCTCCCTCGACACTCGACGAGCTGTGGCGGTCGTACAAGGCGACGGGGGACGGACGACTGCGGGAACAGCTGATCCTGCACTACTCGCCGCTGGTGAAATATGTCGCCGGCCGGGTGAGTGTCGGGCTGCCGTCCAATGTCGAGCAGGCGGACTTCGTCTCCTCCGGGGTCTTCGGGCTGATCGACGCCATCGAGAAGTTCGACGTCGAGCGGGAGATCAAGTTCGAGACCTACGCGATCACCCGTATCCGGGGCGCGATGATCGACGAACTCCGGGCACTGGACTGGATCCCCCGCTCGGTACGGCAGAAGGCGCGCAACGTGGAGCGCGCCTACGCCACGCTGGAGGCCCGGCTGCGCCGCACGCCGTCGGAGAGCGAGGTCGCCGGTGAGATGGGCGTCACGGTGGCCGAGCTGCACGCGGTTTTCAGCCAGTTGTCGCTGGCGAACGTTGTCGCCCTGGAGGAACTGCTGCACGCCGGGGGCGACGGCGGCGATCAGCTGAGCTTCATGGACACCCTGGAGGACACCGCCGCCGACAATCCGGTGGAGGTGGCCGAGGACCGGGAGCTGCGCAGATTCCTCGCGCGGGCCATCAACACGCTCCCGGAACGGGAGAAGACCGTGGTCACGCTGTACTACTACGAAGGCCTCACCCTCGCCGAGATCGGCAATGTGCTGGGCGTGACCGAGAGCCGGGTCAGCCAGATCCACACCAAGTCCGTACTCCAGCTGCGCGCGAAGCTGGCGGGCTTCGGCCGCTGAGCCCTTCGGGCGGCCGGCCGGCCGATCCCCTGGCCGCCGGGGGCGGGGCGTCCGTACAGTGGTTGACGTGCCAAGGATTCGAGCGGCCTCCGTGGCCGAGCACCGGTCGATGCAGCGAGCCGCCCTGCTGGACGCGGCACGCTCCCTGCTGTCCGAGGGCGGGACGGACGCGCTGACCTTCCCGGCGCTCGCCGAGCGCACCGGCCTCGCGCGATCGTCCGTCTACGAGTACTTCCGCTCGCGGGCCGCCGTCGTCGAGGAGCTGTGCGAGGTCGACTTCCCCGTCTGGGCCGCCGAGGTCGAGGCGGCGATGGCGGACGCCGGCGGGGCCGAGGCCAAGATCGAGGCGTACGTCCGCAAGCAGCTGGAGCTGGTCGGGGACCGACGGCACCGCGCCGTCGTCGCCATCTCCGCGAGCGAGCTCGACGCGGGTGCCCGGGAGAAGATCCGCGCCGCACACGGCGGCCTCGTCGCGATGATCGTCGAAGCCCTCGCCGGCCTGGGCCACACCGAGCCCCGCCTCGCCGCCATGCTGCTCCAGGGCGTGGTCGACGCCGCCGTACGCCGCATCGAACTGGGCGCGGCGGAACACCCCGACACGATCACGGAGGCGGCGGTCTCGATGATCCTCGGGGGCGTACGCGGCTGACGTCCGCCCCCGCGCTGCCCGCTCCCCTGTCGGCCCCCCGCCGCGCCGAGGTGTACGAACGGGCGCGGCAGACGGGGCCGGCTCGGCAGGCCGGCCGGATCCACGCCGGCCGCGCTGGGCCGGTGGCCTGCGGCGAGGGCGCGCGGGGGCGCGGGCGCGGGTGATCATCCGGGCACCGGGACCCCCAGTACCGGCAGTAGTCTCGACGGGCCCCGGTGCAGGAGCCACGGGGGCAGCAGGGTCAGCGGGTCGAGATAGGTGTCGGCCCGCAGGAGACCCCAGTGCACGCAAGGGGCGGGGCAGTGGGAGCCCGTGGGTTCCACCGTGCCGATCACCTCGCCCGCCGACACCCCGGTGCCCTCGGGCACCGAGGCGCGGACCGGTTCGTAGGTCGTGCGCAGCGGGGGATCACCCGTACCCGTCAGCTCGACCGAGACGACGCCCCTTCCGGCCACCCGGCCGGCGAACGAGACCCGGCCCGCCGCCACCGCCCGTACCGGCGTTCCCGCGTCCGCCGCCAGGTCCACGCCCCGGTGGCCGGGTCCGTACGCCGTCGCCGGCGGTTCCCAGCCGCGCAGCACCCGCGGGCGCGCCCCCACCGGCCACACCCGTGCCACGCGCGGCGTCGCGCCGTCCCCGGCCGCCGGTGCCGCCCGGGCCGGCGCCGCCGCCGTCCGCGGCCAGGCGGGAGGCGGCGGGGCGGTCAGCGCCGTCAGGGTCAGGATCACCGTCAGGGTCAGTCGCGCGACCGCCCTCGTCCATCGGCTCGTGTCCATGCCGGAAGCGTTCCGGAGCCACCCGATCGCCGCCGGGAGCTGTGGACCACCGGCCGGTTGTGGACAACGGCGTCACCCGGCACCCCGCGGGTCCCGTACACTTCTGGTGGCGACCCGGGCCACCGGGTCGACTTCGCACGCCCCGACATCGAGGCCGGTCACGGCCGGTACCCCGGTGTCAGCGCCCCTCGGTCCTTCGTGGCAACGGCGCGTCGCGGGCGTCAGGCGCGGGAGCCGTCCGGCATCCGCGGCACAACCGAGAAATTCAAGGAGATACGGCCATGGCCGTCGTCACGATGCGGGAGCTGCTGGAGAGCGGCGTCCACTTCGGTCACCAGACCCGTCGTTGGAACCCGAAGATGAAGCGCTTCATCTTCACGGAGCGCAACGGCATCTACATCATCGACCTGCTCCAGTCGCTGTCGTACATCGACCGCGCCTACGAGTTCGTCAAGGAGACCGTCGCCCACGGCGGCACGGTCATGTTCGTCGGCACGAAGAAGCAGGCGCAGGAGGCCATCGCCGAGCAGGCCACCCGCGTCGGCATGCCCTACGTCAACCAGCGCTGGCTGGGCGGCATGCTCACCAACTTCTCGACCGTCTACAAGCGTCTGCAGCGCCTCAAGGAGCTCGAGCAGATCGACTTCGAGGACGTGGCCGCCTCCGGCCTCACCAAGAAGGAGCTGCTGGTCCTCTCCCGCGAGAAGGCCAAGCTGGAGAAGACCCTCGGCGGTATCCGCGAGATGCAGAAGGTGCCCAGCGCCGTCTGGATCGTGGACACCAAGAAGGAGCACATCGCGGTCGGCGAGGCCCGGAAGCTCAACATCCCGGTCGTCGCCATCCTCGACACCAACTGCGACCCCGACGAGGTCGACTACAAGATCCCGGGCAACGACGACGCGATCCGCTCCGTCACCCTGCTCACCCGCGTGATCGCCGACGCCGTCGCCGAGGGCCTGATGTCCCGCTCCGGTGTCGCCGAGGCCGGCAAGGGCGAGAAGGCCGCCGGTGAGCCGCTGGCCGAGTGGGAGCGCGACCTGCTCGAGGGCGAGAAGAAGGCCGAGGAGCCCGCTCCGGCCGCCGCCGAGGCCGAGAAGCCGGCTGAGGCCCCCGCTGCCGAGGCCGCCCCGGCCGCCGAGGCCGAGCAGGCCTGACCGCTCCGTCAGAGCCGTTGACGGCGGGAGCGGTGACACCTCATCCGCTCCCGCCGTTCACCCGTAGGCCGGCGGCGCGTCGGGCACCCGCCCCTGGCGCAGGTGCCCGACCCCGCAGACCTCCGACCCTCCAGACTTCGAGAAAGACTCACAGACTCATGGCGAACTACACCGCCGCCGACGTCAAGAAGCTCCGGGAGCTCACCGGCGCCGGCATGATGGACTGCAAGAAGGCGCTGGACGAGGCCGACGGCAACGTCGACAAGGCCGTCGAGGCGCTCCGCATCAAGGGCCAGAAGGGCGTCGCCAAGCGCGAGGGCCGCTCCGCCGAGAACGGCGCCGTGGTCTCGATCATCGCCGACGACAACTCCTCCGGTGTCCTCGTCGAGCTGAAGTGCGAGACGGACTTCGTCGCCAAGGGCGAGAAGTTCCAGGCCGTGGCCACCGCCATCGCCGAGCACGTCGCCAAGTCGTCCCCGGCCGACCTCGAGGCCCTGCTCGCCTCCGAGATCGAGGCCGGCAAGACCGTCCAGGCGTTCGTGGACGAGGCCAACGCCAACCTGGGCGAGAAGATCGTCCTGGACCGCTTCGCGCAGTTCGCCGACGGCTACGTGACGGCGTACATGCACCGCACGATGCCCGACCTGCCCCCGCAGATCGGTGTGCTCGTCGAGCTCGACAAGCCCAACGCCGAGGTCGCCAGGGGCGTCGCCCAGCACATCGCCGCGTTCGCGCCGAAGTACCTCTCCAAGGAGGACGTGCCGGCCGACGTCGTCGAGTCGGAGCGCCGCATCGCCGAGGAGACCACCCGCGCCGAGGGCAAGCCCGAGGCCGCGATCGCCAAGATCGTCGAGGGTCGCCTGAACGGCTTCTTCAAGGAGGCCACCCTGCTCGGCCAGCCCTACGCCCTGGACAACAAGAAGTCCGTCCAGAAGGTCCTGGACGAGGCCGGTGTCACCCTGAAGCGCTTCACGCGCATCAAGGTCGGCATCTGAGTCCGTACCGCGACGGGCGCGCGACCCCGATAGGGTCGGCAGCAGTCGTTCGGACACGCGTCCACGCACACGCGCGCGCCGCCGGACGACAGCAGATCTGACGAGGAGGCCATTGCCGCATGGGATGCGAACCACGCCCCACCGGCAATGGCCTTCTTCGTATGTGCAATACGCGAAAGAGGCGGGATCCCCGATGACCACCAAGGCTGAGAAGAGCGACGACGGCAAAGTACGCGGCCGGTTTCTGCTGAAGCTGTCCGGAGAGGCCTTCTCCGGTGGCGGGGGCCTCGGCGTCGACCCCGACGTGGTGCACGCCATCGCGCGTGAGATCGCCGCCGTCGTCCGGGACGGCGCGCAGATCGCGATCGTCATCGGCGGCGGCAACTTCTTCCGCGGCGCCGAACTCCAGGTGCGCGGCATGGACCGTGCCCGCTCCGACTACATGGGCATGCTCGGCACCGTGATGAACTGCCTCGCCCTCCAGGACTTCCTGGAGAAGGAGGGCGTCGACTGCCGCGTGCAGACCGCCATCACCATGGGGCAGGTCGCCGAGCCCTACATCCCGCTGCGCGCCGTGCGCCACCTGGAGAAGGGCCGCGTGGTCATCTTCGGTGCCGGTATGGGCATGCCGTACTTCTCCACCGACACCACCGCCGCCCAGCGCGCCCTGGAGATCGACGCCGAGGCGCTGCTCATGGGCAAGAACGGCGTGGACGGGGTCTACGACTCCGACCCCAAGGCCAACCCCGACGCCGTGAAGTTCGACGCGCTCGGCTACGGCGAGGTCATCACCCGGGACCTGAAGGTCGCGGACGCGACGGCCGTCACGCTCTGCCGTGACAACAGCCTCCCGATCGTCGTCTTCGAGCTCCTGAAGGAGGGCAATATCGCCCGCGCCGTCAAGGGTGAGAAGATCGGCACGCTTGTGGGTGACCAGGCCGGGCGCAACTGACCGGGGGATGGACAATGTCCTGCCGGTCGGGAACCGTGCAGGAAGAAGACGCGACGCAGCCGGCCGCCGCCCCGACAGGGAACCGCAGCCGGGCCTACTTCAAGACACGCAGGAGCAAGTGGTGATCGAAGAGACCCTCCTCGAGGCCGAGGAGAAGATGGAGAAGGCCGTCGTGGTCGCCAAGGAGGACTTCGCCGCGATCCGCACCGGCCGTGCGCACCCGGCGATGTTCAACAAGATCGTGGCCGACTACTACGGCGCGCTGACGCCGATCAACCAGCTGGCCTCGTTCTCCGTGCCCGAGCCGCGCATGGCCGTGGTGACGCCGTTCGACAAGAGCGCGCTGCGCAACATCGAGCAGGCGATCCGGGACTCCGACCTGGGCGTCAACCCGAGCAACGACGGCAACATCATCCGGGTGGTGTTCCCCGAGCTGACCGAGGAGCGCCGTCGCGAGTTCATCAAGGTCGCCAAGGCCAAGGGCGAGGACGCCAAGGTGTCCATCCGCGCCGTGCGCCGCAAGGCCAAGGACGCCATCGACAAGCTGATCAAGGACGGCGAGGTCGGCGAGGACGAGGGCCGCCGTGCGGAGAAGGAGCTCGACGACACCACCGCGAAGTACGTCGCCCAGGTGGACGAGCTCCTGAAGCACAAGGAAGCGGAACTGCTCGAAGTCTGATGAACGACTCTTCCTGGGGGACGCCGCAGACCGGGTACTGGGGACCGTCCGACCACGGGCCCGCCCAGGGGGCTGCCCCGGCGGGTCCCGCGTACGATGCGCAATACGCGCAGCAGACTCGCCCCATGCCCGTCGTGCCCGACGTACCCGACCACGGCGGCGACCAGGATGTGGACCGGGGGGCCGCTCGGCTGAGCGGTCCCCTGTTCCGAGACGAGATGCCGCAGGCACGGCCCCACCCCGGGGAGGTGCCGCAGAATCCGGAGCCCATGCCCGACGCCCCGCAGCCGGCGCCCGTCCCGCAGAAGAAGAGCGCGGGTCGCGACCTCGGTGCCGCGATAGGCGTCGGCGTCGGACTCGGCGTGGTGATCGTCGCGTCGCTGTTCGTCGTCAAGGCGGTCTTCGTCGGCGTGGTCGCCGTCGCCGTCGTGGTGGGCCTGTGGGAGCTGACCAAGCGGCTGGAGGAGCGCAAGGGCATCAAGGCGCCCCTCGTGCCGCTCGCGATCGGCGGCGCCGCCATGGTCGTCGCCGGGTACGCGCGGGGGGCCGAGGGCGCGTGGGTCACCATGGCGCTCACCACGCTGGCGGTACTCGTCTGGCGGATGACGGCGCCCCCCGAGGGGTACCTCAAGGACGTCACGGCGGGTGTCTTCGCGGCGTTCTACGTCCCGTTCCTGGCGACGTTCGTGGCGATGATGCTCACCGCCGACGACGGCGCCTGGCGCGTCCTCACCTTCCTGCTGCTGACGGTGGTCAGCGACACGGGCGCCTACGCCGTCGGCTGGCGCTTCGGCAGCCACAAGCTGGCCCCGCGGATCAGCCCCGGCAAGACCCGCGAGGGCCTGCTGGGCGCGATCGGTTTCGCGATGGCCGCGGGCGCGCTGTGCATGCAGTTCCTGATCGACGACGGCACGTGGTGGCAGGGCCTGCTCCTCGGCCTCGCGGTCGCGGCCAGCGCCACCCTGGGCGACCTCGGCGAGTCCATGATCAAGCGCGACCTGGGCATCAAGGACATGGGCACACTCCTGCCGGGGCATGGAGGAATCATGGACCGCCTCGACTCGTTGCTGCCGACGGCGCCGGTGGTGTGGCTGTTGCTGGTCCTGTTCGTCGGCTCCGGGTGACCCGCACCCACGCGGCCGGATCGGGCCCCCGTCCTTCTCCGGGCGGGGGCCCGACCGCTGTTCGGGGACGCTACGGTCTCTGTATGGCGCAGGCGAGGCGGGGACGACGGCAGGTACCACGGCGACCTGCCCTGCCGGTGGTGCGAGGCGCTCCTCGACCAGAAGGGCCGCCGCAGGCCGCGCCGCTACTGCGGCCCCTGGCACCGCACGAAGGCCTACGTCAGTAACTCCGTCGTTCTGATCACCGGCCTGTTCTGAACCCGGCAGGGCCACCCGTGTCGATCTGCGACACTGGTACAGCCATGCCTAAGCCCGGAGAACTTACTTTCGTCGCCCCCCGCGGAGCCAAGAAGCCGCCGCGGCACCTCGCCGATCTCACGCCCGCCGAGCGGAAGGACGCGGTCGTCGAGGCCGGTGAGAAGCCGTTCCGTGCCAAGCAGCTCTCGCAGCACTACTTCGCGCGGTACGCGCACGAGCCGGAGCAGTGGACCGACATCCCCGCCGGTGCGCGCGGCAAGCTCCAGGAGGCGCTGCTTCCGGAGCTGATGACGGTCGTGCGGCACCTGTCGACCGACGAGGGGACGACCCGCAAGACGCTGTGGAAGCTGTTCGACGGGACGCTCGTCGAGTCGGTGCTGATGCGCTACCCGGACCGGGTGACCATGTGCATCAGCTCGCAGGCCGGCTGCGGTATGAACTGCCCGTTCTGCGCGACCGGACAGGCCGGTCTCGACCGGAACCTGTCGACCGCCGAGATCGTGCACCAGATCGTGGACGGGATGCGCGCGCTCCGGGACGGCGAGGTGCCCGGCGGCCCGGCGCGGCTGAGCAACATCGTGTTCATGGGCATGGGTGAGCCGCTCGCCAACTACAAGCGGGTCGTCGGGGCCATCCGCCGGCTCACCGACCCCGAGCCGGACGGGCTCGGGCTGTCGCAGCGGGGGATCACCGTGTCCACCGTCGGCCTCGTCCCGGCCATCCACCGGTTCTCCGACGAGGGCTTCAAGTGCCGGCTCGCGATCTCGCTGCACGCCCCCGACGACGAGCTGCGCGACACCCTCGTCCCCGTGAACACGCGGTGGAAGGTGCGCGAGGTGCTGGACGCCGGGTTCGAGTACGCGGCCAGGTCCGGGCGGCGGCTGTCCATCGAGTACGCGCTCATCCGGGACATCAACGACCAGGCCTGGCGCGGTGACCGTCTCGGGCGGCTGCTCAAGGGCCGGCCCGTGCACGTCAACCTCATCCCGCTCAACCCCACGCCCGGTTCCAAGTGGACCGCCTCCCGCCCCGAGGACGAGAAGGCGTTCGTGGAGGCGATCGCGGCGCACGGTGTGCCGGTGACGATCCGGGACACCCGTGGCCAGGAGATCGACGGGGCGTGCGGTCAGCTCGCCGCGAGCGAGCGGTAGGGTGACCCGAGTAAGGCACGGTTGAGTACATCTTCATATTCCGACAGGGGAGCGCCACAGCGCTGAGAGTGCGGCACCGGCCGCAGACCCTCCGAACCTGGCCCAGGTCATTCTGGGTAGGGAGATCGGTCATCACTCGAGCTGTTGCGCCCTGCCCGGGACTCCGCCCAGGGGTCCCGGGCGGGGCCGCGTCTCTTCCTGGTCACTCCAGGAGGAATCAAGTGGGCATCACCAAGAAGGTCACGGTCCTGGCCGCCGGGCTGGGACTGGTCACGCTGTCCGCGTGCGGGTCGTCCGGCGACGGCGGCACGGGCGACGGCAGCGGCGGCGGGTCCCGGACCGTGACCCTCGTCAGTCACAACTCGTGGGCGGTGTCGGAGGACGTCGTCGCCGCCTTCGAGAAGCAGTCCGGGTACGAGCTCAAGGTCCTCGAGGACGGCGACGCCGGGCAGGCCGTCAACAAGGCCATCCTGACCAAGGACAACCCCCAGGGCGACGTCCTCTTCGGCGTCGACAACACCCTGCTCTCCCGCGCCCTCGACAACGGGCTGTTCCAGCCGTACGAGGCGAAGGGGTCCGACCGGATCCTGCCCGGGTACCGGGTCGACGGGGACAAGAACCGGGTCACGCCCGTCGACACCGGTGACGTGTGCGTCAACTACGACAAGGCGTGGTTCCGGGAGCACGACCTGACCCCGCCGAAGACCTTCGACGACCTGATCAAGCCCGAGTACAAGGACCTCCTGGTCGTCGAGAACGCCTCCACCTCCTCGCCCGGCCTCGGCTTCCTGCTCGGCACCGCGGCCGAGTACGGCGACGAGGGCTGGCCGGACTACTGGAAGAAGCTCAAGGCCAACGGCGTGAAGGTGGCCGGCGGCTGGGAGCAGGCCTACAACGAGGAGTTCTCCGGCTCGGCCGGCGGCCGGAAGGCCGGCGCCGACCGGCCGCTGGTGGTGTCCTACGCCTCCTCGCCGCCCGCCGAGGTCGTCTACGCCGACCCCAGGCCGGACACCGCCCCCACCGGGGTCGCCGAGGACACCTGCTTCCGCCAGGTCGAGTACGCGGGGCTGCTGGACAACGCGGAGAACCCCGAGGGCGGCAAGGCGCTGCTGGACTTCCTGATCGGCAAGAGGTTCCAGGAGGACATGCCGCTCAACATGTTCGTGTACCCGGTGCTGGAGGGCGCCGAGGTGCCCGAGGAGTTCGTGAAGTTCGGGCCGCAGGCGAAGGACCCGCGGACCATGGACCCGGCGAGGATCGCCGAGAACCGTGACCAGTGGGTCAAGTCGTGGACCTCGCTCGTACTGAAGTGACGCGGGCCGCGGCGAAGCGGCGCGCGGGCGCGGCGCGGCTCGGCCTGATGGCCGTGCCCGTCGCGTTCTTCGCCGTCTTCTTCGCCTATCCCGTCGCCGCGATCGTCGCGCGCGGGCTGAAGACCGACGGGAGCTGGCAGTTCGGCCGGATCGCGGACGTACTGGCGCAGCCGGACATCCGTCAGGTGCTGTGGTTCACCACCTGGCAGGCGCTCGCCTCGACCGCGCTCACGCTGCTGATCGCCCTGCCCGCCGCCTATGTCTTCGCCCGGTTCGACTTCCCCGGCAAGCAGGTGCTGCGGGCCGTGGTCACCGTGCCGTTCGTGCTGCCGACGGTCGTCGTCGGCACGGCCTTCATGGCGCTGGTCGGACGCGGCGGACTCCTCGACGACCTGCGGGGGGTGCGGCTGGACACCACCGTGTGGGCGATCCTGCTCGCGCACGTCTTCTTCAACTACGCCGTCGTCGTACGCACCGTGGGCGGGCTGTGGTCGCAGCTGGACCCGCGGCAGGAGGAGGCCGCGCGGATGCTCGGCGCCTCGCGGTTCGCGGCCTGGCGGCGCGTCACCCTGCCCGCGCTCGCGCCGGCCGTGGCCGCCGCCGCGCTGATGGTCTTCCTGTTCACCTTCACCTCCTTCGGTGTGGTGCAGATCCTGGGCGGGCCCGCCTTCTCCACCCTCGAAGTGGAGATCTACCGGCAGACCTCCGAGATCTTCGACCTGTCCACGGCCGCCGTCCTGACGATGATCCAGTTCGCCGCCGTGGGATCGATCCTCGCCCTGCACGCCTGGACCGTGCGCCGCCGGGAGACCGCGCTGCGGCTGGTGGACGCCTCGGTCACCGCGAGCCGGCCGCGCGGCGCCGGACAGCGGGCGCTGCTCGGCGCGGTCGTCGCCACCGTCGCCGTCCTGATCCTGCTGCCCCTCGCCGTGCTGGTGGAGCGGTCCTTCGGCGACGCCGGTCTCGGCTACTACCGGGCGCTGACGGCGGACGACGGGGGAGTGTTCCTGGTCCCGCCCATCGAGGCGGTCGGCAACTCGCTGCAGTACGCCGTCGCCGCCACCGCCATCGCCGTGGTGATCGGCGGTCTCGCGGCCGTCGTGCTGACCCGGCGGGACGCGGGCCGGCTGGTGCGCGGGTTCGACGCGCTGCTGATGCTGCCGCTCGGGGTGTCCGCGGTGACCGTCGGCTTCGGTTTCCTGATCGCCCTCGACGAGCCGCCGCTGGACCTGCGCGCCTCCTGGATCCTGGTCCCGCTCGCCCAGGCGCTGGTCGGCGTCCCCTTCGTCGTACGGACCATGCTGCCGGTGCTGCGGGCCGTGGACGTACGGCTGCGGGAGGCGGCGGCGGTGCTCGGGGCGTCGCCGTGGCGGGCCTGGCGCGAGGTGGACCTGCCGATGGTGCGGCGGGCGCTGCTGATCGCGGCCGGGTTCGCCTTCGCGGTGTCGCTGGGCGAGTTCGGGGCCACGGTGTTCATCGCCCGGCCGGAGAACCCGACCCTGCCGGTGGCCGTGGCGCGGCTGCTCGGGCGTCCCGGGGACCTCAACTACGGCCAGGCGATGGCCCTGTCGACGATTCTGATGATCGTGTGCGCGGTGGCGCTGCTGGTGCTGGAGCGCCTGCGCACCGACCGGACCGGGGAGTTCTAGATGCTGCTGAGCCTTCAGGCCGCGACCGTCCGCTTCGGCGGGCGGGCGGTGCTGGACGCCGTCGACCTGGGGGTCGCCGAGCACGAGATCGTCTGTGTGCTCGGGCCCAGCGGCAGCGGGAAGTCGACCCTGCTGCGGGCGGTGGCCGGGCTGCAGCCCCTCGACGCGGGGCGGATCCTGCTCGACGGGCGCGACCAGGCGGGCGTGCCCGCGCACAGGCGCGGGGTCGGGCTGATGTTCCAGGACCACCAGCTCTTCCCGCAGCGGGACGTGGCCGGCAACGTCGCCTTCGGACTGCGGATGCACGGCGCCGGCCGGGGCGAACAGAGGGAACGCGTACGGGAGTTGCTCGACCTCGTAGGGCTGCCGGGGGCGGCCGGGCGGGCGGTGGCCGCACTGTCCGGGGGTGAGCAGCAGCGCGTCGCGCTGGCCCGTGCCCTCGCCCCGAGCCCCCGGCTGCTGATGCTGGACGAGCCGCTCGGACAGCTCGACCGGTCGCTCAGGGAACGCCTCGTCGTCGAACTGCGGGAGCTGTTCGGCCGGTTGGGCACCACCGTGCTCGCGGTCACGCACGACCAGGGGGAGGCGTTCGCGCTGGCGGACCGGGTGGTGGTGATGCGGGACGGGCGGATCGCCCAGTCCGGTACACCGCTTCAGGTGTGGCAGCGGCCGGCCGACGCCTTCGTGGCGCGCTTCCTCGGCTTCGAGAACGTCGTCGAGGCGTCGGTGGCGGGCGGGGCCGCCGTGACACCGTGGGGCAAGGTCCCGGTGCCGGAGGGCACCCCGCAGGGCACGCGGACCCTGCTCGTCCGGCCGGCCGGTGTCCGGCTGGTCCCGGCCGGCGAGGGCCTGCGCTGCACGGTGGCCGCGCGCACCTTCCGCGGCACCCATGTCGCCGTCCGCCTCCGGCCCGGGGACGACGCGCCCCGCCTGGAGGCGGCCTGCCCGCTCAGGTCGGCGCCGGAGGTCGGGGACGTGGTCGGAGTGGAGTTCGACGAGGCGGAAATCGCTGTGCTGGGGTGAGCGCGGCTCCTTAGGGTGTGCGGTATGAATCGACTCGCGCACGACCGCTACTGCCAGGAGATCGCCGGGCAGGTGGCGCTGTTGCGGACCGTCGTGACGTCGGCCGCCGACCTGTCCGGCACGGTGCCGACCACCCCCGACTGGTCCCTGGAACAGCTCGTACGGCATGTCGGCGGCGCCCTGCGCTGGGCGGCGCTGATGGTGCGCACCGGGGCCGACGACGAGATCCCCGAGGAGCGGGTGCCGGGATTCGAGGGACCGGGGGAGTGGGGCGATCGCGGTGCGCTGGACGCGTGGCTGGCGGAGTCCGGCGAGCTGATCGTCGGCGACCTGCGCAGGGCCGGTCCGGAGGCGGAGGTGTGGAGCTGGGCGGGCGTCTGCGACGCCGGGTTCTGGGCCCGCCGTATGACGCACGAGCTGATCGTCCACCGCGCGGACGCGGCCCTCGCCGCCGGGCTGCCCTTCGAGGTCGCGCCCGATGTCGCCGCCGACGCCGTCGACGAGTGGCTGGAGATCGTGGAGTGGGCGCAGCGGACGCTGCCGGACGACGAGGTGCACGAACTGCGCGGGCCCCGGCGCACCATCCATCTGCACGCCACGGACACCGAGGCGGAGTGGCTGATCGAACTCACCGAGGAGGGCGTCTCCTGGCGCCGTGACCATGAGAAGGCCACGGTGGCCCTGCGCGGACCGCTCACGCCGGTGCTGCTGGCCTTCTACCGCCGGCTGCCGCTGGACGCCCCCGGACTCGAGGTCCTCGGGGACCGGAGGCTGCTGGAGTTCTGGCTGGACCGGGCGACGTTCGGCTGAGCGGTTCCGGCGACGCGAACGGCCCGCCCCCGGCAGGGGACGGGCCGTCCTGGTGTGCCGGAGGCGTCAGCGCTCGCTCTTCGTCCCGCGGCGGCGCATGCCGAAGAAGATCGCGCCACCGCCGACGGCGACGAACGCGGCCGCGATACCGGCGATCAGGCCGGTGTTGGAGTCGGCACCGGTCTCGGCGAGGTTGGAATCACCGGCCGGGGACGGCGCGTTGCTCGAGGTGTCCGCCGGAGGGGTGCTCTCGCTCTCCGACGCGGACGGGGCCGGAGAGCCCGGCTCCTCGGCCGAGGTCGACGGGTCCTGCGCGGGGGTGGAGGGCGAAGGAGCCGGAGGCTCCTCCTCCGTCTTCCTGCAGGGCGTCGCCGGAGTGGTCAGGTTCGGCTCGATGTCCTCGTCCACGTACGGCGTCGCCTTGACGTGGATGCGGTACTCGGCGTTGGGCTTCCAGTCCTCCTCGAAGGTGATGGTGGTGCCCTCGCTGGAGCCCCTGACCACCTGCTCGCCGACCTTCTGCAGGTCGGCGCCGTTGTTCTGCAGGAACACGGAGACGGTGGCGGGGACGCCGGTGGGGTCGACGTCGGTGACGGTGATGACACCGTTGTCACCGACGCACTTGGCCTCGGCCGAGAACTCGTTGATGTCGCAGGCCGCCGCGCTGCCTGCGATACCGAGCGTGAGCGCGGCGGACGCGGAGACGACACCGAGGGCGCGGACGGAGCGCGTCACGGTGCGGCGGGATACGGACAGAACAGCCACGTTTGTCCTTTACGGGGGATGCGCAAATGCTGGGGGTTGAGGGAGTGGTGACGGGGCATCAGCACTCCCATGAGGCCCCCAGGTCTATAAGCGGCGCATAAGTAGTGTCAACGCATATGCCGATCGCAGGCCCGGGCTTTGCCCTTTTATTAACCGCCCAGACGTTTCAACGCCTCCGGGGCCTCCTCGATCCGGTCCACCAGGGCGATCCGCGCGTCCATCGAGCGCTCCCGGGCGAGCGACCGCAGCAGCGGCCAGGCCGGCAGCCTCTCCGTCCAGTGCGCCCGGTTCACCAGCACCATGGGCGTCGGTTCACCGCGCGACTCGTAGTAGTTCGGCGTCGCGTTGTCGAAGATCTCCTGTACGGTGCCGGCCGCGCCGGGCAGGAACACCACGCCCGCGTTGCAGCGGGCCAGCAGGCCGTCCTCGCGCGTGGCGTTGGCGAAGTACTTGGCGATGTGGGAGGCGAAGGCGTTCGGCGGCTCGTGGCCGTAGAACCACGTCGGGATGCCGATCGAGTGGTTGCCCTGCGGCCAGCGGGTGCGCACCTCGAAGGCGGCGCGCGCCCAGTCGGTGACCGAGGGTATGAACGACGGTGCGGACGCGAGGAGTTCGCAGGCCTCGGCCAGCACCGCCGCGTCGTAGGGAGCCGCGTAGGCGCCGAGGTTCGCCGCCTCCATCGCGCCCGGGCCGCCGCCCGTCGCCACGGTGAACCCGGCGTGGGTCAGCGCCCGTCCGAGCCGTGCGGCTCCCAGGAACTCCTCGCTTCCGCGGGTCATCGCGTGACCGCCCATGACGCCCACCACCCGTGCACCGCGCAGGAGTTCGTCGAGGGCGTCGGACATGGAGTCGTCGTGCACCGCGCGCAGCATGGAGGCGAAGATGTCGCCGTCGGCCTTGGTCCGCTGGAACCAGGCGTAGGCCAGCGCGTCCGGAGTCGCCTCGTAGCCCTTGTCGAGCGAGGCGAACAGCTCGCCGGGCGTGTAGAGATGCCCCCGGTACGGATCGAAGGGCAGGCCCGGGAGGGGCGGCAGCACCAGTGCGCCGTCGGTGCGGAGCTTCTCGGCCGCGTCCGGGCGCATCCGGCAGCCGAGGAAGACCGCCTCGGCGGTGTCCGTGGTGAGCAACTCCCGGGTCCGGTCGGTCAGATCGACGGCCTGGACGCGGAACCCGGAGAGCGTGCCGCGCGACGAGACGACCGCGTCGAACTCCTCGAGCGTCTCGATCTCACGGTCCCCGTGATGGACGGCATGGGCGGGACTGGTCTGCACTCGCCCATGCTAAGTCCGTTGTTCCTCAGCCCTCGACGGCCGCCGGGTCCATCCACACGACCTCCCAGGTGTGGCCGTCGAGGTCGTCGAAGGAGCGGCCGTACATGAAGCCGTGGTCCTGGGTCTCGCCGGCCGTCGACCCGCCCGCCGCCAGGGCCTTCTCCACCAGCTCGTCGACCTTCTCGCGGCTCTCGGCGCTCAGCGCGATCAGCACCTCGCTGCTCTTCGTGGCGTCCGCGATCTCCTTCTTCGTGAACTCCGCGTACTTCTGCTTGGTCAGCAGCATCGCGATGATCGTGTCGCTGATCACGACCGATGCGGCGGTCTCGTCGCTGAACTGCGGGTTGATGACGTAGCCGAGCTCCGTGAAGAACTTCTTCGAGGCGTCGAGGTCGTCGACGGCCAGGTTCACGAAGATCATCTGCTGGTACATGGCTGGGCCTCTCCCGTTCGGTTCCGTAGCGTTCGTGAGGGTAGACAGGCGGCCCGCGCGAAACTCATCGGCTCGCGGAGAATTTTTTGTGATCGGTTCTCCGCACGGCCCTCAGCCGGTCAGCGGCCACGTCGACAGCTCCGCCACGACCACCGACAACGGCCCGAACAGCGCCAGCAGCGCACCCGCGCGGAGCGCGGCCGCCTTGCGCAGGGTCACCGGGGGCGCCCCCAGGCGCCGGAGCGCGGCGGTCGTCTCGGCGCGGGTCTGCCTGGTCTCGACGGCCGCGGTCAGCAGGGTCGCCACCGTGCAGCCGGCCACCAGCAGCACTCCGAGCGCGACGAGCGGAGCGGACGAGGCGTCCTCGCGGTCGTGCAGCGAGGCCATGGCGTACGCGGCCGCCATCACCGCGCAGACCACCCCCAGCGGGCGCCCGATGCGCGTGGCCTCGGTCATGAGCACCCGTCCGGCCAGCAGCCGCAGGGCACCCGGGCGGGCCGTCTGGAGCAGCCGGCCGCACAGATGCGTCAGGCCGGGACCGGCGAGGGCCAGTCCGACACAGGCCAGCGCCAGCCCGAGCAGCGCGGCCGGCCGGTCGCCCGGCGTGCCGGGGCCCGGACGGCTCGCGAAGGCCTCGACGGCCAGCCCCACCGCCAGCACCGTGATGCCCCACGGCAGCCCGGGCGGCGGAGCCGGCGGGACGGCGGGCGGAACGTCGGCGGCCTCGGGCGCGCTGCCGGTGGCGTCCGCGGCCTCCGCGGTGCCCTCCCGCTCCGGTGCCGCCACGGCCGTACGCCGGCCGCGCGACGACGCCCCGAACTGCTTGCCGAACCTGCCGTACGCCCCGAAGGACTCCAGTGCCGCCGTGCGCCGGTACGCGCCGAACCGGCCGTACGCGCGTGTCACCCGGGGAACGCCCGCCACCGGCTCGCGCGGCCGCAGCGCCACCGCCACCGCCGCCGACGCGCTCAGCGGCACCAGCGCCAGCAGGGTCAGTGCCGCCGGCAGCGGAAGCGGCCGGCCGGCCGCGAGGAAGTCGGTGCCGGAGCTGTCGAAGGGCAGGGCCGTGAGGTCGCCCCGCAGCTGGAGGAAGACCAGCAGCGCCAGCGCCGAGCCCAGCAGGCAGGACAGGGCCGTGGTGGCCGCGGAGATCGCCATGAGCCGGGCGGGACCGAGACCGACCGCCGACAGACCGGGCCTGGGCCGGGTGCCCGGATCGGTGCGGGCGACCGCGACCGCGAAGTACACCGTGGCGGCCAGCGGGGCCGCGCACCAGGCCAGCCGGAGCGCGGAGACGGACGGGTCCGGGTGGGCCAGGGCATGGCCGAGGGCGCTCAGCAGCAGGAAGCCCGTGCCGGCCGACGCGGCCGCGACGAGGAGCCGGCGCAGCTGGACGGCGGGGTGGGCGCCGAGGCTCAGACGGAGAGCGAGCACGCCGCCCGGCCTTCCGTCTCGGCCGCCCCGGGGACCGGCGGCAGGTGGACGGTGCGCACGCGCCGCCCGTCGAGCAGCGACACGGTGCGGTCGGCCAGGGCCGCGGTCTGCGCCTCGTGCGTGGCGAGGACCACGGTGATGCCGTGGGAGCGGGCGGCGGTGGTGAGCGTGCGCAGGACGTGCGCGCGGTCGACCCGGTGCAGGGGGGCGGTCGGCTCGTCGGCGAACAGCACCGAGGGCGCCGGGGCGAGGGCGCGGGCGATGCACACCCGCTGCCGCTCGGCGTGCGTCAGCTCGTCGGGGTGTCTGCGGGCCCTGTCACCGATGTCCAGGCGCTCCAGCCACTCCAGGGCCGCCGTCTTGGCGCGGCGCCGGCCGGTGCCGCGCAGCATCAGCGGCAGGGCGGCGTTCTCCCAGACGTTCAGCTCCGCCACGAGCAGCGGGGCCGGGTCGATCCAGCCGAAGCGGTCCCGGCGCAGCCGCTCGCGGGCGACCGGGCTCATGGTGTGCACGGGCACGCTGTTGAACCAGACCTCGCCGCTCTTCACGGGCAGCAGGCCGGACAGACAGCGCAGCAGGGTGGTCTTGCCGCTGCCGCGCGGGCCGCCGACGGCGAGGATCTCGCCCTCCCGGACGCCGAGCGAGACCCCGCTCAGTCCGGGTGAGCCGTCGTCGTGCCGGAAGTGCAGGGCACGCGCCCAGAGCACGTCGTTGTCCGGTGGGGCCACCATGGCGTACACCTCGGTTCGGATCGGAAATGCCGTGCGCGATGAGGGGATGTCCCCCGTCCGGGGGAACGAAGGCGCGGCCGATCGGTCACAGGCACGCTAGGCAGGTAAGGGCGGATGGTCGGACAGTACGCGGCCCCGGACCGCCGTTTCTCACTCGAACGGGCGGCACCGGGGCCGGTGTTGATCATCCAGAAGGAAGATCGGGAACTCGGACGGCCTACAGCTTGGTCCACGCCTCCGAGAGGGTGGCGCGCAGGATCTGCTCGATCTCGTCGAAGGTCTCCTGGTTGGAGATCAGCGGCGGGGCGAGCTGGACGACCGGGTCGCCGCGGTCGTCGGCACGGCAGTACAGGCCGTTCTCGAAGAGCTTCTTCGACAGGAAGCCGTACAGCACGCGCTCGGTCTCGTCGGCGTCGAAGGACTCCTTGGTGTCCTTGTCCTTGACCAGCTCGATGCCGTAGAAGAAGCCGTTGCCGCGCACGTCGCCGACGATCGGCAGGTCGTGCAGCTTCTCCAGGGTGGCGCGGAAGGCGCCCTCGTTGTCGAGCACGTGCCGGTTGAGGCCCTCGCGCTCGAACAGGTCGAGGTTGGCGATTCCGACGGCGGCGGAGACCGGGTGGCCGCCGAAGGTGTAGCCGTGCAGGAAGGTGTTGTCGCCCTTGTAGAACGGCTCGGCGAGCCGGTCGGAGATGATGCAGGCGCCGATCGGGGAGTAGCCCGAGGTCATGCCCTTGGCGCAGGTGATCATGTCCGGCACGTAGCCGAACTTGTCGCAGGCGAAGGTGGTGCCGAGGCGGCCGAAGGCGCAGATGACCTCGTCGGAGACGAGCAGCACGTCGTACTGGTCGCAGATCTCGCGCACGCGCTGGAAGTAGCCGGGCGGGGGCGGGAAGCAGCCGCCGGCGTTCTGCACCGGCTCCAGGAAGACCGCCGCGACCGTGTCCGGGCCCTCGAAGAGGATCTGCTGCTCGATCTGGTCGGCGGCCCAGCGGCCGAACGCCTCCGGGTCGTCACCGAAGAGCGGGGCGCGGTAGATGTTGGTGTTGGGCACCTTGTGCGCGCCCGGCACCAGCGGCTCGAACGGGGCCTTCAGACCCGGCAGTCCGGTGATGGACAGGGCGCCCTGCGGGGTGCCGTGGTAGGCCACCGCGCGGGATATGACCTTGTACTTGGTCGGCTTGCCGACGAGCTTGAAGTACTGCTTGGCGAGCTTCCAGGCGGTCTCCACCGCCTCGCCGCCGCCGGTGGTGAAGAAGACCTTGTTGAGGTCGCCCGGCGCCTCGTGCGCGAGCCGCTCCGCGAGTTCCACGGCCTTGGGGTGGGCGTAGGACCACACGGGGAAGAAGGCCAGCTCCTGCGCCTGCTTGGCGGCGGTCTCGGCGAGTTCCTGACGGCCGTGACCCGCCTGCACCACGAACAGCCCCGCGAGGCCGTCGAGGTAGCGCTTGCCCTTGTCGTCGTAGATGTGGGTGCCCTCGCCCCGGACGATCGTGGGGACGGGGGAGTTCTCGTACGAGGACATGCGGGTGAAGTGCATCCACAGGTGGTCGTACGCGGACTTGCTGAGATCCTCGGTGCTGTCGGTGCTCACGGTTATCGGGTTCCCCACATGTAGGTCTGCTTCTTGAGCTTGAGGTAGACGAAACTCTCGGTGGAACGCACTCCGGGGACGGCGCGGATGCGCCGGTTGATGACCTCCAGGAGGTGGTCGTCGTCCTCGCAGACGATCTCGACCATGAGGTCGAAGGACCCCGCGGTCATCACCACGTACTCGCACTCGTCCATGGCGGTCAGCGCGTCGGCCACGGACTCCACGTCGCCCTCCACGTTGACCCCGACCATCGCCTGCCGGCGGAAGCCCACGGTGAGCGGGTCCGTGACGGCGACGATCTGCATCACGCCCTGGTCGAGCAGTTTCTGGACGCGCTGGCGCACGGCCGCCTCCGACAGACCCACGGCCTTGCCGATGGCGGCGTAGGGCCGGCGGCCGTCCTCCTGGAGCTGCTCGATGATGGCGAGGGAGACGGCGTCCAACTGGGGACCGCCGCCGTTCTTGGACTCGCGGGAGTCCTTCGGGTCTGCGCTTCGACTGGCCACGGTGCCACTGTGCACGACGTATCGACAGTTTCGCAAGGCGTAATCGATGAAATTCGTTGTCTGCGTGGTCTCGACGTACGGATTTCGCAGGAGCGGGGCGGGTGGGGGTGTTGAAAACGACAGCCGTCGGTTTAGGGTGGGTGTCTCAGAGGGTGGACGCCCGGACAACTCGTCCCCGAACACCTCGGACACACCGACAAGGATCACCAGGAGGGCCTGCAGTGAGCACCGAGCTGCGTCGTCTGCGCAACTACATCGGCGGGGAGTTCCGGGACGCCGCCGACGGACGGACCACCGAGGTGGTCAACCCCGCGACGGGCGAGGCGTACGCGACCGCTCCGCTCTCCGGGCAGGCGGATGTGGACGCCGCGATGGCGGCCGCGGCCGAGGCGTTCCCGGGCTGGCGCGACACCACTCCGGCCGAGCGGCAGAAGGCGCTGCTGAAGATCGCGGACGCCTTCGAGGAGCGCGCCGAGGAACTCATCGCGGCCGAGGTGGAGAACACGGGCAAGCCCATCGGGCTGACCCGCACCGAGGAGATCCCGCCGATGGTGGACCAGATCCGCTTCTTCGCGGGCGCGGCGCGGATGCTCGAGGGCCGCTCGGCCGGCGAGTACATGGAGGGCCTGACCTCCATCGTGCGCCGTGAGCCGGTCGGCGTCTGCGCGCAGGTCGCGCCGTGGAACTACCCGATGATGATGGCCGTGTGGAAGTTCGCCCCGGCGATCGCCGCGGGCAACACGGTGGTGCTGAAGCCCTCGGACACCACCCCCGCCTCCACGGTCCTGCTCGCCGAGATCCTCGGCTCGGTGCTGCCCAAGGGCGTCTTCAACGTCATCTGCGGCGACCGTGACACCGGCCGGCTGATGGTCGAGCACCCGACTCCGGCGATGGCCTCCATCACCGGTTCGGTGCGGGCCGGCATGTCGGTCGCCGAGTCCGCCTCCAAGGACCTCAAGCGGGTCCACCTGGAGCTGGGCGGCAAGGCCCCGGTCGTCGTCTTCGAGGACACCGACATCGCGGGTGCCGTCGCGGGCATCTCGGAGGCCGGCTTCTTCAACGCCGGCCAGGACTGCACGGCCGCCACGCGCGTGCTGGTCCACGAGTCGATCCACGACGAGTTCGTCTCCGCGCTCGCCAAGGCGGCCGCGGACACCAGGACGGGTCTGCCGGACGACGAGGACGTGCTGTTCGGCCCGCTCAACAACGCCAACCAGCTCGCGCAGGTCGAGGGCTTCATCGAGCGGCTGCCCGCGCACGCGCGCGTGGAGGCCGGCGGCAAGCGGGTCGGCGACAAGGGCTACTTCTACGCGCCGACCGTCGTCTCCGGTCTGAACCAGGACGACGAGATCATCCAGAAGGAGGTCTTCGGCCCGGTCATCACCGTCCAGCGCTTCACCGACGAGGACCAGGCCGTCGAGTTCGCCAACGGCGTGGAGTACGCGCTGGCGTCCTCGGTGTGGACCAAGGACCACTCCCGCGCGATGCGCATGTCCAAGAAGCTCGACTTCGGCTGCGTGTGGATCAACACCCACATCCCGCTGGTCGCGGAGATGCCGCACGGCGGCTTCAAGAAGTCCGGCTACGGCAAGGACCTCTCGGCGTACGGCTTCGACGACTACACCCGGATCAAGCACGTCATGACGTCCCTGGACGCATAGGCGTCGAAGCGTCGGCCCCGGACGGTGCGTCACCGTCCGGGGCCGACGTGTCTCCAGGGGCCGGACCCATTTTTGAACATGTTCAACTCTCGGCGTACGCTGCTGCCATGAGCGACAGAGCCGCCCTGCTCAAGGGCATTCGCGCCTGGCTGGTGTTCTTCGTCGTCTGCCTGGTGCTCAGCGGCGTCACGGCGTTCCCCCTGGTGCACGAACTGCGCTGGGCCGAGGAAGCGCTCCGTTCCCTGGGCGCACCGGACCACCTCCCCGGCCTCATGGACTGGATCGAGCGCGTACGCGAGGGACTCGACACCGCCGACGCCGAATACCCCTTCCTCCTCTACGGAACGGACTGGCTCGCCTTCGCCCACCTCGTGATCGCGGTCGCCTTTTACGGGCCCTACCGCGACCCCGTCCGCAACATCTGGGTCATCGAGTTCGGCATGATCGCCTGCGCCGGCATCATCCCGCTCGCCCTGGTCTGCGGCCCGATCCGCGGCATCCCCTTCTGGTGGAGCGTCATCGACATGGCGTTCGGCGTGTTCGGCGTGATCCCGCTGTACCTCGTGCGCAGGAAGATCAAGCGCCTGGAGGCGCTCGGGCCCGGAACGTGGCGCATTGCCGCCGTTGACCGTGTCCCCGGCCCGTGACACGGTCGGCCCGGCCCCCGGCGCGACCGGCCGGGGGCGAGGGCTACGGGAGGGGACGGGCGATGACGACAGCGGGGCGCACCGGGGCGGGACGGCGGGGGCTGCGGGCCTGTGTCGTGGTGACGGCGGCGGTGATCGCCGCGGTGGCCGCGGGACCGGCGGCGGTCGCGGCCGGCGCACCGCCGGCCACGGCGCCGGTGCCGGTGGCGGCGGGGGTGACGAGCGATCCGACCCCGGAGGAGCAGCAGCGGCTCAGGGAAGTGGCCGGCGCGATCTGGACGCCGCAACTGGCGGCCGGCTGGAACATGAACGCCGAGGTGGCCGGGGTCCTGTCCACGGCCACCGGGGAGATCCTCCGGTGCAGTGAGGCGTTCTCCCTCGTGCCGCGCCCGCCGGGCTTCGTCCCCGGTCTCGGCTACCTCGTCAACTACTGGAAGAACCTGCGCGACTACTTCCTGGCCGTGAAGGACAACCGGACCTACCGCGCCTGTGTGGTGACGACCGCGGCCAACTACCGTTCCGCGATCGAGATGGCCTCCATGGGCATCTGAGCCCCGGCCGGGGCCGGCATCCCGGCCCCGGCCGGCTACGGCCGCCGGACGTGAGGGGCCCCGGCGGCCCGCGCGTCCGCGCGGAGCGCGCACAGGACGTCGACGCGGTTGGTGGTGATGGAGTCGACGCCCGCCGCCAGCAGCCGGCGCATGGACCGGCGGGTGTCCGGGGTCCAGACGGACAGCAGGCAGCCGTCGCGGTGGACGCGCTCGGCGAGGGCCCGGTCCACCAGTCCGAAGCGGTAGTTCAGCCAGCGCGGGCGGATCGCCGCGAGGAGGCCCGCGCGGGCCGGCGCCCGGGTCGTCCGGGTGAGCGCGATCTCGGCGGACGGGTCCGCCGCGCGTACGGCGAGCATGGCGGGGGCGCCCGCGCAGTAGTAGACCCGGTCCTGGGCGCCGCTCTCGCGCACGGCGTCCACGATCCGGCGCGCGGCACGGACGTCCGGCTCGCCGGGCAGGTCGATCATCACCCGGCTGCCCTCCGTCGCCGCCAGCGCGTCGGACAGCGCCGGCACTCCGTCCTGCGTCAGCCCGCGCACCTCCGCCCACGACAGCGTCGACAGCGGCCGGTCGTGCTCCCACAGCCGCTTCAGCGTCCCGTCGTGCAGCAGCACCGGCACGCCGTCCCGGGTGAGGCGTACGTCGACCTCCACGGCGTCCGCGCCCCGGTGCAGCGCGGAACGCAGCGAGGCGAGGGTGTTCTCGCGGACGCGGTAGGGGTCGCCGCGGTGCGCCACGGCGGTCACGTTCTTCATGGTGGTCCTTCGCGGAACGACGGTCCCTCGCGGGGTGCTCAGGAGGCGAGCCAGGCGGCGGTGTAGGTGTCGATCTCCGCGGCCAGCCGCGTCTTGCCGGCGGCGTCCAGGAACGACGCCTCGACCCCGTTCTTCGCCAGGTCGGCCACGCCCCGCTCGTCGAGGTCCAGCAGGCGCGCGGCGACCGCGTACTCGTTGTCGAGGTCGGTGCCGAACATCGGCGGGTCGTCGGAGCCCACCGTCACCAGGACGCCGGCCTCGACGAACTGCCTGATGGGGTGTTCGTCGAGCGTGGCCACCGCGCGGGTGGCGATGTTGGAGGTGGGGCACACCTCCAGCGCGATGCGCCGCTCGGCCAGGTGCCGGAGCAGCTTGGGGTCGCGGGCGGAGCTGGTGCCGTGGCCGATGCGCTCGGCGCCCAGCTCGATGAGCGCGTCCCACACCGTCTCCGGCCCGGTGGTCTCGCCGGCGTGCGGCACGGAGCGCAGTCCGGCGGCGATGGCGCGGTCGAAGTACGGCTTGAACTGGGGGCGGGGCACGCCGATCTCGGGTCCGCCGAGACCGAAGGAGACCAGGCCCTCCGGGCGCAGCCGGCCGTCGGTGGCCATGCGCACGGTCTCCTCGGCGGACTCCAGCCCCGCCTCGCCGGGGATGTCGAAGCACCACCGCAGCACGGTCCCGAACTCGGTCTCGGCGGCCTTGCGGGCGTCCTCGATGGCGTCCATGAAGGCCCGTTCGTCGATGCCCCGGCGGGTGGAGGAGAACGGGGTGATCGTCAGCTCGGCGTACCGCACCTGCTGCCGGGCCAGTTCGCGGGCCACCTCGAAGGTGAGCAGCCGGACGTCCTCGGGGGTGCGGACCAGGTCGACGACGGACAGGTACACCTCGATGAAGTGGGCGAAGTCCGTGAAGGTGAAGTAGTCGGCGAGCGCCTCGGGGTCGGTCGGGACCTTGGAGTCGGGGTGGCGGGCGGCCAGCTCCGAGACGATGCGGGGGGAGGCGGAGCCGACGTGGTGGACGTGCAGTTCGGCCTTGGGCAGTCCGGCGATGAAGGCGCGCAGGTCACGGACCTGGCCGGCGGTGGCCGTGTCGAGGCGGTCGGTCATGGTTCCTCCCCGGGAACGGCGTCCCCGGCCGGGGTGCGGCGGGACGCGGGTGATCGGCTGATCGGCGGTTCGGGGATCATCGTAGGCCGGGCGCGCACGGGGCGGACGCGGGCCGTAGCATGACGGGACGTCCGACGGAGGGGGCCCCAGCGCATGGCCGACGACGCGCAGACGCCGCAGACGCCGAAGAAGCGGCAGGAGACCGGGGGTGGCACGCAGCCGGGCGGTCCGCACGGCGCGCAGATGTGGCCGGCACCGGCCGACGGCGGTGCGCAGGACGCCCAGGCGCAGGACGGTTCGCTGGTGGACGCGCGGACCACCGAGACGCGGCCCGCCGCGGCCGCCCCCGACGATCCCTGGGCGCTGCCCTCGGACTTCACCGCCCCGGCGTCGGACACCGGCCCGGGCGGCCGGGCGGCCGGCGGTCCCGGTGAGACGGTCGTGGCCGGCGGTCCGGGTGAGACGGTCGTCGCGGGCGGTCCGGGTGAGACGGTCGTGGCGGGCGGTCCGGGTGAGACGGTCGTCGCGGGCGGCCCCACGCCCTGGTCCGCACCCACCGCACCCGCCACGCCTTCCGCACCCGCCACGCCCTCCTCCTCCGTGCACGACCGGCAGACGGTGACGTCCTTCCCGGCGACGGGCGGCGGCTCCACTCCGCCCTCGCCGTGGGCCGGTCCGTCCGCCCCCGTGCCACCGGCCGCGCCCACTCCCGCCGCCACACCGTTCGCACCCCCGGCCGGCGGTGAGCCCGTGCCGCCCCCGCCCATCGGTCCCGAAGGGCCCGGCCGGATCCCCTACGGCTACCCGGCCGGCGGCGGATACGGCGCCGCCCCGGCGCAGGCTTACCCCGGCTGGTCCGGCACCCCACCGATGCCGAACAACGCCATGGGCGTCACCGGACTGGTGCTCGGGATCGTCTCGGCCGTCGTCTTCTGCCTCTGGCCGGTGGCCGTCCTGCTGGGTGTGCTGGCCGTGATCTTCGGCGGGATCGGCCGGAGCAAGGCCCTGCGGGGCGAGGCCACGAACGGGGGGCAGGCCCTGACCGGGATCATCTGCGGATCGGTCGGCATCACCCTGGGCCTCGTCCTGGCCGTGATCTTCCTGCTCAGCTAGCGGCAGCCGCCGCCCGGAGCCGCCCCCGCGCCTCCATCAGGGCGAAGCCCAGCAGGTTCGGCCCCCGCCACCGCCCCGGGTCGCACGCCCCCTCGGCGTCCGCCGCGAGGCCGATGCCCCACACCCGGTCGACCGGGCTCGCCTCGACCAGCACCCGGTCGCCGGTGTTCAGCAGGAACGCCCGCAGGTCGTCGTGGGCCGAGAACTTGTGCACGCTGCCCTCCACGACGATCCGGAACCGCTCCCGGCGCCATATCGCCTCGTCGAAGCCCCGCACCAGCCGCCCGGCCTTCTTCGCCCCGGCGGGATGCTCCGCGGCCAGCACCCGCCGCTCGCCCTCCGGGTCCGCGAAGAGCCGGGCCTTCGCCGCCATCATCCAGTGCTCGGCGGTCGCGTACGCCACGCCGTCCACCGTGAACGGCGACGGCCACCACTGACTCAGACAGCTCGCCCCGATCCGCCCGCCGGGCAACGGCCGGTGCCCCCAGAAGTGCAGGTACTTCACCCGCTCCCCGGCCGCCAGCGCTTCGATCAGCGCCTCCCTGGAACCGATCGCCGTCCCCGCCGTCCCGCTCATCGCCACCCCCATGATCCTCGCCTGCACACGAGTCTGGCAGGAACCACTGACATTCCGTCCTGCCCTTTCCGTGGCCACTCGACATCTGGTCGACAGATTCCGTTGCGTAACCAAAATTCAACAACGGAATCACTTGTTGGAGTCTCGTTGCTCTGCCAGGATCGGCACTCAAATCGAGCTGGAGCCACGCCGCCCCCCTCGGGGACACGGAGGAGCGCGACATGCACAACCCGGGCAACGCCACCCCGGAACGATTTCCCGCCCAGGACCGGTTCGCGGACGGAGCGCAGTTCATCGCGGGCCGCCTGACCAAGGGCACCTCGGGCCGTACCCACGCGGTCGTCGACCCGGCCACCGGCGCGGAGGTGTACACCTACGTCCTGGCCGGCACCGACGACGTCGACGCGGCGGTCGCCGCCGCGCGGGAGGCCTTCCCGGCCTGGGCCGGCGCCACCCCCGGTGAGCGGTCCGACGCCCTGCACCGGTTCGCCGCCGTGGTGGCCGAGCGCGCCGAGGACTTCGCCCGCGCGGAGTCGCTGCAGTGCGGCAAGCCCCTGAAGCTGAGCCGCGAGTTCGACGTCCCCGGCACGATCGACAACATCGCCTACTTCGCCGGCGCCGCCCGCCACCTGCAGGGCCAGTCGGCCGGCGAGTACTCGGGCGACCACACCTCCTACGTCCGCCGCGAGCCCATCGGCGTGGTCGGCTCCATCGCCCCCTGGAACTACCCGCTCCAGATGGCCGCCTGGAAGATCCTCCCGGCCGTCGCCGCGGGCAACACCGTCGTCCTCAAGCCCGCCGAGCTCACCCCGCTGACCTCGCTGCTCTTCGCGCAGGCCGCCACCGACGCCGGAATCCCGGACGGTGTGGTCAACATCGTCACCGGGACCGGCAAGGAGGCCGGTGAGCACCTGGTCGGCCACCCCGACGTGGCCATGACCTCCTTCACCGGCTCCACCGCCGTCGGCAAGCGGGTCGCCGAGATCGCCACCGCCACCGTCAAGCGCATCCACCTCGAACTCGGCGGCAAGGCACCCTTCCTGGTCTTCGACGACGCCGACCTCGACGCCGCCGTCAACGGCGCGGTCGCCGGCGCGCTGATCAACACCGGGCAGGACTGCACCGCCGCCACCCGCGCGTACGTACAGCGCCCGCTCTACGAGGCGTTCGTCGAGCGCACCGCCGCCCTGATGGAGACCGTCCGGCTCGGCGACCCCTTCGCCCCCGGCACCGACCTCGGCCCGCTGATCTCGCACGCCCAGCGGGACCGGGTGGCCGGCTTCGTCGACCGGGCGCGCTCCTCGGCACGCGTGGTGACCGGCGGGGAGACGCCTCTGGGCGAACTGGCGAACGGCGCGTACTATCGCCCCACGCTCATCGCCGACGCGGCGCAGGACAGCGAGGTCGTGCAGTCCGAGATCTTCGGTCCGGTGCTGGTCGTCCTGCCCTTCGACACCGACGACGAGGGCATCGCGCTGGCCAACGACACCCCGTACGGACTCGCCGCCTCCGCGTGGAGCCGGGACGTGTACCGCACGGGACGGGCCACCCGCGAGATCAAGGCGGGGTGCGTGTGGATCAACGACCACATCCCGATCATCAGCGAGATGCCGCACGGCGGATACAAGGCGTCCGGCTTCGGCAAGGACATGTCCGCGTACTCGTTCGAGGAGTACACCCAGATCAAGCACGTCATGTTCGACAACACGGCGGTGGTCCGCAAGGACTGGCACCGCACCGTCTTCGGGGACCGATAGCAGCCAGGCCGCCCGACCGCGGCCATCCTCCCGAAAGGGCACCACGCGCATGGAGCAGTACGAGCCCGACCGCCTCTCGCCGGCCCAGGAGGCCGCCGTGCGGCGCAGTTTCCGCGGCGGCAGGGCGGCCCTGACCCGCCGTTCCCTGCTGCGCGCCTCAGCGGGCGGCGCGCTCGCGGTGGGCGGACTCGGCGCGCTGAGCGCCTGCGGCATCCCCGCCGCCGGAAACACCCGGGGCGGTGTCCCGGCGGAGGACCACTCGAAGGAGGAGAAGTCCGTCAACTTCTCCAACTGGACCGAGTACATGGACGTCGACGAGAGCGGGCGCAACCACCCGACGCTGGACGCGTTCACCGAACGCACAGGCATCAAGGTCAAGTACACCGAGGACATCAACGACAACACCGAGTTCTTCGGCAAGATCAAGCCGCAGCTCGCCGCCGGCCAGGACACCGGCCGCGACATCATCGTCCTCACCGACTGGCTGGCCGCGCGCCTGATCCGCCTCGGCTGGGTGCAGAAGCTCGACCCGGCCAACCTGCCGAACGCCTTCGCCAACCTGTCGCCCCAGTTCCGCAGCCCCGACTGGGACCCGGGCCGCGCCTACTCCTACCCCTGGCAGGGCATCGCGGCCGTCATCGCCTACAACAAGAAGGCCCTCGACGGCGTGGAGGTGAAGACCCTCTCCGACCTGCTGGACAACCCGAAGCTCAAGGGCCGCGTCGGTCTGCTCACCGAGATGCGCGACACCATGGGCCTGACCCTGCTCGACATGGGCAAGGAGCCGGAGAAGTTCACCGCCGACGACTACGACGCGGGGATCGCCCGGCTCCAGAAGGCCGTCGACAAGGGACAGATACGCCGCTTCACCGGCAACGACTACACCGCCGACATCAGCAAGGGCGATTTCGCGGCCTGTGTCGCCTGGGCCGGGGACGTCGTCCAGCTGAAGGCGGACAACCCGGACATCGACTTCCTGATCCCCGACAGCGGCTACATGATGTCCAGCGACAACCTGCTGGTCCCCAACAAGGCCCGGCACAAGACCAACGCCGAGCGGCTCATCGACTACTACTTCGAGCCGCGGGCGGCCGCGGAGCTCGCCGCCTACATCAACTTCGTCTGCCCGGTCGAGGGAGTGAAGGACGAGCTCGCGAAGATCGACGAGGACGCGGCGAACAACCCGCTGATCCTCCCCGACAAGGACATGCAGTCCAAGTCCCGTGCCTTCCGCTCCCTGAGCTCCAAGGAAGAGACGGAATTCGAAGAGAAGTTCGCGAAGCTCACTGGGGCGTGACGAGATGAAGACCACCAAAGACACCACCGCGCCCGGCCACGGCGGGGACGTGCGCCTCACCGGCATCGGCAAGACCTACGGCTCCTTCACCGCCGTGCACCCCCTCGACCTGACCGTCCCGGAGGGCTCCTTCTTCGCCCTGCTCGGCGCGTCCGGCTGCGGCAAGACCACCACCCTGCGCATGATCGCCGGCCTGGAGGAGCCCACCGTGGGCACCGTCCACCTCGGCGACCAGGACGTCACCGCGCTGCCGCCGTACAAGCGGCCGGTGAACACCGTCTTCCAGTCGTACGCCCTCTTCCCGCACCTCGACATCTTCGAGAACGTCGCCTTCGGTCTGCGCCGGCGCGGCATCAAGAGCGTGAAGAAGCAGGTCGAGGAGATGCTGGAGCTGGTCCAGCTCGGCGAGCAGGCCCGCAAGAAGCCGCACCAGCTCTCCGGCGGCCAGCAGCAGCGGGTCGCCGTGGCCCGCGCGCTGATCAACCACCCCAAGGTGCTCCTCCTCGACGAGCCGCTCGGCGCCCTCGACCTCAAACTGCGCCGCCAGATGCAGCTGGAGCTCAAGCGCATCCAGACCGAGGTCGGCATCACCTTCGTGCACGTCACGCACGACCAGGAGGAGGCCATGACCATGGCCGACACGGTCGCCGTGATGAACGCCGGCCGGGTCGAGCAGCTCGGTTCCCCCGCCGACCTCTACGAGAACCCGCGCACCACCTTCGTCGCCAACTTCCTCGGCACCTCCAACTTCATCGAGGCCGAGGTCGACTCCACGTCCGGCGGGAACCTCGTCCTCAAGGCGGGCGGCGGCAAGCTCGTACTGCCCGAGGCCCGCAGCAGTGCCCCCGCGACGACCGGCGGCAAGGTGCTGGTCGGGGTGCGCCCGGAGAAGATCTCCCTCACCCACGCCGACGACGCCGGCGGGATACCCGAGGGCCGCAACCGCCTCACCGGCCGCATCACCGGCGCCGGCTTCATCGGCGTCTCCACGCAGTTCGTCGTCGACAGCCCCGTCTGCTCCGACTTCGAGGTCTACGTGCAGAACATCGACCGCGACGCCCGGCTGGCACCCGGCGCCGAGGTCGTCCTGCACTGGGACCCGGCGCACACCTTCGGACTGGACGCGGCGCAGTCCATGCTTGCAGGGACAGAGGGCTCCGCGGGTGTCGGGACGGTCGAGGAAGAGGCCGCCTGATGACCACGCTCACCCAGGCGCCACCCGTGGCGCCGGCCCCCGAGAGGAAACCTTCACGCAGAAGGGGCCGCTGGACGCCGTACCTGCTCCTGCTGCCCGGACTGCTGTGGCTGTTCGTCTTCTTCGCGCTGCCGGTGATCTACCAGGCATCCACGTCCGTGCAGACGGGCTCCCTGGAGGAGGGCTACCAGGTCACCTGGCACTTCGCCACCTACTGGGACGCGCTGTCGGAGTACTGGCCGCAGTTCGTCCGCTCGGTGCTCTACGCGGCCTCCGCGACCGTGCTGTGCCTGCTGCTCGGCTACCCGCTGGCCTATCTGATCGCCTTCCGCGCGGGACGCTGGCGGAACCTGATCATGATCCTGGTGATCGCGCCGTTCTTCACCAGCTTCCTGATCCGCACCCTCGCCTGGAAGACGATCCTCGCCGACGGCGGCCCGGTGGTCGACGCCCTGAACGCCCTGCACGTCCTGGACGTCACCGCCTGGCTCGGCTGGACCGCCGGCGACCGGGTGCTCGCCACTCCGCTGGCGGTGGTGTGCGGTCTGACGTACAACTTCCTGCCGTTCATGATCCTGCCGCTCTACACCTCGCTGGAGCGCATCGACCCCCGGCTGCACGAGGCGGCGAACGACCTCTACGCCAAGCCGTCGACCACCTTCCGCCGGGTCACCTTCCCGCTGTCGATGCCGGGCGTGGTCTCCGGCACGCTGCTGACCTTCATCCCGGCGTCCGGCGACTACATCAACTCGGACCTGCTCGGCTCCACCGACACCCGCATGGTCGGCAACGTCATCCAGTCCCAATTCCTGCGGATCCTCGACTATCCGACGGCCGCGGCGCTCTCCTTCATCCTGATGGCCGCGATCCTCGTCATCGTCACGTTCTACATCCGCAAGTCCGGCACGGAGGATCTGGTTTAAATGACCTTCGTCATCAACTGGCTCAAGCGCCGTCTCGTCGTCATCGCGGGACTGTTCACCCTCGCCTATCTCCTCCTGCCGAACATCGTCGTCACCGTGTTCTCCTTCAACAATCCGAAGGGGCGTTTCAACTACACGTGGCAGGAATTCTCCACCGAGGCGTGGCAGGACCCCTGCGGTGTCTCCGGGCTGTGCGCCTCCCTGTCGCTCAGCCTCCAGATCGCGCTGTGGGCGACGCTCGGCGCCACCCTGCTCGGCACGATGATCGCCTTCGCGCTGGTCCGCTACCGCTTCCGTGCCCGCGGTGCCGTGAACTCGCTGATCTTCCTGCCGATGGCGATGCCCGAGGTGGTCATGGCGGCCTCGCTGCTCACGCTCTTCCTCAACATGGGCGCCCAGCTGGGCTTCTGGACGATCCTGATCGCCCACATCATGTTCTGTCTCAGCTTCGTCGTGGTCGCCGTGAAGGCGCGCGTGATGTCGATGGACCCGAGGCTGGAGCAGGCCGCGCAGGATCTGTACGCCGGCCCGGTGCAGACGTTCCTGCGGGTCACGCTGCCGATCGCCGCCCCCGGTATCGCGGCGGGCGCGCTGCTCGCCTTCGCGCTCTCCTTCGACGATTTCATCATCACGAATTTCAACGCCGGTTCGACCGTCACCTTCCCGATGTTCGTGTGGGGCTCCGCGCAGCGCGGAACTCCCGTGCAGATCAACGTGATCGGTACGGCCATGTTCGTCATCGCCGTGTCGCTGGTCCTGGTATCCATGGTCATCGGTAAACGCCGCAACCGGCAGAAGGCATAAAAAGCACCGTAGGGAGTTGACATCATGGCCCCTGGCGCCATGAGCCGCTGGACGAAATCCCTTTCCGAGGCCCGCCCGGTCTCCTACTGGCTGGACGACCCCGGCAGGCCGGCCCCCGAGCCGGCCCTCACCGGCGCCGAGACCTGCGACCTGCTCGTCGTGGGCGGCGGCTACAGCGGACTGTGGACCGCGCTGGTCGCCAAGGAGCGCGACCCCTCCCGGGACGTCGTGCTGGTGGAGGGCCGCGAGGTGGGCTGGGCCGCCTCGGGCCGCAACGGCGGGTTCTGCGCCGCCTCCCTCACCCACGGGCTGTCCAACGGACTGACCCGCTGGCCGGACGAGATCCACACCCTGGAGCGGCTGGGCGCCCGCAACCTCGACGCCATCGAGGAGACGGTCGCCCGCCACGCCATCGACTGCGACTTCGAACGCACCGGAGAGATCGACGTGGCCACCGAGCCGTACCAGGCCCGGGAGCTCAAGGACTGGTACGACGAGATCCGGGGGAGGAATCTCGCCGACGGCGTCGAGTACCTGGACGCGGATGCCGTACGGGACCAGGTGAACTCCCCGACCTTCCGGGCCGGCCTGTACGACCGCCGGGGCGTGGCGATGCTCCACCCGGCCCGGCTCGCCTGGGGACTGAAGCGGGCCTGCCTCGACCTCGGCGTCCGCGTGTACGAGCACACCCCCGCCCTCACCCTGAAGGCGTACGGCGCCGGCATGGCCGTACGCACCCCGTACGGGGCGATCCGCGCCCGCGCGGTGGCGCTCGGCACCAACGTCTTCCCCAGCCTGGTCCGCCGGGTCCGCTCCTACACGGTCCCGGTGTACGACTACGCGCTGATGACCGAGCCGCTCACCCCCGGGCAGCTCGACTCGATCGGCTGGAAGAACCGCCAGGGCCTCGGGGACGGCGCCAACCAGTTCCACTACTTCCGGCTGTCCGCCGACAACCGGATCCTGTGGGGCGGCTACGACGCGATCTACCCGTACGGCGGCCGGGTGCGCGCCGAGCTCGACGACCGCCCGGAGACGTACGCCAAGCTCGCCGGGCACTTCTTCACCTGCTTCCCGCAGCTGGAGGGCGTGCGCTTCACCCACGCCTGGGGCGGCGCGATCGACACCTGCTCCCGCTTCTCGGCGTTCTTCGGCACGGCACACGCGGGCCGGGTGGCGTACGCGGCCGGCTACACCGGGCTCGGGGTGGGCGCCACCCGCTTCGGGGCCGAGGTGATGCTGGATCTGCTGGCGGGGGAGCGGACCGAGCGCACGGAGCTGGAGATGGTGCGCAGAAAGCCGCTGCCGTTCCCGCCGGAACCCTTCGCCTGGACCGGCATCGCCCTCACCAAGTGGTCCCTGGCCAGGGCGGACGCCCAGGACGGACGCCGCAACCTGTGGCTGCGGACGATGGACAAGTTGGGCCTGGGCTTCGACAGTTGAGCTACGCGGGGGCTTGACAACCGAATTGGTCTGGACCAAATTGAGCGCGCTCCACCCCTCCCCTTCCCCCCTGCCCGGAGGCTCTTGTGGACCGCTCCAGACCTCGTGCGCGCCGCTCCCTCGTCGCGTTGCTCACCGTCACCGCACTCGCCGCGACCGGCATGGCCGCGCTCTCGCCGGCCGCCGGCGCGGCGGACGCGGACCTCGCCCGCAACGGCGGCTTCGAAGCCGGCCTCGACGGCTGGAGCTGCACCTCCGGCACGACCGTGAACTCACCTGTGCGCAGCGGGACGTCGGCGCTCAAGGCCACCCCGGCGGGCGCCGACAACGCCCGCTGCGCACAGACGGTCACCGTCAAGCCGGACTCCCAGTACACCCTCTCCGGCCACGTCCGCGGCAGCTACGTCCACCTCGGCGCGAGCGGCACCGGCACCACCGACGTCTCCACCTGGGCCCAGTCCGCCCCCGACTGGCAGCCGCTCACCACCACCTTCCGCACCGGCCCCGCCACCACCCGCGTCACGATCTACACCCACGGCTGGTACGGCACCGGCGCCTACCACGCCGACGACATCACCCTCGTCGGACCGGGCGGCGAGACGGGTCAGCCGCCCCCGCCGCCCACCGGGCTCACGACCCCCACCGTCACCTCGACGAGTGTCGCCCTGTCCTGGTCACCGGTCGCCGGCGCCACCGGCTACGCGGTCTACCGCGACGGCACCAAGGTCCGGACGGTGACCGGCACGTCGGCCACCATCACCGGACTGTCGCCGAGGACGGCGTACGCCTTCCAGGTCACGGCCGTCAACGACGCGGGGGAGTCGGCCCGTTCGGCCACCGTCACCGCGACGACCGGTGAACCCGACTCGGGCGGCGGCCCCTCCGACCTCCCGCCCCACGCCCTGGTCGGCTACCTCCACGCCAGCTTCGCCAACGGCTCCGGCTACACCCGCCTGGCCGACGTGCCCGACAGCTGGGACGTCATCGACCTGGCCTTCGGCGAGCCGACCACCGCCACCTCCGGCGACATCCGCTTCGACCGGTGCCCCGCCTCCGAGTGCCCGGGAGTGGAGAGCGACGCCGAGTTCAAGGCCGCGATCAAGGACAAGCAGGCGGCCGGCAAGAAGGTGCTGATCTCCATCGGCGGCGCCAACGGGCAGGTGCAGCTCACCACCACGGCGGCCCGCGACACCTTCGTCTCCTCCGTCTCGAAGATCATCGACGAGTACGGACTCGACGGCCTGGACATCGACTTCGAGGGCCACTCCCTCTCCCTGAACGCCGACGACACGGACTTCAGGAACCCGAAGACCCCGGTGATCGTCCACCTGATCTCGGCCCTGAAGACCCTCAAGGCCAAGTACGGCGACGACTTCGTGCTGACCATGGCCCCGGAGACCTTCTTCGTCCAGCTCGGTTACCAGTACTACGGCACCGGCAAGTGGGGCGGCCAGGACCCGAGGGCGGGCGCCTACCTCCCGGTCATCCACGCCATGCGCGACGACCTGACCCTGCTGCACGTCCAGGACTACAACTCCGGCCCGATCATGGGCCTGGACGACCAGTACCACTCCATGGGCGGCGCCGACTTCCACATCGCCATGACGGACATGCTGCTCACCGGCTTCCCGGTCGCGGGCGACGCGGACAACGTCTTCCCGCCGCTGCGCGCCGACCAGGTCGCCATCGGCATGCCGGCCACCACCAACGCCGGCAACGGGTACGTGTCCCCGGCCGAGGTCACCAAGGCCCTGGACTGCCTGACCAAGCGCACGAACTGCGGCTCCTACGCGACCCACGGGACCTGGCCCGCCCTGCGCGGGCTGATGACCTGGTCGATCAACTGGGACCGGTTCGGAGGCTGGGAGTTCCAGCGGACCTTCGACGGCTACTTCGGCTGACCACCCGCCACACGCCGATCAGCAGCACCGCGCCGAGGCACCAACTGGCCGCCACGTCCAGCGGCCAGTGGTAGCCCCGGCGCACCAGCCCGTACGAGGCGCCCAGCACCAGGGCGCCGCAGAGCACGGCCAGCGCACGGCGTACGGCCGGCGACCGCAGCAGCGGAAGGAGCAGCAGCGTCGCCGCGCCGTACGCCACGACGGCGGTGGCGGTGTGGCCGGAGGGGTAGTAGCCGACCGCGGGCGGCACGGCAGGTGTGCCCGGGCGGTCGGTCCACTCCTTCAGCGGCGCGACCAGCACCGGCACCAGCGCCATCGCGACGGCCCCGGCGAGGGGCGGCAGCCACCAGCGGTCACCGCCTCTCGCGCTTCCGTGCCACGCGACGAACGCCAGCGCGACCGCCAGGACCGGCACGGCGACCTCGATGTTGCCGAGGTCCGCGAGCAGTTCGGAGGCCCGGTCCGGCCGGACGAGGGATGCGCTGAGCCGCTCGTCGAGATCCACCAGCGGTCCGTCGACGAGGACCTGCCAGGTGATCAGCGCGAAGAGGAGAACGAGCGGTCCGAGCAGCAGCATGCCGCCCAGCTTCGCAGGCCGGCGGCCGACGGCGCGCCGAAGGGCCGGCGCAAGGGGGGGTATGCGTCGGCCCTTCGGGAACGGCTTGCCGTATGAGGATCCCGGACGGCCGTCCGGACCGGAACGCCGCGCGCCCCGGGGGGTGTGGGGCGGGCGACCGTCCGATCGTGAGGAGACCCGGGGCCCTCGGGCCCCGGTTGTGTGCGCGAGGGCACGACCAGGTCGAAGCTGGGGAGGCCCCGGCCTGAGCCGTCCACAGTTCCCTGTGGGCGGGGTGTATCTCTCATCCGCGGAGAAACCTACGGCAGCGGGTGGCGCGGCGACAGGGCCGACGGGCCCCTGTCATCCACCCCGCACACCTTCTTCACACGCTCTGCCGTTCACCGGCCCCGGCGGTCCGGGGCAGGCGGCTCACCTGCCCCGATGCCCGCTCAGATGCGTGCGAACGCCTGCTCGATGATGTCGAGGCCCTCGTTCAGCAGGTCCTCGCCGATGACCAGCGGCGGCAGGAAACGCAGGACGTTGCCGTAGGTGCCACAGGTCAGGACCAGCAGGCCCTCCTGGTGGCAGGCCTTCGCCAGGGCGGCGGTGGCCTCGGGGTGGGGCTCCTTGGTGCCGCGGTCCTTGACCAGCTCGATGGCGATCATCGCGCCACGGCCGCGGACGTCGCCGATGACGTCGAACTTCTCGGCCATGGCGGTCAGACGGGTCTTCATGACCGTCTCGATGTTCCTGGCCCTGGCGTTGAGGTCCAGCTCCTTCATGGTCTCGATGGAGCCGAGCGCGCCGGCGCAGGCCACCGGGTTGCCGCCGTAGGTGCCGCCCAGGCCGCCGGAGTGCGCGGCGTCCATGATCTCCGCGCGGCCGGTGACGGCGGCCAGCGGCAGACCGCCCGCGATGCCCTTCGCCGTGGTGATCAGGTCCGGGACGATGCCCTCGTCCTCGCAGGCGAACCACTGGCCGGTGCGGCAGAAGCCCGACTGGATCTCGTCGGCGACGAAGACGATGCCGTTGTCCTTCGCGAACTCGCTGATCGCGGGCAGGAAGCCCTTCGCCGGCTCGATGAAGCCGCCCTCGCCGAGCACGGGCTCGATGATGATCGCGGCCACGTTCTCGGCGCCGACCTGCTTGGAGATCTGGTCGACGGCCTGCGCGGCGGCCTCCGGACCGGCGTTCTCCGCACCGGTCGGCCAGCGGTAGCCGTAGGCGACCGGGACGCGGTACACCTCCGGCGCGAACGGGCCGAAGCCGTGCTTGTACGGCATGTTCTTCGCGGTCAGCGCCATTGTGAGGTTGGTGCGGCCGTGGTAGCCGTGGTCGAACACGACGACCGCCTGCCGCTTGGTGTAGGCACGCGCGATCTTCACGGCGTTCTCGACGGCCTCCGCGCCGCTGTTGAACAGCGCGGACTTCTTGGCGTGGTCGCCCGGCGTCAGCTCGGCGAGCGCCTCGGCGACGGCCACGTAACCCTCGTACGGCGTGACCATGAAGCAGGTGTGCGTGAAGTCGGCGAGCTGGGCGGAGGCACGGCGGACGACGGCCTCGGCGGAGGCGCCGACGGACGTCACGGCGATGCCGGAGCCGAAGTCGATCAGCCGGTTGCCGTCGACGTCCTCGATGATCCCGCCGCCCGCGCGTGCGGTGAAGACGGGCAGTACGGAGCCCACGCCCTGCGCGACCGCGGCGGTGCGGCGGGCCTGCAGCTCCTGCGACTTGGGGCCGGGGATGGCGGTGACGACGCGGCGCTCCTGCGGAAGTGCGGTCATGCGGGGCTCCTGGGGGGTGTTTCGGACACGTGCGTTCTTTTCTCGCAGGCTAGGGCGCTGCGTGGGGGCTGGGCATGCTCCATGTGGGCGTTGTCCGGGGCGGCGGGTTGTCCGCGGTGGACATAGCGGCACGGGACCCTCCCGCCCGGGCGCGCGGGGTGCCGCCGCGGGCGGACGGCCGCGTAAGCGGTGGACTCCGCCTGTCGGGGCGTTAGATTGACTCGCTGATGGCGGATGGCGCGGCTGCTCAGGGGGCAAGGGCGATGGACAGCGACGGTACCCAGGACGCGCGGGGCACGCATGCCGACCCCGTACCGCGCCCGGCGGCACCGCCGGACGTACCCGCGGCGCCACCGCGCCCCGACCGGGCCCCGGGCGCACCACCCGTGCCCGCCCAGAGCCCCGGCGTGCCATCCGCGCCCGCACCCGCCCGGAGCCCGGGCCTGCCGCCCGCGCCGCCCGGGCGGGCTCCCGGCCCCGCGTCCACCGTCGCCGCCTGGCTCGACGCGGCGCGGCCGGCCGCCCGGCCCGGGATCTGGCGGTACGGCTACCGCCCGCCGAAGCGGACCCAGGAGCGGATCGCGCCGGTGACGGTCGCCGGCATGCTCGTGCCGCTCGCCGTCGCGGCCCTCGTCTGGTCGCTCTGGCAGCGCGGCGTCACCTCGTACCAGATGGCGCCCCTCAGGGCCTTCACACCGGACGACTGGTGGTGGGCCGGTTCCGTCATCTCGCCCAAGGTGTTCCCGGGGGAGGCGGTGCCCTCACCGGGCGCGGAGGCCCTCGTCGTCTACGAGGGCGTCTCCTTCGCGGTGCTGGCCGTCGCGGTGGCCGTGCTGGGCAGCTGGCGCGCGATCGTCCGGCACTACGTGGCCCGCAGGCCGCAGCCCGCGCGGGCGCTGCTCGCGGCCCTCCTCGCCCTGCTCGCCCTCTCCTTCGTCTTCCCCGACGCCTTCCCGCTCGTCGGGTGGCCCCCGGTGCCGGTCGTCGACCCGCTGCTCTCCCTCACCGTGCTCGTCACGGACGGCTACGACCTCATGGCGTCGTCCTTCTTCACCAACACGCTGTACACGGTGGTCACGCTGCTCGTGGTGTGGCCGTTCGCCCGCCTCGGCGCCTGGCTGCCGTACGCGAGGGAACGGCTCACCCCCCGGCGGCCGGACGCCGCACCCGCCGGCACTTCCGCGCCCGACCGCCCCCGCTCCCAGTGGCCGGCCCTGCGCGACGCCGGCCAGCAGGAGGCCGCGGACCTGCTCACGGCCGAGGTCGCCGGCGGCCGTATGAACGACGTCGACTGCGCCCGCGTCGAGCACGCCTTCGCCGCCGCCCGGCACGCCGGCACGCCGGCCGCCTTCCGCGACACCGTCCTGCGCCAGGCCGGCGCCGCCTGGACCCACCCCTCCGGTGCCCGGGACCTGCCGCGCCGGACCGCCCGCCACGACCTGCTCGCCGCGCAGGTGCGGATCGGCAGCTGGGTCGCGGCCGAACACACCCCGGAGCCCTACCAGGGCGCCGGGGCGGCCCTCGGCCCGCAGGTGCTCGGCACCTCGCTGCTCGCCGTCGGACCCTCCGGATCCGGCAAGACCCGGACCCTGGTCGAGCCGGTGACCGAGGCGCTCGCACTTCAGGCGCTCACCGGGCGCTGCGCCGTGGTCGCCGTCTCCGCGGCCGGGAGCCCGCTCGGCGCGGACGACGCCTTCGACGTCGTCGTGCGGATCGGTGACCCGTCCTCCGTGCACGACCTCGACCCGTACGCCGAGTCCGACGACCCGGACGAGGCGGCCGCGATCCTCGCCGAGGCGCTGGCCGGAGACCTCGACACGGCCGGCACCCAGAACGCCGCCACCACACTCGCCCGGCTGCTCGGCCCGTACCGGGCGGTGCACGGCCGCTTCCCGGCCCTGCCGGAGCTGCGCGAGCTGCTGGAGGGCGACGAACGGGCGCTGACGGCGCTGCGGGAGGCGCTCGCCCGGGCCGGGGACGACGCCATGCGCCGCGAACTCGACGCGCACGCCCGGCAGACGGGCACGCCGGGCGACACGGGCCGGACCCTCGCCGACCGGCTGGCCCTGCTGAACCGGCCGGTGTTCGCGGACTTCTTCGGCGGCGGCTCCGGCCGGCCCTTCTCCCTGCGCGCGGTCGCCCACCACCCCCTGCGGGTACGGATCGACCTGCCCGAACGCGGTCACGAGGAGGCCGGCCGGCTGATCACCCGGCTGGTCCTCGCCCAGTTCCACGCCGTCGTACGGGAGAACCGGCGCGCCCACTTCGCCTGCCTGGTCCTCGACGACGCCACCGGCACGGTCACCGCGGAGTCGGTGCGCCGCATCCAGCGGCTGCGGTCGCAGAACGCGGGCGTGCTGCTCGCCCTGCGCACCGTCGCCGACGTCCCCGAGGCGCTGCACGGCCCGCTCTACGGCGCCGTGGGCTGCCGCATGGCGTTCTCCGGGGTCACCACCTGGGACGGCAGCCGGTTCGCGCGGACGTGGGGCACCGAGTGGGTGGAGACGACCGAGGTTGCCAAGCACACGGTCTTCGCCGACCAGCCGATGACCCGCGCCCTGCACGCGCTGCGCAAGCTGGTCACGGGCAAGGCGGTCACGACGGACGCGGTGACGGTACGGCAGGTGGAGCGGGAGCGGTGGTCCGCCTCCGAACTGGCGCACGCGGTACCGCCGGGGCACGCGGTGCTGTCGTTGACGACCGTCGAGGGCGAGCACGCCCCGCCCCTTCTGGTGGACCTGCGGGAGTGAGCCGTCCGGGCGAGCCGGGGACCGTACAGTGAGGCAGAATCGACACAGGCCGTTCATACGCGGCGGCCAAAAGATCACCGAGTCCTCACACCCCCGACGCCGACCCGAAGGGCTCCAGGCCCCGATGCCCCCGACGCTCGCCTCGCTCGTCCACCACTCCGCGCTCAAGCTGACCGTGCGCGCGGGCGAGGACCGCCTCGACGCCCCCGTGCGCTGGGCGCACGCCAGTGAACTCGCCGACCCCGTGCCGTACATGGAGGGCGGGGAGCTGCTGCTGATCACCGCGCTCAAGCTCGACGCGGAGGACCCGGAGGCGATGCGCCGCTATGTGAAGCGGCTGGTCGGCGCGGGCGTCGTCGGGCTCGGCTTCGCCGTCGGCGTCCACTACGAGGACATCCCGGGCGCCCTCGTCGACGCGGCACGCGCGGAGGGCCTGCCGCTGCTGGAGGTGCCGCGCCGCACGCCCTTCCTGGCGATCAGCAAGGCCGTCTCCGCGGCCATCGCCGCCGACCAGTACCGCGCGGTGACCGCCGGCTTCGCCGCCCAGCGGGAACTGACCCGGCAGGCCCTGGCCGAGGGCCCCGAAGGACTGCTCGCCGCGCTCGCCGGCCAGGTCGACGGATGGGCCGCCCTCTACGACGCCTCGGGCTCCCTCGTCGCCACGGCACCGGAGTGGGCGGGCCGGCGCGCCGCGCGGCTCACCGCGGACGTGACCCGGCTGCGGGAGCGGCCCGCGCCGGCCTCCTCCGTGGTGGCCGGCCCGGACCACGAGGACCGGGTCGAACTGCACTCCCTCGGTACCGGACGCCGCCCCCGCGCGGCGCTCGCCGTCGGCACGGCCGCGACCCTCGGCACCGCCGAGCGCTACGCCGTCCACTCCGCCATCGCCCTGCTCACCCTCACCACGGAACGCTCCCGCTCCCTGCACGCGGCCGAACAGCGCATCGGCGCCGCCGTGCTGCGCATGCTGCTCGCCGGAGAGCCGGACCACGCCCGCGCGGTGGCCGGCGACCTGTTCGGCAACCTCCTCGACGCACCCTTCCGCATCATCGTCGCCATCGGCGGCGAAACGGGCGGTGACGGCCTCGGAGCCCTCGCCGAGACCGCCGAGTCAGCCGCCGCCCGCTCCGGCGAGTCGGTCCTGGTCGTGCCCGAGGGGGACCGGCTGGTCGTGCTGGCCGCCGACGGGGGCGCCGCGCTGGCCGCCTGCTGCGAGCACGCCGCCGCGCTGGAGGCAGCCCGCAAGGCCGACGAGGACGACCTGGTGATCGGGCTGTCCGCGCCGGCCGGGCCGATCGCCGCGTCCGCCGCCTACAAACAGGCCGAGCAGGCGCTCTCGGTGGCCAGACGGCGGGGCAGGGTGCTGGTGGAGCACGAGCACATGGCGGCCGGGTCCGTACTGCCGCTGCTCGCCGACGACGCGGTCAAGGCGTTCGCCGACGGGCTGCTGCGCGCCCTGCGCGAGCACGACGCCACCGGCCGCGGCGACCTCGTCGCCTCGCTGCGCGCCTGGCTCTCCCGGCACGGCCAGTGGGACGCCGCGGCGGCCGACCTCGGCGTCCACCGCCACACCCTGCGCTACCGCATGCGCCGGGTCGAGGAGATCCTCGGCCGCTCCCTCGACGACCCGGACGTCCGCATGGAACTGTGGCTGGCCCTCAAGGCGACGGCGCCGGAAACGGGCTGAGCGGCGCGAGCGGAGGGGTCTGTCCCCCGCGCGAGCGACGTACGGGTGTCCGCCGTGAGGTGCCGCCGGACCCGTCCGTCTCCCCACCGCGGCACCGGCGTTCCGGAGGACACCGCCGTGCGCACGATCGCGCGCCGGGCAGGCCGTGACCCGGCGCACCCCGCGCGGTCCCCGCACCCGGCCCGCGCCGTCGGCGAAGGCGCCCGACGGGCGCGCGTCATGGACGCCGCCGACCGGCCGCCACCCTTTGCGCCGATGCGGCACACTCCCACCCGGCACCCGTACGTGCCGGACAAACCCCCGCCCGGCGGCACGCCCCTACCGTGGACCCCACAAACCCATGCACACCCCCTACGCGGAAGGGCCGGGACTCCACATGACTTCCACCCACGCCTTCTGGCTCGCCGGCCGCCAGGCCACCGGCGAGGCCGCCTTCGACGTCACCTCCCCCTGGGACGGCCGGGTCGTCGGCTCGGTGAGCGTGCCCACCGACGCCCAGGTCGAGGAGGCCGTGGCCGCCGCGTACGCCGTACGGGACGAGTTCGCCGCCACCCCCGCCCATGTCCGCGCCGCCGCCCTGGACCACGTCAGCCGGCGCCTCGTCGAGCGCACCGAGGAGATCGCCCGGCTGATCTCCGCCGAGAACGGCAAGCCGATGAAGTGGGCCCGCGGCGAGGTCGGCCGCGCGGTCTCCGTGTTCCGCTTCGCGTCCGAGGAGGCCCGCCGCTTCAACGGCGGCGAGGCACAGCGTCTGGACACCGACGCCGGCGGCCAGGGGCGGCTCGCGTTCACCCGCCGCTTCCCCAAGGGCGTCGTCCTCGGCATCGCGCCCTTCAACTTCCCGCTCAACCTGTGCGCCCACAAGATCGCCCCGGCGATCGCCGCCGGTGCCCCGATCGTCCTCAAGCCGGCGCCCGCCACGCCCCTGTCCGGGCTGATCCTCGGCGAACTGCTCGCCGAGACCGAGCTGCCCGCCGGTTCCTGGAGCATCCTCCCGGTCCCGAACGACCGTATGCCCGCACTCGTCCAGGACGAGCGGCTGCCGGTGATCTCCTTCACCGGCTCCGAGAAGGTCGGCTACGCGATCATGGACTCGGTGCCGCGCAAGCACTGCACCCTGGAGCTCGGCGGCAACGGCGCGGCCGTCGTCCTCGCCGACTTCGCGAGCGAGGAGGACCTGGACCACGCCGCGCAGCGCATCGCGACGTTCTCCAACTACCAGGGCGGCCAGTCCTGCATCTCCGTGCAGCGCGTGATCGCCGACGCCTCGGTCTACGACCGGCTGCTGCCGCGCATCGTCGCCGCCGTCGAGGCCCAGGTCACCGGCGACCCGAACGACGACGCCACCGACGTCGGTCCGCTGGTCAGCGAGGAGGCCGCGCAGCGCGTCGAGGCGTGGGTGCAGGAGGCCGTCGAGGCCGGCGCCACCCTCCTCACCGGCGGCAAGCGCGACGGCGCCTCCTACGCGCCGACCGTGCTCACCGACGTACCGGCCGATGTGACGATCTCCTGCGAGGAGGTCTTCGGCCCGGTGCTGACCGTGCGGAAGGTGGACGGCGAGGCCGAGGCCTTCGCCGCCGTCAACGACTCCAAGTACGGCCTCCAGGCGGGTGTGTTCACCCACGACCTGCAGACCGCCTTCCGGGCCCACCGCGCCCTGGAGGTCGGCGGCGTGGTCGTCGGCGACGTGCCCTCCTACCGCGCCGACCAGATGCCGTACGGCGGCGCCAAGCAGTCCGGCGTGGGCCGTGAGGGCGTGCGGTTCGCCATGGACGACTACACCTACGAGCGGGTGATGGTCCTCACCGGTCTCGCCCTCTAGAGGGAGGGGACCGTCCGGACGGACGCGAAGGGGCCCGGCACCGAAGTCCTCGGTGCCGGGCCCTTCTTCGTGCCGGCCGTCTCCGGACCCTCAGCCGGAGAAGCCGGCCCGCGCGAGCCGCAGCGGGCCGCGCAGCCGCAGCCGCACGTCGTGCACGCCGCCGGCGACGGCGCACGACGCACGGAGCGTGGTGTAGTCGTACGGGCCCGGCGTGGGGGCGGCGGTCGACAGCGAGGCGAGCACCGGGCCCTCGCCCAGGGAGAGTTCGACCGTGCCCCCGCCGGACACCTCCACCGTCACCTCGCTCACGCCGGCACCGAAGTCGCAGTCCCGGAAGAGCAGTTCGCCCTCCTTCCCGGCCACGGGGGTCACGGCGTCGCCCGCCGTCCTCGTCCGGTCGACGATCTCCGTGCCGCTCTGCTCGTCGAAGTCGGCGGGCTCCAGGCCGCGTTCGGCGACCGGGCGCGCAGCGGCCGGCTCGCCCTCCAGCGTGAGGGTGGTCCGCAGGCGCACGTCCTCGCTGGAGGCCCCCGCCAGCAGCTCGTACGCCCCCGGCTCCACCCGCCACCGGCCCGCCGCCACGTCCCAGAACGCGAAGGCGGACAGCGGCACCACGAAGGACAGCTCGGCCGTCTCCCCGGGCGCCAGCGTCACCCGCCGGTGGGCCAGCAGCTCGCGGCGCGGACGCGGGACCGACGGCGCGACGGCCCGTGCGTACAGCTGGGGCACCTCGTCGGCCGTGACGGCACCGGTGTTGGTGACGGAGAACCCGACCCGCACCGCCGCGCCGTCGACCCGCGCCGTCAACTCCCCGTAGGAGAAGGACGCGTAGGAACAGCCGTGGCCGAACGGGAACAGCGGTGTGCCCTCGAAGTACAGATAGGTCTGCCGGGAGCCGATCACGTCGTAGTCGAGGAGGTCCGGCAGATCGGTGTCGTCGGCGTACCAGGTCTGCGGCAGCCGGCCGGCGGGGGAGACGTCCCCGGCGAGCACCCGGGCCAGGGCGGTGCCCGCGGCCTGGCCGCCGTGCGCGGTCCACAGCAGCGCGGGGAGGTCCGCCGGGTCCACCGCGTACGGGTAGGCGGAGACCAGCACCAGCACCGTGCGCGGGTTGGCGGCGCGGGCGGCGCGCAGCAGCAGCTCCTGCTGGGCGGGCAGCCGCAGCGTCGTACGGTCCTCGGTCTCGCGCCCGTTGATGTGCGGGTCGTTGCCCGCGACCACCACGACCACGTCGGCCCGGGCCGCGGCACGCGTGACCGCGTCCTCCCCGCGCTCGACGACGACCAGCTCGAAGACCTCCGGGTCCTCCCCGGCGACCTTCACGCCGTCGGGGGCGACCCGCACATGGCGTCCCGTTCCCACATGCCTGAGGAGGTGACCGGCGCCGCGCGGTTCCAGCCGGAACGTCTCCTGCACGATCCAGCCGCCCGGCTGGTCGGCGGAGGCGCGGACGTACCCGTCATCGGCGACCGAGAGGTGACGGCCGTCGGGGGCCCGCAGGGTGAGCACGCCCCCGCCCCAGTCGACCAGGGCCAGTTCGGTGCCGGCCGCCCCCGCGGTGAGCGGTGGCAGGTCGGTACGCCCCGCGAGCAGCGCCGGGTCGAGGGCGCCTTCGGCGCCGCGCGCCTCCCCGGGGGCGCCGGACGCGGGCGGGACGTGCAGGAACGTACCCGCGGAGGTCTTCAGCAGGACCCGGTCCACGCCCTCGGCGAACTCCACGCGGTCGGCGCCGAACCGCTCGCGGAGACCCTCCAGCGGGGTGGAGCGGTGGATGAGGCTGCCGCTGTACCAGTCGAGCTTGCACTCGTCGGCGAGCGGTCCGACCACGGCGACGCGGGTGTCCGGGGAGAGCGGCAGCAGACCGTCGTTCTTGAGCAGGACGACCGCCTGTTCGGCGGCTTCCCGGGCGAGCGCCCGGTGCTCGGGGGTGTCGAAGGCCCGTTCCCCGGCGTACGGGTCCGCGCCCGGGTCGAACTCGCCCAGCCGGAACCGCACCGAGAGCTGGCGGCGGACGGCCGCGTCGACGTCGGCCTCCGTCAACAGTCCCTGCTCCAGCGCCCGTTCCACCCGTCCGACGATCCTCGAGCTGTCGGTGCCGTGGTCGGTGAAGCTGTCGACCCCCGCCCGCAGGGCCGCGGCGGTGGCTTCCTCGTGGGTGTCGAAGTAGTGCTCGGAGTCGACCAGGTTGGACGGCGCGCCGGCGTCCGAGCAGACCAGCAGCTCCTCCTCGGTCCAGGAGCGCAACTGCTCGCGCAGATACGGCGACACGTGGTTCGGGCGGCCGTTGACCAGGTTGTACGCCGGCATCACCCCGGCCACCGTGCCCGCCTCGACCGTCTCCCGGAAGGCCCGCAGGTCGTACTCGTGCAGCACGCGCGGGCGCACGGAGGCGGAGGAGGTGTCGCGGTCCGTCTCGTTGTTGTGCGCCAGCCAGTGCTTGAGCACGGGCGCCGTGCGCCAGTACACCGGGTGGTCGCCGCGCAGCCCGCGCGTGTAGGCGGTGGCGATCGCCGAGGTGAGCCTCGGGTCCTCCGAGTAGCCCTCCTCGTTGCGGCCCCACAGCGGGTGGCGCAGCAGATTGACGGTCGGTGACCAGACGTTGAGGCCGACCCGCTCGTCCCGGGCGCGCATCGCCCGCGCCTCCCGGGACACCGCCTCGCCCACCCGGCGCACCAGTTCCTCGTTCCAGGTCGCGCCCAGCCCGACGGCCTGGGGGAACACGGTCGCCGGGCCCATCCAGGCGACCCCGTGCAGGGCCTCCTGGCCGGTGCGGAAGGCGGCGATGCCCAGACGCTCGACGGCCGGCCCGAACTGGTGCAGGAAAGCGGTCTTCTCGTCGAGGGTGAGCCGGGACAGAAGGTCGTCGATGCGCTTCGCGAACGGCAGACTCGGATCGCGGAAAGGCGGTGCGGGCGGCGTGGATGCGGTCACGTGGGGTTCCCCTCGGGGTGGAGCGGCGAGGTGCTTTCGAAGCGCTTCGATGCTGGTTCGAGGCGGGGGTGGGTGTCAAGGGACCCGGAGTCACCGGATCGGGCCCTTCTCCGCCGATCCGCCTCTCTCCTGCCTGCACCGCGATCACGCGGACATCCGAGGAATCTTGGATGTGGCCCTTGTGTGCCCCTGGGTGTTCACTTAACCTCGCAGCAACATCGAAGCGCTTCGACTGCGAGGCCGCCCGTACGGCACAGCCCCCGCCGAACGACCGCTTCGGCTCAGCCAGTTCCACTGAAGACACCGCAGCCGACGGCCCCTGCCGGGTGTCCTGGTGCGCCATGAAGGGTTGACGCGATGACGCCGAACGCCTCCCACTCCTCCGGACCGAGCCGGAGACGCTTCCTCGCCTCCACGGCGGTCGCCACCGCAGCGGTGGCGGGGGGAATGCCGCTGCTCGCCGCGTGCGGGGGTGAACAGGAGGGCCGCAAGGAGGGGACCACCTCCGGCAAGGAGGCCGAGAAGCTGCTCCCCGCGTTCGTGGCGTCGGCCGTCGTCACCCCGGACATCCCCGCGAAGAACGGTTCGGCGGCCGGCTTCACCCGGGCGATACCGACGGCGGAGCTGAAGACCTCGGTGCCGAAGGCGCTGGGCGGCGGGGGCCGACTGAAGATCATGTCGCCGTTCTGGGGCACCCCGCCCAAGGGCGACAACCCGTACTACACGGCGATGAACGAGGCCGTCGGCGTCGACGTCACCTGGCAGAACCAGGACGGCGTCACCTACGACCAGAAGCTCGGCGCGGTCCTCGCCTCCAGCGACATCCCGGACGTCGTGGTCGTCCCCGGCTGGAACCTGATGGGGCGCATCCCCAGCGCCATCAACGCCAAGTTCGCCGACCTCGGCCCCCACCTCGCCGGCGACAAGGTCAAGGACTACCCCAACCTGGCGGCCGTCCCCACGGAGGCGTGGCAGCGCGGCATCTTCGGCGGCCGGCTCCGCGGCGTCCCGATGCCCGCCCCGTACGTCACCGACATCGCCCCCCTGTACCGCAAGGACCTGTTCGCGAAGAAGGGCTACGCCGTCCCGAAGAGCCCCGAGGAGTTCCTGTCCTGGGCGAAGGAGGCCACCGACGCCAAGTCCAAGCTCTGGGCCTGCGACGACATGAAGTGGACGGCGTTCAACATTTTCGGCGTCCTCTCCGGCAGCGACAAGGCGCTCTGGTGGAACCTCGAGGGCGACAAGCTGGTCAACCGCGTCGAGACCGAGCAGTACCTCGAGGCACTGGAGTGGACCCGCAAGCTCTACGCCGCCGAAGTGGTCCACCCCGACGCGGTCCAGGGCAAGGCCGGCGGCAACGCGGGCAACCGGTTCACCGCCGGCGAGGTGCTGGTCTACAACCAGAACATCTCCGACTGGTGGGGCAAGACCGCCGAACAGCGCACCGGGAACCCGGACTTCGCGATGGAGGCCTTCGACATCTTCGGCCCCGGCGGCGGCGACCCGACGCTGTGGGCGGTCCAGCCGGCCAACATCTTCACCTTCGTCTCCAAGAACGCGACCGAGCAGCAGATCAAGGACTTCCTCGCCCTCTGCAACTTCTGCGCCGCCCCCTACGGCACCAAGGAGTTCATGCTCACCGCCTACGGAGTCGAGGGCACCGACTACGAGTTCGAGAAGGGTCTGCCGGTCAAGACCGAGCAGGGCGTCAACGAGGTCAACGGCGCCTACGACTACACCGGCAATCCGGCCCCGTACATCGCCTACCCCGACCTCCCCGAGGTGACGAAGGCGATGGTCGAGTGGCAGCAGCGCATGGGCGCCTTCACCAGGAAGTCCTCCTTCTTCGGTCTCACCGTCACCGAGCCCAACCGCTGGTCGAACCTCGCCGACGACTTCGAGCAGCTCGAGGACGACGTGGTGCGCGGCCGCAAGAAGATCAGCGACGTGCAGCAGGCCGTGTCCGACTGGAGGAGCAAGGGCGGCGACGGACTGCGCGACTGGTACCGGAAGCTGCTCGACGACAACGGCTCGGCGAAGTGACCCGGGGCTGACGCAAGGAGAAGGCCGTGTCGCACAGCACGGTGCCCCGGAGCACGACCGGGGCACGGACACCCGAGAAGCCGCCGGAGACCGGCGGTGATCCCGCCGAGCCCGGGAAGGGCAGGGGCCCCGGCCGGTCCGGCAAGGCTCCGGGCAGGACGCGAAAGCTGAGTCTCCGGCTCAGGTTCCGGCGTGACCGCACGCTGATCCTGATGACGGTGCCGGCCCTGCTGCTGATCCTGGTGTTCAACTACATACCGATCCTCGGCAACGTGGTCGCCTTCCAGGACTACGACCCGTATCTCAGCGAGAACGGCTTCGTCGCCATCTTCGAGAGCCCGTGGACCGGCCTGGAGCAGTTCGAGCGGATCTTCGCCGACTCGGCCTTCTGGCACGCGGTGCGGAACACCTTCGTGCTGTTCTTCCTCCAGCTGGTGCTCTACTTCCCCATCCCCATCCTGCTCGCGCTGCTCATCAACAGCGTGGTCAGGCCCCGGGTGCGGGCGGTCGCCCAGGCGATCATGTACCTCCCGCACTTCTTCTCCTGGGTCCTCGTCGTCACCGTGTTCATGCAGATCTTCGGCGGCGCGGGCATCATCGCGCAGACCCTCCGCCGGCACGGCTACGAGGGCTTCGACCTGATGACCAACCCGGAGATCTTCAAGTACCTGGTGACGGCCGAGACCATCTGGAAGGACGCCGGCTGGGGCATCATCGTCTTCCTCGCCGCACTGTCGGCGGTCTCCAACGACCTGTACGAGGCCGCCGCCATGGACGGCGCCGGACGCTGGCGGCGCATGTGGCACATCACGCTGCCCGCCCTGCGCCCGGTGATCGCCCTGCTGCTGGTGCTGCGCGTAGGAGACGCCCTCACCGTCGGCTTCGAGCAACTGCTGCTGCAACGGCAGGCGGTGGGTGTCGACGCCTCCGAGGTCCTGGACACCTACGTGTGGTGGAACGGCATCCGCAACCAGGACTTCAGCTACGCCGCCGCCGCGGGCCTCATCAAGGGCGTGGTCGGTCTGGGTCTGGTGCTGACCGCCAACAAGGTGGCCCATCTCATGGGCGAGCAGGGGGTGTACAAGAAGTGACCACCGTCCTCGGAGCACCGGAGGAGAAGGCGGAGAAGGCGGAGAAGAAGCCGAGCCCGTGGGCCGCGCCGCCGCGTCCCGTCTGGGAGGAGGAGCCGTCCAAGGCCGGACAGGCGGGCAAGGGCCTCGCCCTGGGTCTGGCCTGCCTGGGCATCCTCTTTCCGCTGTGGATCGTCATCGTCACCAGTCTCCAGACCAAGCAGACCATCGACGAGGCCGGCGGTCTGGTGGTGATCCCGAAGGGCGTCACCTTCGTCGCCTACCAGGAACTCCTCACCGGCGGCCAGGTGCAGCGCGCCACGCTGGTCAGCATCGGCGTCACCGTCGTCGGCACGCTGTTCAGCATGGCCGTGTCGGTGCTGAGCGCCTACGGCCTCTCGCGGAGCGGCTCGCTGGGACACCGCTGGATCCTGATGACCCTGCTCGCCACGATGTTCTTCGGCGCCGGCCTGATCCCGACGTATCTGCTGGTGCAGGCGCTCGGACTGACCGACACCTACCTCGCGCTGATCCTGCCCAGTGCGGTGAGCGTCTTCAACATCCTGGTGCTGCGCGCGTTCTTCATGAACATCTCCCAGGAACTCATCGACAGCGCCCGCATCGACGGGGCGGGCGACTGGCGGATCCTGTTCCGCATCGTGATGCCGCTGTCGCGTGCGGTGATCGCGGTGATCGCGCTGTTCTACGCGGTCGGGTACTGGAGCGCCTGGTTCAACGCGTCGATCTATCTCACCGACCAGGACATGATGCCGCTGCAGAACGTGATGATCCAGCTGGTGCAGAAGCAGGAGCGGCCGGTGGGGCTGTCCGCGCAGATCAACACGGGGCAACTGTCGCCGCTGGCCATCCAGATGGCGGTGATGGTGCTGGCGCTGCTGCCGGTGGCCGTGCTGTCGCCCTTCGTCCAGAAGCACTTCAAGAAGGGGATGCTCACCGGTGCCGTCAAGGGCTGACGCCCTGTGCAGTGGGGATCCTGCGTGGTCGTTCGCCCGCGGGTCACGTGTGGTTGATCGCGCAGTTCCCCGCGCCCCTTCAGGTTTCTCCACTCACCCCCTCACAGGCGAGGTTCTGTCATGTTCGCGTCTTCTCTGAGCCGGCGTGCCGTTCTTGCCGGAGCGGCGGCAGTCGCCGCTGTTCCCGTTCTCGCCGGCCGGGCCGAGGCCGCCCCGCCCTCCTCCTACCGCTGGCGCAACGTCGTCATCGGCGGAACCGGGTTCATCACCGGCGTGCTGTTCCACCCCCGGGTGCGCGGGCTCGCCTACGCCCGTACCGACATCGGTGGTGCCTACCGCTGGGACGACCGGCGGGAGCGCTGGACACCGCTCCTCGATCACATCGGGTGGGACGACTGGAACCTGCTCGGCGTCGAGGCGATGGCCGTCGACCCCGCCCACCCGGACCGGCTCTACCTCGCCTGCGGCACCTACGCCCAGTCGTGGGGGAGCAACGGTGCCGTCCTGCGCTCCGACGACCGCGGCGCCACCTGGCAGCGCACCGACCTCACCGTGAAACTCGGCGCCAACGAGGACGGCCGGGGCACCGGTGAGCGGCTGCTCGTCGATCCGCGGGACAGCGACACCCTGTGGCTGGGCACCCGGCACGACGGACTGCTCAGGTCGACCGACCGGGGCACCACCTGGGCCCCGGTGAGCGGCTTCCCGGCCGCCCCGTCCGCCACCGGCCAGGGCGTCACCCTCCTGGTCGCCGCCGGGCGCACCGTCTACGCCGGCTGGGGCGACGGCGGCGAGGCGAACCTGTTCCGCACGTCCGACGGCACGACCTGGGAGGCGGTCCCCGGGCAGCCGTCCGGCGCCGCCGCGCGCGTGCCCGTCCGCGCCGCCTACGACCGGCACGCCCGCGAGCTGTATCTGACGTACGCCGACGCGCCCGGCCCCAACGGCCAGTCCGACGGCAGTGTGCACAAGCTGCGCACCGCCGGCGGCCGGTGGACCGAGGTCACCCCGGTGAAGCCCGGCGGGAGCACCGGCGACGGTTCCGCCGACACCTTCGGCTACGGCGGGGTCGCCGTCGACGCCCGCCGCCCCGGCACGGTCGTCGTCTCCACCAACAACCGCTGGGCGGCCGTCGACACGCTGTACCGCTCCACCGACGGCGGCCGCAGCTGGCGGTCGCTGAAGGACACCGCCGTACTCGACGTCTCCGAGACCCCGTATCTGAAGTGGGGCGAGGACGAGCCCAAGTTCGGCTGGTGGATCCAGGCGCTCGCCCTCGACCCGTACGACGCGGAGAACCTCGTGTACGGCACCGGCGCCACTCTCTACGGCACCCGCGACCTGCGTCACTGGGCACCGCGGGTCCGCGGCCTGGAGGAGACCTCCGTGACCCAGCTGGTCTCGCCCCCGGCCGGGCGGGCGCACCTGATCAGCGGGTCGCGGGACATCGGCGTGATGTACCACGAGCGGCTCACCTCGTCCCCGGCGCACGGCATGGCCACCAACCCCGTCTCCGGGTCGGCGACGGGACTCGCGCAGGCGGCGCGCAGACCGGCGTACGTCGTCCGGGCGGGCTGGGGCGAGCACGGCAACGGCGCGTACTCCCACGACGGCGGACGGACCTGGGCGCCCTTCGCCACCCAGCCCCCCATCGCCGAGAACGCACCCGGACCGATCGCCACCGGCGCCGACGGCGGTGTGCTCCTGTGGTCCTTCGTGCACTGGGACGGAACCAGGCACCCAACCCACCGCTCGGCGGACAACGGCACCACCTGGTCCGAGGTCCCCTCCTTCCCCCAGGGCGCCACGCCGGTCGCCGACCCGGCCGACCCGGCGCTCTTCTACGCCTACGACACCGACACGGGAACGCTGCTCGCCAGCACCGACCACGGCCGTTCCTTCACCGCCCGGGCGACCGGACTGCCCTCCGGCGACAGCCAGTTCAAGGTCGTCGCGGCACCCGGCCGCACCGGCGACCTCTGGCTGAGCGCGAAATGGAACGGGCTGTACCGCTCCACCGACGGCGGCGCGACCTTCACCAAGGTGGAGAGCTGCTGGGCCTCCTACACCCTCGGCTTCGGCAAGGCCGCGGGCGGCGCCGGCTACCCGGCGATCTACCAGGTCGGCGCCACCGAGGCGATCACCGCCGTGTACCGCTCCGACGACGAGGCGAGGACCTGGGTGCGCATCAACGACGACGACCACCAGTGGGGCTGGACCGGCGAGACCGTCACCGGCGACCCCCGCGTGTACGGCCGGGTCTACCTCGCCACCAACGGGCGCGGCATCCAGTACGGGGAGCCCGTCTGATGCCGAGTCTGAACGACGCCACCCGCGGCCGCATCCTCTACGGCGGCGACTACAACCCCGAGCAGTGGCCCGAGGAGACCTGGCACGAGGACGCCCGCCTGATGAAGCAGGCCGGCGTCAACTCCGTGACCCTCGGCGTCTTCTCCTGGGCCAGGATCGAACCCCGCCCGGGGGAGCGGGAGTTCGGCTGGCTGGACCGGCTGATGGACCTGATGCACGGCCACGGCGTCGGCGTCGTCCTCGCCACCCCCACCGCCTCGCCCCCGCCCTGGATGGGCCACCTGCACCCCGACACCCTGCCCCGCGACGCCGAGGGCCGGACCGAGTGGTGGGGCGGGCGCCAGCACTTCTCGCACTCCAGCGCCACCTACCGCCGCCTCGCCGCCGCCGTCACCGAGGACCTGGCCGCCCGCTACGCCGGCCACCCGGCCCTCACCATGTGGCACATCAACAACGAGTACTGCACCTACGACTGGGGCGACGAGGCCGCCGCCCGCTTCCGCTCCTGGCTGCGCCACCGCTACGGCACCCTCGACGCCCTCAACACCGCCTGGGGAACCGCCTTCTGGAGCCAGGGCTACGGCGACTGGGCGGAGGTGCTGCCGCCCCGGCACGCGCACTACATGAAGAACCCCACCCAGGTGCTCGACTTCAGGCGCTTCACCTCCGACATGCTCCTGGAGTGCTACACCGCCGAGCGCGACATCGTCCGCCGGCACACCCCCCACCTGCCGGTCACCACCAACTTCATGCCGCTGTGGGCGGGCCAGGACGCCTGGCGCTGGGCCGAGGAGGAGGACGCCGTCTCCGTCGACCTCTACCCCGACCCGCGCGACCCGTTCGGCGCACAGAGCGGCGCGCTGGTCCAGGACATGACCCGCTCCCAGGCCGGCGGCCCGTGGATGCTCATGGAACAGGCGGCCGGGGCGGTCAACTGGCGCGGCGTGAACCACCCCAAGCCGCGCGGCCTCAACCGGCTGTGGTCGCTCCAGGCCGTGGCGCGCGGCGCGGACGCCGTCTGCTACTTCCAGTGGCGCCAGTCCCGGCAGGGCGCCGAGAAGTTCCACTCCGGGATGGTCGGCCACGCGGGCGAGCGGGGACGCACGTACCGGGAGGTCGAGCGGCTCGGCGCGGACCTCGCCCGGATCGCCCCCCACGTCAGCGGCGGCCGGATCACCGCCGACGTCGCCGTGCTGCACGACTGGCACTCCTGGTGGGCCGGCGACCAGGAGGGCCGCCCGTCCCGCGAGGTCGACTACCCGGCGGTCCTCGGCGCCTGGCACCGGGCGCTGTGGCAGTCCCAGCTCACCACCGACTTCGCCCACCCCGGGCACGATCTGTCCGGCTACCGCCTCGTCGTCGTCCCGCAGCTCTACCTCCTCACCGACACGGCCGCCGACAACCTCCTGGCGTACGTACGCGGCGGAGGCACCCTCGTCTGCGGGTTCCTGACCGGTGTCGCCGACGAGGACGACCGGGTGCGGCCCGGCGGCATGGACGCCCGGCTGCGGGAGCTGTTCGGCATCCGCACCCTGCACGAATGGTGGCCGCTGGAGCCGGGGGAGACCGTCGAGTGCGAGGACGGCCTGCGCGGCACCCTGTGGTCCGAGGAACTGGAGCCCGACGGCACCGCGGACGAGACCGTCCCCTACCGGGGCGGTGAACTCGAAGGGCTGCCCGCCGTGTTGCGCAAGGGGCGCGCCTGGTACGTCTCCACGCTGCCCGAACCGGACGCCCTGCGCGCGCTGCTGGCCCGCGCCGCCGCGGAGGCGGGGGCGCGGCCGGTGCTCGACGGACTCCCGGACGGGGTCGAGGCGGTGCGCCGCGGTGAGCTGCTGTTCCTGCTCCACCACGGCCGGGAGCCGGTCACCGTCGACGTCCCCGGCACCCACCGCGACCTCCTGACGGGGACCACCGTGACCGACCGCGTCACCCTCGGCCGCTACGGCGTGGCGGTGCTGAAACCATGAGCGCCACGCCCGTCCACGGCACCTGGGAACCACGTCCGGCCGGCCGCTGGGAGGACGCCTTCCTGAGCGGCAACGGCCACCACGGCGCCCTCGTGTTCGGCGATCCGGACGACGACCGTACCGTCGTCACCCATCACACCCTGGTCCGTCCGGTCGAGGGCGACGAGCCCCACCGGCTGCCGCCCCGCCTGGCCGACGGACTCGTCCGGCTCCAGGACCGGCTGCTCTCCGGTGACACGGCCGCCGCCGAGGACTTCACCGACGGCCGCCCCCTGCAGTGGGTGCGCGCCTTCCACCCGGCCTTCCAGGTCCGCGTGCGACGCACGGCAAGTGATCCGGACCCGTCGGACCCGTCCGGGTACCGCCGTACGGTCGACTTCACCACCGGCGTCGCGGAGGCCACCCGGGACGGCTGGTCCAGCCGCGTCTTCGTCTCCCGCGCCGACGACGTGATCGTCCAGTACGTCACCGGCCCCGCACTCACCCTCGACCTCTCCCTGGACCACCGGCTCCCGAACGCCCCCACCGGTCTGGGCATCGGCCACGGATCCGTCCTCACCCCCGAGGGCGCGCTGCTGAGCCTGCGCGCCCGCTACCCGGGCAGCGACCTCGCCTGCACCGGCATCACCCTCGCCGCCGTCACCGGCGGCACGACCACGCTCGCCCCGCCCGGCGTACGCGTCGAGCGCGCACGCTCGGTGCTGCTGCTCACCCGGGTGCGCCGGCACACCGGGGAGGCGGACGTGCTCGCCGAGGGCCGCGCCCTGCGCGACCTGCTCGCCGGCACACCGGACATCCCGTACGACGGCCTCCTCGACCGCCATCTCCTCCGGCACCGCACCGCCTACGAACGCGTCGCCCTGGACCTGGCCGCCGACCCGGACGAACGCGCCCTGCCGGGCTCCGAGTTGCTCACCCGGCCGCGCAGCGCCGCCCTGCTGGAGCGGCTCTTCGCCGCCGGCCGCTACCACCTGCTGTCCGCCAGCGGCCTGTTCCCGCCCCGGCTCACCGGACTGTGGACCGGCGACTGGGACACCGCCTGGTCCGGCGCCTTCACCAACGACGCCAACCTGGGCCTCCAGACCGCCTCCGCCGCGGCCGCCGACCTTCCCGAGGTCACCGAGGCGCTGGCCGCCCTGATCCGGCGCCAGTTGCCCGACTGGCGGGACAACGCCCGTACGGTGTTCGGCACCCGGGGCGTGGTCGCGCCCGCCCACAGCGACGGCGAGTCGGGACACGCGTACCACTTCAGCCGCGAGTACCCGCTGCACCTGTGGACCGCCGGCGCCGACTGGCTGCTCAAACCCCTCGTCGACCACGACGAGACACGCGGCGCCCGCGACCCGCACACCGCCGCCGCGCTCGCCGAAGTCGCTCTGTTCTACGAGGACTTCCTCAGCCGCACCGACGGCGACGGCCGCCCGGTCGTCGTCCCCTCCTACTCGCCCGAGAACCGGCCCGCGAACGCGAGCTGGGGCGCCGTCAACGCGGCCATGGACCTCTCCGCCGCCCGGCACGCCCTGTACACCGCCGCCGCGTACCACCCGCTGCACGCCGCCCGCTGGCGGGCCCTCGCCGACCGGCTCCCCGCGCACCGCGTCAACTCCGACGGCGCACTGGCCGAATGGGCCTGGCCCGGCCTGGACGACACCTACGACCACCGCCACCTCAGCCACCTCTACGGCGTCTGGCCCCTGGACGAGATCACCCCCTACGACACCCCGGAGCCGGCCGCCGCCGCCCACCGCGCCCTGGAACTGCGCGGCGCCGAGAACGACTCGGCGCACGGACACCTGCACCACGCGCTGATCGCGGCCCGCCTCCGGGACGGCGAGCGGGTCGCCCACGCACTGGCCCAGGTCCTCGACGGCGACTTCTTCCACGCCTCGCTGATGAGCTCGCACTACCCGCGCCGCCACGTCTACAACGCCGACGCCGCCCACACCCTGCCCGCCGTGCTGATCGAGGCCCTCGTCCAGTCCACCCCCGACCGGCTGGTCCTGCTGCCCGCCCCGCTTCCCGCATACCCGAGCGGGCGACTGCGCGGCATCCGCACCCGCTTCGGGGCCTCGCTGGATCTCGGCTGGTCCCCGGACGGCGCCACCGCCGTCGTCCGTCCGGCCCGCACCCACCGCGTCACCCTGTGGACCTCCGCCGGCGCCGAGCCGCTCGACCTGGTCGCCGGGGAGGACCGTGTCCTCACGCTGAGGACACCCACGGCACCCTCGCGCCTTCCATAACGCGCTCCAGGGGTCGGAACGGGAGCTGCCCGGCCGGTGGCCGCCGCGATTACGTTTCCGGCGTTCACCGGCACACGCCCCCACCGAGAAGCCCGGAGGATCCGCGATGACCCCCTCAGCCGCCGACGAGCCCGACGGCCGCCCGATCAGCCGCAAGAACCTGCTCCGGGCGGCCGTCGCCGCCGGCGCCGCCGCCCCGCTGCTCGCCACGGGCACGGTGGCCCTCGCCAGGGAGGCCAAGGGGCGGACCCTGTCGCCCACCCCGTACTGCGACGACGGCGACGACCCCACGCCCGACCAGATGGAGGGCCCCTACTTCAAACCCAACTCGCCGCGGCGCACCGACCTCGTGACGCCCGGTACCTCCGGCACCCCGCTCACCGTCAGCGGCTACGTCTTCGGCCGCGACTGCGTCCCGCTGGCCGGGGTCCTGCTCGACTTCTGGCAGGCCGACAACGCGGGCGCCTACGACAACGCCGGATACACCTTCCGCGGGCACCAGTTCACCGACGCCTCCGGAGCCTTCACCCTGCGTACCATCGTGCCCGGCCTCTACCCGGGCCGCACCCGGCACCTCCACGTCAAGGCCCAGGCACCCGGCGAGCCCGTCCTCACCACCCAGCTGTACTTCCCCGGTGAGCCGCGCAACACCACCGACGCCCTCTTCGACGCCAGGCTGCTGATGAACGTCCGCGCCGCGGGCGGCGGCCGGCAGGGCACCTTCGACTTCGTGCTCGACGTCGACGGCGGCCCGACCGACCCGCCCACCGACCCGCCGGGCGGCAGCTGGGCACCCGGCCGGTCCTACGCGGCGGGCGACCGGGTGACGTACGGAGGCGCCGGCTACCGCTGCCTCCAGATGCACACGTCCATGACCGGGTGGGAGCCGCCCAACGTGCCCGCCCTCTGGCGCCGCGTGCAGTAGCTACGGAGCGGGCGCCGGCCCCGAGCTGGCCCGGACGGTCAGCTCGGGCGCGAGCAGGACGACCTCGTCGCCGCCGCGCCCGCCGAGCTTGGCGACCAGCTGCTCCACGGCGTGCCGGCCCATCTCCTGGGCGGGGATGGCGACCGACGTCAGCCGCACCGAGGCCTGCACGGCGACCTGCTCCGGGCAGATCGCCACCACCGAGACGTCCTCGGGCACGGCCCGGCCCTGCTGGCGCAGCAGGGCGAGCAGCGGTTCGACCGCCGACTCGTTCTGCACGACGAAGCCCGTGGTGCCGGGACGCTCGTCGAGGATCCTGGCGAGCGTCACGGCCATCGCGTCGTACCCGCCCTCGCACGGACGGTGCAGCAGCCGCAGCCCCAGCTCCCGCGCCCGGCCGCGCAGCCCGTCCAGGGTGCGCTCGGCGAAGCCGGTGTGCCGTTCGTAGACCGCCGGGGCCTCGCCGATCACGGCGACGTCCCGGTGCCCCCGTTCGGCCAGGTGCTCCACGCACAGCGCGCCGGTGGCCTTGAAGTCGAGGTCCACGCAGGTCAGGCCGGCGGTGTCGGCGGGCAGCCCGATCAGCACGGCGGGCTGCTCGGCCCCGCGGAGCAGCGGCAGCCGCTCGTCGTCGAGCTCGACGTCCATGAGGATCATGCCGTCGGCGAGTCCGCTGCCCGCGACCCGGCGCACCGCGTCCGGGCCCTCCTCACCGGTGAGCAGCAGCACGTCGTACCCGTGGGTGCGGGCGGTGGTGGCCACCGCGATGGCGATCTCCATCATCACCGGCACGTACATGTCCGTACGCAGCGGGATCATCAGCGCGATGATGTTGGACCTGCTGCTGGCCAGGGCGCGCGCCCCGGCGTTCGGGTGGTACCCGAGTTCGCGGATGCTCCGCTCGACCCGCTGGCGGGTGTTCGCGGAGATGGACCGCTTGCCGCTGAGGACATAGCTCACCGTGCTCGCCGAGACTCCGGCGTGCTGGGCGACCTCGGCGAGGGTGACCATCCACGTTCTCCCAGTGTGTGAAGCGCTTCGACAACGAGCCCGGACCGGCCGGGGTGGGTGAGGGTGGTTCGACAGTAGCCCCACAGGACAACGGGTGTCCAGAGGGTGTCGAAGCGCTTCGACATCGTGGCGCGGGGTTGAAGACGAACCGGTGACGGAGGAATCGTCCCTCAGCGGCGGATGATGCCGAGCGCCAGGGCCGCCGCGACCGCGGCGGTGCGCGAGTCCACCCCGAGTTTGGCGTAGACGTGCGCCAGATGGGACTTGACCGTGGCCTGGGTGAGGTGCAGCTGCTCGCCGATGCGCTGGTTGGACAGCCCCTCGGCGACCAGGGTGAGCACCTCCGTCTCGCGCCGGGTCAGCGAGGCGTGCGGTTCGCGGAGCCGGTTCATCAGCCGGTCGGCGACGGCCGGCGCGAGGGTGGTGCGGCCCGCGGCCGCGGTGCGCACGGCGGCGGCCAGTTCCTCGGGCGGGGCGTCCTTGAGCAGATAGCCGGTGGCCCCGGCCTCGATCGCCGGGAGGGTGTCGGCGTCGGTGTCGTACGTGGTGACCACCAGCACGCGGGGAGCTCCGGGGCGGGCGGTGATGGCGGCGGTGGCCTGCGATCCGTTCATGCCGCCGCCGAACTGCAGGTCCATGAGCACCACGTCGGCCCCGCCGGCCGCGGCGAGCTCCACGGCCTCCTCGGCGGTGGCCGCCTCGGCGACGATGGAGAACCCCGGCTCGGTCTCCAGCACCGCGCGCAGCCCGGCCCGTACCACGGGGTGATCGTCGGCGATCAGGATGCGGATGGGGACGACGTCGTTCACCTATGCCTCGCTCCTGTCCGCGACACCGGGCCCGCCCGAGCGCCGGTCCGCGGCGCCCGGATCGTCCGAGCGCCGGTCCGCGGCGTCCGGGTCGCCCGGGTGCCTGTCGTGTCCGGCGTCCGCCTCGTCCGTGCGCCGGTCCGCCGCGTCGACGTGCCGCTCCGGCGGGTCCAGGGGGAACCGGGCCGACAGCGCCGTGCCGCCGCCGCCCGGCGACGACTCCAGGGTGAGGGTGCCGCCGAGGGCGCGCGCCCGGGCCCGCATCGCGGCGATGCCGAACCCCCCGGCGGCCGGGTCCGGGGCCGGGAGCCGCCCGGGGTCGAATCCGATGCCGTCGTCGACCACGTCGAGCCGTACGCCGTCGTCGAGGTGGCCCAGGGTGACCCCGGCCGTGGTGGCCCGGGCATGGCGGACGGTGTTGGACAACGCCGACTGGGCGATCCGCAGCAGCGCCACCTCCAGGGCGGTCGGCAGCGCACGGGGTGTGCCGGTGCGGTGGAACCGGACGGCGACGGGGTGCTGGGCGCTGGTCGTGGCGCACAGCCGCTCCAGGGCGCCCGCCAGCGTGGTGCCCTCCAGCGCGGGCGGGGTGAGGGCGGCGACGAACCGGCGGGCCTCGGCGAGATTGCCGACGGCCGTCTCCCGGGCCTGCACGACATGGCCGGCGGCCGCCCCGGGCCGGTCGGGCAGCGCCCGCTCGGCGGCCCGCAGCAGCAACTGGATGCTCGACAGCCCCTGGGCGAGGGTGTCGTGGATCTCGCGGGCCAGCCGCTCACGCTCGGCCAGCACACCCGCGGTGTGCTGCGCGGCGGCCAGATCGGCACGGGTGACGGTGAGCTCCTCGATCAGCCGGCGGCGGCGCTCGCTCTCCCGGTACAGGGCCTGGTACCCCCACACCACCGCGACGGCGACGGCCGCCCCGAGCGCGGGCCCGATGGCCAGGGCGGGGGAGAACGCGCCCCGGTGCGCGGCGAACGCGGTGATCGCGGCGGCGGCGGTGGCCACGACCGCGAGCAGCCCGCCGCGCCGGGACAACAGGTGGAGCTGGAGGAAGTACAGCGGGAACGCCAGCCACACCCCGTCCGGGGTCAGCGCCAGCAACAGCAGCCAGACCGCGCCCAGCGCCGCCAGCCACCACCGCGCGGCACGGCGCGAGGCGGAGACGGCCGGGGTCAGCGGCCCGACCGCGTAGACACCCGCCACGGCGGCGCACACACCGACCACGGCACCCGCGTGCGCCATGTCCCCGGTCAGCGCCCGCACGGCGGCCAGGGCGAGCAGCCCGGCCACGAGCAGATGCAGACCCCCGGCCTGGGCCCGGGAGGTCGGAGTGAGGCGGTTCATCACCTCCACCCTACGAAGAGCACCGGTCACGGGCATCGATCAAAAGGTGGAGGCGCGACCCGATCCTTCGATTCGCAAAGTCCCCTCCTGGGCGCGATGCCCGTGCCCCCCGCCCGGCGCGACGGTGGAGCCACACCGTTTCTCACACCGTTTCCACCGATCGAAGGGACAGGCCGGGACATGTTCGTCGCCTGGAGGGATCTCACGTTCGCCAAGGGGCGATTCGCCTTGATGGGCACCGTCGTCGTCCTGATCACCCTGCTCGTCGGGCTCCTGTCCGGGCTGACCGCCGGGCTGGCCAGGGAGAACGTCTCCGCCGTCACCGGGCTGCCCGCCGACCGGATCGCCTTCGCCGCCCCCGCCGACGGCCAGGACCTCTCGTACGCCGACTCCACCGTCACCGAACGGCAGTGGCGGCGGTGGGCGGCGACCCCCGGGGTGACGCGCGCCGAACCGCTCGGCATCACCACCACCCGGGCGAGCGCCGGCGAACGCGGCACCGGCGTCTCCGTCTTCGGCGTCCTGCCGGACTCCCCGCTGGCCCCCGGCGGCGACCGCGTCGAGGACGGCACGGTGGTGCTCTCCACCGCCGCCGCCGAAGAACTCGGCGTCGGCACCGGCGACCCCGTCACCCTCGCCGGCCGGAAACTGACCGTCGCCGCCGCGCGCGGGGACGCCTCCTTCAGCCACACCCCCGTCGTCTGGACCTCCCTGGACACCTGGAACACCATCGCCCCGCCCACCGCCGCCCGCGACGGCGCCCCCACCGCCACCGTCATCGCCCTCGCCACCGGCCCGGACACCGACCTCGCGGCCGCCGACCGCGCCGCCGGCACCAGGACCGTCACCAAGGACGACTCCCTGTCCGCGATCGGCTCCTACACCTCCGAGAACGGCTCCCTGCAGCTGATGCGCGGCTTCCTGTTCGCCATCTCCGCCCTCGTCGTCGGCGCGTTCTTCACCGTGTGGACCATCCAGCGCAGCGGCGACATCGCCGTACTGAAGGCGCTCGGCGCCCCCACCCGCCGGCTGCTGGCGGACGCCCTCGGCCAGGCGCTGGTGCTGCTGACCGGCGGAACCCTCGCCGGCACCGCCGTCGCCGCCGCGCTCGGCACCGCCGTCGCCCGCTCCGGCATCCCCTTCGAACCGGACCCCGCCACCGTCCTGGCCCCCGCCGCCGTGCTGATCGTCCTCGGCGCGCTCGGGGCCGCCCTGTCCGTCCGCCGCATCACCTCCGTCGACCCGCTGACCGCCCTGGGGAGCGCCCGATGAGCCTCGAACTGACCGACATCACCCTCACCTACCCCGACGGCGACACCCGGCTGACCGCCCTCGACCGCGTCACCCTGCACGTCCCGCGGGGCAGCGTCACGGCCGTCGTCGGCCCGTCCGGCTCCGGCAAGTCCAGCCTGCTCGCCGTCGCCGCCACCCTCGTCACCCCCGACTCCGGCACCGTCACCGTCGACGGCACCCCGACCACCGGCCTCGGCCGGAGCGACCTCACCGACCTGCGCCGCCGCGGCATCGGCATCGTCTTCCAGCAGCCCAACCTGCTGCCCTCCCTGACCGCCGCCGAACAGCTCCAGGTCATGGCCGCCATCGACGGCCGCCCACCGGGGAAGGCCCGCGGCCGGGCGAGGGAACTGCTCGACGCCGTCGGCCTCGCCGACCTGGCGGACCGCCGCCCCCACCAGCTCTCCGGCGGCCAGCGCCAGCGGGTGAACATCGCCCGCGCCCTGATGAACGACCCCACCGTCCTGCTGGTCGACGAACCCACCAGCGCCCTCGACCACGAGCGCGGCGCCGCCGTCATGGACCTGCTCACCCGGCTCACCCACCGGCGCGCCACCGCCACCGTCCTGGTCACCCACGACCGCGCCCTGCTCACCGCCGTCGACCGGATCGCCGAGGTCCGCGACGGCCGCCTCACCCTCCCGGCGCCCGCCCGCTGAGGCCGCCGTATCGGCCGAACGGCCGCACGAAGGGTGGTGGGGTCGCTACGAATCGGGTACATACGATCGGGTAGCACCAGTCGGTAATGAACGACTCCACCCTCTTCGCGGCGAGGTGAGCCTCATGTCCGCAGTACCCGAGTCCCCGTCCCGGCCCACGGTCACCGAACGGGAGGCCCGCCAGGTCGCGGAGGCCGCCCGGGAGCAGGACTGGCGCAAGCCCAGCTTCGCCAAGGAACTGTTCCTCGGCCGCTTCCGGCTCGACCTGATCCACCCCCATCCCCTGCCGGCCGACGACGACGTCCAGCGCGGCGAGGAGTTCCTCGCCAAGCTCCGCGACTTCTGCGAGACGAAGATCGACGGGGCCACGATCGAACGCGACGCGCGCATCCCCGACGAGGTGATCACCGGGCTCAAGGAGCTCGGCGCCCTCGGCATGAAGATCGACACCAAGTACGGCGGTCTCGGCCTCACCCAGGTCTACTACAACAAGGCCCTCGCCCTGGTCGGCTCCGCCAGCCCGGCGATCGGCGCCCTGCTCTCCGCCCACCAGTCGATCGGCGTTCCGCAGCCCCTGAAGATCTTCGGCACGCGCGAGCAGCAGGAGACCTTCCTCCCGCGCTGCGCCCGCACCGACATCTCCGCCTTCCTGCTCACCGAGCCGGACGTCGGCTCCGACCCCGCGCGCCTGGCCACCACCGCCGTCCCCGAAGGCGACCACTACGTCCTCGACGGGGTGAAGCTGTGGACCACCAACGGTGTGGTCGCCGACCTCCTCGTCGTCATGGCGCGGGTGCCGAAGTCCGAGGGCCACCGGGGCGGCATCACCGCGTTCGTCGTGGAGGCCGCCTCCGAGGGCATCACCGTCGAGAACCGCAACGCCTTCATGGGCCTGCGCGGACTGGAGAACGGCGTCACCCGCTTCCACCGGGTGCGCGTCCCCGCCTCCCACCGCATCGGCGAGGAGGGCCACGGTCTGAAGATCGCGCTCACCACGCTCAACACCGGACGGCTGTCGCTGCCCGCCATGTGCGTCGGCTCCGGCAAGTGGTGCCTGAAGATCGCCCGCGAGTGGTCGGCGGCCCGCGAGCAGTGGGGCAAGCCGGTGGCGCTGCACGAGGCCGTCGGCTCCAAGATCGCGTTCATCGCGGCGACCACCTTCGCCCTGGAGGCCGTGGTCGACCTGTCCTCGCAGATGGCCGACGAGGACCGCAACGACATCCGCATCGAGGCCGCCCTCGCCAAGCTGTACGGCTCGGAGATGGGCTGTCTGATGGCCGACGAACTGGTCCAGATCCGCGGTGGCCGCGGCTTCGAGACCGCCGAGTCCCTCCGCGCCCGCGGCGAGCGCGCGGTCCCCGCCGAGCAGATGCTGCGCGACCTGCGCATCAACCGCATCTTCGAGGGCTCCACCGAGATCATGCACCTGCTGATCGCACGCGAGGCCGTCGACGCCCACCTGTCGGTCGCCGGTGATCTGATCGACCCGGAGAAGTCCCTCGGCGACAAGGCGAGGGCGGGCGCGGGCGCGGGTGTCTTCTACGCCAAGTGGCTGCCGAAGCTCGTCGCGGGACCCGGACAGCTCCCCGGCTCCTACGGCGCGTTCAAGCACGGCATCGACCTCTCCCCGCACCTGCGCCACGTCGAGCGCACCTCCCGCAAGCTGGCCCGCTCCACCTTCTACGCCATGTCCCGCTGGCAGGGGAGGATGGAGACCAAGCAGGGCTTCCTGGGCCGGATCGTCGACATCGGCGCCGAACTCTTCGCGATGAGCGCCGCCTGCGTCCGCGCGGAACTGCTCCGCTCCCGCGGCGAGAACGGCCGGGAGGCCTACCAGCTCGCCGACGCCTTCTGCCGCCAGTCCCGCGTCCGGGTCGAGGAGCTCTTCGGCCGGCTGTGGAGCAACACCGACGACGTCGACCGCAAGGTCGTCAAGGGCGTGCTCTCCGGCACGTACGAGTGGCTCGAACAGGGCGTCATCGACCCCTCCGACGACGGCCCCTGGATCGCGGACGCCTCGCCCGGCCCCTCGCAGCGGGAGAACGTCCACCGCCCGATCAGGTGACGGCCGGCCGGGGACACCCGGCCGGCTCCCCGGTGCCGGTCCGGGGCCGACTCGCCGCGCCTCGCACCGGCACCCGTGTCCTGGCGGCCACGGGATACGGACACAATGGGGGGATGACCGACAGTCCAGCCCCCCTCGCCGATCCGCACCTCGTCTACGACCCCGTGGTGGGAGACGGCCCGAAGGACGTGGTGATCCTCGGCTCCACCGGGTCGATCGGCACCCAGGCCATCGACCTCGTGCTGCGCAACCCCGACCGCTTCCGGGTCACCGGCCTCTCCGCCAACGGGGGCCGGATCGCCCTCCTCGCCGAGCAGGCCCGCCGGCTGCGGGTGCGCACGGTCGCCGTCGCCCGCGAGGACGTCGTACCGGCGCTGCGCGAGGCGCTGTCCGCGCAGTACGAGGCGGGGGAGCGGCTGCCCGAGATCCTGGCCGGACCGGACGCGGCCACGCGGCTCGCCGCCTCCGACTGCCACACCGTCCTCAACGGCATCACCGGATCCATCGGACTGGCCCCGACCCTCGCCGCCCTGGAGGCGGGCCGCACCCTCGCGCTCGCCAACAAGGAGTCGCTCATCGTCGGCGGCCCGCTGGTCAAGGCGCTGGCCAAGCCCGGGCAGATCATCCCGGTCGACTCCGAGCACGCCGCGCTGTTCCAGGCGCTGGCCGCCGGCACCCGCGCCGATGTGCGCAAGCTCGTCGTCACCGCCTCCGGCGGCCCCTTCCGCGGCCGCACCAGGGAGCAGCTGGCCGGCGTCACCGTCGAGGACGCCCTCGCCCACCCCACCTGGGCCATGGGCCCGGTCATCACGATCAACTCCGCGACCCTCGTCAACAAGGGCCTGGAGGTCATCGAGGCACACCTCCTCTACGACATTCCCTTCGACCGCATTGAGGTCGTCGTGCACCCGCAGTCGTATGTCCACTCGATGGTTGAGTTCACGGACGGATCGACACTGGCCCAGGCGACGCCCCCCGACATGCGCGGGCCCATCGCCATCGGCCTCGGATGGCCCGAAAGGGTCCCGGACGCGGCCCCGGTCTTCGACTGGAGCAAGGCGTCCACCTGGGAGTTCTTCCCGCTGGACAACGAGGCGTTCCCCTCGGTGAACCTCGCCCGGCACGTCGGCGAGCTCGCGGGAACGGCCCCGGCGGTGTTCAATGCGGCGAACGAGGAGTGCGTCGAGGCCTTCCGCTCCGGCGCGCTGCCGTATCTCGGGATCATGGAGACGGTAACCCGGGTGGTCGAGGAACACGGCACCCCGGCGAAGGGAACCTCCCTGACCGTGCCGGACGTCCTCGAAGCGGAGACCTGGGCCCGGACCAGGGCCCGGGAACTGACAGTCCGGACGGCGAGCGCGGAGGCGCGTGCATGACGACCCTGATGTTCATCCTCGGCATAGTCGTCTTCGCGGTCGGCCTGCTGTTCTCCATCGCCTGGCACGAGCTCGGGCACCTGTCCACGGCCAAGATGTTCGGCATCCGCGTGCCCCAGTACATGGTCGGCTTCGGACCGACCCTGTGGTCACGGCACAAGGGCGAGACCGAGTACGGCGTCAAGGCGATCCCCCTCGGCGGCTACATCCGCATGATCGGCATGTTCCCGCCCGGCCCCGACGGCCGGCTGGAGGCCCGCTCCACCTCACCGTGGCGCGGCATGATCGAGGACGCCCGCTCCGCCGCCTTCGAGGAGCTCAGGCCCGGCGACGAGAAGCGCCTGTTCTACACGCGCAAGCCGTGGAAACGGGTCGTCGTCATGTTCGCGGGCCCGTTCATGAACCTGGTCCTCGCGGTCGCGCTGTTCCTCACCGTGCTGATGGGCTTCGGCATCCAGCAGCAGACCACCACGGTCAGCTCGGTCTCGCCCTGCGTCATCTCGCAGAGCGAGAACCGCGACGAGTGCAAGAAGTCCGACCCCGAGTCCCCGGCCGAGGCCGCCGGCATGAAGGCCGGCGACCGGATCGTCGCCTTCGCCGGTGTCCGCACCGACGACTGGGGCACCCTCTCCGACCTCATCCGGGACAGCGCCGGCCAGAGCGTGCCGATCGTCGTCGACCGCGACGGCCGGGAGGTGACCCTCCAGGCGAAGATCGCCACCAACCTGGTCGCCAAGAAGGACGGCAACGGCGCCTACGTCGAGGGCGAGTACGTCAAGGCCGGCTTCCTCGGCTTCAGCGCCGCCACCGGCGTCGTCAGACAGGACTTCGGGGACTCCGTGGTCTGGATGACCGACCGGGTCGGCGACGCCGTCGACTCCCTCGCCGCCCTGCCGTCCAAGATCCCCGCCCTGTGGGACGCCGCCTTCGGCGACGGCCCGCGCGAACCCGACTCCCCGATGGGCGTCGTCGGCGCGGCCCGGGTGGGCGGCGAGATCGCCACCCTCGAGATCCCCGCCTCACAGCAGATGGCCATGTTCGTGATGCTGCTCGCGGGCTTCAACCTCTCCCTGTTCCTGTTCAACATGCTCCCGCTGCTGCCGCTCGACGGCGGGCACATCGCGGGTGCACTGTGGGAATCGCTGCGCCGCAACCTCGCCAAGGTGCTGCGCCGCCCCGACCCGGGCCCGTTCGACGTGGCGAAACTGATGCCGGTGGCCTATGTGGTGGCCGGGGTCTTCGTCTGCTTCACCATCCTCGTGCTGATCGCGGACGTGGTGAACCCGGTACGGATCTCCTAGGCCCTGTCCCACACATCCGACACCCGCCGTTCACGATGGCCTGGAACCCTTTCGTTCCGGGCCATCGTCCTTTGGGTGGGTTTACGGGCGCGATGTGCCCGGCCCTCGGCCGGTGCCGTAATCTCGGAGCCCGGAGCCCGCTGCTCACGGGGAGCCGGAGCTTGATCCACGACTTGGGGTTGCACAGCAGATGACTGCGATTTCTCTCGGCATGCCGTCCGTTCCGACCAAGCTCGCCGAGCGCCGGAGGACCCGGCAGATCCAGGTCGGATCCGTGGCGGTGGGCGGGGACGCCCCCGTGTCCGTGCAGTCGATGACGACCACGCGTACGTCCGACATCGGCGCGACCCTCCAGCAGATCGCCGAGCTCACCGCCTCCGGCTGCCAGATCGTCCGCGTGGCCTGCCCCACCCAGGACGACGCCGACGCCCTCCCGGTCATCGCGAGGAAGTCGCAGATCCCGGTGATCGCCGACATCCACTTCCAGCCCAAGTACGTCTTCGCCGCGATCGAGGCCGGCTGCGCGGCGGTCCGCGTGAACCCGGGCAACATCAAGAAGTTCGACGACCAGGTCAAGGAGATCGCCAAGGCCGCCAAGGACCACGGCACCCCCATCCGCATCGGCGTCAACGCCGGCTCGCTGGACCGGCGCCTGCTCCAGAAGTACGGCAAGGCGACCCCCGAGGCGCTCGCCGAGTCCGCCCTGTGGGAGGCGTCCCTCTTCGAGGAGCACGACTTCCGCGACATCAAGATCTCCGTCAAGCACAACGACCCGGTCGTCATGGTCGAGGCGTACCGCCAGCTCGCCGCCCAGTGCGACTACCCGCTCCACCTCGGCGTCACCGAGGCCGGCCCCGCCTTCCAGGGCACCATCAAGTCCGCCGTCGCCTTCGGCGCGCTGCTCTCCCAGGGCATCGGCGACACCATCCGCGTCTCGCTGTCCGCGCCGCCGGTCGAGGAGATCAAGGTCGGCATCCAGATCCTGGAATCGCTGAACCTGCGCCAGCGCGGCCTGGAGATCGTCTCCTGCCCGTCCTGCGGCCGCGCCCAGGTCGACGTGTACAAGCTCGCCGAAGAAGTCACCGCCGGCCTCACCGGCATGGACGTCCCGCTGCGCGTCGCCGTCATGGGCTGCGTCGTCAACGGCCCCGGCGAGGCCCGCGAGGCCGACCTCGGCGTCGCCTCCGGCAACGGCAAGGGACAGATCTTCGTGAAGGGCGAGGTCATCAAGACGGTCCCCGAGTCGAAGATCGTGGAGACGCTCATCGAGGAAGCGATGAAGATCGCCGAGCAGATGGAGAAGGACGGCATCGCCTCCGGCGAGCCCGAGGTCTCCGTCGCCGGCTGACGGGCTTCCCGCCGACGCCGGAGGGCGGTGCCAGGCCCTCCGGCGTGGCAGGACAGGCCCTCCGGCGTGGCAGGACGGGGCCGAACCGGGGCGGCGCCGCCCGGCTTCCGCGGGTACAGTGCGGAAATCAGGCAGACCCCTTTGTGTGAGGCCCCCGCTTTTGTTGACGCAGACCACTTCCCGGGTCCTCGAACCGAACGACCTGGACGCCGCGCTCGCCGTCCTCGACCGCGAGCCGGTCGCGAACGCCTTCGTGACGGCCCGGGTCCGGATCGCCGGCCTCGACCCCTGGCGGCTCGGCGGCGAGATGTGGGGCTGGTACGAAGGCGGCGCCCTGACCTCCCTGTGCTACGCCGGCGCCAACCTGGTGCCCATCTGCGCCACCCCCCGGGCGATCCGCGCCTTCGCCGACCGCGCCCGCCGGGCCGGACGCCGCTGCTCCTCCATCGTCGGCCCGGCCGAACCCATCGCCGAACTGTGGCGGCTGCTCGAACCCCAGTGGGGCCCCGCCCGCGAGGTCCGCACCCACCAGCCCCTCATGGTCACCGACCGCATGCCCCACGGCATCGCCCCCGACCCGTACGTCCGCCGCGTCCGCAAGGACGAACTGGAGACGATCATGCCGGCGTGCGTGGCGATGTTCACCGAGGAGGTCGGCATCTCCCCGCTGGCCGGTGACGGCGGCCTGCTCTACCAGGCCCGGGTCGCCGAGCTCGTCGGCGCCGGCCGCTCCTTCGCCCGCTTCGACGCCGACGGCAAGGTCGTCTTCAAGGCCGAGATCGGCGCCGCGACCGACCGCGCCTGCCAGATCCAGGGCGTCTGGGTCGCCCCCGAGCACCGCGGCAGGGGCGTCGCCGCCCCCGGCATGGCGGCCGTACTGCGCTACGCCCTCGCCGACGTCGCACCCGTGGCGAGCCTCTACGTCAACGACTTCAACACCCCCGCCCGCAGAACGTACGAGAGGGTCGGCTTCCAGGAGGTCGGCGCCTTCATGAGCGTGCTGTTCTGACCGGCGTGTCCCTGTAGTCTCCCCGGCATGCTGCGCTTTCCCGGTCACGGCCGCTCCGAGCCCGACGACATCGTGATCGGCCCCCTCGACCTGCCCGGTCATGTCGACGAGGCGCTGGCGGTGCAGGCGGTGGCGTTCGGGCTCGGACCCGACGAGGTGGCCGTCCGCCGGCAGATCGTGCTGCGCCACATGACCTTCCCCGGCGCCAGGGCCTTCGGCGCCACCGTCGGGGGCCGCCTCGTCGGCTTCGTCTACGGCATGCCCAACGACCGCACCCACTGGTGGTCCACCGTCGTCGAGCCCTATCTGCGCATGCGGGGCCACGGCGACTGGCTCGACGACTCCTTCGTCATCACCGAGCTGCACGTCCACCCCCGGCACCAGCAGCACGGCATCGGCCGCGCCCTGATCACCACGATCACCGACGGTGCCGAACAGCCCCGCTCGATCCTCTCCGCGATCGACATCGACAGCCCCGCCCGCCACCTGTACCACTCCCTCGGCTACCAGGACCTCGCCCGCCAGGTCCACTTCCCCAGCGCGCCCCGGCCGTACGCCGTCATGGGCGCCCCGCTGCCGCTGCCGCGCGGATAGCGGACGCCCGCGGTCGGCGGACAATCGATTTCCGCCGCCGCGTCCCGCCCGGCTAACCTCGCTGTCATCACCGAGACGCAGCAGGAGATACGAAAACCATGGCGAACGCACCGGTCCAGCGCATGTCCCAGTTGATGGCGAAGACGCTGCGCGACGACCCGGCGGACGCCGAGGTCCTCAGCCACAAGCTGCTGGTCCGCGCGGGCTACGTACGCCGTACCGCCGCCGGCATCTGGACGTGGCTGCCCCTCGGCAAGAAGGTCCTCGCCAACGTGGAGCGCATCGTCCGCGAGGAGATGGACGCCATCGGCGCCCAGGAGGTCCTGCTCCCCGCCCTGCTGCCGCGTGAACCGTACGAGGCCACCGGCCGCTGGGACGAGTACGGCCCCGAGCTGTTCCGCCTCCAGGACCGCAAGGGCGGCGACTACCTCCTCGGCCCCACCCACGAGGAGATCTTCACCCTGCTGGTGAAGGACCAGGCGTCCTCCTACAAGGACCTGCCGGTGATCCTCTACCAGATCCAGACCAAGTTCCGCGACGAGGCCCGCCCCCGCGCCGGCATCCTGCGCGGCCGCGAGTTCCTGATGAAGGACTCCTACTCCTTCGACCTCGAGGACGAGGGCCTCGCCCAGTCGTACGCCCTGCACCGCGCGGCCTACCAGAAGATCTTCGAGCGCCTCGGCCTCGACTACCGCATCTGCGCGGCCACCGCGGGCGCCATGGGCGGCTCCAAGTCCGAGGAGTTCCTCGCCCCCGCCGAGGCCGGCGAGGACACCTTCGCGGACTGCCCGAACTGCGACTTCGCCGCCAACACCGAGGCGATCGCCTACGAGGCGAAGCCGGTCGACGCCACGGACGTCCCGGCCGCCGAGGACATCCCCACCCCCGACACCCCGACCATCGAGACCCTCGCCGCCTCGCTCGGCGTGCCCGCCTCGGCCACGCTGAAGAACCTGCTGGTCAAGGTCGACGGCGAGATCGTCGCCGTGGGCGTGCCCGGCGACCGCGAGGTCGACATGGACAAGGTCGAGGCGCACTTCGCCCCGGCCGCGGTGGAGATGGTCACCGAGGCGGACTTCATCGCCCGCCCCGACCTGGTGCGCGGCTACGTCGGCCCGCAGGGCCTGGACAAGGTGACCTACCTCGCCGACCCGCGCGTCGCCCCCGGCACCGCCTGGATCACGGGCGCCAACAAGGCCGACACGCACGTGAAGAACGTGGTCGCCGGGCGCGACTTCGAGGTCGACGCGTACGTGGACGTCGTGGTGGTGCAGGAGGGCGACCCCTGCCCCAAGTGCGGCACGGGGCTGCGCCTGGACCGCGCGATCGAGATCGGCCACATCTTCCAGCTGGGCCGCAAGTACGCCGACGCCCTCAAGCTGGACGTCCTCGGCCAGAACGGCAAGCCGGCCCGCGTCACCATGGGCTCCTACGGCGTCGGCGTCTCCCGCGCGGTGGCGGCCCTCGCCGAGCAGACCGCCGACGACAAGGGCCTGTGCTGGCCCGCGGAGGTCGCCCCGGCGGACGTGCACGTGGTCGCCGCGGGCAAGGCCCTGCAGACCGAGCTCGCCCTCGACGTCTCCGAGAAGCTGTCCGCCGCCGGCGTCCGGGTCCTGGTCGACGACCGCGCGGGCGTCTCCCCGGGCGTGAAGTTCACCGACTCGGAACTGATCGGCGTCCCGCAGATCCTGGTCGCGGGCCGCCGCGCTGCGGAGGGCATCGTCGAACTCAAGGACCGCCGCACGGGCGAACGCGAGGAACTGACGGTAGAGCAGGCAATCACCCGCCTGACGCCCTGACGCCACCCCCCAACTACGGCCAGCCGCGCCCCACCCCCGGCCCGCACCAACGCCCGGCGCTGCAGCCCGCTGCAGCTGCGGGCAGTCGTGCCTCCCCCAGAGGGGGTACCCCCAGGGCGGCACGGGTGGGCGCGACGGCACCCCGCGAGCGCGGGGCTGCGCCCCACCCCCGACCCGCACCAACGCCCGGCCCCGCAGCCCCCCAGCTGCGGGCAGTCGTGCCGCTGGGGCGGCACGGGTGGGCGCAGCGGCACCCCGGAAGCGCCGGGCTGCGCCACACCCCCCGGCCCGCACCAGTGCCCTGCCGCCCAGCGCCGACGTCGGCAAGGCCCGGCCCCGCAGCCCCGGGGCACATCTGACACCGGCACGTCGATCCGGGCCGGGCGGGGTGACACAGTCCGGCGTTCGCCGGTTGCCGCCGCGCCCACCCGTGCCGCCCTGCGGCACGACTGCCCGCAGCTGCGGCGGACGGGGTTGCAAGCGCAGTGCCGTGGCGCGACTGTCGGCGGTTGTGGCGGACGGGGTTGCGAGGGCCGTGTCGTGGCGGAAGGGCTTGCGGGGTGGTGTCCCAGCGGTACGGCTGGCGGAAGGGGGCGCGGTGCGCCAAGGGCACGGCGCCCCCCAGCCCCCGCCCCCGAAGGCGGAGCCTCACAGCCAGGTCGCGAACTCCAGCAGCAGCTCCGCATCCCGCTCACGCCCCACGCGCCGCGCCCGTACGCCCGACTCCACCGCGCGGAACAGCGTCCAGCCCCGCAACCGCTCCCGGTCGACCTCCAGGGACTCCGCCAGCCGCTTCACCCGCCGCCGCGTCGTCGTCGCGCCCGACGGCTGGGCGATCAGGTCCTCCACGCGGTCGCGCACCAGCCGGGCCAGGTCGAACGCGTGCTCCCCGACCACCGGGTCCGGCCCCACCGCCAGCCACGGCATCCGCTCCCCGGCGAGCACCTTGCTCTGCCGGAACGTCCCGTGCAGCAGCCGGTGTTCCGGCGGCGCGGCCAGCAACTCCGCACGCGCCGTCAGCGCCGCCTCCACCAGCGGGGCCACCTCCGGATCGGCCGCCGCACTCGCCCCCATCGCCCGCGCCTGCCGCTCCGTCCGCCCGGCGACCGTCTCGAAACCGTGGTCCTCGGGCGGATCCACCCAGAGCCGGCGCAGCGTCCCCGCCGCCTCCAGCAGCGCCTTCGCCTCCGGCAGCGTCCGCACCGACACATCCGGGTGCAGCCGCTCCAGCAGCAGCACCCCCTCGTTCCCGGAAGCCGCCGGCTCCAGCAGCCGCACCGCTCCCCGCCCGTTCCAGTGGGCCAGCGCCGCCCGCTCGTCCTCCGGACGCGCCCGGCGCGGCGCCAGCTTCAGCACGGAGGGGGCCCCGTCGGCCGAACGCACCAGCACCACCAGGCTGCTGCGCCCGCCCGGCATCTGCACCCGCTCCACGGTCAACTCACGCTGTGCGACGGCCCCGTGCGCCGACTCCGGCAGTTTCTCCAGCCAGTCGTCACCCTCGGGCGCCGTCTCACCGAGCGCCCTCACCAGACGTTGCGGCGGTTCGAAAGCCATGCGCGAGTCGTTCCTTTCCTGCTGTACGCGGTGCCTGCCGCCCCCGTGGCGTCACGCCTTCGGCGCCGGTGTCCCCGAAGCCGTACCGCCCCGCTCGGCGAGCCCAGGGAAGGCTACGCTCTCCCCGCTCCAGCGCACCGACCGCACCGCCGCCTCCCGCATCGCCTCGGCCGCCCCGCGGCGCCGCTCACCGGTGCTCGCGCGCACCAGATCCGCGTACACCCCGGCCACCCTGCCTTCCAGCTCCGCCGCCAGCCGCACCGCCGCCGCCGCGTCCGGCACCGGGAACGGCAGCGCGTACCCGGCGGCGGCGGCGACGGGCGCGCCGCCCGTGTCGTGCACCGCGCGCACCAACGCGTCCCTGCGCGCCCGGTGCGCGTCGTACGCCGTCCGTGCCTCGGTGCGCCGCTCCTCGCCGATCCGGCCGCCGACGACCCCGTAGCCGTACACCGCCGCGTGCTCCGCGGCCAGGGCCGCCTGGAGAGCCCGCAGTTCCTTGTCCTGCGCCTCGCGGGTCCCGCTCACCGTCCCGCCTCCGTCAGCAGATAGACATGGGCCGCGCCGGCCGCCGCCACCGAGGCCAGGAGCCGGGCCAGTTCACCCGGCGCGTCCAGCAGCGCCGCCGTCCGCCGGTCGGCGATCTCCCGCTCCGTGGCCGCGAGTTCGGCGAGGGCGTCCTTCTCCTTCACGGGCACCGCGGCCCGGGAGGGAGCCGGGGACGCCGTACCGGAACCGGACGGCGACGGGGACGACGACGCGGACGGCGACGGCGACGACGACGGCGGGACCTCCGCCCGACCCCCGAACGCCTCCGCGTGCCGGACGACCTCCGCGCGCAGTGGACCCAGCCGCCCCGCCAGCCTCGGATGCGCGGCGACGACCGCGTCGTACCGCCCGGCGAGTTCCACGCTGTCCCGGGCCGCACGCGCGCGTGTCCGGTCGGCGGCCGAGGGACGGCCGGCACCGGCGTCCGGCTTCCCGGGCTCGGCGGAACAGCCCGCCACCAGCAGGGCCGCCGGGGCGACGGCGAGCAGGCTCCTTCTGCGCGGCCCCGAACGGGCGCGCGGAGACGAGGGGTACGGCACGGCAGACGTCCTCGGGGACTCGTACGAACGTGGCGACGGAAGGGAAACGGACCGCTGGCCCGCGATCACGGTACCCGGGCCCCGGCCCGGCGCCCGTCAGCGGCACCCTCCGTGACCGGGGTGGACGGCAACACCCCCCGCGACCGGATACCCTTTGAGGCAGCAACGCGCACCGTCCCACAACAGCACACGCGGCCGAGGAGTCACCCGGATGAGCACCACCCAGAGCGAGAGGCTTCGAGAACTTCTGGAACCGCTCGTCAGCTCCCAGGGCCTGGATCTCGAAGAGATCGCCGTGGACTCGGTCGGCCGCAAGCGTGTGCTGCGCGTCGTCGTCGACTCCGACACCGGCGCGGACCTCGACCGTATCGCCGAAGTGAGCCGCGCGCTCTCGGCGAAGCTCGACGAGAGCGACGCGATGGGCAGCGCGGAGTACACCCTCGAGGTCGGAACCCCCGGCGCGGAGCGCCTCCTCACCGAGCACCGCCACTACGTGCGCGCCACCGGCCGGCTCGTGCGGTTCCAGCTCACCGAGGGCGGCGAACTGGTCGCCAGGATCACCGGGGCCGACGACGAGGGACTCGACGTCGAGGTGCCCGGGGTCAAGGGCCGCAGGCCCACCGCGCGCAGGCTCGCCTTCGACGACATCACCAGGGCGCGGGTCCAGGTCGAGTTCAACCGCAAGGACGACGCGTCCGACAAGAAGAACGACACGAAGGAAGAGGAGGCGTAATCGTGGACATCGACATGAGTGCTCTTCGGCTCTTGGTACGGGAGAAGGAGATCTCCCTCGAACTGCTGGTCGAGGCGATCGAGTCGGCCCTCCTCATCGCCTATCACCGCACCGAGGGAAGCCGCCGGCAGGCCCGCGTGGAGCTCGACCGGGAGACCGGACACGTGACCGTGTGGGCGAAGGAGGACCCCGAGGACCTCGAGGAGGGCCAGGAGGCCCGCGCGTTCGACGACACCCCGTCCGGCTTCGGCCGTATCGCCGCCACCACGGCCAAGCAGGTCATCCTGCAGCGCCTGCGCGACGCCGAGGACGACGCGACGCTCGGCGAGTACGCCGGCCGCGAGGGCGACATCGTCACCGGAGTGGTCCAGCAGGGCCGCGACCCCAAGAACGTGCTGGTCGACATCGGCAAGCTGGAGGCCATCCTGCCGGTGCAGGAGCAGGTCCCCGGCGAGACCTACCCCCACGGCATGCGGCTGCGGTCGTACGTCGTCCGGGTGGCCAAGGGCGTACGCGGCCCGTCCGTCACCCTGTCGCGCACCCACCCCAACCTGGTGAAGAAGCTGTTCGCCCTGGAAGTGCCGGAGATCGCCGACGGCTCCGTGGAGATCGCCGCGATCGCCCGTGAGGCCGGTCACCGCACCAAGATCGCCGTCCGGTCCACCCGGTCGGGTCTGAACGCCAAGGGCGCCTGCATCGGCCCCATGGGCGGCCGGGTGCGCAACGTGATGGGCGAGCTGAACGGCGAGAAGATCGACATCGTCGACTGGTCGGACGACCCGGCCGAGATGGTGGCGAACGCGCTGTCGCCGGCCCGGGTCTCCAAGGTGGAGGTCGTCGACCTGGCGGCCCGGTCCGCGCGGGTCACCGTGCCCGACTACCAGCTGTCCCTGGCGATCGGCAAGGAGGGGCAGAACGCCCGTCTGGCCGCCCGGCTGACCGGCTGGCGGATCGACATCCGGCCGGACACCGAGCAGACCGGCGACCAGGCAGGGGAATAGATCCAAGCCGCGGTGGGCTGAGATCACGACAGCTTTGCTCGCGGCGGTGTTCGATTCTTGCCCCAAAGGGGTGAGGTCGGTCCGGGGAGGTAGACTGAGGAGTGTCTGGCCGGACACGAGCTGGCGTATGCCCCGAGCGCACCTGCGTGGGGTGCCGGGAGCGAGCGGTCAAGAGCGAGCTGCTGCGGATCGTGGTGATCGAGGACGCGTGCGTCCCGGATCCTCGCGGTACGCTGCCCGGCCGGGGTGCGTATGTGCACCCCGTCCCGGTCTGTCTCGACCAGGCGGTGCGCCGCAGGGCGTTCCCGAGGGCGCTGCGCGTCCCGGGACCGCTCGACGTAAAGGCGTTGCGCCACTACGTCGAGCAGGCACAAGGTTGCCGATCAGCGGCTCCCCCGCCGACTGGACGGGCAACACCGTAAGAACGCCGCACGGAACCCCCCGTGCGGCCTGGTACCTCGCGAGTCGAAAGCAGGTCGAGATTGCGATGAGCACTCGATGAGTACGCGATGAGTACGCCCATGAACTAGCGACGGTCCGGACGCAACCCGGACCTCAAAGGAGCGAAGTGGCTAAGGTCCGGGTCTACGAACTCGCCAAGGAGTTCGGCGTGGAGAGCAAGGTCGTCATGGCCAAGCTCCAGGAACTCGGTGAATTCGTCCGTTCGGCGTCTTCGACCATCGAAGCGCCCGTAGTACGCAAGCTGACAGACGCCTTCCAGCAGGGCGGGGGCAACGGCAAGTCCGCCGCGAAGCCCGGCGCCCCCCGCAAGGCGGCCCCCAAGCCCGGCGCGCCCTCCCCGGCGCAGTCGGCGCGTCCGGCTGCCCCGAAGCCGCCGGCCGCACCCAAGCCCGCCGCGGCCCAGCCGCCGGCGGCTCCGTCGGCTCCCTCGCCGGCGACCCCCGGTCCCCGTCCGACGCCGGGCCCGCGGCCCGCGCCGCGTCCGGCTCCGGCGGCCCCGGAGTTCCAGGCCCCGCCCGCGGCGGCGGCCCCGGCTCCGTCCGGTCCGAAGCCCGGCGGCGCGCGTCCCGGTGCTCCCAAGCCCGGCGGCCGTCCCGCTCCGGGTCAGGGCCAGGGTCAGGGGCAGGGCGGCCAGGGCCGTCCGGCCGGCCAGGGTCAGCGTCCCGGTGGCGGCGCTCCGCGTCCGGGCGCCCGCCCGGCCGGTCCCCGTCCCGGCAACAACCCCTTCACCTCCGGTGGCTCCACCGGCATGGCCCGTCCGCAGGCCCCGCGCCCGCAGGGCCAGCGTCCCGGCGGTCCCGGTGCCCCCGGCGCCGGTCCGCGTCCCCAGGCCCCCGGCGGCCAGGGCGGCGGTCCGCGTCCGCAGGCTCCGGGCGGGCAGCGCCCGACCCCGGGCTCGATGCCGCGTCCGCAGGGCGGTCCCCGTCCCGGCGGCGGCCCCGGTGGCCCGCGTCCCAACCCCGGCATGATGCCGCAGCGTCCCGCTGCCGGTCCGCGTCCCGGCCCCGGTGGCCGCGGTCCGGGCGGTGCGGGTCGTCCCGGCGGCGCCGGTCGTCCCGGTGGCGGCGGCTTCGCCGGCCGTCCCGGCGGCGGTGGCGGTGCCGGTCGTCCCGGTGGCGGCGGCGGTTTCGCCGGTCGTCCCGGTGGCGGCGGCTTCGGTGGCGGCGGTGGCCGTCCCGGCTTCGGCGGCCGTCCCGGCGGTCCCGGTGGCCGTGGTGGCACGCAGGGCGCCTTCGGCCGTCCCGGCGGTCCCGCGCGCCGCGGCCGCAAGTCGAAGCGGCAGAGGCGCCAGGAGTACGAGGCCATGCAGGCCCCGTCGGTCGGCGGTGTGATGCTGCCTCGCGGCAACGGCGAGACCATTCGCCTGTCGCGCGGTGCCTCGCTCACCGACTTCGCGGAGAAGATCAACGCCAACCCGGCGTCGCTCGTCGCGGTCATGATGAACCTCGGCGAGATGGTCACCGCGACCCAGTCCGTCTCCGACGAGACGCTCCAGCTCCTCGCGGACGAGATGAACTACACCGTTCAGATCGTCAGCCCGGAGGAGGAGGACCGCGAGCTGCTCGAGTCCTTCGACCTGGAGTTCGGCGAGGACGAGGGCGACGAGGAGGACCTGGTGGTCCGCCCGCCGGTCGTCACCGTCATGGGTCACGTCGACCACGGAAAGACCCGCCTCCTCGACGCCATCCGCAAGACGAACGTCATCGCGGGCGAGGCCGGCGGCATCACCCAGCACATCGGTGCCTACCAGGTCACGACCGAGGTCAACGAAGAGGATCGCAAGATCACCTTCATCGACACCCCGGGTCACGAGGCGTTCACCGCCATGCGTGCCCGCGGTGCCAAGTCGACCGACATCGCGATCCTGGTCGTCGCGGCCAACGACGGCGTCATGCCGCAGACGGTCGAGGCGCTCAACCACGCCAAGGCGGCCGAGGTCCCGATCGTCGTCGCGGTCAACAAGATCGACGTCGAGGGCGCCGACCCGACCAAGGTGCGCGGTCAGCTGACCGAGTACGGCCTGGTGGCCGAGGAGTACGGCGGCGACACCATGTTCGTCGACATCTCCGCCAAGCAGGGTCTGCACATCGACAGCCTCCTCGAGGCCGTCGTCCTCACCGCGGACGCCTCGCTCGACCTGCGGGCCAACCCCACGCAGGACGCGCAGGGCATCTCGATCGAGTCCCGGCTCGACCGCGGCCGCGGTGCCGTGGCGACCGTCCTCGTCCAGCGAGGCACCCTGCGGGTCGGCGACACGATGGTGGTGGGCGACGCCTACGGCCGCGTGCGCGCCATGCTCGACGACAACGGCAACAACGTCGCCGAGGCCGGCCCGTCGACGCCGGTCCAGGTCCTGGGCCTGACCAACGTCCCGGGTGCGGGCGACAACTTCATCGTCGTCGACGAGGACCGTACGGCCCGTCAGATCGCCGAGAAGCGCGCCGCCCGTGAGCGCAACGCCGCGTTCGCCAAGCGCACGCGCCGCGTGTCGCTGGAGGACCTGGACAAGGTGCTCAAGGCCGGCGAGGTCCAGCAGCTGAACCTGATCATCAAGGGCGACGCGTCCGGATCGGTCGAGGCCCTGGAGTCGTCCCTGCTCCAGCTGGACGTCGGCGAAGAGGTCGACATCCGCGTCCTGCACCGCGGCGTCGGTGCGGTCACGGAGTCCGACATCGACCTGGCGATGGGCTCGGACGCCATCGTGATCGGCTTCAACGTGCGCGCCGCCGGGCGGGCACAGCAGATGGCCGAGCGCGAGGGCGTGGACGTCCGCTACTACTCGGTCATCTACCAGGCGATCGAGGAGATCGAGGCGGCCCTCAAGGGCATGCTCAAGCCGGAGTACGAAGAGGTCGAGCTCGGCACGGCGGAGATCCGCGAGGTCTTCCGCTCGTCCAAGCTGGGCAACATCGCGGGTGTTCTCATCCGCTCCGGCGAGGTCAAGCGCAACACCAAGGCGCGCCTCCTGCGCGATGGCAAGGTCATCGCGGAGAACCTCAACATCGAGGGTCTGCGTCGCTTCAAGGACGACGTCACCGAGATCCGCGAAGGCTTCGAGGGCGGTATCAACCTCGGAAACTTCAACGACATCAAGGTCGACGACGTCATCGCGACGTACGAGATGCGCGAGAAGCCGCGGGTGTAACACCCCACGGTGCGTACCGGCCGGCGGGACCGTGGTCCCGCCGGCCGGCTCGTGTGTGCGGGGCCGGCGGCGCGCTCCGGGCGGTCCACCGGGCTCCGGTGGGCGCCGGTGCGCTCCGGGGGCGCCGGTGGGCGTCGGTGGGCGCAATATCCGTCGATCGCCGCACCCCCTTCGTTGTACGGTTCTGATGTCCCTGCCCACCACGGATGGCGGGGCCATCGATCCCGTACCGGCGGGTGAACCGGTTGCACATGTATGTGGGGACGCTGTCCTTCGACCTCCTCCTCGGCGACGTACATTCGCTGAAGGAGAAGCGCTCCGTCGTCCGCCCGATCGTCGCCGAGCTCCAGCGCAAGTACGCGGTGAGCGCGGCCGAGGTGGACCACATGGACCTCCATCGCCGGGCCGTCGTCGGCCTGGCCATGGTGTCCGGTGACGCGGGGCACCTGAGAGACGTACTGGACCGGTGCGAGCGGCTGGTCGCCGGGCGCCCCGAGGTGGAGCTGCTGTCCGTCAGGCGGCGCTTCCACGGTGAAGACGACTGACGACGACAGCCCAGAGATACGCAGACAGGAAAGAACGGGAGACGGACCAGTGGCCGACAACGCGCGGGCGAAAAGGCTGGCGGACCTCATCCGAGAGGTGGTGGCCCAGAAGCTGCAGCGCGGGATCAAGGACCCGCGGCTCGGCTCGCACGTCACCATCACGGACACCCGGGTCACCGGTGACCTCAGGGAGGCGACCGTCTTCTACACCGTGTACGGGGACGACGAGGAGCGGAAGGCCGCCGCGGCGGGCCTGGAGAGCGCCAAGGGCATCCTGCGCTCGGAGGTGGGCCGGGCGGCGGGCGTGAAGTTCACGCCGACCCTGACCTTCGTCATGGACGCCCTGCCGGACACGGCACGCAACATCGAGGACCTCCTCGACCGGGCGCGCCAGTCCGACGCGAAGGTGCGCGAGGCGTCCGCGGGCGCCACGTACGCCGGTGACGCCGACCCGTACCGCAAGCCGGAAGACGACGAGACGGACGACACCGCCGAATGACCCAGAAGCACACCACGCCCGACGGCCTTGTCATCGTCGACAAGCCGTCGGGCTTCACTTCGCACGACGTGGTCGCCAAGATGCGCGGTATCGCCCGTACCCGGCGCGTCGGCCACGCCGGCACCCTCGACCCGATGGCGACGGGAGTCCTCGTCCTCGGCGTCGAGCGGGCCACCAAGCTCCTCGGCCACCTGGCGCTGACCGAGAAGGAATACGTCGGCACCGTACGGCTCGGGCAGAACACGGTCACCGACGACGCCGAAGGGGAGATCACCTCCTCCACCGACGCCTCCGGGATCACCCGGGAGGCCGTCGACGCCGGGGTCGCCCGGCTGACCGGCGAGATCATGCAGGTGCCGTCCAAGGTCAGCGCCATCAAGATCAACGGCGTGCGCTCCTACAAGCGCGCGCGGGAGGGCGAGGAGTTCGACATCCCCGCCCGGCCGGTCACCGTCTCCTCCTTCGCCGTCCACGACGTCCGGGAGGGCGCCGCCAAGGACGGCACCCCGGTGCTGGACCTGGTGGTGTCGGTCGTCTGCTCCTCCGGCACCTACATCCGCGCCCTCGCCCGCGACCTGGGCGCGGGCCTCGGCGTCGGCGGCCACCTCACCGCACTGCGCCGCACCCGCGTGGGCCCGTACAAGCTGGACTCCGCCAGGACGCTGGACCAACTCCAGAAGGAGCTGACGGTGATGCCGATCGCCGACGCCGCCACCGCCGCGTTCCCGCGCTGGGACGTCGACGAACGGCGGGCCAGGCTGCTCACCAACGGGGTCCGGCTGGAGATGCCCGAGGAGTACGCCGGTTCCGGTGCCGTGGGCGTCTTCGGGCCCGCGGACCGGTTCCTGGCGCTGGTCGAGGAACAGCGGGGGAAGGCGAAGAGCCTGGCCGTCTTCGGCTGAGCGACGAGGGCGCGGTCGGTTGGCCGGCTGGTCGGTCGGTCGCTCGGTCAGTCGGTCGGTCGCTCGGTCGAGGGTCCGCCCGTGGAGCGGCGCCACGGGGATGGACATGCCGCCGCTCCACGGTCCCCCCTCGGTTCCCCCACCCCTAGGGTGTATCCATCCACGCCCGCCTGTTCACCCGTAAGTGCGGGCGCTCGGAGTGAACCGGGGGAGCGGAAGGGGGCGCGTTCGCCGACCGATCTGTCCCGCTGATCATTTCGGGCCTAATGTCACAGACCAGGGCACGGAAGTTCGGCGGGAGGCGCGAGGATGCCGTCACGAATCGGACCCCGCGAGGAGCGGGACGTCCCGGGCAGTCCCTCGGCTTCCACCGGGACCCCGGGCACCTGCGGCTTCCCGCGACCCCGGGACTGCGCGGACCCGTCCGGCGGCGAGGACCACCGGGGGCGCGCGGAGCTGCCCGGGCGCCCCCGGCCCACATGGGCCGCGGAGCCGTCCGGGGACCGGGAGCCCGCCGGCCGTGACGGCCACTCCCTCGCCGCGGACCACTCCGGCGAGGGTTTCCGCAGCCCGTGGTCGGCGCCGGGCCCCTCCGGCCACTTCGCGCCGTTCCTGCCCGGCCCCCGCGACCTCCCGGGCGGCGCACCGCTGAACGTCGCGGACCAGCCCGTCGACGAGGGCCTGGTCCGTCTGCACGATCTCGCCGGCCGCCCGCGCGGCACCGGCTTCGTGGCCGACCACCGCGGCACGGTGATCACCAGCCACGAGGCGGTCGACGGCCTGCCCCGGATCGTGCTGTACGCGGCCGGGAACCGCCACTGCGTGGTGGCGGCCGACGCCGTCACCCCACTGCCCGCACTCGACCTGGCCCTCGTACGCACGGAAGGCCTCGGCGTGACACCGCTGCCGGTCTCCGCGCGGACGGGCGTCGAGAGCGGCACCTATGTGCGGATCGCCGCCGGCGGCTGGCGCGAGGCACGCGTACTGGGCACGGCCGCCGTCACCTACACCGCCACCGACCGCCCGCACCCCGTCGCCACCGCACTGGAGTTGGCGGTCGGCACCGCCGGCCGGGACGCGCTGCGCCTCGGCGGAGGAGCCGCGGGCGGCCCGGTCCTCGACGCCGCAACCGGCACCGTGCTCGGCGTCCTCGGCACCGCCCTCCGCTCGGCCGACAGCGACGTGGGCTTCGCCGTACCGCTGCCCCCGACGGCCCCCGCCCTCGCCGCGCTGCTCACCGAGAACGCCGCGACGGTCCCCGCCTACGGCCCCGACCTCAACCTCGCCGGACTGGGGGAACTGACGGCGACCTGGAACGAACTCGCGGCGGATGCAGTGAGGTTTCCCGTCGGCGTCGTCAACTGGGCGGCTGCCTGCGGTCGGTGCGCGGTCGCCTCGGCGGTGGGGGAGGCGACTGCCGTGGCCGGGTACGGCGTTGCTTCTGTGCGGCGGGGCGTCGCTGCGGGGGGAGAGGCGGTTCCGTCGGTCGGGCCCCCCGGAGGGCTGGGGACAGAGCGGGAAGGGGCGGTGGAGGGCGCCGCAGGTTCTGCCGGTGCCTGTGGACGGTGCGCGGTCGCTTCGAGGGCGGGGGACGCGACTGCCGTGGCCGGGTTCGCTGCTGCTTCGGTGTGGCCGGAGGGCGCTGTGGGGGGAGAGGCGGTTGCGGCGCTCGGGTTTCCTGGGGGACTGAGGGCTCCGGGGACGGGGCGGGAAGTGACGGCGGGGAACGCGGTCTCCTCGCTCCGGTTCGCTGCTGCTTCGGTGGTGCCGGAGGCCGCCGTGGGCTCCGTGGCCGCCCCGGTCGGGCCCATGACAGCCCCGGGCGAACTCGCCCTCGCCCCGGCCCGGTTCCGTACCGGCGCGGCCGTTCCGGCGGTACCCGAGGCGCCGGGCGGGGTGCGGATGACCGCCGTGGAAGCCGTCGAACGCCCCGCCGTCCTCGCGGAGTTCGCCGCGTTCGAGCAGGGCGGGGCCACCGTGCTGGGCCTCGTCGGGGCGCCCGGCAGTGGCCGCAGTACCGAGCTCGCGGCGCTCGCCGCCCGCCGCCACCGGGCCGGGCGGCCCGCCCTGTTGCTGCGCGGCGCCGATCTCCGCGAGGGCGACCGCTCACTCGCGGACGCCGCCCGCCGCGCACTGGAGCGCGCCGCCGCTGTCGTCGCCGCCTCCCGCCGCCCGTTCCCGGCCACCCCGGACGCGCTCGGCGACCTGGGCCCGGAACGGCTCGCCCGGCTCGCCCGCACCGCCGGCCACCCGCTGCTGCTGCTCCTGGACGACCCCGAGCAGATGCCGCCGGAGCTGTACCAGCACCTCCCCGAATGGACCGCCGGCACCGCGCGATGGCTCGGGGACACGGGCGTACGGCTCGTGGTGGCGTGCCGCGCGGAGTTCTGGGAGGAGGCGGCCTTCCCCGAAGAGCTGCTCCACCCCGGAGTGCACGGCCCCGACGGGCTCCCGGCGTGTGTGATCCTCGGCGACCTCACCCCCGAGGAGGCCCGCGAGGCGCGCGCCCGCCACGGCATCCCCGAAGGCGCCGTGACCGACGCCGACGCCCGTCACCCGCTGACCCTGCGGCTGCTCGCCGAGGTCAGGTCCGGCCTCGCCGGTGACGCCCCCGACGTCCCGGCCGACCGCGACGACGTCTTCTCGGCCCACCTGGACCTGCTGTGCCTGCGCATCGCCACCCGCCTCGCCGCCGGGAACGGGCTCCACGGCACCGCCGTACGCCGACTGGCGGCCCAGGTGGCCGGGAGGGTGCACGAAGCCGCCCGCCGCGGCCTCGGCACCGGGCACGGCGGACTGGATGCGGAGGCCTTCGAGGACGTGTTCCCGGCCGGTCCCGACCCCGGTCGGGACGGCGAGCGCACCGGCTGGGCCGCCGCCGTACTCGCCGAGGGACTCCTCCTCCCCGCCGGACTCGGCTACCGGTTCGCCCACGGGGAGTTCGCCGACTGGCTCCAGGGCAGCCACCTCGACCTGGACGCCGCCCTGCGCGCCCTGGTCCACGACGCCCACCGCCCCCGGCCGCCCGCCGAGCCCGTCCCGCGCCACCGCATCGGCCCCGTCGTCGAGGCCCTGCTGCACCTCGCCCGCCGGCACGGCACCGGCCGCCTCGCCTCACGCCTGGCGGACCTCACCCACGCCCTCGAGGCCGACCCCGGCTCGTGGTGGGCCGCCCGCCTCCTCACCGCGACCCTCGCCCGCCTGCCCGACGCGACCCCGTACACGGACGTGCTGCGCCTGCTGTCCGACCGGATCGTGGCATGGCGGGAGCAGCGCAGGACGGTGCCCCCGGAGCTGGTCCCCGCCTTCTGGACCGCGCTCCGGCTGCCGCCGGCGGCGCGCTGCGCCCTGCTGCGCCGCCTGGTCCACGCCGACGGCCCCCCGTGCGAGAACGGCCCCCGCTTCCTGGACGCCGCCGCCCGGCTGCTCACCGCCGACCCCATCGCCGTACTGCCGTACCTGGTGCGCTGGTTCGAGGACGAACGGCCGCTGCCCGCCACCCCCCACGCGACCGTCGCGACGGCCGCGCAGGCGCTGCTGCACACCCACCGGCACGAGGCCCTGGACGCGCTCACGGAAGCCCTCGCCGACAGCACCCACCGGCGCGCCGACCAACTGCTCACCGTACTGACCGAGGAGGAGCCCGCGGCGATGTGCCGGGCCGCCGACCGCTGGGCCCGCGACGAACGCCCCGCACGCCGGGCCGCGGCGATCACCTACGGCCTGCGGGCCGCGCCGTACGCGCGCGACGCGGCCGACCACACCCTGCTCAGGTACGCGGCCCTCACCATCCTCGTCCGCACCGCCGACCGGGAGCTGCACGGCGGGGCGCTCGCCCTCCTCGTCCGCGACCCCGACAGCAGGGACCGCCACCTCACCCGGGCCCTCGCCCGTTTCGCCGACGGCGACCCCCACCTCCCGCCGAGCGCCCTGACCGACGCCCTCGCCACCCACCCGGAGCCCGTCCTCGACGCCTTCCGTACGAGGCTGGCCCGGGAGGCGGACCCGTCCGGTACCTTCCACGCCCTCGCCGACGCCGTCACCCCCGCCCTCGCCCGGCCGGTCGCCGCCCTCGTACGGGACGCCGCGGAACGGCGCCCCGAGCTGACCGGACCCGTGGCCGCGTACGCCGACCGCAGACTGGACCACGGCGGCCCCGCCGACCGCGCCGCACTCCGGACCCTGCTCACCGGCCTGCTCGACGACGGTCCGCAACCGCTCCGGCTGGTCCTCGCCGGCGTGCTCGCCGCCCCCGGCACCCGTGCCTCCCGCCCGCTGCGCCGCGAACTGCTGGACACCCTGCTCACCCGCGAGTCCGACCCCGCCGTCCTGGAGGCGGTGCTGCGCGCCGCCGCCCGCACCACCGGTCCCGAACCACGCGTCCTCGTCCACCGCACCGGACTGCTCCTCGTCCGCGCCCCGGACGGCGCCGGCCGCTTCCAGCGCTGTCTGACCGACCTGGTCCGTCACGTCCCGGGCTTCGCCGTCACCGTCGCCGGCTGGCTCGCGGACGCCCCGCACGCATGGTCCGCGCTCGTGGACCCCGGCACCCGGCGGACGATCGAGGACCTGGCGGGCGCGGGCGTCCCCGCCTGATCCCCGCCCGGCCCCCGCCCGCACGTGCACCGCGTCACACGGCCCGCCCGGTCGACCATGCCGATGCGGGCCGGCGACACCCGGCATGGCACCCTTGGACCTGCGCACAGAAGTCCACGGACCCGGGTCCGTCCGGCAAGGTTTCGACAAGGAGCAGGCACAGTGCAACGCTGGCGTGGCTTGGAGGACATCCCCCAGGACTGGGGGCGCAGCGTCGTCACCATCGGCTCCTACGACGGAGTGCACCGGGGGCATCAGCTGATCATCCGGCATGCCGTGGACCGCGCCCGCGAGCTGGGCGTCCCGGCCGTCGTCGTCACCTTCGACCCGCACCCCAGCGAGGTCGTCCGCCCCGGCAGCCACCCCCCGCTGCTCGCCCCGCACCACCGGCGCGCCGAACTGATGGCCGGTCTCGGGGTGGACGCCGTCCTGATCCTGCCGTTCACCGCAGAGTTCTCGAAGCTGTCCGCGGCCGACTTCGTGGTCAAGGTGCTGGTCGACAAGCTGCACGCCAAGGCGGTCGTCGAGGGCCCCAACTTCCGCTTCGGCCACAAGGCCGCGGGCACTGTGGACTTCCTCGCCGAGCAGGGCGAGGTCTACGACTTCGACGTCGAGGTCGTCGACCTGTACGTCAGCGGTGAGGCGGGCGGCGGCGAGCCGTTCTCCTCCACGCTCACCCGCCGTCTGGTCGCCGAGGGCGAAGTCGGGGGCGCCGCCGAGATCCTGGGCCGTCCGCACCGCGTGGAGGGCATCGTCGTGCGGGGCGCCCAGCGCGGTCGCGACCTGGGCTTCCCCACGGCCAACGTCGAGACGCTCCCGCACACCGCGATCCCCGCCGACGGCGTCTACGCCGGCTGGCTGCACGCCCAGGGCGAGGCCATGCCGGCCGCGATCTCCGTCGGCACCAACCCCCAGTTCGACGGCACCGAGCGCACGGTCGAGGCGTACGCCATCGACCGCGTCGGCCTCGACCTGTACGGCCTCCATGTCGCCGTCGACTTCCTGGCGTTCGTCCGGGGGCAGGCGAAGTTCGACACGATCGAGGCGCTGCTGGAGCAGATGGCCGAGGACGTCCAGCGCTGCAGGGAGCTCGTGGCCGCGGCCGGCACACCGCGGTAGCCGCACCCGCACACACGGAGACGGCCCCCTCCGCGGGGCCGCTTCCGGCCGGTGACTGACCGGGGCCTTGTGCTCGCTTTCGGACGGGCGAGGGCACGGCGGCGACGACGACCCGGTACCCGTGTCCGTAAGGGCGGCGATGGCGAAGCGGCCGCCCTCCGGGCCGGGACCTGACCGGCGGACGACGGACGGCGGAGGCGGTGGCCGCGAACGTCGGACCACCGCCTCCGCCCCGTCGCGGACAGTCCTACTGCTGCGGGGGCGGCTGCTGCCCCTGTCCCGCGTGGGGGTACCCGTAGCCGGCCGGCGGCTGCCCGGGCTGGGGCTGCGCCGGAACCTGGGGGTAGGGCTGGGCGGAGGGCTGGTGCGGCGGCGCGTACGGCTGCCCGGCCTGTCCCGGAGGTGCCTGGGCCGGTCCGCCGTACGGCTGTCCGGGCTGCGGCTGCTGCGGCTGCTGTGGATACGCGCCGGGCTGGCCCGGGAAGGGCTGTCCCGGGACGGGCTGTCCCGGCAGGGGCGGAGCGGCGACCGGCGGCGGGTTGCCGTCGGAGGTCCACAGCCCGTGCGACTGCTGATGCCGGACGAAGTCCTCGGCGACCAGCGCCGCGAGGTTGAAGTACGCCTCCCGCACCTTCGGCCGCATCATGTCGAGGTCGACCTCCGCACCGGCGGCCAGATGCTCGTCGAACGGTACGACGAGCACACCGCGGCAGCGGGTCCGGAAGTGCGCCACGATGTCGTCGACCTTGATCATCTTTCCGGTCTCGCGCACCCCCGAGATGACGGTGAGGGACCGCGAGACGAGGTCCGCGTACCCGTGCGCGGACAGCCAGTCCAGTGTCGTACTGGCACTGCTCGCACCGTCCACCGACGGCGTGGAGATGATGATGAGCTGGTCGGCGAGGTCCAGCACGCCCCGCATGGCGCTGTAGAGCAGACCCGTACCGGAGTCGGTGAGGATGATCGGGTACTGCTTGCCGAGCACGTCGATCGCGCGCCGGTAGTCCTCGTCGTTGAACGTCGTGGACACGGCGGGGTCGACGTCGTTGGCGATGATCTCCAGACCGGAGGACGCCTGCGAGGTGAACCGCCGGATGTCCATGTAGGAGTTGAGGTACGGGATCGCCTGGACGAGGTCACGGATGGTGGCCCCGGTCTCGCGCCGCACCCGGCGGCCGAGCGTACCGGCGTCCGGGTTGGCGTCGATCGCCAGGATCTTGTCCTGGCGCTCGGTGGCGAGGGTGGAGCCGAGCGCGGTCGTCGTGGTCGTCTTGCCGACACCGCCCTTGAGGCTGATGACGGCGATGCGGTAACAGGACAGCACCGGCGTGCGGATCAGCTCCAACTTCCGCTGCCGCTCGGCCTCTTCCTTCTTCCCGCCCAGCTTGAAACGCGACCCGCCGGGCGAGGGCCGGCTGCTCTTCGCCTTCTGCTTCCTGCTGTTGAGCAGCCGGTCCGACGACAGCTCCACCGCGGCGGTGTAACCGAGCGGCGCGGCACCGGGGTTGGTCGGCTGCCGCTGGTCGTGCTGGATGGGCTGCGGCCAGGCGGCCCCGACCCGCGGATCGACCGGCTGCTGCGGCATCTGCTGCCCGGCCTGCGGGGGCTGGGCCTGCGGCGGCACACCGGGGTGCTGCGGCTGCGGCTGCTGCGGCGGGAAGCCGTGACTGCCGGGCTGGGCCGGGGCCGGGGCGCCCGGCTGCGGGAAGCCGTAACCGGCAGCCGGGGCAGGCGAGTTCCCCGCGGGGGGCTGCTGGGCCGGCGCAGCTGGAGTGCCCGGCTGCGGGAAGCCGTAACCGGCCTGCGGGGCCGGAGGCTGGGCGGGCGGTTGCTGGGCCGGGGGAGCGGCGGGTGCGGGCGGCTGGCCCGCGGCCGGAGTGCCCGGCTGCGGGAGGCCGTAGTCGGGCAGCGGACCGGGCGCGGTCGGGTTCTGCGGCGGCTGAGCCGCACCGGCGGGCGGGAAGCCGTAACCGGCCTGCGGAGCCGGAGCCGGAGCCGGAGCCGGAGGCTGGGCGGGGGGCTGCTGGGGAGCGCCCGGCGGCGGGAAGCCGTAGCCGGCCGGCGCGGCGGGCTGCTGTGCGGGCTGAGCCGGAGCGGACGGCGGCGGATTCCAGGCGGCCGGCGCGGGCTGTGGCACCTGCGGCTGCTGGAACGGCGGCTGCTGCGCCGGGACGGCAGGCTCGCCCTGAGCCTCCGCGGGCAGCGGCTGAGCCGGGGCCTGCGGAGGCTGTACGGGCCACTCCCCGGCGGGCGCCGGTGCGGTGGGGTACGCCTGGGGCGCCGGCGGCACCTGCGGCGCAGGGGGAGTCCAGGCGGGCGGGACGTCGGCCGACGCCGGGACGGCATCCTGAGGGGTGCCGTCCTCACCGGCCCCGGCGGAAGCCTCGTCGGCGGGCACCGCGTCGTTCACGCCCGGCTCGGCGGGAGCCGGTACGTCCTGCGAGGGCGCGGCGTCCTCGGGCTCGGCCTCCGGCTCGGCCGCACCGGCGGGCTCCGCCCCATCGGTCACGGAAGAGCCGGTGTCCTCGGTTCCCCCGTCGCCGACCGCGACGCCGTCCCCGGAGAGGGAGTCGCCGTCGGCTTCCCCCTCGCTCGCGGCACCGGCAGGCCGCTGCTCGGTCTCCTCCTCGGCCCTCGGGACGCCCTCCGCCTCCGCCGGGTCCGGGTCCGCCTCGGAGCCGTCCGCGGCGTCCCCGGCACCGCCGGAGCCCTCCCCGGCGGCATCGGCGGGCTGCGCCGGAGGCTCCTCGCCGGCGCCCGCCGGTCCTCCGGCCTCAGCCGTCGCCGCCGCGCCGGCCGGCGCCTCGGCGTCCGTCTCGCGTTCCGCGATCTCCCGCTTCAACGCGGCGGCGGAGAAACGAATCGTGGCACCGCTCTCCAGATCACCGTTATCGCTCGCTTCCGGCTGCCCCGGCCCGGCCTGCGGCGAGGACCACGGCGCCGGGAACCCGCCCGCCGGAGCGTCCGGCCCGCCCGCGGCCGGCGACGCACCGGAATCCGTGCCCTCGGCCCCGGACCCGGACTCCGCTTCCGGTCGCTGCGGTTCGAACCCGCTCCCCACCGGAAGCCTGGGCACCGCCACCGGCGGCCCGGACGGCGGCGCGGGCGGCGTGAACGGCGCACCCGGCGCGGGCGCCGGAGGAACCGACGGGTCGGACGCTCCCACCGCCTGCGGCGGCGGAGTCGGCCCCGGCGAGGAACCGGAACCGGGCGAAGAGGAAGGAACCGCGGAACCGACGGGACCGGAGACGCCGGGGAAGGAGGACGAAGCCCCCGAACCCGAACTCCCCGAAGCGTTCTGCGTGTACCAGGCCGGCGGCGCGTAGTCGATGGTGAACTCGCCCGTCGTCTCGATGGCGGACTCCGCGTCGGGCTGGTCATCGCCGGGTGTCGCCCAGCCCCCGCGCGTCCCGTCCCGATCGCTGCTCACAGTTCCTCCTGATTGGTCGTGCACCCTCATGCCACGCTGGGGCGACCGCGTCTGTCGTCCGTCGTGCTTCGCAGTGGTCCGAAGCCGCTCGAGGTCGTGCGAGATCCTCCGGCGCCGCCGGTTTCCCCCGCCTCCCCCGGGACGCCGCCGCCCGGTTCACGGGTTCCGACGTCACGCCCACTCCCAGCCTAATCACCACAGGCCCCACATCGGCAGGCCCGTCCGCCCACCACCATCGGCCCTGTGGGCCCCCAACGGAACACGGCCGACGGTCAGTCGCCCGACAACCGCCCGCAAACCGGGCAAGCGCGGCGACCATATGCGCATGCGGTGAACACCGGGTGAGGAAACGGCACCGCGCGTCCCCCGCCCCGTTCAGTCCATCCGCCGCGGCATGCCCAGCAGGCCGACCTCCGCATCGGTCGGCTGGGTCATCACGTACTGCCGGTCGCGGTCGGCGCACCAGAGGGTGAGCCCGTCGGCGAGGGTCGGCAGGGCCTCGGCGTCACTCCGGGGCAGCGCGATCGAGCGGCTCAGCTCCCCGGCCTCGCCCGGCGATATCCGCTGCACTCCCACAAGCCGGGCCTGCCTCAGCAATCGGGGGGCGACGGGGCTGAGGTAGGGCAGCAGGGTCAGTACCGACTGCCAGGGCCCCGACACCACACGCCCCCGCGGCGGCCGCATACCGCAGTCCCGCACCACAAGCACCGGAGTACCGGCTGAAGCGCCCTGCGGTGGCACGCGCCCCACGTCATACACCGCGAGCCCGTTCTGCCCGCCGCCCATCGCGTGGACCAGCTGGGTCCAGGCGTGCGCACGCCCGGTCTCCACAGCCACCCGCGCGCCGGTCGCCGCGGCCCGCAGAGCGAAGACCTGGGCGGTCCACAGGCCGCCGATCAGCACGACATCGTAGGGCGTGGGCCGGTTCAGTCCGAGCACGGCGGGGCGACCCTCGGCGTCCACACCGATGACCACCCCGTCGTCCCCGATGGGCAGGGTCAGTGTGTCGAGGTCGTCCGCGGACAGGGTGTGCCGGCCATGACGCGGCCCCAGCAGGCCGAAGCCGGTGCGCAACAGCCCGCCCCGAGGCCGCCCGGAGGCCGGCTGCGGTGCCCGGGCCGGCGGTCGGGCGCCGCTTGCCGCCGCACCCAGTGCGCCGTACGCGCCGGATCCGTCGGCGGAGCTTGTCGTCGTGGCCGTCATCGAACACCTCCGAGCGGCAAAGTGGCGAGCACGCCCGGCAGTTGCTCCCGGTCGAGCCGCGCCAGGGCGGCACCCGTCTCCCGGGCGGATTCCTCCAGCGCACGCCGCGCAGCGGTCAGTTCCTCGGCGCTGCGCCCGGTGACCCGCAGATGCCCGCTCAGTGACATCTCCTGCCGGTCCGCGCGCGCGAGCGTGAGACTGACGGTGGTGGCGAGCGCGGGCACCGCAGTGACCCGCGCGACGAACTGGGGCAGGGACACACCCCGCTCGCCGCCCAGTTGGGGCCATCTGCGGATCCAGTACGTCGTGTGCCTGCGGTTGTCACAGCGCCAACTGCGGCCGGACTCCTCGGTGCGCCGGTCCTGCCGGTCCACCCGTCCGGCCTCGGCCGTCACCAGGGGGTTGGCGCAGGCCGATGTGGCGATCGCCGAGATCAACTCCTCCTCGTCGAGCACCGTGGCACGGAAACCGGCACCGGTCAGCCGGCTGGCCAGATGGTCGGCGGCACGTACGACACACTTCTGCGCGCCGACCGGGCCACCGCCCCGGGCGGCCACCGCCTCCGGACACAGCTCCGGGTCGACCTTCAGCGCGATCCAGGTGATGCGCACCGCGGGGGCGCCCGTCTGTTCCTGCAGCGGCGCGTAGTTGCTCACGGCCACGGACTGACGCGGCAGATGCAGCGCGGGCGCCGGCTGGGTGTGCAGCACGATCTGCGCGGACTCCAGGCGGATGTCGTCCACCTCGAGCGCGTCCCGCACCAGCGCCAGGGGCAGGGGCCGCCGGCTCCGCTCGGCCCGCAGAGCGGTGGCGTCGGCCTCCACCTGGACCACGGCGGTGACGAACGTCCCGTCGCCGACGATGCCGACTGGCCGTCGTTCGCGGCCGCCGTACGTATCGGTGCGCAGGCTCGGATCGCACTCCACGGCCGGGGTGAGACCCGGCTCCGTGCCGGGCGGTATCACCAGTGCCGCGGCGCTCCTCTGCCGGGCGCGCAGGGCCCTCGCCGTGGCGATCCACTCGGGCAGGGAACGACCCCGGCGACGTACGAAGGCCAGCAGGAGCAGGACGACGGCGGTGGCGGCCGCGGGCACCAGGGCCAAGGGGCCGATCACCCATCCGACGAGGAGGACCGCGGCCCCGAGCTCCAGCAGCACGAGCCGTTGCAGCCGAAACGAACTCGGCCTACCCGTACGCACCTTGAGGTGGAGACCGCCCCGCGCGGGCACCTGCGGTGCCGCCGGTGCCCCGGAATCGGCGGAACCACGCGCCGCCCGAGTCCGGCCACGGCCCGGCACTCGCGTCCCGGAAGCCATCACTTCATCCCCCCGATTTGCTGACAACTCGCTGCAATCCCAGCATCGCACCAGGCCCTTGAAGGCCCGGGCACACTACCCGCTCACCGAATCGCATTCCGCACCAGGCATAGTAGGGGGCCGGTCCGACAGCGGCGGGCGGGGGACGGCGCCCCTCGGCACCCCAAGCGGAACGCGTGCGGTACACGGGCGGAACACGGGGAGAGACACGCATCCATGGCATCTCGGCGGGACCAGCTCAACGCCTACACCTTCGCGAAGCGCCGCTTGCTCGCGGCCTTCGTCCAGTCGTATCCGCAGGGGTCGGAGGAAGGGGCGCCGCGCCCTCTGCGCGGCGTCGTGCCCGGGATCATCATCGGTGTGATCGTCATGGCGGTCTTCGGAGCCTGGGGCATGCTCAAACCCACGGCGCCGAAGGGCTGGGACACCCCGAACGAGAAAGTGATCATCGCCAGCGAGTCGACCACCCGGTATGTCGTACTGAAAACCGGTGACGAGGTCCAGCTGCACCCGGTGCTGAACATGGCGTCCGCCAAACTCCTCCTGGCCCCGCAGAAGGGGGATGTCGTCACCGTCAGCGAGTCGCTTCTGGACAGCGGCAAGATCGGGCACGGCGTCACCATCGGCATCCCCTACGCCCCCGACCGCCTGCCCTCCGCGAAGGAGGCGGAGGCCGCCAAGCGGTGGGTCGTCTGCGAACGCCCGAGTGCCGGCGGCCGGTCCATCCAGAAGGCCGCCCTGGTCCTCGCCGACCGGGAGCGGAAACTGACCGAAGGCAAGCAGAAGCTGACCGGAGGCGAACTGCTCTACGTGGAGAGCCCCGACGGCAAACGCTTCATCGTGGACCCCGGCGGCACGACGTACCAGGTGGACAGGACGGACACCGGCGAGGAACTGGAACTGCTGCTCCGCACGGTCGTCGGTTCCGGCCGCAAGCCCCAGCAGGTGTCCCGGGAGTGGCTGGCGACCCTGCACGAGGGCGACCCGATCACCTTCCCCGAGATCAAGGGCACCCCCGGCGCCCCCGCCGACGCCCCCGGGCAGCTCGACGCGTCGGCCGACAGGGTCGGCACCGTGCTCAAGGCGTTCGACAACAACAAGGAGCAGTACTACGTCGTGCTGCCCGGCCGGGTCGCGCCGGTCTCCGCCTTCGTCGCCCAACTGCTGCTGTTCAGCAAGGACCTGGCGCAGGTCGGCCAGGCCGGCCAGGCGCTGGAGACGAGCCCCGGCGCGATCGTCCCGGGTGACCCCTTCGGTGCGGAGCACGACTGGCCCACCGGCGCCCCCCGGGCGGTCAACGAGGCGTCGGACGCCAAGGGCAGCCGCAACACGGTCTGCAACGTCCTGCGCGACGTCGACGGCAAGGGCGCCACCACCCTCACCACCTGGGCCGGCACCGACTTCCCCACCGACCTCCCCGCCGCCTCCTCCAGCGCCTACGTCACCCCCGGATCCGGCCAGCTCTACCGCCAGTTCCAGGGCACCGAGACCGAGGCGGGCCCCGTCTTCCTGGTCACCGACACCGGCCTGCGCTACGTGCTGCAGTCCAACGCCGACAGCGCGACCGAGGATGCCGGCATCGGCACATCGGCCGAGGAGCGGAAGCGGCTGGAGCAGGAGGCCCAACAGGCCCAGACGCGCCTCGGGTACGCCGACGTGGACCCCGCACCCATCCCGGCCGCCTGGTCCGCGTTCCTCCCCACTGGCCCCCGCCTGTCCACGGCGGCGGCACGCCAGCCCCAGGGCTCGTGACAGGGAAGGCCGCCGCCATGCGACACACACGCCTCCCCCTCCTGCACACGGCGGTCACCGCGGCCGCCCTGCTGACCACCACCGTGGCCGTCGCACCGCCCGCCGCCGCCGCGGACTCCTTCTCCGACAACTGCGAATACCCCAACGACAGCTACCCCGGCCGCCCGTGGTCCCTCCAGCGCGTCCAGCTCGACGAGCTGTGGAGCCAGTCCAAGGGCAAAGGCGTACGGGTCGCCGTGATCGACACCGGCGTCGATGTGCGCAACCCGCAGCTGAAGGACGCGGTGGACGTGAAGAGCGGCCGCAACTTCCTGCCCAAGGGCCTCAAGAACGAGGACGGCGACCCCATCGAGCGGGGAGACGAGAGCGGCACCACCGACACCGTCGGCCACGGCACCAAAGTCGCCGGCATCATCGCCGCGCGGCCCGCCGGCAAGACCGGTTTCGTCGGTATGGCACCCGAGGCGACCGTCATCCCGATCCAGCAGAACGACGCCGAGGGCCACGGTGACACCGAATCCCTCGCCAAGGCGATCCGCTACGCCGTCCAGGCCGAGGCGGACGTCATCAACATCTCCCAGGACACCTCGAACGCCGTCGAACCGGACCCGGACCTGAAGGCCGCCGTCGACGAGGCCCTGGCCCAGGAGATCGTCGTTGTCGCGTCGGCGGGCAACGACGGACTCGGCGGCAACGTCAAGAAGACCTACCCCGCCTCCTATGAAGGAGTGCTGGCCGTCGCGGCCTCCGACCGCAACAACGAACGGGCGTCCTTCTCCCAGTCCGGAGACTTCGTCGACGTGGCGGCCCCGGGCGTCGACATGATCTCCACGGTCCCCCGGGGAGGCCACTGCTCCGACAACGGTACGAGCTTCTCCGCGCCGTACGTCGCCGGTGTCGCGGCGCTGATCAAGGCCAAGCACCCCACCTGGACCGGGCGCCAGATCGTCGCCCAGATCGAGCAGACGGCGGAACGCTCGATCGCCGGCCATGACCGTCTGGTCGGCTGGGGAGTGGTCGACCCGGTCCGCGCCCTGACGGAGGACGACCGGCCCATCGAGTCCCCCAGCCCCCGTGAGGGCCCGGCCAGGGCCGAGGCCCCGGCGGCGGCCGAACTCCCCCTCGGAGAGACAGCCGACGAGCGGAACGCCCGCCTCGCGACCTACGTGGCCGTAGGAGCGGCGATCCTGGTGGCCGGACTCGGCGGGGCGGCCGTGGCCGTCCGGGACGCCCGCAGACGGGCCCGTGGCACGGGGGTTCGCGATGGCCACGGTGCAACGTGACGAACATCGCCCGAGCGCCGTTGGAACACACGGGACGCTTGTGACGAGCCGTTCTGCCGGGACCGGGGGAACGGAGGACATCCGTGGACAGTGCCGTTCTCGCATATGGCAGTTGGGACTGTCGGTATCAGTAACTAGAGTGACCTTGTGACCGTCATGACCGCTTCAACGGTGTGAGGCGCCTGGCGACTTGCGCCGGGACCGGTCGCGACACGGGGACAACGGGGAGGAAAGCGAAGTGCTTCCTGCAGACACGGGCGGAGGCAGCGCGGACGTGCGCCGCGGCGTGATGGCGCTGTCGACGTTCAAGAAGCGCGTGGACGACCTGCTGACCAACTTCGAGGCGTCGGCGGGCGGCGTGCCCAAGGTCGGCGCCCACAGCCTGCCGGAGAGCGCCTTCGGCAGCGGCGCCTTTCCGGAGGGCAAACGGCTGCACCGGGAGTACGAGCGCGTCCACGAGAGGATCACCGCACTCTCCAAGTCGCTGGGCCTGCAACTCGAGGCCATGCAGATCGCCGTGCACGGCGTTGACGTCACGTTCGACAACATCGAGGAAGAACAGCGGTACCGGTTCCACGAGATCCGGGCCGAGGTCAACCAGACCCGCGAGGAAATGCTGAACGAGCACATCAAGCGGGACAACAAGGCTGACAGCACCGACGCGGGGTACTGATGAGCGGCGACAAGAAGAACCCGGAACTCCACCAGGAGGAACGCCAGGAAGCCCTGGCCCAGAACGGCGCACTCGACGCGTTCACGAACATGTCCCGGGTCATCAACCCCTTCGGCGGCCCCTCACTCAGAGGCTTCCACTTCGGCTCCACGAGCTTCGAGGGCTACGACCTCAACGACATGATCGACATCGTCGAGTCCGCCGACCCCGCGCTGCTGGACTCCGCGGGGGAGGCCCTGGTCGCCGCCCGCGACGCCATCAAGGACGCCGCGGGAGAACTCAGCCGTAACCTCGGGAAGATCGACTGGGAGGGCGACGCACACACCGCCTTCCAGGGCTGGGCCGGCAGCCTCGTCAAGACGGCCGAGGGCATCGCCGACTACGCCGACGTCATCGGCACCCAGGTCCTGGCCGCCGGCGCCGGCCTCGCCTCCGTCCGCAAGTCGATGCCCCCGCGCGACACCCGCCTGGACCCCAAGTCCGTCGACGACATCCCCGTGGTCAAGCAGGTCGAAGGCAACGAGGAGTACACGGCCGCGGTCAAGGCGGAGGGCCACCGCCAGGAGGCCATCAACCAGATGTACCGCCTGGCGTCGTTCTACACGGTGTCCGCGGGCACGATGCAGGCGGCACAGGAACCGGTCTTCCCGAAGATGCCGGACGTGGGGGTGCCGGCGCCGGTGCCGTTCAATGGTGACGAGCAGTTCAAGGGGACCGTTTCTCATCAGGCCCTGACGCCGGTGGACGAGCCAACGACCTCTGTCCGCAACTCCATGGCAACAGGTGCGAAGGATATGGGCCCGGGGGAGCAGCTGCCGGCACAGGAACGTGGTGGCCTCCCTGCCCCACAACCAGCCGGTACGGAGATCAATAGTGTCGGTACCCTGCCCTCCCAGGAGGCCGTGAGACCGGGTGGGGGCGCACCACCGGCAACGACCGGTCCTGTCGGCTCACAGGGTGCGATTCCGCCCGTCGCTTCCCATGCGTTCCCTCCGGCCGTGCGCGGGACCGTGGGGCGCACAACCGGACCGGGTGGGATGCCCGCAGCCAAGGTCCCTCCGTCGGCGCAGCGACGGGTCGACGGCGCTCCAGGCAACGGGCCCGCAAATCGAACGGGGCATGGCCCTGTGGGCCAGAGCCCGCGTGCCGTGCCTCAGGGGCCGATGGGTAGTCGCGGGGCAGGTCCGCTGGGCCCCACTGGTCGTGCTGCCCTGCCCGGTCAGGCAGGGGGACAGGGGCCACGACCTGAAGGCCGTGGCATCGTCGGTGGGGTGCCGAGGCCAGTAGCGTCACCCGGCCCTGTCGGCAGTGCGCCCCGTGGGCCCATGGGCACCATGGGTGCCGTCCAGCCCGGTCGCGGTGGCACCGGGCGTGCCGGCGACGGCGTTGTGGGAGGGCGGCCCGTTACGGGCACCGCGCCTGTCGGCAACGGTCCCAGGTCACCGCGGGGCACGGTCATCGGTAACGAAAGCACGCGTGGGCCACGTACGGCCGGGCAGAGGACGCCCGGTCAGCACGGGGTGATCGGAGCGCCTCTGGCGGTGCCGAACGAGGGACAGGCACCCCGCCGCTCGAGCGGGAGCCCCGGTGGCGTCGTCGGCATGCCCAACGGATCAATGCCCGGTACCACGGGCGGTGGACGCTCCGCAGGGGGCGCCGCGGCGCAGCGTGGATCTCTCGGCAGTCACGGCACCGACACCCGTCGTTCGCGCCGCGACGAGCGACGTGACGGCACGTCTGCGACCGACCGACCTGACTGAAAAGGACAGACAGAAGATGGTGTCAAGGTTCAGCCGACGTGCCAGGCGGAGTGCACCTTCTCGCAGGCGTTACGGAAGATGGGCTGCCAGCGTCTGCTCAGTGCTTGGCGCGGCGGTGGCCCTCCTGTCTACGGGGCTGATTACCGGTGCAGCAGCCGCAGACACCCAGTCGCAGCAGTGGTACCTGTCGGCGATGAAAGCCGATGAGATGTGGAAAGTGAGCACGGGTAAGGGAGTAAAGGTTGCCGTCGTCGATACGGGAGTCAACCCTGACACTCAGTCGCTGAGGGGGCAGGTACTCACTGATGAAATCCCGAAGGATTTTGGTTACAAGGCGACCGATGATTATGCCGGCCACGGCACGACCATGGCTGAACTGATCGCAGGAACCGGTGCCGGTGGCACCTTGAAGGGCCTTGCCCCAGACGCGAAAATTGTCCCTTATCGGGTTGCGCTTACGGGGCTCAATAAAAAAGAAGCTCTGAACGCCCCGCGTCTGTCGGAAGTGATCCGAGCAATTGCCGACAGTGACGTAAAAATCATCAATATGTCCTTCGGTGACAGACTGTCCTGGCCGGAAAATCGTGAGGCGATCAAATATGCCCACGAAAGGGGTAAGTTGATCTTCGCCGCCACAGGTAATGATGCCGAGAAGGGCGAGACGATCGCTTTTCCAGCTGCGTACCCCTATGTAATCGGAGTTGCCGCTTCGGATGAGTCCGGAACTGTCGGAAAGTTCTCGGAAAGCGGCAACTACGTCGACCTGGCGGCTCCGGGACTCGATATCCCCACCTGGTGTGACAAGACACTCCGCGCATACTGCACCAGCGAGGGAACCAGTATGGCTTCCGCAGTCGCCGCCGCCTCCGCCGCCCTCATCTGGTCCGCCCATCCCGACTGGACCGCCAACCAGGTTCTGAACAGCCTCATCGACACGGCCGGCCGTGACTGGGCCAGGGACGACCCGAGCACCTACCTCGGTTACGGCCTGATCCGCCCGCGCAAGGTGCTGGAGAACAAGGACTACGACCCGGGCCCGGCGAATGCCGATCCCCTGGCCAAGGAGAACGTCACGGGCGTCCTGGACGAGGCAGGCGACCCGGTCGCCGCCTCCTCCACCGCACCGTCCGCCGAGCCCTCGAAGGATCCGAAGGACCCGAAGGGCTCGAAGGGAACGCCGGGCGGCAAGACGGAGGCAACCGCCTCGGACGCGGACGCCTCCGACAGCACCACCCTCTGGGTGGCCCTCGGAGGCACGGCAGCCGTACTGGCGATCGCCGGTGCCGCCTTCGCGGTGTACCGCTCACGCCGGAACGCATAGGGCCACCGACCACACCGGAACCAACCAGCACACCACCCCTCTCACGAAAGGGACCGCCGACATGGCTGACGGCCGCAAGCTTTACGAAGCCCAGGTACACAAGCTCCAGACGAACGTCATCGACCGCTACGACTCGATCCGGCAGAACCTCGCCCGCCTCCAGGGCACGATCGACATGATCGAGAAGCACTGGACGGGCCAGGGCGCCATCGCCTTCGACAAGAAGCAGACGGACATCAACAACCACATGGCCGCGATCGGCCGGATGCTCGACGACTTCATCGAGGGCATCCAGCTGAACAAGAAGGACAAGCAGAACCTCGAGAGCCAGATCGAGGCCGACATCGCCAGCATCACGGTGGACGACCTCGGCGGCCGGACCTCGGCCCTCAGCAAGTACTGACGCGAGCCACCGACACCGTCCGGCTCCCAACGAAACGAGGAAATCATGTCCGGAGCCCACTACGACGAACTCGCCGTCACGTACGGCACGATGGACGCCCTCGCCACCGAACTCGGTGACCAGGCCAAGAAGCTCGAGGAGGACCTCCAGGCCCTCAAGAAGGCCGTCCTCGACGCGGCCGCGGGCTGGGGCGGCGAGGCGTACGAGGAGTTCACGAAGAAGACCAAGGAGTGGGACCACCACGCCACCGGCATCCACGAGGCCCTGGTCGCCATCGGCAAGCGGGTCGGTACCGCCGGCGGTGACTACCGCGGCGGCGACCTGAAGGGCTCCAGCTACTTCCTGTAGCAGGCCGGCAAGGCATCACGAGAACGAACAGGGTGGACACGCGCGGGAGGTGTCCACCCTGTCGTACGACTGGAGCGGGCAGCCCGGGTGTCACCCGGGAGCATCAGCCGCGCAGGTCCCGCAGTGCCGAACGCTGTGCGGACCAGGCCTTGCCGCGGGCCTCGTTGACGAGAGAAGCCTGGACCGCGTCACTCGTACCCAGAGCCGTGGTCCACACCCGGACCAGTTCGGTGCTCTGCGCTTCGAGGACTTCGAGGACTTCGAGGAGGTCGTCGGGCGAGTCCGAGGGGAGGCTCTTCTGCCAGGAGGTGATGAGGTGACCGACAGGATCGTTGCCGAAGGAAGGCACACTCTCGGTTGTCTTCGACGACAGGCGGGCGAGGGTCTCTTCTTCCCACGAGTCCCGCTTGTCCTCGCTGAGCCCGTCCCTCGCGGCACGTGCCACGGCGTCCATGGTGCCGAGCTCCCAGGCAGTGATCGACGGATAGGAGGAAAGAGCCTCCTCGGACGTGTTGCGGGGCGAGGCGGCGAGTTTCTGAACGACGTGTCGGGTCATCGCATTGCGCAGATTCCCGTGCGCTTCAGGGTCGACGGAAAGAGAAACCATGATGCGTACGAGTGAATCGGGCGAAACCGACATGTGTGCCCCCTCGGCGTCCGTCCAGGCCTCGTCGGAGGGCAGGGCATGGCGGACGTACTCCACGTCACTGGGGATCAGAATTTCGTAGATGTCCTCGGTATAGCTGGCCAGTGCCATGGAAACGGGACCGGTCAGCCGCGGATCCAGCGGGGCCACGTTTTCCCCGATGACACCGTCGATCGCCACCAGCACGTCCTTCATCGCCTGAGCCTGAACGAGCGAGCGCTCCCCGTCCGCCTGTCCCGTCGTCGCCTGCTTGATGGCCAGGCCGAGCTCAGCGCAACTTGAGTCGTGCACGTTGCCCGTCCCGAGCGCCGCCGAGACGCGCTCGTGCCGCGCCAACTGCCGGCAGGAGTCGGGTTCCTCACGGAAACGACGTACAGCCACGCACCCAGCCCTGCCAAGAGACCACTGATACACAGAGTCACGATGGTCGTCTGGCGCCCAAGATTCTTACCTGGTCCACGGGTCTCTTTCCAGCGTTGCTATTCATTCTGTTCTTCTGTCCTGCAGCGCCGTTGTCGAGGTGATTCAGCTCAGCAGGGGGATGAGGAGATGAACGCCGCCGACAAGGATCCAGATCCAACCCATGATGCGAAACGTAATCGAGGTTCCAATCATTTTTACACGGCGGGATGCGAGCCGGTGTACCCGGTCGGCAATACCCATGATATTCAACGCGAAAAACCAGCCGAAAAAGAAGAAGAGAAGTGCTACCGGGTCAACTGCAGTCATTTCTTACCCCCAAATTCCTTGCGCCAGAGTGTCTCGGCGTTACTGTACCCGCCGTTGACCTCGGCTCCCAGGCCAACTCCGAGCCCGTAGGACACACTGTTTACGCCTTCGCCTTTGGAGTTGCTTGTCCCGATAGCTGTCTGATGGGTCCCGTACAGGCCTACGCCCGCTTTCAGGGAACCGCCCTTGTCCCACCCCTTCCCCTCGAGCTGGCTGATGTCGTCGGCGTTGCTCTTGAACGTTCCGGCTGTCCCAGATAGGCCAAAGTCAACGCCAGAAGAAGAAACCGACTTGGAGGTCAGAATGCCAATTTGAGTCTTTCCGTCCGGGGTCGTTGTGCTCGCGAGGGAAACCTCGTAGCCCACGCCGGCCCCTCCCCATCCGACACCGACTCCGAGCGTGACTCCCTGCGTGGTGTTGTATCCCGTCGCGCCTGCCAATCCTTCAACAGTGGCAGAGAGGAATTTGGTGCCGAGGTCACCCGGACTACTGAGGCCGCGCGCCGCGCTCGCGATCCCCCGTACCACCGCCTTCTTGACGCTGTCTCGTTCGTCCTTCTCCTTTTGCTTTCGCTCGGCTTCCGCTTTGCGTTCCGCTTGCTCCTTCTCGGCGGCCCGCTCGTAGAAGTCGATGTTGCCGACGGCCTTTCCGTTGAACCCGGCAGTGGTCCCGTCCAAGGGGTTCGCATCCACGATCACTGCCTTGAAGGCGATCTCGACGCCTTTGTCGGCGTCGGTGGTGTCCTTGACGAGTTGGTCGATGCGGTCCTGCCAGGAGCGCACGCTCTTGCGGACACTTTCCTGGTAGTCGGGGTCGTGGTGGTAGGCGTTGCGAGCGCCTTCGCTGAGCTGCTGGGTGTCGAAGGAGACGCGGCCCTGGTCGGACACCTTCATGCCGGCCTCGACGGCTTCCTGGCGGGCGGTTCTCAGTTTCCCGCGCAGGTCGGTGAACTGGGTGTGGGCGTCGCGCAGGAGGGAGGCGATGGCTTTGGCCTCGGTCTGGGCGTTCTGGTACTCGTTGAGGGTGGTGTCGAAGCGGCGGTTGGCGGCGTTCGCGGCCAGTCCCTGCCAGGCGGGGCCCATGGAGATGCCGTGCACGTCCCGCTTGTAGGCCTTCTCCTGTTTGCCGAACTCCTTGGCCATGTCGTCCCAGCCGTCGGCTGCCGTGGTGAGGGTGGCCAGGTCGGTCGTCATGATCTCGTGGTACGTCGGCATGGTTCCCCGTGGCGCGTTGTCGGTCGGAGGTGGACGCGGACGGCTCAGTAGCCGTCCAGGTTGGAGGACTTGCGGATCCCCTGTCCGATGCCGAAGTCGGTGTTCTGGAACAGGATGCCGGTGCTCCGCAGCGACTCCTTCTCGGAACTCAGGCGGTTCATCAGGTTCTGCACCTGCTCACCCCATGTCTTGTGCGCCTTCTTCAACGCCGTCGAGGTGACCCACCCGTCCCCGTCCTTCGCGGCGAACGCCTTGACCGCGGCCCCGGTCTCCTCGTCCGCCCGGTCACCGGCCTTACGGGTGTCCGGCTCGATGTGGTCCTGGATCGCCTTGGCGGCGGCCTTCTTCTGCGCGGGACTGGACGCCAGGTCCCTCGAACCGCCCCCCACAGACCCCGGCGAGCCGCCGGGATCGGCCGGATACTGGTTCAGCTCCATACCGACCGGCTGCCCCGGTCCACCACCGCTCCCGTACGCCACCTCATCCGCCCCCATCCAGTCGATTGGCGTGCACCCGCCAGGCTAGCAACGGGCGCGTCGCCTGTGGATCATGGGGGCACCGCTCGACGTCGGCTCTCAGGTCGGGCAGCCGAGCCTTTTCGCGTAGCCGTCGAAATATTCGGGAGCAAGCTCTTCCAGAAGTTCGCGCGAGTTTTCGTCGGATCTGATGTCGCTCACCTCTACGGTCAGGACATCCCCCTTCTCGCTGATACCTGGACAGGGGATGATGGTGATCACCCCCGACGGCCAAGAGGCGACCGTACCCTTCTTGGAGTAGCGCAGATGCTTTCTGTCGAGGCCCACGAAGTGATCGCGTAGCTCGAATCCGCTCTCATGCCAGTCGCCGATACCCTGTACGGAGTCGTTCCCGTCCACATACATGTGGCAAATCTGGCCTTCGGTGAGGCTGAAATGCCCTGTGTCCTGCTTCAGCTCATCGCCGTCGTGCAGTAGGCGCTCTAGGATGTCCTGGTCTACGGGGATTCCGCAGATATTATCCGGTACTGGATAAGAGAGCCCGTCGTCCGATGCCCCGCAGGCGGTGAGAGTGACCGCAAGAGCAATGGCAACAAGCAGTCTCACCGGCGTTAGGACAGGACCCTCGCTCCGACTCTTGCTCTCTTTGAGCAGGGATTCGACTGAACGGGGACCGGGGTTCTTCACGCGGCGTCTCCTGAGGAGTTCCACTGGGCGCCATCGGAGTGGCTCACTCCTGCTTGAGTGCTGATCGCCCGCAGGAGCGCTTCTCTGATGCCCTGGTCGGTGCTGTCGTAGTGAGCGAAGTATGTGGTGACAGCTACTTGGGATGCCTTCACCGTCGCCTCCCTCCCCTTCGAATACTCTCGACCCGCGCTGAGCTCGGCTTCATTGGTGGTGTCTTCCTCAACGCTCTCCACGACACTCTCGGAAATGTCCTCCGCCAGCCAGTTGATCGGCTCCCCGATGACGGAGAAGGGGGCGGGGATGGCGCCCGTTCCGATGCCCACGATCCGGTTGACCCACTTCGCATTCTCAGCCACGGCTTCGTTGTACTCATTGTCCTTGGCCGTGTGGTAGTCGTAAATCGCGTCCGCCCGCGAGTTGCTCATGATGCCCGCGATCGCCGCCCCCGGAGCGACCAGGTCCCCCACGCGTGCGCCGTCCTCCGCGGTGAGATCCTTCCCCTCCGCCTTCAGGAACTCGTGCACCACGTTCGCCGTGTACGCCTGCTGCGCCGAAGTGATGGCGGCGTAGGCGTCCGGATCCTGTCCCACCAGACCCAGGAACCTCTGCGCGTCCCCGTATCCGAGGTTGGCCGGCGCGCCGTTGACCGGGAAGGTCTTGCTGTCGGAGCTCTCCAGGTACATCGACCGCTGGAAGTCGCCCATGTAATCCGCCGAGATGTTGCCCAGACTGTCGCGCAGGGCGTAGAGGGGGCCGGTCTCCTCGTTCTCGAGGTCCCCGTTCATGTTGTGCGTGAGCAGGTCCGGGTTGTTCGAGAACTTCTCGACGATGTCGTGGACCAGCGTGGCCTGCGCCTCACTGTGCTTGACCGAGGGGTCTGCCGTTCCGCTGTCGTACGGGTGGCCGGTCGCGGCGGCCTCGAGGGCGTGGCCGAGGGCGTTGGGCCCGAAGTTGAGAGCCCTCCTCGTCGCTTCCTCATCCGCGAGAACGTGGTGACTGTTCGTGTCGATCGTCCACTCGAAGTCCTTGGATGTGAACAGGTCGAGGTAGGACTTGAAGTCCGTCTTCCCGCCCGACCTGATCGTCCCGTCCTCGTTGTACGCCGTGGGCTTCTCCGTGAAGAACTGCTCGGCTGCCTCAGGGCTGTGCCCCAGCGCCTCGAGCACGCTGTGCAGCGGGTCGTTGCCGGTGCCGAGCTTCCCGGAGGGGTTGAAGCCGAGCCTGTCGTCGGCGCCCGTGGGCCTGTTGGACAGGAAGCGGTGGGGGTCGTCCTCGTGGAGCTGGGTGACGTGTTCCGCGATGGGGGTCAGGAAGGCGGGATCGTAGTTCCCGTAGCGGAGCAGGCCGCCCAGGACCTGGTAGCCGTAGGGCTTGCTCATCATGCCCTGGGTCCACTCGACCTCCTGGGTGCCCAGCTTGCGGAACTCCGCACCCCACCACGAGGGAAGATGCTGCCGGTCCCCTCGGACACTCTGCGGGGTGTAGGGGTCGGTGGCGTTGGCCAGTGCGTGGCCCATGTATCTCTGCAGGTCCCGCACCCCGGCCAGGCGCGTCTTCGAGGCGTCCTCTTCCGTTCCGTTGACCGACATCGCAGCGTAGAACTCGAGTGTCTGCCTCGGCCCGCCCAGGCCCTCGAAGAACTCGGTCGCGAACTCACCGTCCTTCTCCCGCCCGTTGTGGCGGAGCAGCCTGTTCAGCTCGGTGAGCTCGCGGTCGGTGAGGTTCTCGCGCTTCTTGGCGAGTGCCAGGGCCCGCTCGACCTGTGCGTCGTTGAGGGAGTCGTACTTCGCGTGGCCGGCGTTGTACGGGTCGTCTCCGTGTGCCCGCTTGAGCGCCAGCTTGGTGGAGACGTCGATGTCGTTGGCGTGCGCGAGCTTGCGCGTAATGGAGTCGGCATAGCGCTGCCGGTCCTCCTTCGACTCGTCCTTGCCGTCCGTCCCCTCCTTTCCGCCGGTCCCCGGCTTGGGCAGGATGCCGACACTCACCGTTCCGTCGGCGTTGTCCTGAACGGTGTAGCCCTTGCCCTTGGCCTCGTCCGTGAGTGATCTGACACGCTTCTGCAGTGCCTCGAGTTCACGGTGTGCGTCGTCCAGCACCTGGAAGATGCTGTTGGCCTCCAGATGGAGGTCCGCGAACTCCTTGGCCGTCTTGTTCACGAACTCCCGCGTGACGCCGGCGTTCAGGCCTTCCCAGCGGGCACGGTCGGACTTCTTCTTCAGACCGTCGCGGGCATCGGCCTCGAGCTGCTTCAGATGGCCGACCACCTTCTTCCAGTCCGCTACGGCGGTACTCAGCGCGCCGAGGTCGACCTGCATCAGGTCGTCGTAGGTGATGGACATGCGCGGGCTTCCCCCGTACTACTTGAAGTACTTGTCGAGCTCCGAAGCGGGCATTTCGGTGCCGTCCCGGCTCATGATGACGGCGGCGATCTCGGCATCGTCGTTGGCGTGCAGCTTCTTGCTGAAGTCCAGATGGTTCGAAATGTGGGCACAGGCCTGGCGAACCGCCTTCACCTGGCTCTCCCAGACCGACAGCGTCGTCATCAGTTCGTCGCCCATGGTGAAGTGCGACCTGGACAGGGCCGATGCCGCCTGGTGGGTCGAGCCGGCCTGGTCGGAATTCAGGCCCGCCCCGGCGATGTCCACCTTCTTCACGAGGTCACCGTGCAGAACGAAGGCGTCGTGCCCCACGGCACCCAGGTCGTCCTGCCGCACCACCAGGTCGGGCTTGTCACCGCCACCGGGCCCCCCTTGGGCGGGCGCCTGGTTGACCTGCATGCGCGCCGACTGCCGGTCGGCAGCCTGGGCTTTCAACCGCTCCCACTCGTCCCATGCCACGACTTGGCTCCCCTCACCGCTGTCAGCCGGATGTGGTCGTACCGGGTTTCTCCGTGCAGTGGCCGCACTCAGGATCGCGACGCCTCCCGGCGGCGGCCACGGGCGCTGCCGGAGCGGAGGACCGGCGAACCGTCACCACTCCTCCTCCGACACGAGTCCCGTCTGTACCAACGGCCTCCCCCGCCGCCGGGACACGAACACGCCCCGTCCGGCAGGCATCGGCCGTGGGCGTACCCCGCCCAGGATGTCGCCCTCGGCCGGGTCGCCCGCCAGGACGACTCCCTGGGCGCCCAGTTCCTTGATGCGCTGCATGAACGACTCGTACGACGCACGGCTCGCGCCAGCCGTGGAACGCGCGATGACGAAGCGCACGCCCACATCGCGGGCGAACGGCAGCAGCTCGGTCAGGCCGCTCAACGGGTTGCCGCTCGACGTGGCGACGAGGTCGTAGTCGTCGATCACCACGTACACCGTCGGGCCCTGCCACCAGCTCCGGTCGCGCAACTGCTGGGCGGTCACCTCCGCGGTCGGCGTCCGCCGCTTCATCAGGTCGGCCAGCGCCGCCATGTGGTGTTCCATGTCGTTGGACATGGGGATGTACTCGGCGAGGTGCGTGTCCGGGGTGACACCCAGCAGGGAGCGCCGGTTGTCCACCACGAACAGCTTGCACTCGTCACCCGCGTAACGCGCGGTCAGCTGCTTGATCAGCAGGCGCAGCAGGTTCGACTTGCCGGACTCGCTCTCGCCGAAGACGAGGAAGAACGGGTCCTGGTCGAAGTCGACGAAGACGGGTTCGAGGTTGTTCTCGTCGAGCGCGAAGGCGATACCGCGCCGCGGGAAACGGTCCCCCGGAGGCAACTGCTCCGCCGGGAACTCGCGTGGCAGCAGCCGGACTTCCGGGGCACCCGGCGACTGCCAGTGCCGCGACACCTCGGCCGCCAGTGCCGATGTGGCGTCCGCCAGGTCCGTGTCCGAGGTCAGTCCGTCGATGCGCGGCACCGCCGCCATGAAGTGCAGCTTCTGCGGTGACAGGCCCCGGCCGGGCACACCGGTGGGCACGTTCGCGGCCACCTTGCGATCCAGTTCGGAGTCCATGGTGTCGCCGAGCCTCAGCTCCAGCCGGTTCAGCAAGTTGTCCTTGAGCGCGGACCGTACCTCCATCGAGCGGGACGCCGAGAGGACCAGGTGGATGCCGTAACCCAGGCCACGCGCGGCGATGTCGGTGACCACCTGGTCGAGCGCCTCGTAGTCGGCGCGGAAGTTGGCCCAACCGTCGATCACCAGGAAGACGTCACCCCACGGCTGGTCGGTGACCGAGATGTCGCCGCGGGCTCGGCGGGTGCGGAACTCGGCGATGGACGAGACGCCCGAGGCCCGGAAGTACTCCTCGCGGCGGGTCAGGACGCCGTACACCTCCGCCACGGTACGCCGCACCTTCTCCGGATCGAGCCGGGAGGCGATACCACCGACATGCGGAAGCCCGGCGACCGCCGACAGACCGCCACCGCCGAAGTCCAGTCCGTAGAACTGCACTTCGTGCGGCGTGTGCGTGAGCGCGAACGAACAGATCAGCGAACGCAGCAGAGTCGACTTGCCGGACTGCGGGCCGCCGAGCACCTGCATGTGCCCCGCCGCGCCGGAGAAGTCCACCCACAGTGGGTCACGACGCTGCTCGTACGGTTTGTCGACGATGCCGACCGGGACCACCAGCCGCCCGGCGCCCTCGTAGCCGGGCTGGGTGAGACCCCGGCCCTCCACGGCGGTGAGTCCGGGCAGCAACCCGTCCAGTGACGGCGGGCTGTCCAGCGGCGGCAGCCACACCTGATGAGCCGCCGGACCCTGGGCTTCCAGCCGGCGGACGACGACATCGAGCACGGTGTCCGCCAGCGCGTCGTCCACCTCGTCCGCGCCGCCCGCCGGACGCGTGCCCTGCTGCGGCACCGGCGCGTACCGAACCGGCACCTGCGCCGCCGTGAACAGCACCGGCCGTCGGTCCACCGGCAGGGGGCCGCCGCCCGTGACCACTCCCTGCTGCCCTCCGGACCGGTAGACCCCGGAGACGTACGCCGCCTTGAAGCGCAGCATCTCGTCCGTGCCGAACTTGAGGAACCCGGAACCCGGCACGTTCGGCAACTCGTACGCGTCCGGCACACCCAGCGCCGCCCGCGACTCGGCGGCGGAGAACGTACGCAGCCCGATGCGGTACGACAGGTACGTCTCCAGACCGCGCAACCGCCCCTCCTCCAGGCGCTGCGAGGCCAGCAGCAGATGTACCCCCAGCGACCGGCCGATCCGTCCGATCTGCACGAACATGTCGATGAAGTCGGGCTTCGCCGTCAGCAGTTCGCTGAACTCGTCGATGACCAGCAGCAGGGAGGGGATGGGCTGGAGCGGAGCACCCGCCGCGCGGGCCTTCTCGTAGTCGTGGATGTTGGCGTAGTTGCCCGCGTCTCGCAGCATCTCCTGGCGGCGGTTGAGTTCACCGCGGATGGAGTCGCCCATGCGGTCGACGAGCGTCAGGTCGTCCGCCAGGTTGGTGATGACCGCCGCCACGTGCGGCATCTGAGCCATACCGGCGAAGGTGGCACCGCCCTTGAAGTCCGCCAGGACGAAGTTCAGGGTCTCGGAGGAGTGGGTGACCGCGAGACCCAGCACCAGGGTGCGCAGCAGTTCCGACTTGCCCGAACCCGTGGCGCCGACACACAGGCCGTGCGGGCCCATGCCCTCCTGGGCCGCCTCCTTGATGTCGAGCATCACCGGCCGGCCGTCCTCACCGACCCCGATCGGCACCCGCAGCCGTTCCGCCTGCGACCGCGTCCGCCAGGTTCGCCTGGTGTCGACGGAGGCGGCGTCGCCGAGGTTCAGCAGGTCCGTGAACTCCAGGTTCGCCAACAGTGGTTCGTCGTCGTCCCCGCCCGAGGCCATGCGCAGCGGCGCCAGTTGACGGGCCAGTGCCTCCGCGGACTCCTGCGACAGCACGTCGGGTGTTCCCTCGTAGACCGCGCCGTGCGCCGACTCCAGGCGCAGCGCGCGGGATCCCACGACGACGGAGAGGTCACCGTGCGCAGCGGCTGTCTCCCGCCCGGCCACCTCGACGACCGTCACGCCCTGCAGGCCCTCGGGGCTCGCCAGCATGGACTCCGGCGGCAAGGACACGCCGTCGAGGACGACGACGATGTGCGGGGTGTCCGGCAGCGGCGCGGCGTTCGGGTGGAAACGCGGACGTCCGGCCAGCCGCGAAGTCAGCAGGTCCTCCACCTCACGGGGGTCACCGCCGATCAGCCGGCGGGTACCGGCACCGTCCGTGACACCGGACGACTGGACGTGCGGAAGCCACTTGGCCCACTCCCAGTGCGGCAGCTCCTGCCGTCCGGCCACGACCGCGACGATCAGGTCCTCGGGGGAGTGCAGGGAGGCGAGGGAAGCCGTGAGCGCCCGGACGGACGACCGTACGGCCTCCGGTTCCCCGCCCAGCGTGATGTGGGAGAAGGCGCGCAGGGAGACCGCCATGGGCAGATCGTCCAGGGTGCCGTGAACCGAGACGAAGCGCTGCATCGCACCCGCCGTGAGCGGCTCGAGCTGCTCGACCGGGCCCGTCTCGGGGGCGACCAGTGGCGTGGCCAGGGGCTGTGGGCCGAGGCCGATGCGTACCTGGCCGAAGTCCTCGTCGCCCGGCCTGCGTTCCCACACCCGGCTGCCCTCGGCAACGAGTGCCCACAGCTGTTCGGGGGAGGGGTGGAGATAGTACTGGGCGTCCCGCTGGGCCCGCGCCGTCTCCTGGGTGGTCCGCCGGACCTGGGACAGATAACTCAGGTAGTCGCGGCGCAGATCGGCCAGCTGCCCCTGGGACCCCCGGCGGAAGCGGACCACCATGGCGATCGACATGGCGATCGTCGACGCGATCATCACCATGCCCATGATCCGCATGAACGGCTGCCCGCTGGTGAAGAAGAAGACGACCGAGCCGCCCATTCCCAACGTCGGCAACAACTGCATCAGCACGCTCTCGTGCTGATTGCGGGGCAGTTCGGGCGGCGGCTGGACCATCACCTCACCCGCGGGCACCTCCGGCGGCAGCGCTCGTGGCGGGCGCTTCACGACGATCTGGCTCACTGCTCACCAATTCCCTTGCCGGCCCGCTGGGTTTGCCGTCCACCACCCCGTCTCAGGCGGACGAGGGCCGCCGCGTGATCCTACTGATCCCATCACACACCGGCGGGCGGTAGGGTGCCGGATGTTCGCGTGAGCACACAGGAAGCCCGGCGGACGTACAGGACATTCCGTGGGATGTGGCGCGACGCGCACGCGCCGGGCCCGGCCTCCCGTCCGCCCCGCACCACCGGGACCTGCGGCGTACACCGGGAAGGCGCGCGGGTTCTTCACACCGCAGACACGGAAGCAGCACCGAGGGGGAGCAGCAGGTGAGCATGACGGCCGCCACCGGCACCAGCGAATCCGGCCGGGGAGCCCCTCCCGGGACCGTGGCGGGGTTCGGCTTCTGCCGGGTCACCATCGTCGCCCCCGACAGCCGCATCGACGTGGCTCTCCCCGACGACGTACCGGTCGCCGACCTCTACCCGGAGATCCTCCGGCTGTCCCGGCAGACCGCCGCCGAGGGCGCGCCGGTCGGCTACCACCTCGTCCGGCGCGACGGCACCGTCCTCGACAGCGCCCGTTCCTTCGCCGCGCAGCGCATTCTCGACGGTGAACTCCTCACCCTGCGCCCGTTCTCCGAATCGCTGCCGCCGGCCGTCTTCGACGATGTCTCCGAGGCGGTCGCCTCCGCGGTGACCCGGGACCGGTCCCTGTGGCGCGAGGACCTCACCCGCGTGGCGGGTCTCGTCGGCGGCGGCCTGCTGCCCGCCCTGCTCGCCTTCGTCGCCTGGAGCGCCGACCCGCGGCACGACATGCACAGCCTCCCCGGCCTCCTCGCGGGCGTCGCCGGAGTGCTCCTCGTCGTCCTCGCCTGCGTCCGCGCGCGCGTCTACGACGACCGGGCCTCGGCCATCGCGCTGGGCCTCGGCGCACTCCCCAACGTGGGTGTGGCGGGCTCCGGACTGCTGACCCTCTCCGAAGGGCAGGGCATCGGGAAGCTCCAGTTCCTGCTCGCCTGCGCGGCCGTGCTGGTGGCCTCGGTGATCCTCACCCTGTGCTCGCCCGGCGGCGACGGCCCCTTCGTCGCCTTCGCGGTCGCCTCGGGCCTCGCCCTGGTCGCGGCTTTCGTGGCACTGCTGCGGAACTGGACGCCGGCCGAGATCGCCGCCCTGTGCGCCCCCGTCGCCATCGGGGCGCTGGCCTTCCTTCCGGGCATGTCCATGCGCTTCGCGCGCCTGCCCATCGGTTTCGAAGCGCCGAACACCGCACCGCGCAGCGTGTACGCGGACGACCCCGAACCGCATGAGCCGGTGGACGCCGGACGGATCGAGGCCCAGGCCCGGCGCGGACACGAACTCCTCGTCGGACTGGTCGGCGGCTGCTCGCTGATCGCGGTCGGCGCTGCCCTGGTGCTGGGCTTCTCCGACGGCCTCTGGGCGCAGCTGCTGGCCCTGGCCACCGGCATCGCCCTGCTGATGCGCGCGCAGCTGTTCCGCTACACCGCGCAGGTCGCCACCGTCCTGGCGGCCGGCCTCGGATCCCTGATCGCGCTCGGTCTCGGCCTGGCGCTCAACCCGCCGAGCGCCCTGGTCCGGGACGCGCTGGAGGGTGACCGCGCGGCTCTCGACATCCGCACGGTCTGGCTGGTCGCGGCCATCGCCGCGGCGGCCGTACTCATCACCGCCATCGGGCTGATGGCTTCGCGCAGCGGGCTCACGCCGTTCTGGGGACGCTTCCTGGAGATCGCCGAGGGCTTCGTCCTGCTGACTCTGGTACCGCTGGCGCTCGCCGTGTTCGACGTGTACGCGTCGGTGCGGTCGATGACCGGCTGACACGCGGCCGGGGGAGGGCGCACAGCGCTCCTGCGCCCTCCCGGGCGCGTACGGCGCTCACTCCGCCTCGGGACCCGCCGGCTCCAGGTCGAACTCCCCGTCCCGCGCCCCCAGCACGAAGGCCCGCCACTCCGCCTCCGTGTAGCGCAGCACCGTCTCCGGGTCGAGGGAGGACCGCATCGCCACGGCACCGCCGGGCAGGTAGGCGATCTCGACCCGTTCCTCGTGCTCCTCGGTGCCCGGCGCGCTGTGCCACTCGACGCCGGAGATGTCGAGGCCGTAGAGCTCGTCCTTCTCCCGCTCCTTGCGCGCCTTGATCTCCTCAGTCGTCTCCGCCATGCCGCAGCGACCCCTTTCCGACGTACGAACGGTTCGATCGCTCACCCTAGTGGCCCCCTCCGCCCGACCTGGGCGGTTCCGCGGACCGGGGGAGAGAGCCCCCTGCCGCCTGGTACGCTGACTGACGGCCGTTTGTGTACGCACCCCCGGAGCGAGCTCTCGCCCTGGTGGCCGCGCCCAGCGGATCCCCGCCTTCCGAGTCATGGAAGACCCCCCGAGACGAAGACCGGGGGCACTCGGTGGCCACTCACAGACTATGAGGAGTACGCGTGTCGCTCGACGCCGCAGTGAAGAAGCAGATCATCTCCGAGTTCGGTACCAAGGAGGGTGACACCGGCTCCCCCGAGGTCCAGGTCGCTCTGCTGTCCCGTCGGATCTCCGACCTGACCGAGCACCTCAAGACCCACAAGCACGACCACCACTCCCGCCGTGGTCTGCTGATCCTGGTCGGTCAGCGCCGCCGGCTGCTGCAGTACCTCGCCAAGAAGGACATCCAGCGCTTCCGTGCGCTGGTCGACCGCCTCGGCATCCGCCGCGGTGCGGCGGGCGCCAAGTAGGACGCCGTGAAGGGAGCGGTTCCCTGGGACAAGGGGGCCGCTCCTTTTGCTGTACGTGCGGACTGTCACCGCGCCTTTGTAGTGTGGTAGCACAACGCAAGAGACACGACACGGTGTGATGCCCCGCCCCGCATGGGTATGCGGGCCATCACGCCACCGACGTCATCGGACGTCACGACGTACGAGGAGGAGCGCACCTCGCCGCCGCCGGTCCTCGGTAGTGGCCCCCGGGAGAGTGAACCCGGGTGCTTCGATCGAAGACCGGCCCGCACCAGTGGAGCGCTTCTCCGCCACCGTCCCCCCGCCACACGGGCGGGCAGGGACGAAAGACGACAAGTAACGGAGAAAACGCTAGTGGAGAACGAGACCCACTACGCCGAGGCCGTCATCGACAACGGCTCCTTCGGCACCCGCACCATCCGCTTCGAGACGGGCCGCCTGGCCCGTCAGGCCGCCGGTTCCGCCGTGGCCTACCTGGACGACGACACCATGGTGCTGTCGGCCACCACCGCCTCCAAGAACCCCAAGGACCAGCTCGACTTCTTCCCCCTCACGGTGGACGTCGAGGAGCGGATGTACGCGGCGGGCCGGATCCCCGGCTCCTTCTTCCGCCGTGAGGGGCGGCCCTCCGAGGACGCCATCCTCACCTGCCGCCTCATCGACCGCCCGCTGCGCCCGTCCTTCAAGAAGGGCCTGCGCAACGAGATCCAGGTCGTCGCCACGATCATGGCGCTCAACCCCGACCACCTGTACGACGTCGTGGCGATCAACGCCGCCTCCGCGTCCACGCAGCTGGCCGGTCTGCCCTTCTCCGGCCCGATCGGCGGCGTCCGCGTCGCGCTGATCCGCGGCCAGTGGGTGGCCTTCCCGACGCACACCGAGCTCGAGGACGCCGTCTTCGACATGGTCGTCGCGGGCCGCACCCTGGAGGACGGCGACGTCGCGATCATGATGGTCGAGGCCGAGGCCACCGAGAAGACCATCAAGCTGGTCGAGGGCGGCGCCGAGGCGCCGACCGAGGAGATCGTCGCCGCCGGTCTGGACGCCGCGAAGCCCTTCATCAAGGTGCTCTGCCGGGCCCAGGCCGACCTCGCCGCCAAGGCCGCCAAGCCCACCGGTGAGTTCCCGATCTTCCTGGACTACCAGGACGACGTCCTCGAGGCGCTGACCGGCGCCGTCAAGCCCGAGCTGGCCCAGGCGCTCACCATCGCCGGCAAGCAGGAGCGCGAGGCCGAGCTGGACCGCGTCAAGGCGCTCGCCGCCGAGAAGCTCCTGCCGGAGTTCGAGGGCCGCGAGAAGGAGATCTCCGCCGCGTACCGCTCGCTGACCAAGTCCCTGGTCCGTGAGCGCGTCATCAAGGAGAAGAAGCGCATCGACGGCCGCGGTGTCACCGACATCCGCACCCTGGCCGCCGAGGTCGAGGCGATCCCGCGGGTGCACGGCTCGGCGCTGTTCGAGCGTGGCGAGACCCAGATCCTGGGCGTCACCACCCTCAACATGCTCCGCATGGAGCAGCAGCTGGACACCCTCTCCCCGGTGACCCGCAAGCGCTACATGCACAACTACAACTTCCCGCCCTACTCCACCGGTGAGACCGGCCGCGTCGGCTCCCCGAAGCGCCGCGAGATCGGCCACGGCGCCCTCGCCGAGCGCGCCCTGGTCCCGGTCCTGCCGACGCGCGAGGAGTTCCCCTACGCGATCCGTCAGGTGTCCGAGGCCCTCGGCTCCAACGGCTCGACGTCCATGGGCTCCGTGTGCGCCTCCACCATGTCGCTGCTGAACGCCGGTGTGCCGCTGAAGGCCCCGGTCGCCGGTATCGCCATGGGTCTGATCTCCCAGGAGATCGAGGGCGAGACGCACTACGTCACCCTCACCGACATCCTCGGTGCGGAGGACGCCTTCGGCGACATGGACTTCAAGGTCGCCGGCACCAAGGAGTTCGTGACCGCCCTCCAGCTCGACACCAAGCTGGACGGCATTCCCGCCTCCGTCCTGGCCGCCGCCCTCAAGCAGGCCCGTGACGCCCGCCTCCACATCCTCGACGTGATGATGGAAGCGATCGACACGCCGGACGAGATGTCCCCGAACGCGCCGCGGATCATCACGGTGAAGATCCCGGTCGACAAGATCGGCGAGGTCATCGGCCCCAAGGGCAAGATGATCAACCAGATCCAGGAGGACACCGGCGCCGAGATCACGATCGAGGACGACGGCACCATCTACATCGGTGCCGCCGACGGCCCCTCCGCCGAGGCCGCCCGCACCACGATCAACGGCATCGCCAACCCGACGATGCCCGAGGTCGGCGAGCGCTACCTGGGCACGGTCGTCAAGACGACCACGTTCGGCGCGTTCGTCTCCCTGCTGCCCGGCAAGGACGGTCTGCTGCACATCTCGCAGATCCGCAAGCTGGCCGGCGGCAAGCGCGTGGAGAACGTCGAGGACGTCCTCGGCGTGGGCCAGAAGGTCCAGGTCGAGATCGCCGAGATCGACTCCCGCGGCAAGCTCTCCCTGATCCCCGTGATCGAGGGCGAAGAGGGCGCCTCCGACAACGACAAGAAGGACGACGCCGACAAGTGACGTCCCGTAGCGCCAAGGCGACGGCCCGCACCTCCTCGGAGGCGCGGGCCGTCGCCCGTACCCAAACCCTGATCAAGGGCGAGAACGGCATCGGCACGGTCCGCAGGACCACCCTCCCCGGGGGCCTGCGCATCGTCACCGAGACACTGCCCTCGGTCCGCTCGGCGACCTTCGGCATCTGGGCGCACGTCGGCTCCCGCGACGAGACCCCCGCCCTGAACGGCGCGACCCACTACCTGGAGCACCTGCTCTTCAAGGGCACCTCGCGCCGGTCCGCCCTGGACATCTCCGCGGCCCTCGACGCCGTCGGCGGCGAGATGAACGCGTTCACGGCCAAGGAGTACACGTGCTACTACGCGCGTGTACTCGACACCGACCTGCCGCTCGCCATCGACGTGGTGTGCGACATGCTCACCGGCTCCGTGATCCGCGAGGAGGACGTCGACGTCGAGCGCGGCGCCATCCTCGAAGAGATCGCCATGACCGAGGACGACCCGGGCGACTGTGTGCACGACCTGTTCGCGCACACCATGTTCGGCGACACCCCCCTCGGCCGCCCGGTCCTCGGCACGGTCGACACGGTCAACGCCCTCACCGCCGACCGCATCCGCCGCTTCTACAGGAAGCACTACGACCCGACCCACCTCGTCGTCGCCTGCGCCGGAAACGTCGACCACAACAAGGTCGTACGCCAGGTCCGCGCCGCCTTCGAGAAGGCCGGCGCGCTCAAGAACCCGGCCGCCGAGCCGATCGCCCCGCGCGGCGGCCTGCGGACGCTGCGCACCGCCGGCCGCGTCGAGCTCATCGGCCGGAAGACCGAGCAGGCGCACATCGTCCTCGGCATGCCGGGCCTGGCCCGCACCGACGAGCGGCGCTGGGCCCTCGGCGTGCTGAACACCGCCCTCGGCGGCGGCATGTCCTCCCGCCTGTTCCAGGAGGTCAGGGAGAAGCGCGGCCTGGCCTACAGCGTGTACTCGTACACCTCCGGCTTCGCCGACTGCGGCCTGTTCGGCGTGTACGCCGGGTGCAGGCCCTCCCAGGTGCACGACGTGCTGAAGATCTGCCGCGACGAACTCGACCAGGTCGCCGAGCACGGACTGCCCGACGACGAGATCGAGCGCGCCATCGGCCAGCTGAAGGGCTCCACCGTCCTCGGCCTCGAGGACACCGGGGCGCTGATGAACCGTATCGGCAAGAGCGAACTGTGCTGGGGCGAGCAGATGTCGGTCGACGACATGCTGGCCCGGATAGCCTCGGTCACCCCGGACGACGTCCGCGCGGTCGCCCGCGACGTCCTGGGACGGCGGCCGTCCCTGTCGGTCATCGGCCCCCTCAAGGACAAGCAGGCGTCCCGCCTGCACGACGCCGTCGCCTGACCCATCCCGGTAAGGAAGCAAAGAACATGAGCAAGCTGCGCGTGGCGGTTCTCGGCGCCAGGGGCCGGATCGGTTCCGAGGCGGTACGGGCCGTCGAGGCCGCCGACGACATGGAACTGGTGGCCGCCCTCGGCCGGGGCGACAAGCTCGAGACCCTCGCGGAACAGGGTGCCCAGGTCGCCGTGGAGCTGACCACCCCCGCCTCGGTCATGGGCAACCTCGACTTCTGCGTACGCCACGGCATCCACGCCGTCGTCGGCACCACCGGCTGGACCGACGACCGCCTCGCGCAGCTCGGGGGCCGGCTGGACCAGTCCCCGGGGACCGGCGTGCTCATCGCGCCGAACTTCTCGATCGGCGCCGTCCTGACCATGAAGTTCGCACAGATCGCCGCCCCGTACTTCGAATCGGTCGAGGTCGTCGAGCTGCACCACCCGAACAAGGTCGACGCCCCCTCCGGCACCGCCACACGCACCGCCCAGCTCGTCGCCGAGGCCCGCCGCCGGGCCGGCAGCGCGCCCGCCCCGGACGCCACGGCCACAGCGCTCGACGGCGCCCGTGGCGCCGACGTCGACGGTGTCCCGGTGCACGCGATCCGGCTGCGCGGGCTCCTCGCCCACCAGGAGGTCCTGCTCGGCGGCGAGGGCGAGACCCTCACCGTCCGCCACGACTCCCTGCACCACAGCAGCTTCATGCCGGGCATCCTGCTCGGCGTCCGCCGCGTGGTGACCACTCCGGGCCTCACCTTCGGCCTGGAACACTTCCTCGACCTGAACTGAGCCGAGCGGACCCCATGCGCGCGAAGATCTCCTACGCCGTCACGGCCGCCGTCCTGGTCGTCTACTTCGTCCTGGTCGGCAGCCGTGGTGTGCTGCTCATCGAGGCCGGTACACCGCTCACCGTCACGTTCGGTGTCGCGGTGCTGATCCTGCCCGTCATCGGTGTCTGGTTCCTGTGGAAGAACACCGAGTTCGTCCGCAACGCCAACCGGCTCGCCGCCCTGCTCGACGCCGAGGGCGCCCTGCCCGTCGACGAGCTGAAGCGCCTGCCCAGCGGCCGCATCGACCGGGACTCGGCCGACGAGGTCTTCGCCCGGCGCAAGGCCGAGACCGAGGACGCCCCCGACGACTGGCGCAGCTGGTTCCGTCTCGCCGTCGCCTACCACGACGCCCGTGACACCCCGCGCGCCCGCAAGGCGATGCAGCGGGCGATCACGCTGCACAAGACCTCGTCCTGAGCGCGCGGGGGGACGGGAGGCTCAGTCGCGCCCGTACTCGGAGGCCCATGCCTCCACGGTGTCGGCCGCCCGGTCGAAGGCGAGCTGGTCGCGCCCCAGGAAGTCCGCGTTGTGCGTGGTCAGCAGCGGCGGCAGCGACTCCCCGGAACGCCCCCGGGCGAGGACCAGCGCCTGCCCCTGCACCGTCCGCGGCAGCCCCAGCCAGCGCACCGGCTGCTGCACCGTGCGCACGGAGACGACCTGGTCCCAGGCCGTCGTACGCGTGCTGACGAACGCCACGTGGCGCAGCCCCCGGGCACTGACCCACACGCCCATGCGCAGCAGGCGCAGCGCGCAGGCGACACCGGCCAGCGCGATCGCGAACACCGTCCCGGCGGACGCCGGTGTCGCCGTCGCCGCGATGATCACCGCGGCGAACAGCACGAACGAGGCGAGCAGCAGCAGGAGCGCCGCCGCCCCCACCCGCCAGGGACCGGGACGGTAGGGGCGCCGCCAGCGGTCCCGGTCGTCGTGCGGCAGGGCGATGTCGTCCGCCGTGTCGAAGGCGCGGTCGGCCGTCAGGAAGGGCAGGGGCACGGCTGGTCCTCACTCGATCCATGCGTGGGCAGTGCCCGGTGAGGCTACCTATCTGTGTCACCCGTCACCACCCTCGGGGGTCCGGACGGCGCCGGTGCGGGGCCGGCCGGGGCGGCTCAGCGCCCGTCGGTGGCCTGCGACCGCTGTGTGTCCGCGCCGGAGGGGGCGGTGGACATCGAAGGCATCCCTATGAGCAGGGAACCCACCAGCCCGGCGACCAGGGTGAGCCCGAGCAGCCAGCGCCCGGCCATCTGACCGGCGGTGGCCCGCTCACGGGGCGGCGGGGTGACATTGCTGCGGAACCTGTCCGCCTCGGCGACGAAGGCGAACGGTACGGGTTCGCGCCGACCGAACATCGGGGTGCGTCTCCCTTCGGGGTCGAACTTCCGGATCGAACTTCGGGATCGAACTTCGGGATCGAACGAGTCACTGTCACCAACACAGACGAACGGATGCCCCGAAAGGTGCCCGCACCCGCCCATTCCGTCACGGCAGGGCACTTCCCCCACGGCTTCGGGAGCCCCGTAGAGTGGGCGCCGCACAGCAGCCGCGATGGGAAGGACCCCCTTGACCTCCGCCGACGATCCCAAGCCGTCACCGCGCACCGACGTCACCTTGCGGAGCGACGTCACCGTCGAGCTGGTGAAGTCCAGCGCCTCCGACTCCGACGTCCTGTTCGCCGCCCGCGTCTCGACGCTGGGGGAGCAGTCCATCGGTGAACTGCAGAAGGACCCGGAGCGCTCCAGGGGACTGATCAACTACCTGATGCGGGACCGGCACGGCAGCCCGTTCGAGCACAACTCGATGACCTTCCTGGTCAGCGCGCCGATCTTCGTGTTCCGGGAGTTCATGCGGCACCGGGTCGGCTGGTCCTACAACGAGGAGTCCGGCCGGTACCGGGAGCTGCAGCCCGTCTTCTACGTCCCCGACGCCTCGCGCAAGCTCGTGCAGGAAGGCCGCCCGGGCAAGTACGTCTTCGTCGAGGGCACCCCGGCGCAGCACTCGGCCGTCGGGACGGTGCTGAGCGACACGTACCACCAGGCGTACGAGGCCTACCAGAAGCTGCTGGCCGAGGGCGTCGCCCGCGAGGTCGCCCGCGCGGCGCTCCCCGTCGGCCTGTACTCCTCGATGTACGCCACCTGCAACGCCCGCTCGCTGATGCACTTCCTCGGTCTGCGCACCCAGCACGAGCAGGCGAAGGTCCCGTCCTTCCCGCAGCGGGAGATCGAGATGGTCGGCGAGAAGATGGAGGCCGAGTGGGCCCGGCTCATGCCGCTCACGTACGCCGCGTTCAACGCCAACGGACGCGTCGCCCCGTAACGGGACCCGCTCCCACAAGCGAGCACACATGTACGGATCAGCCGCGCGAAGTGTCCGTATTGCGACATTTCGTGAAGTTCATCTAGCCTGATCGAACGGGCCCGGCACTGCCTGAACCCCCGAGCAGGCAGTGCCGGGCTCCCCCTTCGCCCCACCCTGTCGCCTCCCCCGAGGGAAGACCCCGGCCTGAGCAACGAGTAGCGTGTAACCCATGGCTCCGACCTCGACTCCGCAGACCCCCTTCGGGCGGGTCCTCACCGCCATGGTCACGCCCTTCACGGCGGACGGCGCACTCGACCTCGACGGCGCACAGCGGCTCGCCGCCCACCTGGTGGACGCAGGCAACGACGGCCTGATCATCAACGGCACCACCGGCGAGTCCCCCACCACCAGCGACGCGGAGAAATCGGATCTCGTACGGGCGGTCGTGGAGGCCGTCGGGGACCGGGCCCACGTCGTGGCCGGAGTCGGCACCAACGACACCCACCACAGCACCGAACTGGCGCGCGCCGCGGAACGCGCCGGCGCACACGGCCTCCTGGTCGTCACGCCGTACTACAACAAGCCCCCGCAGGAGGGCCTCTACCGGCACTTCACGGCCGTCGCCGACGCCGCCGAGCTGCCGGTCATGCTCTACGACATCCCCGGCCGCAGCGGCGTCCCGATCAGCACGGAGACGATCGTCCGGCTCGCCGAGCACCCGCGGATCGTCGCCAACAAGGACGCCAAGGGCGACCTCGGCCGCGCCGGCTGGGCCATCGCCCGCTCCGGCCTCGCCTGGTACTCCGGCGACGACATGCTCAACCTGCCCCTGCTCTCCATCGGAGCGGTCGGCTTCGTATCGGTCGTCGGCCACCTCGTCACCCCCGAGCTGCGCACCCTCGTCGAGGCCTACACCTCGGGAGACGTGCAGAAGGCCACCGAGATCCACCAGAAGCTGCTCCCCGTCTACACGGGCGTGTTCCGCACCCAGGGCGTGATGACCACCAAGGCGGCGCTCACCCTCAAGGGCCTGCCCGCCGGGCCCCTGCGCGCCCCCATGGCCGAGTGCACGCCGGAAGAGATCGAGCAGCTCAAGATCGATCTTGCCGCCGGCGGGGTACAACTCCAGTAACCAGACTTCGCGCGACGGCCCGCGCAGACGTACTTCACAACTGAACAGGCGGGACACCGGTGCCCGCACCCCACAACGACAACTGCTTCTGCACGAACGTCACGCGCGCCACGTGCCACCGGTACGTGGCGCGCGTGTTTGAGGAGAGTCTTTTGAGTCATCCGCATCCTGAACTCGGCCCGCCGCCGCCGCTCCCCAAGGGCGGCCTGCGCGTCACCCCGCTCGGCGGCCTCGGCGAGATCGGCCGCAACATGACGGTCTTCGAGTACGGGGGCCGCCTGCTCATCGTCGACTGCGGAGTCCTCTTCCCCGAGGAGGAGCAGCCCGGAATCGACCTGATCCTGCCGGACTTCTCGTCCATCCGGGACCGTCTCGACGACATCGAGGGCATCGTCCTCACCCACGGCCACGAGGACCACATCGGCGGCGTCCCCTTCCTCCTGCGCGAGAAGCCGGACATCCCGCTGATCGGCTCCAAGCTCACGCTCGCCCTCATCGAGGCGAAGCTCCAGGAGCACCGCATCCGCCCCTACACCCTTCAGGTGGCGGAGGGACAGCGCGAGCGCATCGGCCCCTTCGACTGCGAGTTCGTCGCGGTCAACCACTCCATCCCCGACGCCCTCGCCGTGGCCATCCGCACCCCCGCCGGCATGGCGGTGCACACCGGCGACTTCAAGATGGACCAGCTCCCGCTGGACAACCGCCTCACGGATCTGCATGCGTTCGCCCGGCTCAGTGAGGAAGGCATCGACCTTCTGCTGTCCGATTCCACGAACGCCGAGGTCCCGGGCTTCGTCCCGCCCGAGCGTGACATCTCGAACGTCCTGCGTCAGGTCTTCGCCGGAGCCCGCAAGCGGATCATCGTGGCCAGCTTCGCCAGCCACGTCCACCGCATCCAGCAGATCCTGGACGCGGCGCACGAGTACGGCCGCCGGGTCGCCTTCGTCGGCCGTTCCATGGTCCGCAACATGGGCATCGCCCGTGACCTCGGGTACCTGAGGGTCCCGGCAGGCCTGGTCGTGGACGTGAAGACCCTGGACGACCTGCCGGACAGCGAGGTCGTGCTGGTCTGCACGGGCTCCCAGGGCGAACCGATGGCCGCCCTGTCCCGGATGGCCAACCGCGACCACCAGATCCGCATCGTCGACGGCGACACCGTGATCCTGGCGTCGTCGCTCATCCCCGGCAACGAGAACGCGGTCTACCGCGTGATCAACGGCCTGACCCGCTGGGGCGCCAACGTCGTGCACAAGGGCAACGCCAAGGTGCACGTCTCGGGCCACGCCTCGGCCGGTGAGCTGCTGTACTTCTACAACATCTGCCGCCCGAAGAACCTGATGCCGGTGCACGGCGAATGGCGCCACCTGCGCGCCAACGCCGAGCTGGGCGCCCTCACCGGCGTCCCGCACGACCGCATCGTCATCGCCGAGGACGGCGTGGTCGTCGACCTCGTGGAGGGCAAGGCCAAGATCTCGGGCAAGGTCCAGGCGGGCTACGTCTACGTCGACGGCCTCTCCGTCGGAGACGTCGGCGAGCCGGCACTCAAGGACCGCAAGATCCTCGGCGACGAGGGCATCATCTCGGTCTTCGTCGTCATGGACTCCTCCACCGGCAAGATCACGGGCGGCCCGCATGTGCAGGCCCGCGGCTCCGGCATCGAGGACTCCGCCTTCGGTGAGGTGATTCCGAAGATCACGGAGGTGCTGGAGCGCTCGGCCCAGGACGGTGTCGTCGAACCGCACCAGATGCAGCAGCTGGTCCGCCGCACGCTGGGCAAGTGGGTCTCCGACACCTACCGGCGCCGGCCGATGATCCTGCCCGTGGTGGTCGAGGTCTGACGACCCGTCGGGGAGCCGACGAGGGACGAACAGGGAGCGGGGCGCCACGATTTGCATCGGGGCGCCCCGCTCCAGTACGTTTACAGCTCCCCCCGATCGGGCACCCGGACGCTTCGTGCGCCGGGACCAGTCCCGGAAGCGGGTGGGAAAACCGGCTCAGAATCTCTGATAAAGTCGGATCCGCCGGAAAGGGAAACGCGGAAGCGTGAACCTGGAAAGCACCGAGGAAATCGGATCGAAAAGATCTGATAGAGTCGGAAACACCGAAGGGAAGCGCCCGGAGGAAAGCCCGAGAGGGTGAGTACGAAGGAAGCGTCCGTTCCTTGAGAACTCAACAGCGTGCCAAAAGTCAACGC